>JAXLQQ010000030.1:0-61595 GCA_046331525.1 Blastocatellia bacterium
TTGGACATCGTGGACGAAAACGACCGCAGCGTAAAACAGGGCGAAGTCGGTGAAATCGTCGCGCGCGGGCCGAATGTGATGCTCGGTTATTGGAAGCGTCCCGAAGAAACGGCACGAACATTGCGCGGCGGCTGGCTGCACACGGGCGATGCGGCGCGAATGGATGAACACGGCTTCTTTTACATCGTAGACCGCACCAAAGATATGATCGTCACGGGCGGCGAAAATGTGTATTCCACCGAAGTCGAAAACGTCCTCTTTAAACACCCGGCAGTGCGCGAAGTCGCCGTCATTGGTGCGCCCGACGAAAAATGGGGCGAGGTCGTGGCCGCTGTCGTCACGCTCAAATCCAATGCAGAAGCCACGCCAGAAGAATTAATCGCGCACTGCGCCGCGCATCTTGCACATTACAAAACGCCGAAGTTGATCGAAATCAAAGACGGCGAATTGCCCAAAGGCGGCACGGGCAAAATTGACAAGAAAGTGCTGCGCGAGCCGTTTTGGAAGGGCTACACGCGCCGCGTGAATTAACTGAGTACGCACGCATCCTGCGTGGTTGTCTTTGCCGCCGGAGCGCACATCTTTGCCGTCGCAGCACGCAGGATGCGTGCGTACCCAGTTAATTTCTCTTCAGCCTGCTCGCAAAATTTGCTATAACCTCCCGCGCCAGCCCCACTCACGTTTCCTGAAGTAGTTGTGCAATTTACGACTGAACAAATTCTTGCCCTCGCGCCGGATGCCGCGTCCGCTAAAGCCGGACAAGGCTTAGCCAACGCACGCCACTGGGTCACGCTCGGCAGCGACGAGCAAACGGTGTGGGGCGAGTGTCAGGGCAGCGGTAAAAATCCATATCAAACGCAGATTGACTTGAGCGAACCAGCCTTCAAATGCTCCTGCCCCAGCCGCAAATTTCCTTGCAAGCACGGCCTCGGTTTGCTGTTGCTCTTCGCCAATCAAACACAGCAATTTAAATCAGCGGCACAACCTGCCTGGGTCAGTGATTGGTTTGCCTCCCGCACGAAACGCGCCGAACAAAAAGCCGAACGTACGGCTAAACAAGCCGAAGAAATCGCCGATCCAACCGCGCAGGCCAAACGCGCCGCCAGCCGCGAAGCCAAAGTCACGGCAGGAGTGCGCGAGTTGGAATTGTGGCTGTACGATCTCCTCCGCAACGGCCTCGCCTCGCCGCAAGTGCAGGAGCATAAATTTTGGGAAACGCCCGCCAAACGCATGATAGACGCCCAAGCGCCCGGCCTCGCCCGCCTGCTGCAACTGGCAGCGACGCAGCGCATCGGCGGCACGGCTGGATACGAACGAATGCTGCGCCAATTGGCGAAAGTGCATTTGCTGATCGAAGGCTACAAACGCCTCGAAACCTTGCCCGCCGAAACGCAAGCCGACCTGCGCACGCTGATTGGCTGGACGCAGAATCAAGACGAATTGCTCCAGCAAAGTGGCTTCAAAGACAAGTGGTTTGTGCTCGGTCAGCGCGTGACGGAAGAAGACCGTTTGCACGTGCAGGCAACGTGGTTGCGCGGCGTGACGACGCGACGCGATGCCGTGCTTTTACAGTATGCGCACGGCTCGCAACCGCTCGATGCAAGCTGGCTGATCGGCTCCGCGCTGGAAGCCGAACTGGTGTTTTTTGCGAGCGCCTATCCGTTACGCGCACTGGTCAAAGAACGCGGCGCGCTCGTGCCGGACAGCACGCCAACGGCAACGACGATTGCCGAAGCGATGGCAGGCTACGCCGCCGCGCTGGCGTGGCACCCCTGGCTCGAACGCTTCCCGCTGCTTTTGGAAAACGTCATCCCATTACGTCAGGGCGAGCGGTGGAGCGTTTGCGATGCGGCGCAGCACCACTTGCCGCTTGCCGCAAACTTCGCGCGCGAGTGGGAACTGCTCGCCCTGAGCGGCGGCCATCCCGTGCAATTGTTTGGCGAATGGGACGGCGAGGCGTTGCTGCCGTTGAGCCTGTGGGCAGATGGCACATTCGTAAATTTGTAAAAGAATCGTATGTGGCAAGACATTCTGAAAACCGCCCTCGTCGGCACCGAACGAACCGCGCTCACCTTGCCGCCCCGCAATGATGCGGTAGGCGAGTTGCTGGCGAAGCTGGATGTGAATGCGCGTGAATCGGCCTTGCTTAGCGCAGCGGCAACTATTGCATTGTATGAACGCGCGGGGCAATTGCCTGTTACAAATCAACAGCCATTGCCAGCGCCTGCCGAAACGGATGATGCGCCGTGTTGCAGTGACCGCGCAGCACATCATTTATCGTTGCTGCTGAGCAACGACGACTACCGGGAAATGCAGCGTGAGTGGTTTACGACACTGGCGCAAGCAGGAAAGCGCGTGCCGGAAAGCTGGCTGGTAGTCCTGCTGAAACTTGGCAAGACAGACTCGTTTTTGCGGGAAAGCATCGTCCAAGTAATTGGCAAACGCGGCGCGTGGGTCGCACAACAAAATCCTGACTGGAATTATGTGCTGGGCGAACTGGACGAAGCTGTTTGGGAAACGGGTGCCGCTCCAATGCGCCTGGCCTTGCTCAAAAAGCTGCGGGCAACTGATCCGACGCACGCACGCGAACTTGTGGCGTTGACCTGGGCGCAAGAAACGCCCGAAGAACGCGCGGCCTTCGTCGCCGCCTTTGCCGATAGCCTCAGTTTGGCGGATGAAGCATTCCTGGAAGCGGCGCTGGATGATCGCCGCAAAGAGGTGCGTCAAGCGGCAGCCGCCTTGCTGGCACGTTTGCCGGTGTCGGCGTATGTGCAACGCATGATTGCGCGCGTCAAACCGCTACTGACCTTCCGACGAAAGTTCATCGGCAAAGACAAAATCGAAATCGCGTTGCCGACAGAATGCGATAAGGCGATGAAGCGTGATGGCATTGAACCCAAACCGTCGTATGCCAATGTGGGCGAAAAGGCCTGGTGGTTGCAGCAAATGCTCAGCCTGGTTCCTCCTGACATTTGGGTTAGCGCCTCCGGTTGGACGATTGATGAGCTGCTCAACGCAGCGCGCCGCAGCGAGTGGAGAAAGATGCTGCTGGAAAGCTGGCTGAACGCCAACCAACTAGCGCGTAGCGTGGCTTGGGCAGAAGCATTGCACGCGGCGAAGTTGGGGGAAGACGGCGCGCTAGCGATGCTGCACATTTTGCCGCGAACGCGACAAGAAGAAATCATTCTCAACCTACTCAAGAAAGACCCTTCGCTGCTTGCTGCCGGACGCAACAAAAGATACCTCATCGCATACCAACACCAATGGAGTGCGGAACTAACGCTCCTCTTTACCGAGAGCATTTGTTTTCACGCGCAGAGAGATGGATTTCAGACAGAGTTTTGGTGGGAACGTTATTTGATCAATACCAGCATTCATTTCGATTTTGCCACCATCCCGCAAGTCATCACCAGACTCTCGCAACTGAATCATTCGTTGCCCGCATCGTTGCCCGTTTTGGATGCGTTACTCGCCGCGCTTGACCTGCGCTACACCGCCATCAGGGAGATCACGCAATGACAACACTTTTACGCGAACACGCGGAACAACAATTTGCCGAAGAACTCGCGGCCTTAGCCAAAAGCGATGACCGCCATCGTCCGCCGAATTGGCAGCTTTCGCCCTGGGCTGTTTCGACGTACTTGCTCGGCGGCAAACTCAACAACGGTTTTACCGTCACGCCGAAATACATCGGCAATCGGCGCTTGATTGAAATTGCGATTGCGACGCTCGCCACAGACCGCGCGTTGTTGCTGCTCGGCGTGCCGGGTACGGCGAAAAGTTGGGTCAGCGAACATCTCGCCGCCGCGATTGCGGGCGATTCGACGATGCTGATTCAAGGCACGGCGGGGACGAGCGAAGAGGCGATTCGTTACGGCTGGAATTACGCGAGCCTGCTGGCCAAAGGCCCTTCGCAGGAAGCCTTAGTGCCAAGCCCGATGATGCGTGCAATGCAGGCGGGCAAGCTTGCGCGCGTCGAAGAACTCACGCGCATTCCCGCCGATGTGCAGGACACGTTGATTACCGTGCTGTCCGAAAAGACGCTGCCCATTCCCGAACTGAACGACGAAGTGCAAGCAACAAAAGGCTTCAACGTCATCGCCACCGCCAACAACCGAGATCGCGGCGTCAACGAATTGTCGAGCGCGCTAAAACGCCGCTTCAATACCGTGATTTTGCCCGTGCCAGAAACGGCGGAAGAAGAAGTCGAAATCGTACAAACCCGCGTCGCTCATCTTGGCCGCGCGTTGGAACTGCCCGCCGAAGCGCCCGCTATCGAAGAGATTCGCCGCGTCGTGATGATCTTCCGCGAACTGCGCGACGGCAAAACGGCGGACGGCAAAACCAAACTGAAATCTCCCAGCGGCACGCTCAGCCCGGCGGAAGCGATTTCGGTAATGAACAGCGGCCTCGCGCTTGCGGCACATTTCGGCGATGGCGTGTTGCGGGCGAATGACATTGCTTCCGGCTTAATTGGTGCTGTCGTCAAAGACCCGGTGCAGGATCGCGTCGTGTGGCTGGAGTATCTGGAAACCGTCGTGAAAGAGCGCGAGGGATGGAAAGATTTGTATCGCGCGTGTCGGGAGGTTGTATAGGAACAGACCACAGATGACGCGGATGCGGCGGGTCTGCGCGGATTACTTTCGGATAAGATTGATCCGCGTAAACCCGTAATATCCGCGTCATCTGTGGTCTATCCTGCGTTGATTATGAGCATTCACATCTTCGGCATTCGTCATCACGGCCCCGGTTCCGCTCGCAGCTTACACGAGTCGCTTGTTTCGTTGCGCCCTGATGCCATCCTGATCGAAGGGCCGCCGGATGCGGAAAGCGTGTTGCCGTTCTTCGCGGACAAGGCGATGAGGCCGCCGGTTGCTTTGCTGATTTACGCACCGGAGGAGCCGAACAAAGCGGTATTTTATCCCTTTGCCGAATTCTCGCCCGAATGGCAGGCGGCACGCTACGGCTTGCAGCACGGCGTGGCGGTGCGGTTTATGGATTTGCCGCAAACGCATCAATTCGCCCTCTCTAATCTCGCATCTGAAATCTCAAATTCTGACGCGGAATTGCCGCGTGATCCGCTGGGCGAACTCAGCGAGGCGGCGGGCAATGACGACGGCGAAGGATGGTGGGAGCAGATCATCGAACAGCGGCGCAACAGTGCCGACGTATTTGCCGCGATTGCGGAGGCGATGACGGTGTTGCGCGAACCGCATTCGACGTTGCCACATCGCGAAGCCTTGCGCGAGGCATTTATGCGGCAAACGATTCGTGTGGCAGAGAAAGAAGGCTTTGAAAAAATCGCGGTCGTGTGTGGCGCGTGGCACGTTCCGGCGCTGCAAACAATGCCGCCCGTCAAAGAAGATGCGGCGTTGCTGAAAAGCTTGCCGAAAACGAAAGTGGCGGCGACGTGGATTCCGTGGACGAATGGGCGGCTCAGTTACGCAAGCGGGTATGGCGCGGGCATCACTTCGCCGGGCTGGTATTCGCACTTGTGGCGCAAGCCGGAACAGACCGAAATTCGCTGGCTGACGAAGGTCGCGCGGCTGTTGCGCAAGGAAGATTTGGATGCGTCGTCGGCTTCGGTGATTGAAGCGGTGCGCCTGGCGGAAACGCTCGCGGCAATGCGCGGTCAACATCGTCCGGGCTTGCGGGAATTGAATGAAGCGACGCAAACCGTGTTGTGTTTTGGCAACGATGCGCCGCTGCGGTTAATTCACGAAAAGTTGATCGTGGGCGAAGTGTTGGGCGAAGTACCGGAGGACATGCCTGCGGTGCCGCTGCAACAGGATTTGCAGCGCAAACAGAAACGCCTGCGCTTCCCTGCCGAAGCGACGCAGAAAACGATTGACCTTGATTTGCGCAAAGAAAACGATTTGGCGCGCAGTCAGTTGCTGCATCGCTTATCGCTGCTTGGCATCGCGTGGGGCGAGCCGCAACGCGCGGGTGGCAACGGCACGTTTCACGAATTATGGCGCGTGCAATGGCAACCGGAATTTTCCGTCGCGTTGATTGAAGCGGGCATTTGGGGCAACACAGTGCTGGAAGCGGCGACGAACCTTGTGAAGCACAAGGCGAACAAAGCCGAAAATCTGGCGGCGCTGACTGCGCTCGTGGATCACACCTTGCTCGCGGATTTGCCCGCAGCGGTTGCGCATTTGATGGCGCGCATTCAAGCAGAAGCCGCCGTGGCAAGCGACATCGCGCATTTGCTGGACGCGCTGCCGCCGCTCGCGAACGTGATGCGCTACGGCAACGTGCGGCAAACGGATACGGCGACGGTGGGTAAGGTCGTGGACGGGTTGGTGGCGCGGATTTGCGTCGGCTTACCGAATGCTTGTGCTTCGCTCAATGACGATGCAGCGACGGCGATGTATGACCGGCTTGTGAACGTCAACGGCGCGCTTGCATTGCTGCAACAGCAAGAGCATTTGACGCTGTGGCAAAGCACGCTGGCGGCGATGAGTGAACAGCAAACGTTGCACGGGCTGATTGCCGGGCGCTGTTGTCGGTTGTTGTTTGAGGCGCAGGTGTTTGCTGCCGAAGAAACCGCGCGACGCCTAAGCTTTGCGCTTTCGACGGCGAGCGAGCCAGCACAGGCGGCGGCGTGGATGGATGGTTTCCTGCGCGGCAGCGGTTTACTACTTTTGCACGATGAAGCGTTGTGGCAAGTGATTGATGAATGGGTGGTGTCTTTGCCGTCGGAAACGTTCACGCAATTGTTGCCGTTGCTACGGCGCACGTTCGCTACGTTTGCGGCACCGGAACGCCGACAAATGGGCGAGCGCGTGGCGCAAGGCACAAGCGTGCGGGTGGCAGTAGCGAGCGGCGATTTCGATGTGACGCGCGCCGAAGCGGTGTTGCCGTTGCTGCGACAATTGCTGGGAATCAATTATGCAGAATAACAACGAACGACAACGCCGCTGGCGCTTGCTGCTCGGCGGACACGAGGCGGACGGCATCGGGTGCAGTTTGCAAGGCGCAGATTTGGCGATGGATAAGGCGCTGTCGGCGCTTTACGATTCCGAGCGCAAAGGGGGGCTGGGCGGCTCCGCGCCGAGCGTAGCACGCTGGCTGGGCGACATTCGCACCTACTTTCCTTCGTCCGTCGTGCGAGTGATGCAGCAGGATGCGTTGGAGCGGTTGAACCTGCGGCAGATGTTATTGCAACCCGAAATGCTGGAAGCCGTCGAGCCGGATGTGCATTTGGTGGCAACGCTGGTTTCGCTGGCGAGTGTGATGCCGAACAAGACGAAAGACACGGCGCGGCTTGTGGTGCGCAAAGTCGTCGAAGAGTTGGAACGCAAGCTGGCGAATCCCCTGCGACAGGCGATTACCGGCAGTTTGAATCGTGCTGCGCGCAATCGTCGCCCGCGCCATAACGAAATTGACTGGCATCGCACGATTCGCGCAAACCTCAAGCATTATCAACCGGAATACAAAACCGTCGTGCCGGAAACGCGCATCGGCTACGGGCGCAAACGGTCGTCGTTGCGCGACATTATTTTGTGCGTGGATCAAAGCGGTTCGATGGCAACGTCGGTCGTTTATTCAGGCATCTTCGGCGCGGTGATGGCGTCGTTGCCAGCGGTCAATACACGGATGGTGGTGTTCGATACGGCTGTCGTGGATTTGACTGAGCAATTGCAAGACCCAGTGGAGTTGCTGTTTGGCACACAACTCGGCGGCGGTACAGACATCAATCGGGCGCTCGGTTATTGTCAGGGGTTGGTGCGCCAACCACACGAAACGATTCTGTTACTCGTCAGTGATTTGTACGAAGGTGGGAATCCCCAGGAAATGCTCAAACGGGCGTCGTCGCTGGTTGCAGCGGGTGTGCAGATGATTGCGCTACTCGCCCTCAGCGACGATGGCAAACCTGGTTATGACCACAACGTCGCCCGGCGTTTTGCGGAAATGGGTATTCCGTCGTTTGCCTGCACGCCGGATTTATTTCCTGAGTTGATGGCCGCTGCGATTAACCGCGAAGACATTGCCCATTGGGTGGCGGCGCGCGACATTGTGACTGTTGCTGGAAAATAAGCCTTCCCACGCCGCATCTGCTTCAGCCTGGCCTTTTCCTGCGCTCCGGCAATCCGGTTGCCTCACAACTGCCGGAACGGTATAATCCGCCTGTGTTTGAAAAGGGTTTTAAGGGCTGTTTCTGGCTCCCCCACAGCAGCGGTCAAAGACAATGAAAAGAAGAAAAGTTATTGCGGACTTGAACACGCGCATGAAACGTCGCGTGATTAACCGCGCCGATAAGCAAACCTCCTGGACATCGCACGCTTCCCCGCTTCAACAGGCCGGGCATCGCAAGGTTTTCAATTTTCTGCGTGCGGCACTGCTGGAAACGACGCAAGTACAGATCACCCATCTGCCCATTCGCATCCCGAAACTGCCGCCGGAATTTCAGCGTTTCAAAATCGTCCAGCTTTCCGATGTGCATCACAGTTCGTTTGTCAGCGAAGCGGAAATCGTCAATGCCGCCGAGCGCGCGAATGAATTACAGCCGGACTTGGTCGTGTTGACGGGTGATTATGTTTCGCATTCGCCGGATTTTATTCCGGGTTGTGCGCGGGCGCTCAGCCGGTTGCGAGCGAAACACGGCGTCTATGCGGTGCTGGGTAATCACGATCACTGGACGGACGGCGCGTTGATGCGTTCAGCGCTGGAGGCCAACGGCATCCGCGTGCTTTGCAATGAGCATGTACGGCTGGAACGTGATGGCGCGCAGATTTGTCTGGCGGGTGTAGACGATATGATGGTGAAGCTGGATGATATGAAAACCGCGCTCGCCCATACTTATCGCCACGAAACACGTATTTTGCTGGCGCACAATCCCGCACTGATTCGTGAAGCCGCACGCGCGGGCGTAGACCTGATGCTGTCAGGCCACACACGGTGGACAAATCAATTGGAAGTTACTTGTCCCGCGCAAGGATACGGCACTCTCGCGCTGGCTGCATCGCCCAAGCCGCAAATTTATGCGCGGGCATGCGGTGCTGGCAATACGCAGTTGTATGTTAATCGCGGCTTTGGCACGGTGGTGGTGCCCCTGCGGTATGGCTGCACGCCGGAAATACTGCTATCGAACTTTCCCAATAATATATCTCCGTAATTTGCGACAGAATATTTTATCAGCCGAAGTTATTCGTTTTCCTCACAACATCCTTATTGATGCACATCGTTTTGCTTCACGCTTTTGCCCGCACGGTGATTGCACCTGCCACACGATGTCGCACAACAAAAACCAACATTCACGCCTTTCAACGTCACCGCCAACGACGGGAAACAAATCCTAAAGAGATCGAGATTTGAGATAACGGCTACCTGAAAGGGGAACTTTAGGCGCGAGCTGGAGTCTAATGCAACACGTTCGCTGGGCGCGCCAGCGAATCGGTTACATCACGAAAACCTGCTGGGATCAATTTATCAAGGAGGCTCAAAACTATGGCGCTCTTTAGCGATAGCTCTTTCTTTCTGTTCCTGCTGCAAGTAGAACCTGCTCGGTATTTAGCTGGTCATTTCACAAAATTTTAGAAGACGTGAGCGCGGCAGGGTTGGCCGTCATCGTCCTGTTGCTGCTGATGTCCGTTTATTCGCTGGCCGTGACGTTCGAGCGCTATTTGACCTTCAAAAGTGCGGCCAAACAATCGCGCGAATTCGTACCGAAAGTTTCGGAGATGCTCAAGACTTCGCACTTAAGCGAAGCCCTGCAACTCTCGCGCGAATACAAGAAAAGCCATCTGGCCGTCGTCGTCAATTCTGGTTTGCAGGAACTGACCGCCAGCAACATCAAGAATCCATTGCGCAAAGCCAAACGCGCATTGACGCGCGGCGGCAATGAAAACCGCCGATTTGCAGCGCGGCCTGTCAAGCCTGGCGACTGTTGGTTCGACCGCGCCGTTTGTCGGATTGTTTGGCACAGTCGTCGGCATCATCAACGCCTTTACGAAAATGAATGAAGCGCAAAACGCAGGCATCGGCGTGATTTCCGGCGCAATTGCCGAAGCCCTGATTACCACCGCCTTCGGCTTAGTCGTCGCTATTCCTGCCGTTTGGATGTTTAATTACTTCACCAACCGCGTCCACGTCTTTGCGATTGAAATGGAAAATTCCGCCGAAGAATTGATTGATTTCTTTCTGCAACAACAGCCGGAGAACTAACACAGCGTACCGAATTTTGTCCTCAGTCGTCAGGCGATGCGGCTCTCTGCGTACAAGCGCGCGGAGGCAGCATCGCCTGAAATTTTCTGTGGACAGTGCCCGCCTGTCGTGCTAGCTTACGCCCAGTTTGCTCTTTATAACTTCCTCACCCAATCTGTTATGCCGCTGTCGGGAACGATGCTCCCTGCTAATCAATTTACCGAAAAGATGCGTAACAGGTACGCCAGTGGAATCCCACTTGACCACACACCACACTCACTCCCTGGCATGGTCGCAACTAGATCATTGATTTTGCCGGAGGAGAACTAGGTCGCAGGCGCTTTCCTTGACGAGAAGAAAGCTCAGCTCGTTTCTCCTACTCACTTTGAAACCTGACCGCACCATACTGTGTGAGTCACACCCGTGCGAGAAAAAGCGCGGGTGAGAATGTTGTGCATCAGCTACCTGTAAGTTTTCTGTTACCAGGCTCGTGCTGAAGTCGTGTTGACCTGGCACGCTTGGACGGACTAGCCCGCCGCGTAGTTGGCAGACCAGGGCAGGCTAATCCGCACAGATCACTTCTTTCCTTGGAAGGATGAAATGATTATGCAAACTTTACGTGTACTCTTTGGCTCCGTCAATTCGCGCGCCCGCTTGCGTGCGGCGCATTTGCTCGCTGTACTCCTCGCCTTTTCTGGCACGCTCGCTACGCCACAAATTTTCCCTGCCGGACACGCGCGCAACACCGTGCAGGCCGCGACCTCGCCCACCGTCAGCAAACCCGCCGCGCCGTCCGGCGAAGTGCTGAAAAAAATGCCGCTGAACTTTACGCGCAACGAAGGGCAAACCGATCCGCGCGTGAAATTCACGGCACGCGGACGCGGCTACAGTTTGTTTCTGACCGCGCGCGAAGCCGTGATGGCGCTGCAAAAAGGCGAGACGACGACGACGTTGCGCATGCAGTTGCAAGAGGCAAACGCGCGTCCGGCGATTACCGGACTGGATGTGTTGCCAACCGTCAGCAATTACTACGTCGGCGACAGTCCGGCGCAGTACCGGGAAGGCGTGCGGCATTTTGCGAAGGTGAAATATGCAGGCGTGTATCCTGGCATTGATGTCGTGTACTACGGGCAACAACAGCAATTGGAATATGACTTCATCGTCGCACCGGGCGCAAATCCAAACGCGATCAAAATGCAGTTTGCGGGGGCGACAAGACTGAGTCTCGCGGAAAATGGCGATCTGCTGATCGGCATCGAAGGCGGCGAGTTGCGCCATCACAAACCGGTCGTTTACCAAACCATCAACCACGAACGTCGCACCGTTGCCGCGCAGTTTGTGATCCGCGAACGACAGGTCAGTTTTGCCATTGGCGACTATGACCGCACGAAAGAATTAGTGATTGATCCGTCCTTGAGCTATTCGACGTACTTGGGCGGATACGAGGGCGACGAAAAGGCGTACGGCGTCGCGGTGGCCAGCGGCTGCACCAGCAATTGCGATGCGTACATCACGGGCGAAGTCGCTTCGCTGACGTTCCCGGACACCAACATTTCGCACGCGGCGGGCAATGGCAAAGACATTTTCGTCGCCAAGCTGAACGCGGCGGGAACACTGGTGACATTCTTCACCTTTATCGGCGGCACAGGCGATGACATCGGGCGCGGCATCAAGGTGAATTCCTCTGGACAAAGCTATGTGGTCGGCGTGATGGGATCGAATTACGTGGTGCCGGGCGGCGTGACGGGCTTTCAAACGACCGATCCGGCAGCGGATAACGAGGATGGCTTTGTTGCGCGGCTGGGCGCGGGCGGTGCCTTGCAGCGCTTCACCTATCTTGGCGGCAGCAATTCCGATCAGGTGAATGCGATTGCCTTCAACGATCTGAATGCGCAGGTCTGCGTGACGGGACAAACCTATTCGGCCAACTTCCCGACGGCAGGCACGGCGTATGACACGACGTGGAATGGCGGCTTTGACGTGTTTGTCAGCCGCTTAAGCGCCGATCTGGGAACGCTGAATTACTCCACGTTTGTCGGCGGCGGCAATATGGATTATGGCAATGCCATTGACGTGTATCAGGGCGTTATCTATGTCAGCGGTAATACACAATCCTCGAACTTTCCGACCTCCACCAATGGCTTTGATCGCACGATCACGGGGTTTGCGCCAGTGGATGCGTTTGTCTTTAAACTCAATCCCGCGCTCGCGGCGGCGAATGAGTTGGTGTATTCGACCTACCTCGGCGGCAATGGACGCGAATATGGTTATGGCGTTGCAGTGAATAAAACCAACGGCGAGTTTTACGTCTGCGGGCGCAGCAATTCGCAGGGAGCGAATGCGTCCGGCTACATCGGCACGTCCAACGGCTTTCCAGTGACGAATGGGACGACGCTGAACGGGGCCAGCGATGTGTTCGTGACGCGCTTCAATGCCAGCGGCGGCATCGTGTATTCCACATTGTTCGGTGGGTCTGACTATGACATTGCGTACGGGATGGAAATCAGCGGCACGACTGTTTATCTGGTCGGCGAAACCGATTCGTCCTCAGCAGGCACGCCCTTCCCGCTGGCCAGCCCGTTCCAGAGCGATCAACCGGGCACAGATGCGTTCTTCGTAAAACTCAATACGGCGGTTCCGGGTGCGCTGGGATTGGTCTTTTCGACGTATTTCGGCGGCGGCGATTCCGATTCGTTCGATTCCACCGATAGCGCGCGCGGCGTGGCGCTCGCCGGGACGGAGTTGTATGTCGTTGGCTTCACGAATTCGGCTTCGACCGCGTCCGGCGGCACCTTCCCGATCAAGCCTGCCGTGCCCTATCAGGAAGTGTTAGCCGGCGGCGGCTTTGGCGGAACCGACTGTTTCGCGGCACGCCTGACGCCGTAGCATTAACCGCAAAGGGACAAAGGGGCAAAGACGCAAAGACCGTAGGGAAAAGAATTTCTCTCTTTCTTTTTAGTGTCCTTTGCGTCTTTGCCCCTTTGTCCCTTTGCGGTTCTCTCCCCATTCCAACTATTTCACAGCGACTTTGACGACATTCGCCGCTTTGCCATTGATGCTCAACGCCACATCCACCGTGCCGCGTCCGAGCAGGGAGCGCGGCACTTTGATATTCACCTGATCCAAGCCAACAAATCCGCCTTGCGCTCCGGCATAGCTCACCTGCGCTGCCGTGCCGCCAAGGCTGGCGCTGACCAAGCCTAAATCTGTATTCATTCGCACGCCCGTGGCGTACAGCACCAGATACACATCGCCCGTCGAAAGCGTCAGGTCAATTGGCAGTGCGACCAGTTGGCCTTTGTTGGGATCGAACGTGACCGTCGGTTCCATCGTTGCGGAACCGGCGCGCTGAATTTGGGCGGCGGCGAATCCGCGTCCTGAAGCATCGGCAGAAAACAGGCTTGGCGCGACGTTCACGATTTCCACGCTCGACATTGAAACGGTGCTGTCACCGCTCGTAATCGTAATTGTCGCAGCGCCGTTCGCCGTGCCGGGCGGGATTTGGTAATTCACCTGCGTGGGCGAAACGAAAAATAACGGCGCATCGCGCTCGACATTCGCGCTGTCTTTCACCTTAATGCGCGTGCCCGCCAGCGTCGTGGGCAAAGGCGCGGCATTGGCGCTCTGGGTCGCGGTCGCTAGCCCCGTGCCGAAGGAAGACACAATTGCTTCACACGCGAGCGCGGCTCCAGTGTAGCTCGCTGCGGATACCGTCGTCGCCGCGCGCGGTGTGCTCAGTTTTAGCAGAAAGGAAGTTCCGATAGTCGGCTGCAACGCGCCCGCCGTCGGTTGAAAACCCTCAACAGCGGCACCCGCCAGATACCAATTCCCTGCCCCGTCCAACGCGACTTGCGGATCCATCGTGCCGGGCAAATATTTGGTGCTAAGCAGCGCCGAGCCAGTCGCATTCACTTTTGCCGCGAAGCCGCCGAAGGTAATAGCTTCGGGCGTGCCGCCGACTTGCGGAAAGTCGCCGGAATTCGTGGTGCCGCTGACAATCGCATTGCCTGAAGCGTCCACCGCGATGTTTGTGCAGTAATCGGCTACCGTGCCGCCGAGCAACGTGGAATAAACCAGCGCACTGCCCTGTGCATTCAGTTTCGTCACAAACGCATTGCCGTATTCCGCATTCATCTGCGTTTTCGCCGCGCCTGCTGTCGTGGGAAAGGTCGGTGATTTGGTCGCGCCCGTCACATAAGCAGCGCCATTCGCATCCACCGCAATGCTCGGCAGGGTGAGCGTGTTGACCAGCGTGCCAAGCAGCGAAGAGTAGACCAGCGCCGTGCCCGTCGGATTGATCTTGCTGACAAACGCATAGCCCGCGATGAAATCGCCGAGGCCGTAGTTATCCTGCAACGGATACGCGCCCGCCGACACCGGAAAGTCGAGCGCGTTGGTGTGGCCGATGACGTACGCATTACCGCTTGCGTCAATCGCAATGCCGCGCGCAACGTTGCCTTTCTTTTCGGCTTTGTACGTCGTCTCGCCTTTCAGAAAGGTGGAATAGACGAGCGCCGTGCCCTGCGCATTTAGCTTCATCACAAAGGCGTTGAGAAAGCTGCCGCCCGTCAGGCCAAAGGTCGTTTGATAAGCACCGGGCGTGGTCGGGAATTGCGAAGAATTCGTTTGCCCGGCCAGATAAAGATTGCCCTGCGCATCCACCGCCAGCGCATTGATGCGATCCAGTTCCCCATAACCAAACGTTGCGGTGTACAGCACTTTCGTGCCGGTTTTGTCGAGTTTCGTCACGGAAATCATCGTGCCGTTTTGGAACGCGCCGGGCGTGGCGGCGTTGCCGTTATTGCGCGCGATGTAGGCATTGCCTTCCTTGTCCACCGTCATCACGGTTGGCGAAGTCAAATCCGTGCCGAGCAGCGTGGCATAGCTGATGATCGCGTCATTCGCCGCCGCGCTGGGTTGCGGCAAGGCGGCGAGGACGAAACAACTGATGGTGAAAAAACAACTGAAAGAGGTGCGCGTAAAGAATTGCGAACGTGCCGGATTGTTCATAAGTCTTTCCTACAATGTGTGATTGCGCGGCAAGCGAGGAATGCAGCCGCAGCGCCGCGTGGGGCAGCGCAAGGCGCAAGAAAATGATTCAGCGATGTTGGCGTGGAAAAGTTGCGAGGTGCTGGCGAGGGGCAGCCCTCAAAAAGGGATTTTGTTTGTGCTAAACCCAGTGAGTGGAAGCAAAGTTTTCACGTTTGCCGGATTGTGAGGAAAGCGTTACTTCCGCGCCAGAGAGTGCCACAACCGAGGAAAGCGGGTCAATAAAATTGTCACGTTGGGGATCTGGGTACGCACGCATCTTGCGTGCTGCTCTGCGCTTCGATTTGCATCAGGCTCAAAGCCAAGCACGCAAGATGCGTGCGTACCCAGTGCTATTGCGGTTGCTTGACGACGCGCAGATAGGGTTTGACGGTTGTCCAGCCGCCGGGGAATTTCTCTTTCGCCGCTTCGTCCGACAGCGCAGGCACGATGATGACATCTTCGCCGTGCTGCCAGTTCACAGGCGTAGCGACCTGATGTTTGGCGGTCAGTTGCAGCGAATCAATCACGCGCAAAATCTCCGCAAAGTTGCGGCCCGTGCTGGCCGGATAGGTCAGCGTCAGTTTGATTTTCTTGTCCGGCCCGATGACGAAGACGGAGCGGACGGTGAAGGTGTCGCTCGCGTTCGGGTGAATCATTTCGTAGAGGTTGGCGACTTCTTTATTGGGGTCAGCAATCATCGGAAAATTCATCGTGCAGTTTTGCGTTTCCTCAATGTCTTTTGACCATCCGACGTGATCGGCAAGTGGGTCTACGCTGAGGCCGATGATTTTGACATTGCGCTGCTCGAATTCAGGTTTCAGCCGCGCCGCCGCGCCGAGTTCGGTGGTGCAAACCGGCGTGTAATCGCGCGGGTGCGAGAACAACACGCCCCAGCCATTGCCAAGCCATTCGTGAAAATTGATCGTGCCTTCCGTGGTTTCTGCCGTGAAATTCGGTGCTTCGTCTCCAATGCGAATAGACATAACGTTGATCTCCTCTGAGTTTAAAATTGGGTCGAAAGGAAAGGATGAAGGGAGAAACCTAACGACAACCTTGCGCACGGCAACAACAAGGAAGCAGGAAATCAATATGGTGCGCGTTGTTGTGTCGGTTCATCACGGCGGGCATCATACGCGGCAGGCGGGGAATCTGCAAGATAAGAGGAAGGGGAGGAAAGGAAGGAAGACAAGATTGTTTTTTAGCACGCCCATCTTTCTCATTAGACCGCTTGCCAAAGAAGTGGAATAGGCCACAGATAACGCGAATGGGGCGGGTTTGCGCTGATCTGATCCGCGTAAACCCGCTTCATCCGCGTTATCTGTGGCCTATGGCCTTGCCAATCGTATCTCTGCCAGCGTTTTATTGACAACTCGGCACCGAAACCGGAATTTCCAAACTCACCGCCGCACTCAGCGCCCCTTGCGGCAAATTATAGCCACTGGCAAAACCACCCGTCGTGCGCAGGTTCGCGGGCTGGTTAATAATCGTTCCCAAGATGCCGATGTTTGCATCTGTCAGAGCCGCAGCCAGCCGCTTTGCCCCGTCGGAATAAACAGGTCTAAGCGCGTCGTTAAGCGGGGAAAGGTAACCGACAAACTGCTGGAAAACTGTGGAGCCGCGCCGCTGAACGTGAAATCCTGCGCGGTGCGGCTGCTGTTGTAAATCTTGCCCGTAATCGCACCCAGGCCATTCGCGCCGCCCACCAAACTGCCGCCAATGCGCGCCAGAATCAGGCGCGTGTCGTTGTTGTCTTTCAGGCTTGGCAAACTATCGGTCAGCAGCATTCGCGGCAGGCGCGCGTAATTCGTGCCGTCGAAATTCAGCGTACTGGCGTTGTTGGCACAAGTCGCGGGCGTCGTGGCCAGCGCGGTAATCGCTATCGCGCTTAAATTCGCGGTATGCCCGCTGCTTAATTTGACGGACGCGCCGCCCAGCAGCGAGTTGAAATTGATCGGACAGCCCGTCGTCTTATTCACCGCCACCGCGATGACGTAGCCGGTAATGCCGGGATCAACTTCGGACATCAGAAAACTCGCCGTCTGATTCGGCGGCAGGCATACAAACAAGCTCGCGACCGAACCGGCCTGCCCGTCCACGAAATACAGCCGCACCGCCGTGTCCTGCGTTTCGTGCGTGTTCGTAATGCGCAGTTGCGTATTCTGCGTGGCAGGTGTGCTGATGCTGGACGTGTAATAGCCATACAACAGCACAGAACCAACGCGCGGCGCACTGGCCGTTGTGTCATTCACTTGCAAAAAACAACTGGGGCTGGACGTGACATTGACGGTCAGGCTCGTCTGCGCCGTCGCGCCGTGCGCATCCGTAACCTGCAACCCAATCGTATTTGCGCCGAGCGTCGCGCCGCACCCAGCCGTCACAACAGCGGAAACCGTGCCGCCCGTATTCGTCAGCGTCGTCACGCTCAACCCCGTCGGCACCGCAGTCGTCGCTATCGTCAAACTGCCAACAGCGGTTTCCGTATCGCTGATTGTCGCAATCGTCACCGCATTCGCCGCCGCGCTCTGCTGTCGTGTCAGCGCAGCCGCAGGCGTAATCGTTGGCGCAATATTCGCGGCCTGATTGACCGTGAAGCTTTGCCCGCCCACCGTAATCGTAGCGGAACGCACCGCGCCGGAATTGGACGAAACGGAAAAACTCACTGAACCATTCCCGCTGCCGCTGCCTTGCGTAAAGCTGATCCAGCCCGCACCCGTCGTCGCGTTCCAGGTGCAACCCGCAGGCGCGTTAATGCCAAAACTGCCGCCGCTCGCATTGGCATTGAAGCTTTGACTGCTAGAGCCAAGCGTATAGCTACAAGTCAGCGAAGACAGCGCGCGACTGCCCGTCACCGCTACGCTGCTGCCGTCAAAGGAAGCCGAGCCGACGAACGTTTTGCTGCCGCTTTCGCCCGCTGGCGGCGTGGCGATGTACGTCAGCGTGCGCGGCGTGTTGTCAAAGAACGGCCCCCATTTCACCTTCTTGTTGACGGCATCGAAAGCGCCGCCGTTGTTGATGCTCGTGATGCTCCAATTCAGCGGCGGTGTTTCCTCAATGGCGTACACTTGTGTTCCGGCGTCAGGCGTTACGGTGATGGTCACAGTGACGCCCACGCTCGGCGAATAGTTCGCCGCGCTGAAGCTGCCAACTGCCGTTCCGCCCGCCAACGCAGCGGGCGTCCAGGGTTCAGCCAGTGTGAAGGCTTCCATTTCAACACTCTCTTCCGGCGCATTCTCAGCCGCGAAAGGAACGCTTTCTTCGCTTGCCGCCACTTCCTCCATCGCCTCCGCAAAAGCCGCCAGCAAGCCGCCCGCAGGCAGATAACTTGCCGCACTAAAAAACGCCTGCGCCGGGCGCGGTTCAAACGCTGTCGCCACTCGCTCAGCACGCTCTGGCGCGGCGTTCGACGGCAGCCAATAACTCACGCTCGCTCCGGCAGCAAACGGCGGCGCTTTCGTGCCGTCGTAGTGATAGACTTCGCCCGTTTTCCAAATCAGCCCGGCATTCGTCAGGTAGTTAATATCAATCGGATTCGGCGCACGACTCCACGCCGTTCCGCTTTCCACGCCGAGCCGTAAGCCGTCAGTTCGTTGATGTCCAGCCGGAAATTGTCATTCAAATCTGCCGGATGCGAAAGGCTGCCCTGACTCAAACTCGTGTTGCCGCAAGTGGCGCTGCTGACGCCGTTGATGGAAATCGTACCGCTGAACGTTTTGGCTCCCGTCGTATTCGCAGGCGGCGTCGCCGTGTAGCTGAGCGTGCGCGCATTCGCATCAAAAAACGGCCCCCATTTCACCTTGCCATTCACGGCATCAAAGACGCCGCCGTTATCAATGTTCGCAATCGTCCAGCCCGTCGGCGGCGTTTCTTCCAGCGCATACGATCTGCGCGCCCGCGCCCGGTGTCGCCTGTACCGAAATCGTGGCGGCCTGGCTGGGGAAATATCCGGCGGGCAAGGTACGCTGCGCGCTGCACGTCGCGGCGGCGGCGTCCTGCGTGATCGTGAAGGTTTGCCCCGCAATGCTCAACGCGACATTGCGTGCGGCTCCGGTATTTGTCGCCACCGTGAAATTGATCGTACTTGTTCCGCTGCCGCTGCTGGCTCCGCTGAGCGTGACCCACGTCAGGCACATTCGTTACCGTCCACGCGCAGCCCGCGCCGTGTTCAGCGTCACACCGCCCGCACCGCCTGCCGTCGTGAAGTTTTGATTGCTGGCCGTCAGCGCATAGCTACAGGGCGCGGTGATCGTCAACGACAACGCGCTGGACGTGCCGCCGCCAGGTGCCGCATTGAAAACCGTCACGTTGCCTGTGCCTGCCGCCGCCACGTCTGCCGCCGTGATGCTGGCGGAGAGTTGCGTGCTGCTGACAAACGTCGTCGTGCGATCCGCACCGTTCCAGCGCACTTTGGAACCGCTGACGAAGTTCGTGCCGTTGACGGTCAGCGTGAATGCGCCGTTGCCTGCGGTGACGGTGTTCTGACTCAGGCTGGTCAGCGTCGGCGCGGGATTATTGATCGTGAAGGTTTGCTGCCCCGACGTGCCGCCGCCCGGCGCAGGATTGACAACCACAACCGTCAGCGTTCCCGCATTCGCAACATCGCTTGATGTCAGGCTGATCGTCAGTTGCGTGCCGCTGACAAATGTTGTCGTGCGATTGCTGCCGTTCACCTGCGCGACCGAAGCCGCGTTGAAGTTCGTCCCATTCAGCGTCAGCGTCAGCCCCGCGCCGCCCGCCGTCGTGGAAGTCGGGCTAATGCTCGTCAGCGTTGGCGCAGGATTGTTGATCGCAAAATTCAGCGCGCCCGTTGTCCCGCCGCCCGGCGCAGGCGACGTAACCGTAACGCTCGCCGTGCCGGTTGCCGCGACATCCGCCGCCGTAATCGCCGCCGTCAATTGCGTGGCGTTCACAAACGTTGTCACACGTAGCGAGCCGTTCCAATTCACGACCGACGTATTCACAAAATTCGTTCCCGTCACCGTCAAATTAAAAGCCGCATTGCCCGCATTGATCGAAGTCGGATTTAAGCCCGTCAGCGTCGGCAGCGGATTCGCTGCCGTCTGCGTCACCGTATACGTTTGGCCGCTAACGTTAAGCGTGCCGTTACGCTGCGGGCCGCTGTTGGCGGCAATCGTCAGCGATACCGTGCCATTCCCCGTGCCGCTGCTGCCCGCCGTAATTTGCAACCACGAATCATTGCTAATCGCCGTCCAGGGGCAGCCGGTGCCGGTTTGCACATTCAGACTGTCCGTACCGCCTAAAGCTGACACGGTGCGACTGGTCGGCACCAGCGTGAATACGCAACCGGAATTTTGCGTGATCGTGACGGTTTGATCGGCTACCGTTACCGTTGCCGTACGCGCGACGCTTGTGTTGGCCGCGACATTGAATGTGATCGTCCCGTTCCCGGTGCCGCTGCCGCCAGTGGCGACGGTCAACCACGCGGAATCACTCGTCGCCGTCCAGGGACAACTCGCCGCGCCTGCGACCGTAACCGCAAGCGTTGCCGTGCCACTTGTCGCAGGAATATTTTGTGTGGCGGGCGTGAGCGTGAAGGTGCAATTGCTTTGATTGATCGTGAAAAGCTGATCGGCGATGACAATCGTTCCTGTGCGCGCGACACTTGTCGGATCAACCGTGAAATTCACCGCGCCATTGCCTGTGCCGGTCGCCGTCGTCAGCTTGATCCACGTTTCATTCGTGGTCGCCGTCCATTTGCAATTCGCGCCGCACGTCACATTCACGCTCGCACTCACGCCGTTGCCTGACACATTGCGGCTCGTGCTGGAAAGCGCGTACTGACAGCTTAGAGGTTCTACTAATCCTAATTTCACCTGCATCGCTGCATCCCAGTCTGCTGTAAAGCGCCACCAATTTGTGAGGCGCTCTGTTTCCAGCCGCGTGATGCCATTATTGAGTCCGGGGTGCAACTGCATCCAGAAGAGATACCATTGCCCTTCTGTTTTACCCGTCGGCGTCACTGGCCAGGAATAAACCAGATTGGCCCAGGCATCGCGGCTGATTAATTCGTGCGTGCCGTGCCCATCAGGAAACCAGTCTTGCATATCACTGTCCACTTCGGTGGTGTTATTAAAATCAAAATCGCTGGCGCTGTTCGGAGGCCGATCCGTTTTGCCTACCCGTCCTTGCGCAAAGGAACCATCCACCGCACGCCCGATAAACTGTTCCTGGAACAACGTATCATCGCCATCTTGCAGCATATTGGCGTAGGTCAACAGCGCTTCCAGATGATGGCCGTGACTGCGCGCCGCGTTGTTTTCCGCCTGCGCGATGTTGATACCAAAGAGCGTGTACGACTTGCTATACACGGGTAAATCATCGTTCGTGCGCAGACTCTTGGAAATATCGCCCGTCAGCGAACTGGCCAGATTCGATTCATCCAACGCAAGCCGTCCGTTCACATATTGTTCGAACCAGATTTCCTTTACGCCCTGATTCATAATCAGGTCTTTGACATTGTGGCGGCTGAAAATTTGTTTGTAGTCGGGGAAGTACACGCCCGTCGTTCCCGTCGGCAAACCGGGCGGCACGTCTTCGTAAACGTTGATGATTTTCACAACCTGATAACCGAGCGAAGCCGTTGCCCCGCTGGTTTTATAGCCACGAAACCGGCTCCCCTCTTCGAGCATAAATTTCAGTTTCTTCTCGACATCAATCTGCTTCGTGCGCTGCGCCGCGAGCGTGGAAGCAAAACCTGTAATCGCGTCGTCCAAATCCGTCGCATTTTTTGCTGGCAGGTAACGAATAATCGCCACCGGAATTTTATAGAGCGCGCCCGTACGCGGCGTGCTCAGATACGTATCAATCACATCCGTTTCCATCGCCTTCTTGGGCGTCAGCACGTTCACGGTAATAACCGTTTGTAGCCCGCTGAAGTTCGCCGTAAACGTGGCGGTGCCCGTCGTCGCACCTGCTTTGATTCTGCCGCTGATGGAATCTGTCGTCGCCGTACCCGCCGCCGAAGAGTTCACCGATCCCACCAGCCAGGGCAGCGTCAAGCTGCCGACGGGCGTCGTCACGGTGTATTTGAAATCCTGCCAGTACGTCCAGCCGGAATAGAGATCGAGGCTCGTAATACTGGGCGAGATGGTGACGGCGCTGATTGTTAGTCCTTCCAGCATGTGCGTAGCAATTTCCTGCGCCGAGCGCACGCCGTCGCTAATCAGCACATTATCAATCGTCGCCAGCAACGGCGAGCGCACCGAATCACCACCGATTTGCAAGGTAGGGTTAAGCACGCTGCTAATCGTCGGCAACGTGGCACTGATCGAACGTTCCGACGCCAGCATGCCATCCACGTATAAGCGTAGGAATTGTCCCGCATTGCTCCACACGGCGGCGACGTGATGCCATTGATCGGCCTGCCAGTTTTGGATATTGGTGAAAACGTCCAGTTCCAAACTGCCATTGTCACTAGCCCGATTCAGCGCCAATCGCAGATTGTTGCCTTCCTTCCCCAAAAACATATAGCTGCCGCTCAGTCCATAGCGCAGGATCGCGTGATTCTGGCCATCGTTGCCGTTCCAACTCGGCTTCATCCACAGCTCAATCGTGCCTTCGGTGGAGTTGATGTTCAGCTCGCTTGGATACGTGAGCCGATTGCCGCGATCCATGTACAGCCCTTGCCCGTTGATGCCGGCTTGTGCAGTTATGCCCGACGATTGCGTCGGCGTTTCCCCTTGTGCGCCGTTGAGTGAGCCATTCTCAAACCGCAACTCCAGCAGCGTATTCACGGCTTGCAGCGCCGCCGCGCGCGGTGCAACGGCAACCACAGAGACTCCCGCCTCTGGAGACGCAGCGAGCGCCGCAAAAATGCTTTTGAGAGCTAAACTAACGAAAAGGAAAAAACCAACAATGAAGATTACCGCAAATGGCTTGCGGGTACGGGAAAGCAGGCGACGAGGCTTCATAACACTACCTCCGATTCCAATGCGTGAACCAACCCCATCCCAAATTCAACGGGAGGGAGTCTGACAACGCTGTCACACACGAAAAAGAGAGAAAAATTCACGGGAAAACCGTAAGTTTCGCTGGCTGCCGGACATTGAGGAACTTGACGGCTTCGTGAGGCGCGCGGCGGGGTCGGGGCCGCAGTTTCATTGGTTAATCAGTCATTAAACTACCGCCCCCAAATTATGTCGGAAGCGGCAGGTTGTCAAGACATGGTTTTTGGCTGTCACAAAATTTAAACGAGCGGCGTTTAGGTGTTGGTAGCAAATCATAACAAGAAAAATTCTCGGCTGGGATCATCAGGATGAACATTCTCGCAATCAAAACCATCGGGGGTTAGACCGCGCATCGGCAGGTGCTCTCTAAACTTCCCACTTCCCCTTCAGGAGAATGTCTATGACTTTCGCTCGGCCTCAGTTTGTCTGGTCTTCCTTTATTTTTGTTGCGCTGATTTCCGTCTTGCTGGTAGCTCGGCATTGGGCGAACGATTTGCCGCTCCGGCTGGATGAAAAAGCCTGTCGCCTCAGTTTTGGCGACACACAAACCAAAGCGTCCCTCGCCCTCACAAACACGTCTGGTCGCATCATTGCCGCACAGTGCAGGATTGAATTGCTTGATCCGCAAAACCACGTCCGCTACCGCGTCGAACGCGAAGCGCCGATTGCGAGCGGGAATTCGACTCTCAATTTCGATCTTGCCCCGGTCGAAAATAAAATCCTGCTCAGCCCCAGCGAGCAGCTTTGGTTGCGACTGCATTACGTCATCGCGCCGCTGAAAATTGCCGCCGAAGATGCGGCGTTGGAGCCGCTCGAAGGCTATGTTTCCGCTTCAGAAATCACACCGGACATCTTCGCGCTGCAACTCTTCGCGCCAAATCAGGCGACGGCGGGAACGCGCTTTCAGGCGCGGGTGCGCACGGCGCATCCCATCACCGGCCAGCCGATTCGCGCCGTCAAAATCACGGCGGCGGCAACCATCGAAAGTGACGAGAAAGCACGAAAACTCACGGCTTCTGGCGTGACGAATGAAGACGGTTATGCCGTACTTACGTTTGCCGTCCCCCAAGACCTGGGCGAAGGCAACGACAGCCTCGACATCGAATTCACCGCCAAACACGGCAGCCTCGAACAAGAAGCCGACGCGCACATTCCCGTGATGCAAACGGACTATTACCTTGTCACGACCGACAAGCCGCTTTATCAGCCCGGCCAGACGATGCACACGCGCGTGCTGCTCTTTGACGCCAATCGGCAGGCCAAAAGTAATATTGAAATGGACGCGGTGATTGAGGATTACGAAGAACAGAAAATCTTTCGCACGAAACTCAAAACCTCACAGTTCGGCGTCGCCAGTTTTGACTGGAACATTCCCGACAACACGAAGCTCGGCAACTATCGCATCATCGTTGGCAAGCAATCGCCGAGGTGGGTTTGGGGGCAAGCCGATGTCAAAATTTCGCGCTACGATTTGCCCACCTTCGCCGTCAGCGTCAAACCGGATCGCACCTATTACCTGCCCAATCAAAACGCCGAAGTGACCGTTAAAGCTGATTACTTGTTTGGCCAGCCCGTCACGCAGGGCAAGGTCAAAATCGTGCGCGAAAGCGAACGCAACTGGAATGCGAGCAAGCAAAAATACGAAATCGAAGAAGGCGAAACGTTCACGGGCGAAACCGATGTCGCCGGAAACTTCACCGCGAAAATTCCGCTGCACAAGCACCATCAGGAATTCAGCGACAGCGACTATCGCAAATTTCACGACCTGCATTTCGCGGCGTATTTTACTGACGCGACAACGGGCCGCACTGAACAGCGCCGCTTTGATATTCGCCTGACAAAAGAGCCGATTCACGTATATTTGATTGCCGACGAACAGCAGGCCGAAAATTTTCCGCTCGCGTTTTACGTCTCTGCCTCGTATGCCGATGGCACGCCCGCGCAGTGCGACATAACGCTGCGCCAAAAGCTGATAACGGACGACGAAACCATCGTCGGCAGGGCGAAAAGCAATCGCTACGGCGTGGCAAAAGTCAGCGACCTGCGCGTGTCCAATGCCGAAGACGATGCTGAGTTGATCATCGAAGCGCGTGATGCCGATGGCAAAACGGGCAAGCTGGAAAAAACGGTGCGACGCGACAGCGGCTCGCTGCTGCGCGTGACGACCAACAAAGCGTTGTATCGTCCCGGCGAAAGCATTCAGGCCCGCATCCAATCCAACATTCCGCGCACGCGGCTGGTCGTCGAAGTCCTGCACGACAATCGCATCCTGCATTCGCAACTGCTCGATTTGACCGACGGGCAGGCGCAGTTGTCGCTGCCATACAAAGCGGATTTCACCGACGAAATCACGCTGGTTGCCTACACCAACGTAATGACGGAGGAAAGCCAGGGAGAGTTTGTTTACGCCGCTCGCGCTGTGCTGTACCCGCGCGACCGCGAGTTGAAAGTGGATGTGCAGTTGCCGCGCAACGACTACCAGCCTGGCGAAGAAGTTACGGCGAGCCTCAACCTGCGCAGACCGGACGGACGCGCGGCGCTCGGTGCCATCGGCGCGGTCATCGTAGACACTGCCATTGACGAGCGCGTTCGCACCGACAGCGATTTCAGCGGCGGTCGGCGGTCGTATTGGAGCCTGTACTACAACGACGAAAACTTTTCCGGCGTGACGCGCCGCGATTTGAATAGGCTCGACCTCAAACAACCGATTCCTCCAGAACTGGATTTAGTCGCGGAAGTGCTGCTGCGCAATGCGGGAAGTGCGATGCACAGTCACAGCGAAGCGGATTACCAGCGCGATCAGCATAAGTTATTCGCAGGCATCATTGACGCGCAACTCTTGCCGCTGCACAGCGCGCTCGAAGCCGAATACAGCACAAAAGGAATTTACCCAAAAGATTTCGCCACGCTCGAACGAGTGCTGCGCACGCGCAACATTCAGCCTGCCGCATTGCACGATCCCTGGGGCACGCCGTATCGCTTCAGCTTTTTGACCGAACGCAGCGAAGATCAGCTAACCGTGCTGTGCGCAGGCGCGGATAAGCAATTCAACACGAATGATGATTTTTCAGTACTGCGCATCACGCGCCCTTACTTTAAATTTACCGGCGACGCCATCAACCGCGCCATTGCTAGTTATCAGGTACGCACAGGTAGTTACATCAACGATGCCGCGACGCTCAAAGCAGAACTGCGCCGCGTCGGCATCGAATTTGACAACCTGCGCGACCCCTGGGACACGCCGTATCAGATTGGTTTTGGCAAGGATTGGAATGGCTATCATTTGCTCGTGAAATCCGCCGGGCGCAATCGCAAATGGGAATCGCCGTTCGCCGCCGTCAGCGATGACGTGCAGGTCTGGCGCGCCAGCGTAGATTTCACCAGCGAAACACAATGGCAGCTGCAATCCGCACTCGATGCCTATTTCAAAGCCACCAAGAAGACGCCCGGCGACGAAACCATCCTGCGCGCAGTGCTGCAAAACGCGGGACGCAACCTTGATGAATTCACCGACCCGTGGGGACACAAGTACGCCATGTTTTTCGGGCAGGAATCGCGCTATTCCAGCCGCGTCGAAGTGCTGGATGTCGCGCGTCCCGGCGAGCCGCCGCAACAACGCACGAACGTCATCCCCATCACGCAAACCGTCGCCACCATCACGCTACGCAGTGCGGGCGAGAACGGCAAGGAGGGCGACACAGACGATTTCAATGCGCTCATCCTCTCGCGCGTCCTTACGGAGCAGGACAGTCAAACTAAAACGCCGGAAAAGAAAGCTGAAGTTGTGCGCAATGAAACTAAGGTGGCAGAGATCGTGCGCCCCACAACAACGACCTATTCCGCTACCGCTGGTGCGATTGCAGGTTTGGTCAGTGATCCTTCCGGCGCAGTCATCCCAAACGTGGCGGTGATAGCGACGAACCGCGAAACGCTTTTAAGCTACACCGCCCGCACCAATAGCGAAGGAGTGTATCTGCTGAAATACTTGCCGCCTGGCATTTATGACGTGGAGGCAGAAGCCCCTGGATTCAGAAAAATCCGTTACGTGGACGTGCAGGTCAGCGCAGCGAGAATCACGCCGCTCAGCCTAGCGCTCCAGGTCGGAGCAACCATGGAAACGGTGGCAATCACTGCCGGAGCAGTGCAGGTGCAAACCGAATCGTCGTCTGTGGCAGCGGTGACTTCAAAACAAATCACCAGCCTGCCCCTCAACACAACGCACGCACGAAACCTGCTGAAAACAGCGCCCGGCATCACGCAATCCAACAACATTGCCACGCCGCGTTTGCGCGAATATTTCCCGGAAACCTTGCTCTGGCAACCGAACCTCGAAACCGACCGGCAAGGTCGCACGCAGTTAAAATTCAAGCTTGCCGACAACATTACGACGTGGAAACTCTCGCTCATCGGCTCCACCGCCGACGGGCAAATCGGCACGGTGGAAAAAGAGATTCGCGCGTTTCAACCCTTCTTTGCCGAACTCGATCCGCCGAAAGTCCTGACCGAAGGCGATGAAATTGCCCTGCCCGTTGTGCTGCGCAATTACCTCGACCAACCGCAGAACGTAGACCTGCAATTCAAAGGCGAAAGCTGGTTCACGCTGCTCAGCCCCGCGCGCAAACGCACCGCCGTCAAACCGAACGACGCGACAAAAGAAGTCTTCGACTTTCGCGCCGTCGCCTCCATTGCCAGCGGCAAACAGCGCGTTATCGCGATTGGCTCAAGCGCGAGCGATGCGATTGAAAAAGCCGTCCACGTGCATCCCGACGGCGAAGAGTTGGCCAACACCGTCGCCAATGTTTTCGGCGCAACCGGTACACTCGACATCCATGTGCCTGCCGATGCGATCAAAGGTTCGGTGCGCGCCGAACTCAAGGTCTACCCCAACCTTATCGCCCACGTCATCGAAGGCATCGAAGGCATTTTGCGGCGGCCTTACGGTTGCGGCGAGCAAACGATCTCTTCGACCTATCCGAACGTGATGGCGCTGCGGCTGCTGAAAAACTCGAAGCAGGACGAAGCGCCGCGCACGGCAGCGATTGCTGCACAGGCGCGCAAGTTTGCGCAGGCCGGCTACGAACGCCTGCTCGGCTATCGTGACGCGAGCGGCGGTTTTACGTATTGGGGCAAAGGCGAACCCGACGTGGCGCTGACCGCCTACGCCATCCGCTTCCTGCACGACGCGGGCGAAGTGATTACGGTGGATGAAGACCTGATTGACGCGGCGCGAACGTGGTTGCTGAAACAGCAAATGACCGATGGCCGCTGGGCCGCGGCATTACTACGACAAAGACGAAAACGCGCGGCAAACCGTAATGCAAACCGCCCTGCCTCACGCGCACGCTGACGGCGGGCGACGTGTTGTCAGCCAATGAACAAAAAAGCCTGCAAAAAGCGTTCGACTACCTCGCGCCGAAACTCGCCGAATTCGACGAACCGTATGCCATCGCGTTGTACACGCTTGCGGCGCAGCAGTTCGGTGACAAGCACGCGCCAAGCGTGGGGCATGACGCGACTGCGGGCGCTCGAAAGAAGAAAACGGCGGCGCATATTGGGCGCTCGAAACCAATACGCCTTTTACGGCTGGGGATTGGCGGGACGCATTGAGACAACGGCGCTGGCGATTCGCGCGTTGCAATCCGACGCGGCAACGCGACAAGCGAGCGACGTTATCATTGGCAAGGGCGTGCATTGGTTGCTGCGCAACAAGGATCGTTACGGCGTTTGGCTTTCAACGCAGGCGACCGTCAACGTGCTGGATGCGTTTGTCGCACTGGCGGCGCAGGACACAGCAACAGCAGAAACCAAAGCCGACATTTTCGTGAATGGGCAACGCACGAGTACCATCACGCTACCGCCGAGTCAGCAACTCAGCAATCCGCTCATCGTTGACCTCTCGTCTCAACTCATAACAGGCAATAATCGCATTGAAATCAAACGTCCGGCGAATGCGGCGCTGGCCTCGTCACAACTCGTCGAAACGCATTATCTGCCCTGGGCAAAATCGCTCGCAACGCAAGCCGAAAACTTTAAGCCCGGTCTTTCGCGGGCGCTCCGTCTGGCCGTGAACTTCGACAAACACGAAACCCAAATTGGCGAGAACATCACCTGCCACGTCGAAGCCGAGCGTGTGGGATTTAGCGGGTATGGAATGATGCTCGCGGAAGTCGGATTGCCGCCGGGTGCTGAGGTGGATCGCGCCTCATTGGAATTAGCGGTCAAGAACGCAGACTATGCAATCAATCATTACGATGTGCTGCCGGATCGCGTAATTTTTTATTTGTGGCCGCGCGCGGGCGGCTGCAAGTTTTCGTTCCAATTTCGTTCCCGCTTTGGAACAAAGGCGCAATCCGCCGCGTCAATTCTTTATGATTACTACAATCCTGAAGCGCGCGCCATCGTGGCTCCGACACGGTTTGTAGTCCGATAAATCAACATCGTTCTTTCTCGGAGGTAATATGAGAAAACAAATCCTGGCTCTCAGTCTCTTAGCTTTCGCCGGGCTGTTCGCGCTGTTCGGTGTCTTCACCACACAAGCCCAACGGCTTGAAGCAGGCAACGGCTGGAAGAAAACGTCACCTCAAACTGTTGCCGCCAATTATAAATTCAGCGGCCCATACACGCACAAGAATCTCACGATCTATCTGATTCACGGAGCGAACAAAGCTACTGGCAAAGTGCCGCTTACGTTGCAGGAAGCGATGGCGCAGAAAAAAGTCAAAGTCATCGAAACAGGCGACGTAAATCAATTGGCCATTCAAAACGTCTCAAACGAAGAAGTCTTTGTGCAATCCGGCGACATCGTCAAAGGCGGGCAACAGGATCGCGTGTTGGCAATGGATTTAATTGTGCCGCCGCATTCAAGACGCATTCCAATTGATTCGTTTTGCGTCGAGCAAGGCCGCTGGCAGCAGCGCGGGACAGAAATGGCTTCGGTCTTTAGCTCATCCGATCAAATGCTCAATCATAAAGATTTGAAAATTGCTGCAAAGAGCAATAACTCCCAAGGCGAAGTTTGGGCAAAAGTTTCTGAATCTCAGGCCAAACTCAGTAAAAATGTAATGCGTGCATCTGGACGAAGCGGCAATCGTGGAGGTGGCCAGATGCAAATTGGTGGTGGCCCTGGAGGCGATGGTGCTGGAGGAACATTTGCACTTGGACAAGCACCTGCCATGACGGTGCTGCCTGCGGTAGAGGTCACATCAGCAGCTTCGCGGACAAGCCTGCAATTGACGCTTGAAAACAAGGTCGTGAAGGAAACTGCCGACGATTACATCAAGGCGTTGTCCGCCGCCATTGCGGGCAAAACCGATGTCATCGGCTATGCGTTCGCCATCAACGGAAATACCAACAGCGCCGATGTCTATGCTTCACACGCACTGTTTGTGAAGCTCTGGCCCAAGCTGCTCAAAGCCAGCGCCCTCGAAGCGATTGCCGAATTCGACAAGAGTGGCAAAACGGAAGCTGTGACTGCGGATTCAGTGAAGATGTTTCTGGCCGAAGCAGAAGCAGGCAAAGCCGAAGCAAAACAAGTGACAACCCGCGTCGCAATGGAAAAACGCGAATCGGACAAACATTTATTCTTCGAGACCCGCGACCGCAAAAATGGTGAGCAGTGGCTGCATCGAAATTATCTGAAAAAATGACGAGCGAAGGAGGAACAGCAGCCTGCACGCACTTACTTCGTGCAGGTTGCTGTCTCAACGTCTTTTACTTCTCGCAGGCTCCGCCCTTCGCATCGAAAATCGTACCCCAGGATTTGAAACAAAGATTCCCGGTAAATCCTTCAGGGACGGTAGTCTCCAAAACTTTGCTTTTGGTCGTTCCAATGCCCTCAATGACTACACTGATTGGCATGCCTTTGGCTGTATTCCGAGGAATTTCGAGCGGCCTTGAGAATCCAAGCGAAATATCTGGTGTGGAGAGTGCTTTTGCCATTGGTACTTGCGCTCCGCCAACCGTTTCCATCATAAAATACAAAACCGTCATCTTGGCAACATAGCCCGCCTGATTGTTGAAGGTAATAGACCGCGAACCTGGAGTCGTGGGGCCGCCTGTGACGTAGTTCGTGATTTCCTTATTCGCAGTGTTTGCTGCGTTGACGACGCCTGTTGCTATGGTTGCACTGGTATTGACGATCCATTCGCCTGCCGGGTCTTTGGGAATGGTTGAGGCAATCTGATGGCGTGCGTCATTGAGTTCATTTACAAAGCGCAATGCATCGCCGACTTGAATCTGATTGACCTGAATAAACGTCGGGAAACGAATTACCCGTCTGGCGACCCACTCAGCCTTTCGCTTATTTAGCTCAGCGTAATCATTATAGTATTTGGAAGTAACAGCGTCGGTGAGAGCATCTTCAAAACTTCCTAAAGTCAAAAACTTATCTTCCTCGCCGGCAGCAGTGCTATATTCATTTATACTCCCTTTTATTTGAGGACGAATGTAGCCTTTCCACGCAATATACCCTTTTTTATTGGCGGTTTTACTGCCTGTCAGGTCTACGCCGTCAGCCGCCAAAATGATCAATCGTTTGTTACTTGCAATCAATTCCGGCTTCGTTGGCCAATTCGTCTGATTATCGGGTTTGACATAAATACCAGTTTTTAAGCCCGCGAGAGTTACTTCGTTGTCGAAATCCGTATGAGTCACGCTATTGTTTTCAGGCATGATGAAGACAATTTCGTTGGGATGCGCGACCAACCAGTTATCAATTTCCTTGAGGATTTTGCTGAAGCGCGTAAAAGGAGCGGCAGACGACCAGTTCGGCAACCACCTTCTGCTTTTCATCCCTTTATCGTTGGCTCGTTTTATTTCAACGGCGCTATTGCTATGCGGGGCTTCACCGCAATGGCAGATGTACACGCCCGCTGGTTCTTTGTCATTAGGATTATCATAGACAATGTCTATTTCCAGCATTCTGGCTCCGCCATTCAATTGCGTGGTGACATCGTATCGCTGCGAGTTCTGCAGGTTGAAGCCGTATGCATAACTCGATATTGCATTGTGTGTTGCCAGATATGTGTACTGGTTGATCGGTTTCTCCGCTTGCGCTAAAACCACTCCCTGAATCAAAAACAAGGCCAGTGTCAGCACAGCCAGCATGACAATAGAGTGCTTATTTGATTTGCTCCTAGTCAGGGAATGAATGGTTGGATTTTGTTCGAGTTTCATAGCTTGAATACCTCCAATGTGAGAATGCTCAGGTGCAGAATTGGTTTTGCGTTTACGGTGCGAGATTTGTGACTAGAATTGCTTCCAGTTCAGCCAAGTTATCTTTCAACACAAAGTCGCGCGCGCCTGCTGACAAAGCGGTGGTGCGAATCTCGGCCTCATCAAAGGATGAGACCATACAGATATTGGCCTGCGGAAATTCGGCAATGATTTCACGGGTCGCAGTAATTCCGTCCATTTTTGGCATTTCCCAATCCATCAACACCCAATCGGGAAGGTGTTTTCGGTAGAGCGCGACCGCTTTATCGCCATCACCACATTCCAAAACTTCGTCAACTGTGGGCGGTAAATATTCCCGCAAAAGCAGGCGGACTGGTTGGTTGTCGTCCACAATTAACACTTTCATTGGTTCCATACCCAAAACGAGCATTGCCGTAATTTCCGGGAGAAAGATAAGCTGGAATGATGGACGTTAGAATTCGTAGTTCCGCGTAAAAAGCATACGTGGAGCTACGTATTTGAAGCTGGATGGGGAATTAGCCGCTTAGAACAATTCGGATTTATGTTGCAGCGCAAATTTGAAAAGCGAATGACTGCCGTGCAGATGGAGTTTTTCGCAGATGTTGGCGCGGTGTTTTTCTACGGTTCGTAGACTGATGAAAAGCTGTTCGCCAATTTCCTTGCTGGTGAGATTTTCGGCAATGAGTTTTAGCACGCGTCGTTCGGCGGCGGTCAGGTCGTTGATTGTGGGTTGTTTCTCTGTCAGTTGAATGGCCCGGCGGCTTCGGTTAATGAGAAACGAAGTTAGGGAATGGCTCGTGTAATGTTCGCGCGCGGCGACGGCTTTGATACATTCGACAATGTCACTCAAGGCACTATCTTTCAGAACAAAGCCTTTCGCGCCGAGATCAATTGCTTCGTTGAATAAATCTTCGTCACGATGCACGGTCAGAAAAACGATCTCGGTGGTCAGTTTCCTTGCCCTTATTTCTCTTGCTACGTCAAAGCCATTCATTACGGGCATATCAACATCAAGAACTGTAACCGTTGGGCAAAATTGTTCGATGGCCGCGATGGCTTCCTGACCGTTTTTCACTTCCGCCAAAACAAGATAATCACTTTCTTCTTCGATGGTTTCCCGCAGCCCTTTCCGCACAATCGGGTGGTCGTCGGCGATGATGATCGTAATTTCGTTGCTCATATCTTTTTATCTAAAAGACGGATTTCAACTTGAATCACTGTTCCTTTTCCAGGTTTCGAGTCAATCACAAGTTCAGCGTTTAGTAATTGTGCTCGTTCCTTTAATCCGACCAACCCAAGGCCGCTACTTGAATTTGTCGTATCAAAGCCTTTTCCATTGTCTTCAATTGCAATCAAAATCTGACTTTCCGTTCGCTTGATTTTCACCTTCGCATTTGCAGCGTTGGCGTGTTTGATAATGTTGTTCAGCGATTCCTGGATGATGCGATAGACACTGATTTCTTCGCTCTCGTTGAAGATATTGTCAATCGAATCTATTTCGCTCTCAATTTCCACGACATCCGAAACCTTTTTGAGCATGGCTTGAATCGCCTTGGTCAGTCCTAAACGGTCAAGCAATTGTGGGCGTAGGTTGTTGGTGATCTCTCGAACTTCGTCCAATGCTTGCGTGGCCGATTCGGAAATATTATTGAATTCTTTCGCCACTCGTTCTTTTTCATCGCCTTTTTTGAGTCCGAGCGCTGCACGATTTTTGATGACGACCAGATTCTGCCCCAAACCGTCGTGGAGTTCGGTGGCAATCCGTTTACGTTCGGCTTCCTGCGATTCAATTAAGCGCCGTGAAAACAAAGTTTTGGCTTCGGCAATTGTGCGCAAACGTGAGACGCGCGTGTGATAAAGCCACCAACCCAATCCCCCCGCCGCCATCACCAACATTCCGATAAACCACCAGGTTTGATAGAAAAAGGGGCGAACAATAATTTTTAAGGCAGTCCCTTCGTTGTTCCAAACACCATTGGCATTCGCTGCGATCAGCCGAAATGTATAACTACCGGCGGGAAGATATGAATAATCCACAGTTCGCCTGGTGCCGACTTCAATCCATTTTTCTTCCAATCCTTCGAGTTTGTATTTGAACTTTATCTGATTTGATTTGATCAGGCTCAAACCGGTGTATTCAATCGCAATGTTGGATTGTCCGGGTTGCAATTCAACTTGCCCGGTATGGTTATCAACAGGCTTCCGATCAATCGAAATATTTTCGATGACGACGGGCGGCGGATTTGGATTCATGGCCTCGGCGTCAGGATCAATGATGACAATGCCGCCCATCGTCGGAAACCAAAACTTGCCATCTTTAGCCTTGATCGCCGCAGGCAGCCTGCCGCCATTGCATTCGGCGTTGAGCAAACCGTCTTTTTCGTCGTAGGAAACGCTGTTGAGTTTGGGGATTTTCCCCTCGGCAAAATCGTTGAGTTCCTGTTTGCTGACGCGATGGATGCCGCGATTGCTCGACATCCAGAAGTTGCCGCGTTTGTCTTCAAGAATGGCAAAGACGCCGTTATTGAACAACCCGTGTTCGACGCGATAGTTGAAGAACTTGCCGCCCTTATACCGCACCAAACCATCGCCATACGTCCCGCACCACAGCACGCCGTCAGCGTCTTCGTAGATCGCGCGGACAAATCCTTTCGGACTATCGCCCTCAGCGTTGTAGCTGGTAAATCTGCCGTTCTTGAGTTGCGCCAGACCTGCAAACGTTCCCGCCCAAAGAGTGCCGTTGCGGTCAACGTGTAGGGTGATAACGTTATCACTCGGTAGGCCATCGCTGACGGTGTAATGTGCGATTTCTTTATCGTCCTTGTATTTGTATACCCCTTCGCTGGTAGCGACCCAGATGTTTCCCAGGCGGTCAGCGGCAAAATCAGTCGCGCCATTTGGCAGATCGTTTTTACCGATTCGTTTCACCGACGAAGGTGATTCATAGCGCCCGAATCCGCCTTCTCCCTGGTAACCCAACCAAACCTGCGCCCGGTCATCTTCCCAGAAACCACGCATATAAAGCGGAAACTTTGCAGAGTACCTCAGTTTCAAGTTGGTGATTTTCCCGTTTGCGTAGCGGTTCACGCCCTGAACGGTGCCGATGAAAATGTCTCCGTTCGCAGTTTGGATTAGCGGGTAGACTTCATTGCTGTTTAGCCCGTCCTTAACAGAAAGCGTCGTCACCAGTTTCCGCCGCAACCGCCGTAAGCCCGTTGAAGTTGCCAACCAAAAATTGCCTTCGCGGTCTATGAGGCTGGCGGTCGCGCCGACGGGTTCGTTCAATGAATACGACGTGAATTGATTGTCTTTGAAACGCACAAGCTGGCTCGGTTTAGGTATCGTAAGACCTGAGAAAAGGAACCAGATGCTACCGTCGGCGCTTTCCTGAACTTGATTCGGAACGAGTTCGTGTAAGGCGGGGATTTCCTTTTTCGTAAAGACCGTGATCTTGCCATCCTGCAAACGCCAAAGTTCAAAAGCAGGAAATGTTCTTTTCACCCATAAGGCACCGCAACTGTCTTCATAAGGCGCAAGGCTATTACTTGCTCCTAGTTCTTCCTGTGTCAGTTTGAGCGGATAGGTTGTGACTTGCCCGTCTTTATATCGCGCGGTTTGGATTCCCTCAATAATCCATTTCGCGCCGGAGTTTCCCCCATAAATCTGCTTCCCGTCCGGGTCTTTTTGCGTTCGCACAAACCGGTCGCCCCGCAACGCGGAATAGCCTTTGGCTGTTTCAAAAATGGGGCCCCCATTGGCATCACTCACAATTGCGGCAATGATCTCGCCCGAAGTTGCAAAATCTGTATACGAACGAAAAACGCCATTGTGATAAACGGTCACGACGTTATTTTCCGTAGCTGCATAAACCGCGCCTTCACGGTCAACAAAAAGCCGTGCAAAACGATTATTGAGAATACCTTTGGTATTTCCCTTGTCGAAGATCGTAAAGCGCACGCCGTCAAAGCGCGCTAACCCGTCGAATGTGCTTAGCCACAAATAACCGTCAGGTGTTTGCGCGACACCTGTCACAGTGTTTTGCGGTAAGCCGTTCGCCGTCGTCCACACGTCAAAGCCGTATTCCTGCGCCTGTGCCGTTGCCCTGAAACAAAGCAAGAAGGTTATCCATACGAGCGTCGCAGGTAGATAAACCTTTTGCCTGTCTCTATAAGTCATAAGCTTCTTTGATGAGGCAGAATCTTACCCGGAAGAGGTTTTACGGACGAAGTGGGTTCAGGCGTTCTTGCTATCATTCAGCCTGTCCGACAACACACATCAATCTGCCTACATATCGTTCATGCCCACGCTCTTTGCGATAACTGAAAAACAGATCGTTGCGCGCAACGGTGCAGAGCGCGCTGTCGTAAATATTTTCGGCACGCACACCTGCGTCTATCAATTGCCGCGTGTTGCAGTGATTAAGATCAATGTGACCTTTGCCATTCGGTTGTTCGTTGGAAATCAGGTCGTCAGCGTAGCGGAATTTGCTGCGAAATTGGGCGAGCACTTCGGGGCCAACTTCAAAGTTTTCGGCGCAGATTGCGGGGCCGAGCGCAACGTGCAAATCTTCAGGGCGCGAATCGTAGGCTTGCTGCATCCGCTCAACGGTGCGCGTGACGATTTCCTGCCAGGTTCCGCGCCAGCCTGCGTGAATGCCTGCGAAGGCGTGTGTGCGTGCGTCCACGATCACAATTGGCAGGCAATCCGCCGTTTGAATTCCAAGCAATAGATTCGCTAGATTCGCGGTCAACGCATCGCCGGGTTGCGGATCGCGCAGGGCATCTTCGTGATTTTCCAGCGAGCGCACATCCGCCGAATGAATTTGTTTTGCGGTGACAAGTGTAGCGTGTGGCGCACTGACGGCGGCCTTGAAGCGGTTGCGATTGGAGGCCATTTGCTCGCGCTGTTCAACGCTGAAATGACCGAGCGTGAATTCGTTGGATGCGGTCGCCTGTCGCGTGCTGAAAGCATTGATGAACCCGAGTTGTTCAATTGGTTCACAGACCAGATAGGTCAATCCGTTAGTTTGGCGAAAGACAAAATCGTTCATAGCGTAATTGCGCTGTGGGTGCGCCTGTGGTTCACTTTGCGGCATCCATTGCAGAATTTCAAGGAGCATTTCTGTGAACCGCGACACCATTACCTACGAACAATTCACCAAAGTCATCGACCATTCGCTCTTACAACCGCAATTGACGGAAACCGAAGTCATCGCAGGTTGCGAACTAGCTAAGCGATACAACACCGCTTCCGTCTGCGTGAAGCCTTACCACGTTCAATTAGCCGTGCAGTTATTAGCAGGCACAGATGTCGTCGTTTCCACCGTCGTCGGCTTTCCGCACGGCAGTAGCACAACCGCAACAAAACTAGCCGAAGCGAAACAAGCGTTAGACGAGGGCGCGACGGAACTGGATATGGTCATCAATTATGGCGAACTGCGCTCCGACCACGTGGAATATGTTGCCAACGAAGTGCAAGCAATTTGCGACCTCGCGCATTCATACGGCGCAAAAGTCAAAGTGATTTTTGAGAATGCGTATCTGACGGAAGAGCAAAAAATTGCGGCCTGTCAGTTGTGCGATAGGGCGCGGGCGGATTGGGTGAAGACTTCGACTGGCTTTGCTCCAACGGGTGCCATTCTTGCCGACATCAAACTTATGCGCGCCAACGTCAGCGACCGCGTGCAGGTCAAAGCCGCCCACGGCATCCGCACATTAGCGGCAGCCCTGGAAATGATTGACGCCGGCGTAACCCGCATCGGCGCAACCGCAACCGCAACAATGTGCGAAGATTTCAAGCAATGGCGCGCAGGCGAAATTTCCATTCACCCCGCTACACTCGCCGGAGGTTATTGAGACGTGACGCCCAAATATCCAACCTCACGCAATTTGATCTTCAGCAAAGGATTTACAGTGACGCGAAACGAGCTTCGATTTCACGATAGCGGTTCGTAATGTCATTCCACAGGATGGAAGACTGCGGCGTAAAACGGCGCGGCTGAATATTGGCGGCGACGTGCGCGCGGGCGGCAGCTAGATTGGCAAAACGTCCTGAAGCAACCGCTTGCACCAGCACATTGCCCAACACCGTCGCTTCGACCGGGCCAGCCAAGACAGATTTGTTGGTGGCGTTCGCGGTGGCTTGATTTAAATACGCATTTTGCGAGCCGCCGCCCACAATTTGCACACCGGGAATCGCGGTGCTAGTCAACGTTTCGATGGCGTGCATCACCGAGGCATAGCGCAGCGCCAGCGAATCCAAAATTGCCTTCGTCATCGTGACCGGATCATCATCAATCACTTGCCCCGTTTCGGTGAGTTGTTCACGAATCGCCGCCGTCATACTCGCGGGGTTGAAGAGGCGTTTGTCATCGGGATAAAACACGGCAGGGAAATCTTCGCGCGCGGCCACTGCACTGAGCAGCACGTCATATTCCACCGTCAGGCCGCGTTGCAGCCATTCCTTGCGGCAGGATTCCAGCACCCACAACCCCATCACGTTTTTCAAAAACCGAATCGTACCAAACGCGCCGCCTTCGTTCGTGAAGTTGTGGCGCGCAGTTTCGGCATTGATGAGCGGCGCGTCTAACTCGACGCCGACGAGCGACCACGTGCCGGAGGAAATGTACGCCCAGCCCGACTGCAACGGCGCGCCCGCGACCGCGCTGCCTGTGTCGTGCGTGGCAGGAGCGATGACCGAAACGTTGCCGAGTCCGGTTTCGTCCGCGATTTCAGGACGCAGTGTGCCAACCGTATCACCTGCCGTAATGATTTCGGTGAACAAATGGCGTGGGAAGCCAAACGCAGCGATCAAATCATCATCCCAAGTACGTGTCGTCGCATTCACAAGCTGCGCGGTCGTCGCGTTCGTGTATTCACTAACGGCATTGCCCGTCAGCAAAAAGTTCAGCAGATCAGGAATCATCAATAACTTGTCTGCTGCTACTGACAGCCCGTGCTGACGATGTGCAAAAAGCTGGATCAGCGAATTGATGTTCATGAACTGAATGCCGGTGCACGCATAAATCTCTTCGCGCGGCACGACGGCACACACCTGCGGAATCGTGTTTGCCGTACGTTCATCGCGGTAACAAATCGGGTCTTCGACCACGTTGCCCGCCGCATCAATCAAACCATAATCCACGCCCCAACTGTCTACGCCGAGGCTGCAAACCGGGCGTCCGAGTTCGTTTGCCCGCGCCGCCGCAGCGCGCAAACCCACTTTGATTTCGGCAAAGATGTGCGCTAAATCCCAGCGCAAATGGCCGTCCAACAGGCGCGGCGGATACTGAAATCGGCGGACTTCTTCAAGCAGCAACTCATCCGTATCCACGCCCGCCAGAAACACACGCCCGCTGCCTGCGCCGAGATCAACTGCGATGTAAAGAGAAGAATTAGTCATTTGTCCGTCGTCCGTTGTCCCTTGTCCGTGGTTCGTCGTTTGCTGCAACTGACAACTGACCACGGACAACGGACAACCTAAACAATTCCTGCGGAAATGCCGATTTGCGCGGGGCGTTCTTCGGCTTTGTGTTGGCGGTAGCGGCTGGCGCGATACGTTGCCAGCGGATCAATCGCGCCGCCTGCGCGCATCCGTGCCATTGCGATGACGGGCGCGACATCGGTGGTGAAGGCTTGCTTCAAGGCTTGCAGCGCGCCCATCGCATCGCAGTTGTCCTGCGCTTCAGATAACGCCGCACGATCCACGAGGCGGGCTTGCACGTAGGCGCGTTGCAATTCGACGGCGCTCAGCATCAGTGATTCAATCGGGTCGGTGACGTTGTGCGATTGGTCGAGCATATAGGCCGGATGGAAATCCGCTACGCCTTCTTCTTCGGCATCTACAAGTTCGTTGAAGACGAGGAAGAGTTGGAAGGGTTTGATGGAACCGGCGTCCAGATCATCGTCGCCATATTTGCTGTCGTTGAAATGGAACCCGCCGAGTTTGCCCGCCTGAATCAACCGCGCCACAATCATTTCAATGTTGACATTTGGCGCGTGATGGCCGAGGTCTACGAGGCATTGCGCCTGTGGGCCGAGTTGCGTAGCGCAGAAATAGCTCGTGCCCCAATCGTTGATGACGGTCGAATAAAATGCGGGTTCGTACATCTTGTGTTCCATAAACACACGCCAATCGGCGGGCAGGGCTTTATAAATCTCGCGCATGCTTTCCAGATAGCGTTCGAGCGTGCGACGAAAATGTTGCTGCCCCGCAAAGTTGCCACCATCGCCAATCCACACGGTGTGCGCTTTGGAACCGAGTTTCTGCCCGATCTCAATGCATTCGAGGTTGTGCTCAATCGCTTGTTCGCGCACGGCGGCGTCGGGATGCGTGAGGCTGCCAAACTTGTACGACAGCTTTTGCCCCGGCTGATCCTGAAACGTGTTCGAGTTCATTGCATCAAAACCGAGGCTGAGCGAAGAGGCAAAGGCGCGCAGGTCATTCGCATCCTGCGGTTTGTCCCACGGAATATGCAGCGACACACTCGATGTGGCACGCACGAGTTTGTTGATCGTCGCGCAGTCTTCGAGCTTTTCATAAATCCCGCGTGGTTCGCCTTGTCCCGGAAAGCGGGCAAACCGCGTCCCGCCTGTACCGACGCCCCACGAAGGCACTGCGACCTGAAAGGCTTGCGCTTGTGCGGTCAGCTCTTCGATGTTGACGCCGCGCCGCTGTAATTGCTTGCCGAGATGTTCGTAATCTTCTTCCAGCCATGCTTTGGCCTGCTGGTTTTGTTCGGCAATAAAATCGTCGTTAATCGCAAAATGTGCAGTCATAAATGTATCCCATTGCAAAGCCTTTACCGCAAAGAGACAAAGGAGCAAAAGGACAAAGAGTCGAAAAGGTATGTTCTTTGCGCCTTTGCTCTTTTGCGTCTTGGCAGTAATTTTTTGCTATCGTAAAAATCCGTCCTGTAAACCGCCATCCACGGGAATGACGTGTCCCGTAGTCTTAGCCAAACGCGGCGACACCAGCAGGAAAATGGCTTCAGCCTGATCTTCCGGTTCAATCGGCGTTTGCGTCAGCGTGCGCTGGGCGTAGAAGTTGGCGAGTTTTTCGCGCAGGGCTTCGGTGTCTTCCTCTTCGCTGAAAGCTATCGCGTATTTGACGAGGGATGAAACCACGCGGTCACGCGGAAACATCGTGCTGCCTTTGACAACGGTCGCAGGCGCAACGGCATTGACGCGGACAAGCGGGGATAACTCGATTGCCAACTCACGCACCAAATGATTTGCGGCGGCTTTGCTCGTGTCGTATGCCACGCTGCCTTTTTTGGCTACAACGGCATTCGCGCTGGTTGTCAGCACAATATTCGCTGGCAGTCCTTGTTGCTTCAAAAACCTGCCTGCTTCGTCTGCGACGAAGTACGCGCCGGTAACATTGATGGCAAACGTCTTGTCCCAGAGGCGGTCTTCGATGTGGCCGGTTTTGTCAGGCGGAACGAAAATGCCTGCGGTGACAATGACCGCATCGATGCCGCCGTAAGCAAGCAACGTGTCTTCGAGCATTCGTGTAATGCTCTCGCGCTTTGTGATGTCGCAGGCCAAACCAATCGCCGGGCCGCAGTTGCTCAGGCCGACGCCTGCGACACCAATGCCTGCGCCGTATTTCGCGATGATTTCGTTCGCGGTGGCCTGTGCCGAGGCTTCGTCAAGGTCAACGCAAACAATGTGCGCGCCTTCTTTAACTAAACGATGTGCGGTGGCTTTGCCGATGCCGTTGCCCGCACCGATGATGACGTGGATTTGCCGATCCAGTTCTTTTTCGGGCGGCATCCGACGTAACTTGGCTTCTTCAAGCAACCAGTATTCAATGTCGAATGCTTCCTGTTCGTCCATCGCCTCGTACTGGTCAATCGCTTCCGCGCCGCGCATCACTTCAATCGCGCAGTTATAAAATTCAGCGGTCACGCGCGATTCGCTCTTGTTCTTGCCCCACGCGATCATGCCGATGCCGGGAATCAGAATGACAGTCGGATTGGCATCACGCATCGCAGGGGAATCGGGATGTTTGCAGCGGTCGTAATACGCCGCGTAGTCCTTGCGGTACTGCACCAGACCATCGGCAATCAAGGTTTTCAAGTTGCCGATGTTGCCGTCGGCAGGATTCCATTCGACAAACAGCGGTTTGATTTTCGTGCGCAGGAAGTGATCAGGGCACGACGTACCAAGCGCGGCAAGCCGAGGCCCATCCACGCTGTTCACAAAGCGCAGCATCTTCGCATCATCCTGCACGGTAGCGACGACGCGCTTGCTCTTTGACAATTGCCCGCGCAGCCAGGGGAGCAATTCGACCAGCACTTGACGGCGCTGCTCGTCTGGCAAAGTTTGATGCGTTTGCCCGCCGAACGTCATCTCGCCTTTGTCCTTCGATTCGATGTAGCGGGCGGCGGTGTCAATGATTTCGAGCGCGGTTTCGTAACAGGTCTTGTCGTTATTGTCCCACGATGACATCCCATGATGACCGAGCACAACGCCTTTCGCGGTCGGATGATCTTTGATGAGTTGTTCGATTTTCAGCCCGATGTCAAAGCCCGGTCGTTGCCACGGCACATACAAGACATCGTCGCCGTAAATTTCCTTCGTCAGCCGTTCCTGATTGACTGAAGCGGCGATGGCGATGACAGAGTTCGGATGCAAATGGTCTACGTGCTGGAAGGGCACGAGCGTGTGCAACGGCGTGTCAATCGAACAGGCGCGCGGGTTCAGATTGAAGACGCAATGGTTATACATCGGATGCATCGCGTCTTCGATTTCGGTTTTCGCGCCGTTGTGCGGATGATTGATATACAGCGGCTTCATCGCGCGAATTTTGTCGAGATAGAGCGACGCAAAACCATCGCGCTTCGCCGTACGCAAATCGCCGCCGGAACCTTTGATCCACAGCACTTCGACCTGCTCGCCCGTGAGCGGGTCTTGTTCCATCAGCTTTGACGAAGTGTTGCCGCCGCCCGTATTCGTCAGCGTCAAATCATCGCCGAGACGGTTGGAGCGGTAGACCAAACGATCTACGCCGGAGAGTTTGTCGGCGTCTTCGTCGTTCCAGAGGTATTGCACGAATTGAAAAGATTTACTCATTTGTCCTCAGTTAAGAATTAGAGGCGGAAGCCCGACTGTGAAGGAGGGCGTTTGTTATCGTTACGCCCTCCTTCACAGTCGGGCTTCCGCCGTGTATCTGGTCAGCGTTTTTTCGGCGCGAAGATCGTCAGGTTGATCGCATTCGCCATTGCCTCGTAGCCCGCATCGCCTGGATGCAGCCAATCGCCCGCGTGGAAAGCTTCGCGGAAGCGTTGGGGATTATTGGGATCACGCGTTGCCGCGTCGAAATCTACAACACTATCGAACGCGCCGCTAGTCCGAATCCATTGGTTGACGGCTTGACGCACCGTCTCTCCCTTTTCGGTGAACGCGCGGGCATTGCCGAAGGGCGTCAGTGTGCAGCCGATGATTTTCAATCCCTGCGCACGTACACGCGCAATGATTTGTCGATAGGCTGCGAGCAGGTCTTCCGTTACGGCTTTGGTGTCGGCATCGGCCTGGCGCGTACGCCCGCTGATATCATTGATACCCTCCATTAGCAGCACAAATTGCGCGCCCGGTTGCGTCAACACATCGCGTTCCAATCGTGCCAGTGCACTCATGCCACCGAGCACACCGCCGCCATCACGCAAGACCTGATTGCCGGAAATGCCGACATTCACGACACCCAGATGCGCGGCGCGTTTGTCGCTTTGCAGTCGTTTAGTGAGATACGCAGGCCACGTATGATCGGTGTTCGGCATTGAGCCGTGTCCATCGGTAATCGAATCGCCGAGCGTGATGATGGTTGCGGCATTCGCGGGAGCCAGCACGTCTACGCCCGCGAGCCAGTAATACGAAAGCGAAGTCGTCGCGTCGGCAATCTCCGTGCTGCCGGTGAAATCGCCTTCTTTGGATAAGTATGCGGTATGTTCGCCAAATAAATGCGCGCTGGTTGTGCTTTCCTTCGGTAAGTACAAACTGATGGCGAGTTCCGCAAGCGGCGCAACCGTCAATTCGACGGGATCACTGAATAGAACTGCACCGGGCGGAATCGTAGCAGCGGCGCGCCCGCTGAAAGTCAGCGCACGATCTGACGCGGGGATAATCGCCGCGTCTTTGCTGCGTAGCGCGAGATGTGTCGCACCGATGGTCAAAGGCGAACTGCCGAAGGCATTGACGAGGCGCACGCGCACGCGCGGCCCGCCCAGGCTGGCGCGCACGATCATGCGCACGGTTTGATTGTTGACAGATGGCCACATGGCCGGAATGGCCAGATTCACGGGCGGCGGCGGATTTTGCGGCGGACGCGGCGCGGTCGGGCCGCTGTAAATCAATTGCTGCGCCGTCCCCCACGTCGCTACCCAATGCTCTCTTGATTGCGCTTGCGCGAGCAAACTAAAGAACGTGAGGAAGAAAAAGAGAAGGGTTTGGCTTCGTAATTTCATTGCTGCGTTTTGGGAAAACTCAATCCCTGCGAGAAGGAACTGTAAGGCAGGTTAGTAACCTGCCTTACAGTTCCTTTCACAAGGCTTGCTTCCTCCGTGCTTACGTTTAGAAGACCAGCTTCAGGCCCAACTGGACGTTGCGCTGATCGTTGGCTTGCGTCAGAGTAGTGACACCAAACGCACTTGAAGTTGCCGTTGTGTTTGGGGCACCAAACCACGGTGTATTGGCGAAGTTGAACGCTTCCGCGCGCACTTGCAATGACATGCTTTCCTTGATGCGGAACACCTTGAACAACGAGATGTCGAAGGTCGGCGGACGGCTCGTGCGAATGTTCGAGAACCGTGTGCTGTGCAGGCGCAACGTGAAGGCCGGTTGAATTTGGAACACCGGCGTTTCACTCGCGTCCGCGCAGTTCTGCCGTGCGCCTGCCGCCGTCAACGTGCAGGTATTGAACCAGCGCGTCCACGTCTGCTTGTCGTTCGGCAACGAAGGGTCGCCGATTAAATACACACCGCCCGGCGTGCTGACCGGCAAACCGGATTGGAACGTGCCAATCGCGTTCAGCTTCCAGCCGCCCGCCAGGCTGCGTACCAGCGCGCTGCTGTTCTTGAAGAGCGGCAGGTCATAACCACCGCTGATCATCGCACGATGTGGCGCGTGATCCGCCGTGACGACCGACGCGAGTTGCCCAATCGGGTCTTGCGCGTTCAGATAGCCGACCGCTTCCATGTTCTTCGAGAACGTGTAGCTGAACAGGTAATGCAAACCATTGGTCAAGCGTTTTTCCAGCCGCACTTGCAGCGAGTTGTACCACGCGCGCCCAATCGTCATGCGGTCTTGCGTCAGGCCGGTGAATTGCGGGAAGGGCCGCAGCAATTGCGATTGCACAATGGTCGCGCCATTGAGCGCCGCGTTGCTGGGAACCAGACCGCGCAACGGATTCGCCACCTGCGCATTCAGCACCGACGCGCCTTTGGCCAAATCCGCCGCTGAGACTTCGTTGATGCTTTGCGACGTGATCAGTTGGCGGGAGCGGCTGCCAATGTAGGAAACATCCAGCGACATCTTCCACGGAATCTCGCGTTGCACGCCGAACGAGAATTGATGATTCTTCGGAATCTGCACGTCCGTGTCATAGAACGTGAAGCTTTGCCCGATCAACGTGGACAGGCCGAGCGCGCTGCCGCTCGGACGGATCAAGCCGTTCGGATATGGATTGCTGAGCGTATTGGCAGGCTTCAAACCGCCATCGGTCGAAGAGACATAATCGGTGCTGACCGAAAAGCCCAACCGCGTGCCGGGATCGAACGCAGGCAAATAGCTCAAGCCATAGCCGCCGCGCAACACCGTCTTTTCATTCAGTTGATACGCCACGCCCAAGCGCGGGCCAAAGTTGTTCAGGTCGCGTTTGTAGGGCAGCCGATTGTCTTTGTTCACAAACAGCAACCCGCCTTTCAGCGTCAAGCCCGGCGCGACCAACGGACTCGTCGCCGTCTTATCAAACCCGGCGTTGAGTTGGTCGTAGCGTTCGGTAGACGGCGATTCATAATCCCAGCGCAAACCGAGGTTCAGCGTCAGATTGCGATTCACGCGCCAGTCATCCTGGAAGAACGTGCCGTAATACAAATGCTGGAAGGCATACGTCGCGTTGATCGGTACGGAAGCGCTGGATGAATAGCCGAGCAAGAGCGATGCGAACGAGTTGCCCGAAGCCGCATCCGCCGCCAGCGGATTGCGCTGCGTAAAGCCAGGCGTGAAATTGAACGTGCCGAATGACGAGGTGGGCGCAATGTAATTGTCGCGCAGCACGCGCAATTCGCCGCCGAATTTTAGCGAGTGATTGTTGAGCGTTTTGTTCAGCACCTCGGAAAACGAAGACGCATCGCTGAACGTATACGTGCTGCCGTTGCCGAAGCCCAAGCCCCCAAAGCTGTCATAACCGCCTGACATCGTAATGCCGGGGAAAAACTGCCGCCCCAGTTGTCCCTTTAGCGCCGACGGAAAACCGAGTTGCGTGATGTCAAAGTTATCGCCGTATTGGTCAATCGTGAATTCGTGACGAATGAAGTTGATCTTGAAGTTCGACACGAGCGTGGGGGAGAACGTCGAAGTCACGTCCATGCCGCCGCCGGAATTCTTGCGCGAGTGCAGGAAGAAGGGCGAAGCCTCTTTTCTGTATCCGGCGAGGCCGCGCGTTTCGTGGCGATTGTTGCGGAGCCAACGCCCCGACAGTTTGTGCTTCTCGCTCAGGTTGTGGTCAATGCGCGAGGCGAATTGATCGTATTCGTCGGTGCGCGCGTTGGGGCTGTTGAAGAAGTTAAAGAAGCCCTGCGTATTGCCGGCCTGATTCGGCAGCGGAATGTATTCCAACAGCTTCTTCGCCACCGGATCAATGCGGCTCGCCGGAATCAGATTGTTGGCAAATGCCGTACGGTTGCAACTGGCCGTGGTGCAAGTGGCAGGCGTCGTCAGCGGATCATAAATCGTAATCGGCTGCCCGTTGGCCTGGAATGTTTTCGAGAAATCGCCATTGCGTTGTTCGAGCGTCGGCACGGTGCGAACGACGGGCGAAGGCAAACTTGATTTGATCTTCTCCCACGAGAACATGAAGAACGTTTTGTCCTTGCCGTTGTAAAGCTTGGGAATATAGATCGGGCCATCAAACACCAGGCCGGGCTGGTTCCAGCGAAAGGCCGTGCGCGCCGCACCTGAAGCGTTGTTCTGAAACACATTGGCGTTGAGAATATCGTTGCGGAAGAAGTGATAGAGCGCGCCGTGAAACTTATTCGTACCGCCCTTCAAGCTGACGTTGATCGTGCCGCCGCCCGTGCGTCCGAACTGTGCATCATACGTATTCGATTGCACTTTGAATTCCTGCACCGCATCCGGCGAAGGCACGAACGACAACGAGCCGATGCTGTTGTTTTCCGTTGCCGTGTTGGGCGCACCATCAATCAGAAACTCATTGGTACGCGCACGTCCGCCGTTGATTGAGATATTATCCATCCCACCGTTATCGAACGGGCGGAACGAAATACTGCCCTGCGAAGACGTGATTTGCACGCCTGAGGCGAGCGCCGCGAGCAAGAACGGATTGCGTCCGAGCAAAGGCAAATCATGCACTTTCTCGCCGTCAATTACCTGCCCACGACTCGCCGTCGCAGTATCGAGCAACGGCGCGGCTGAAGAAACAGTCACCGTATCGGAAACCGCACCGACTTCCATTTTAAAATCGAGTTGCATACGGTCGCCGACGCGCAAGTCTAAATTCTCGCGCACCGAAGTTTTCAACCCACTTGCCGTGACGGTAATTTGATACCGTCCCACGGGCAGGAACGGGAGCGAATACACCCCAGATTCATTGGATGTCGTCGTTGTGACGGCATTCGTGTCCGTGTGGGTGGCCTTGATCGTAGCGTTCGGAATCACGCCGCCCTGCGGGTCAGTGACCGTGCCAATGATCGTGGCCCGGTTCTCCTGCGCCAAGACTACAGCGGACATGAGCGCGGTTGCCAAACCAAGCAGCAGCCAGCGAAAAGTATTTCTAATACTCATGACTTTAACTCCTAAAAGATTGGGTTGTGAAAGGATCAGGTGCACATACGACCGCACACCTAACGAGTCACCTCAGCAAAACGTATTTTGGGTGTCTGTAGCGAAACCACAGCCCCGAATGAGCAGGTATGAAATTACCAGTGAACCGGTACCGTGCGTTTCTTCAGAGTGTCTTCAACCAAACATTTACAGTAAAGAACCGGGGAAATCCTCGTCTTTACGCCAGTACGCCTTTGCAATACTCCACGCACTTGGCCAGTTCCTTCATCACATCAGAGCCTTCGGGCGTCGGATATTCCAGTTCGATGCAGGCGGGGAATTTGTATTTTTCTTTGCGCATCATTTGCAATATTTCTTTGATCTGCGTGTCACCCTGTCCCCACGGCACATTCGGCCCATGATTAAGCTTGCGGTCTTTCAGGTGCAGATTCGTGATGCGGTCGTGGTACTTTCGGATGAACTCGGCAGGCGAAACGTTATTGCCTGCGGTGAAGTGACCGACGTCAATATTGCAGCCGTTGTATGCTGAATACGACATCGCCGTTTCCCAACTGGTCGGTTTCGCAAACGCTTCGGGACTGGTCGTGTTGTCGTGGCCGTGATAGCCGAGCATGATTTTGTGCTTCGCGGCATATTCGCCGAGCTGTTTCGTCTGGCTCAGCGGCGGTTCACACGTCATCGCTTTGCAGCCAAGTACTTTTGCGACGTTGAAACAATAATCAATTTCTTCGGCAGGCATGCTCGTATTCAAGCCGAATTTGACGATAGAAATCGTCACGCCCGCGTCGTCGTATTGCTTGCGAATGGCTTTGTATTTATCCAGCGAAACCGACAACCGCCATTTGCGCAAGTCTTCCGCGCGTTTTTGCATCGCGGCCTGTTGTTCGGGCGACATCTGCGGACGACCGCCCGGCGGCGGGCCACCTGCGGGGCGGGCCACCACCGCGACCTTGTCCACCAGGCGGCGGCCCCATCGGCGGGCCACCGGGGCCACGCCCAAATGACGGCGCACCAGCTGCGGCTTCGAGCGGTTCGGCCTGCATCTCGACAACGTTAATGCCGAGTTGCACGAGATATTTCGAGCAAATCATCCGGCGTCGAAGGCATTCCGCGAAAGCTGTATGGCGATAATGCCGATTTGCACGCCGCCGAATTTGGAATCTGGGCTTAGCAGCGGGCGAGGAAAGCAAACCACTGGCGGGCAATGCCGTCAGCACGAGTTTATTGAATTGGCGGCGGGTAAGCTTCATCGGGGTTCCTTTTGCAATCCCTTTTCAACGCAAAGGTACAAAGAGGCAAAGGAACAAAAGATGACAGCAAGTTCTTCGCGTCTGTGCTCCTTTGTTCCTTTGCATTGAAATGTTTTTTGTTTACAAGTTCTTTAGATAGATGTTGCGCAGTTCCAGTTTCATCGGCGGCCCGACGTGCATCTGGAAGCCAAGCAAACCGCCCATCGAACGTCCTGCCGGATCATCGTCAATGGCCTCGGAAAACAACTGACCGTTGATGATGTGCGTCAGCCGATTGCCCCGCGCGATGATGTGATAGGTGTTCCAGTCGTTCACCTTGATCGCCGCTTTCAGTTCGTCGGGGTTGCGCAAATTGGCAATCAACCGTTTTTTGCCGCCCGGCCCGATATGCACCATTTGCCCACGCGGCGCGAGGAAGGCGCGGCCACGCTCTTCATACAACAGCCCGGTGAACTGGTTGGCGAAATCCATATCGGCCTGATAGCCCTTCAGCACCCATTTACCGACGTCAGGTAACTCGATGCTGCGATATTGAATACCGCTGTTGGTCGAGTTCATTTTGAGGTCGGCTTTCAGTTCGAAGTCGCCGGGCATACTGCCGCGATAGATCAAAAACGTATTGACCTTGACCTGTTTTTCCGGCGTGCTTTCGCCGATGATCGTATCGTTTTCGACGCGCCAGAATTGCGGATCGCCGTCCCAGTTTTTCAGCGTCTTGCCGTCAAAGATCGCGTCAAAGCCGGTGTGATCGTCTACTACTAACGGATCAATGTTCGGGCCGAAGCCGCCGCGACCGCCACCTTGTCTGCCGGGGCCGCCAGGAGGGCCGCCCTGTCTCCCGCCTTGACCGCCACCGGGCGGAGGCCCTTGCGGTGGGCCTTGTTGCTGTTGCTGCGCGGTCGTGTGAAAACCGAGCAGCGCAATGGTCAGCAAAAACGCGCCGCTCAGCAGGAAAGTAATTGTATGTTTCATAGTAGTTTTCATGTTCATCAATGCTCGATGGGGAAGCCGAAGGCATAAAAGGTGCCGTCGTAAGTGGTCAAATAAAACTGTCCCATACCGCCGGACAGCGCATTGCCGCGCGCAAATGAAGTGATCGTCGTGCCGCTGTTCCACAACTCTTTGCCGGTCATGCCGTCCAGCGCGTAAATCACTGCCGGTTTGGAACGCGCCGCGCGTTGGGCTGCCGTGACTTTGCTGTCACTCGTACGAAACTCGCCGCTTGACGTAGCGAACACCACGCCGTTGATGACCGTCGGCGTCAACGGTGAGACCAGCGCACGCGAAGTCCAGCCCTGTTGTAACGTCACGCTGCCGCCCTGTTCGACGACTTTCCACGCCACTACAGCATTGTTCGACGGCACCAGAATCCAGCGCGTGCCACTCGCGTCCTGCCAGCTTGCCAGCGCGCCCGGAGCTGCATCTTTCCCTGCTGCGGGCGTGGTCGCAACAGCAGAAGATAGATTCGCGGCATCCAGCAGATGTACGCTACCATCCGCTGTCGCTGCGGCTACCAGCGTTTTGTCCTTAAGCTGGAAAACCACTGGTGTCGAAGTGAACGTTGCGCCTGCCGCCGTATACGAAGACTTCGCTTGCAGCGTCTTCGCATCCACAGCCGTCACGCCGTTCGCCGTCGTGACATACGCCGTGCCATCGCCGCCGAACGCTGGGCCAGCGGAACCGACGACATTGCCTTTCCACGTCGCCACCTGTTTCGCTTCAAAGTCATACGCCCAGAGTCCATTCGCCGCGCCGTTGCAATTGTTGGTTTTCGCGGCGAAAGCTTTGCCATTGACGATGATAAAACCGCTCGCATTCGCGCCGGACGGCAGGAACGAGACAGGCGGTTGAAATTCCTGTCCGTTCGACAGGTGCATCGAATGCATTTTGCCATCGCTCGCGAGCGCATAGATCACCTGCGCGCCACCGCCAAAGCCACCGCCCATCGGTGGTGCATTGGGGCGCGGCGCACCTTGTCCGCCGGGGCCTGCGGCACCAGGAGGCGGGCCAGGAAACGGCTGTTGCGGGCGCACATCTTTCAATGTCGTCGCGCCTTCCCAGGCTTCACCAACAGAACTTTTCGCGGGGCCGCTGCGACCAAAACCGCCGCCCATACCGCCGCCAGCCGCAGCAATTGCAGAACTCGTGGGACGCACGATGCTCGTCGTCATCCCGCCGGGACAGGTAAGTGTCCCCGCACTGGCAGAACCACTAACCGGCAATTTCTTTTCGTATTCGATGCGTCCTAAATCTGTGTCAATCGTGATGAGGTTGTCGCCGCTGCCGCCGACGAAACCGAACATCCGAAAGCCGCGATAGCCGATCAGTCGTTCGAGCGTCGAAGGCGCGCTCAGGTTGTTCAATTGATTGGCCTGATTCTTGAGCTTCAGCTTCCAGAGGAATTGCACCGCGCCGGGTTTGGCAACGGAGTCTTTGTTAATTTTGCTGTCCGCCTTAATCGTCGCCGTGCGCTGGGCATCGCCGTTGTCGGCCATCCAGTCATTGTTGCCGCCGCGTCCTTGCGCCTGCGCTGCGACCGCGACAGCAAGCAAACAAATTATCGTCGTGAGAATGCGTTTCATTTACTTCGCTCCTTTCGCAGCGGATTGCACGGCACTGCCGCCAATGCCGAAGCAGTATTGATACCCATCAAACGTGCTGATGTAGACTTTGCCGTTGGCGACCGAAATTCCGCTCCAGTGATTCCACGAACTGATCGCGTCGCCGCTGTTCCACAGCTCTTTGCCCGTCTGCGCGTCGAGCGCGTAAAGGACGGCTTTCGTCGACCCCTTGATGCGATTTTCGGCACGGTTGTAGGCGAGGCCGATGTCATATTTGGCTTGATCGGTGTCTTCGCCATTGCCATATGCGAAGACTACACCGTTTGCAATGACAGGTGGTTCCGCACGATTCATATCGCGCGAAATCCACGCGGGTACGAGCGTAAGTTTGCCGCCTTTTTCTTCAACTTTGAAAGCCACAATCGCGCCGTCTTTCACCTTGCCGTTTTCCATCGGCGCGGTGAATTTGGAATGCTTCGGCCCCCAGAACGGAGACAACGCCCAGCGCGTGCCTTTGCTGTCTTCCCACGTCGCCAGCGATCCCCAGACGCCCGCTGAAGCGAAGTTCACGTCTTCGTTGCAATAAAGCGGCGTGCGATGCAGCGGCGTGCGGTGATCGTCACCGCCGATGTTGCCGATTTCCATCAGGTACATCACGCATTCCTTGCCGGAATCAATCATCAACTCTTTGCCCTTGTATTTGAAAATCGCGGGCGTCACCTGCATATCGAGGTCGCGTTTGAAAAGCCATTCGGCATTCGACGGGCCGTAGTAATCCACCAGTTCCGCCGTCTTTGTTTGTGGGTTCTGCCGCACACCGATGATGCCGTTGCCGTAAATGCCGTTCTCAGGATTCCACGGCCCGTCGCCCGTTCCCGTATACATCACACCTTTGCTGTCAATCGCCGGGCCGGTGCGTCCCCACATCCCGCCGCCCGCTGGCCCCCACGCGCCGACTTTGTTCGTCGCCAGATCGTAGATGTAGACCATATTCGGATTGCCGCCGCAGCCCTGCGCCGTGTGGGTGTAGATGACGTTATTGCGCAGGTTCAGCGCATACGGCTTGCCATTCGGCGGCATAAACTTCGCGGGCTTTTCGATTTCTTTGCCCGTCGCCAGATCCGTGCGATGCAGCATGCCGTCCCACGAAGCGGTGTAAACGACATACTCGCCGTCCGCCTTGCCCGGCCCGATAACCGATGTAGCGGTAATGCCGCCGGGACACAGGATGCCCGCGCCGCGCCCGCCCGTCGCAGGCGGCGTCCAGGTGGATTCAAAATGCAGCTTCCAAAGCTGCGCACCGGTTTGCGCGTCAATCGCGTACAGGTTATCGCTCACACCCGTGACCAGCACAATTTCCTTCGGGCCGCTCGCGGTCTTGACGTTGCTCGCGATCAACACGGGCAGCAGGTTGTGCATCTGACGCGGTTCGTTATCGAGTTTGATTTTCCAGAGCAGCTTCATGTTTTTGACGCTGGTCGGGGAAAGAATGGATTCGTTCTTTTGCCAACCGGTGCGCTCAATGTCGCCGCCATCGGTCAGCCAATCGGCCTTCTTGCTGCTTTGTGCGAATGCCAAAAGCGTAAGGCTCAACAGGCAGCCCAGGCACAGCAGTCGGCCTGCGATTTTCATCAATGTTTGCTGTCTCATTCGAGAAGACTCCTTTTTGTGACTTCAATGGACGTGGATGATGTTTTCTTCAGCGGGCCGGATGGCCGCCGCTGTTGTAACGTATCAAGTGAAAAACGGTTTCGTTGTTACTGAATAAACGCGCCCTTGTCAAAGGCGGTTACAATTCATTCCGTGTATGGAGTGCGGTAAGCTCTCACCGCGCTCCAAATGCTTCGTGTCCGCAAAAATCATTTTGCCGCAGACTTACGCCACACCACAGCCTGCGTATACGGCGTCAGCACAACCGGCCCGACCAACCCATACGGCTGCACAAGTCCGCGCTGCGCCACCGCTTCATCCAGCTTGGTCAGCCGATTATTCAGCGTTGTCGCCACCCGAACAACGATGGTGTTACGACCGGCCTTGAGAAACGCGCCGACATCGCCTTCAGCACTGATTTGATCCATCGCTACAGCCTGGTTATTGATCGTGACGGTGAAGCTGTCAAAGACTTCGCCCAAGTGCAGACCGTGCGCCCTGCGTGCGGCTGTCCAGTTGGCCGGAAGATCAAAGCTTGTCGTGTCGTGCAAAGCGAGTCCGGCGGTATTTTGCAGCGTAGGGATTTCCGGCCACGCCTTGAGTTCTTTCAATTCCAGTTCACTGGTTGTCTTGCGCGTTTTCCGCCGCTGCCGCGCCAACAGTTGTCGCGTAGGGATTCGCGGGTTGCCAATCTTCCACCGCTAAATGCCAGTTGGCTTTGGTCAGGTCAATCGCAGCAGGAACCGAGCCAACGACACTGCGCACGCTGCGACCATTGCTGAGCGTTGTGTTGTAAGTTCCGGCCTGTGCGGCGCGAATCATCACGGCTTCGCCATTCACCGTCGCCTCATCAGCCGTCGTCTTCGTCACAAACACGCCGGGCGGCGCGGCACCAAAGCGGTTCGCATCTTCGCTGAGCGCGAGCAAAATGCCGTTATCGCGCGCCAGTCGCAGGCGAACCGTAACGCGCTCACCATTGGCCGTGTACTGCACCAGCGGCGTAACCTTGCCTGACCACGCATCCAGCAAATAAGGTCGCCCACGCCCTTCCAAACTTACCTCGCGTTCCACCGGCTGTCCGGTCGCAGGCTCAAACAGCGTGGCCGGTTCATCCGTCGGACTCACGATGCCTTGATTGTAGAAAAAGTAGTAATCCGTTTTCGTCGCCGCATCGTGCCGCCGAACGCTGAGCAGCGCAGACGGTTGCGCCGGTTCCGCTGCCGGACGAAGGCCGAGCGCACTCAACTTGTCCGGCACATCAGCTTCGTGTGCAACGCGCGCCACCGAACGTTCAGCCAGCAATTCGTTGATGACGCTTTTCAAGATCGCATCGGCGGCGGGCGTGTTGCCGGGCGTGTGGCTCGGCGGCGCGCCAACAACAATCACGGGCAAGCCAGCGCGGGCGTAGCCGAGAATCTTGCGCGCGACTTCCACCGGCATCGCCGTCTTAATCGGATCCGTCGGCGGCCCCTGTTCGCTGTCAAGAATCAGCGCCTTGTACGCCGGCCCGTTAGCGGCCAAACGCTTGTTCGTGACCGTCGCCGTCGGCAAATTCAACATCGTCGGATTCAGGTAATCGCGTGTGTAACCCGCCTCCTGCAACTTCGTATCGCCCCAATGCCGCACCTTGTTCACCTGCGACGGCGGGTAGAGGTAATTTTGCATGTACACAGCCACATCCGTTTTCGCGTCGCCCTGCGTCAGCGCCTGCTGAATACGCGCAAAGTAATCGTTGTACGACCGAGCATCCAGCCAGAACGGATTGCGCGGCCCCCAGGCGTTGGAAAAGCCTGCCTGCCCGAAATTGTGATAGCCCGGCCATTTCCACGTCGCGCCGTCGCGGTACGAGTAGACGTGATAGACGAGCTTCGTGATGCCGCCCGCAAAGCTACGATGCATCCGAATCACCGCGTCCTGAAAGGTCTGCGCGTAACTTTTCCCAAAGGCTGGGCAGCATTCCGTCGAATACCACGGATTCCCGGTCATGTGATTGGCCGAAGCCATCGGCAGGTAATTATCAATTTCATCGCCGACAAACAACGATTCGTGTTCAGGCCGATCCACCGTAGCGGCGGCCAGCACCATATCCGTTTGCGGGATCGTCAAATTCGCTTCGCCTTCGACCTGCACGCGCAAGACGTTGTTGTATTTCCGCACCCACTGGCGCAGCGGCACGATTTGTTTTTCGATCCAGATGTCGCCGCGCACGGCATAAAAATCAGCCCGCACGCGCGGCGCACTGCCATCATTGAAATCGAATTGTTCTCGAAACAGCGCAGGCAGGTTCGGAATGAGCGAATAGTTGCGGCGGCGCTGAAACTCCTCCGCCATCTTGTTTGTCCAAAGTTCGTCCACGCTGCCGCGATCACTGGAATGCGAGTCATAGAAAATATCACCGCCATTCGCTTTGAGCAGCGCTTTCACCTCCGCGCTCAAGCCCGTTTCCATACTTTGGATCAGTTCGGCGTAGCCTTCGTCGCTGAACGGATCAGGCTGGGCGAACACGCCGCGCGCCCAAAACGCCGCAATCATCCATTGCGCGCCTGCCGGTGTCGCAGGCGGCGTCCATTGCAATTCGCCTGCTGTCGTTCCGCCTACAATGCCGTCTTTGTTCTTGCCCGTGACCGTTGCCGTTAGATCAATTAGCGATGCCCTATCTAATTCCACCGGCCCAGTTGCCGCACAGGGTGTTTGCGTGCAGCGAAAGGCCAGCACCGCAATCAACGTCGCGCGTTTCGCTTGTGGCCCGCCGCCACGTCCACCACCGCCACCTGCGCCGGGAGGTGGCCCACCGGGACGGCCTCCCGCGCCACCGAATCCACTCCGGCTGCCTTGCGTAACGGTAGGAGCCGGGACAGCACCTTGAAACGCCGCTCCGGCATTAACAGTGGCTTTGCCCACGAACAAAGTCTTGCGCGCGTGGTCAGCATCAATCGAATAGCCCGCCGGATTTTGCGTCGGCCCATGACTGAGACTCACCTTCATCCCCAACTGATTGGCCGTCGTCAGCAATGCGATCAGTTGTTCGTTGTTCGGAAAAGCGCCTTGCCCTACCTCTACCCCCGCGATGCCTGCCTCGTGCATGCCCTGCAATTCGGCCTTGATCTCTGCCGGATCAGCCGTTGCGGGCAGGTTCATTCGCACCCAGGGTTGATCCGTAGCGGGCGGATGCGCAAACGACGCGGCAGTCAGCGGCGTGACCGGATTGAACTTAAGCCAGTCAGCGCGGCGAAGCTCTGCAACCTGACGATTTTGAGCCACGACGGATAAAACAATCAGCGTGGTAGCTGCGACAAAAACGGGGACTAGTTTTTTCATTATGCTTTGCAAAGCAGAGCGCAGGCAGCCCAACAGTGCCTGACATCACAACCGATTTAAGAAATGTGCGTTGTGCTGCGCTTGCCTCCTGCCACAGAAGAATTCATCAAGCAAACGCCGCGCTGATGTGAGAGCAAACTGAATTGTCGTTCGTTGATTTCCTAACCGCGTACTTCTAGTTGTCGGATTCTGTGAATAATCCCAGCTTCCACACAGTAGGAAGCATTGCTATAACAAGCAATGGGAAAAAATTCTCAGCCTGCATATTCCGAGATACGGAATTTGAAATTCTAGTATCCAACAGTTTAGCCTATTTAAAGCCAAACCAAGTCTAGCGCAATATTCCGCATAATGGAACATAGCTTATCCGCACTTTACTTCCGCGCCGTGCAGAGATTCTTCTGCGGCAGTTATTCGGTCTGTGCCGGATAGATCAGTCCGACATTTTTCGCGGTGATCAACTGATGCTTGACGAAGACGGAAGAGGGTACGGGTTTCTTTTGCAAAATGGCTAAGGCCAGGGGGATCAGTTCGTCGCCATAGCGTTCGGGAAAATACGCTACCGAACCGATCAATTGTGTTTGCGGTCGCCGCAACTCTTCGCGGGCGGCACGTGTTGCGTTCTGCCCGATGACAGCGCAGAGATGCCCGCGCCCGGCTTCTTCAAACGCGCGTAAGGCTCCCAGCGCACTCGGATCATTTACGGCGGCAATCAACGTGCGTTTCGCCGCTGTCCGCCGCAAATAGCGCCGCACAACATCCAGGCTTTTTTCAAATTCGCCCTTGCCATCCAAATGCGTCATCAGGCGCGGATTGATGCCCGGCAAGGTTTCCTGCAATCCGGCGACGGTGCCCGTAATGCGCAGTTGCGGCAGCGATCCAGCAATGGGCAATTCCAACAGCAGCACCGTTTCCACCTGCCCTTCCCAGTTCTCTTTCGCCCAGCGTCCGAGCGCCTGCCCACCCAGTACACCGGCACGGTAGTTGTCAGCGCCAAAATAGGTCGCGCCAGGATGCGGGATTTCGATGGCGATAACGGGAATGTTCGCCGCAATGAATTTTGAGGAAATAATCGGCGCGACGTGTTCGTAGGTCTGAAACTCCAGCACCAGATTTACCCCCTCTTTAATCAAAAAATCCGCATTGCGCAACGCCACTTTCGGGCTGTAGCGATTGTCCACTGTAATCAACGGGATATGTTCGCGCGCCGCCGCGTGATGAATGCTTTGACTGACATCACGTGAAAACTCTGAATCGGTCGTCTGTGCTGCAAAGCCCAGCGTCACGGACGACCGCGACACCAGTTGCAAATGGCTGCGATAGGTTCCTCTGCCGACCTGTTCAATCAGGCCGCCTTGAATCAGGCTGTGCAACAGGCGAAAACAGGTCGTCTTGCTCAAGCCTGTACGCGACACCAGTTCATTGAGCGGCAAAACCTCTTCCTGAAATTGAAAGGCTTGCAATAAACGGCAGGCACGAACAACGGCTTCAACGGTAGCGGGCGCTTTACTCATGATTCTACGAACGGGTACATTGCGACGTGAGGCTGGCAAGCATACTACTGGCAAGCCGGAAAAGTCACCTGAGATACCCGATGAATTTTCTTACACTGCAACAACATCGCATCGAATACGTGCGGCTGGCCTCGGCGCAACCGCAAGCGGGCGCGCCGCCGATCCTCTTCCTGCACGAAGGTTTAGGCTCCGTGGCCTTATGGCGCGACTTTCCGCAGCGCATTGCTGACGCGACCGGGTGCGAGGCCATTGTGTATTCGCGCTACGGCTATGGCCAATCTGACAGCTTGCAGGAAGACCGCACGCCGCGTTTTATGCACGACGAAGCGCTGCAAACTTTGCCCGCGTTGTGCGAGCAGTTACAGATCGAAAAGCCGATTTTCTTTGGTCACAGCGACGGCGGCTCCATCGCGTTGATTGCGGCAGGCGGCGGAGTGCTGAATCCGCGCGGCGTCATCGTGCTGGCTCCGCATGTCTTTGTCGAAGAATTCAGTCTCGTCAGCATTCGACAGGCGCGCGAAAATTATCTAACAACGGATTTGAAGCAAAAGCTGAGCCGCTATCATCACGATCCCGATTCGGCGTTTTGGGGTTGGAACAACATCTGGCTGCACCCGGAATTTCGCGCGTGGAATCTCGAAGAATATTTGCCTTGCATCGCCTGCCCCATTCTGGCGATGCAAGGCGAAGACGATGAATACGGCACGATGGAACAAATTGAGCGCATTGCAGCACAAGCACACGAGGTCGAGTTATTGAAGCTGTCGCAGTGCAAACATTCCCCGCACCGTGATCAGCCGGAAGCCGTGATTCAAGCCACGGAGCGTTTTGTGACGCATTGCCTTTCGCAATAAAGCTGCGCTATAACCGCTCGCTATGAAACATCACCTCTCCCGCAAAGTTTTACGCTTTACCAAGTCCATCATCCGCGATATGTCGCGTCAGGCGATTCAAAGCGGCGCGATCAATTTGTCGCAAGGCTTCCCCGATTTTCCGACCTCTGACACGATCAAACAGGCGGCCAAAACTGCGATTGATGCTGACCACAATCAATACACGATCACTTGGGGCACGAAACGATTGCGGGATGCGATAGCCGAAAAAACGCGCTGGAGTATGGGGCTGGAATTTGACCCCGAACGGGAAATCGTCGTGACGGTCGGATCAACAGAAGCGATGATTGCCTCGCTGATGGCGATCATCAATCCAGGCGATGAAGTCATTGTGTTCGAGCCGTTTTTTGAGAACTACAATCCCGACACGATTCTGACTGAAGCGACGATTCGCCACGTCACGCTGCACGCGCCCAACTGGCATTTCGACCGCGATGAACTGCGTGCAACCTTCAACGAAAAAACCAAAGCCATCATCATCAACACGCCGCACAATCCAACCGGCAAGGTCTTTACGCACGACGAACTGCGCTTCATCGCCGACTTGTGCATCGAATACGACGCGCTGGCGATCACGGATGAAATCTACGAACACATCTGGTACCCCGATGCGCCGCGCGAGGTGCAGCACGTCGCAATGGCTACGCTCGACGGCATGCGCGAACGCACGATCACGATCAACAGCATGTCGAAAACGTATGAAGTCACCGGCTGGCGCGTCGGTTTTGCACTCGCGCATCCTGATTTGATGGACGGCATTCGACAAGTACACGACTTCCTGAGCGTCTGTGCCTCTGCGCCGTTGCAGGAAGCGAGCGTGACCGCGCTCGGCATGCCGCGCGAATACTATGCGCAGTTGCAAGCAGCCTATTTGAAACGCAGAAATTTTCTGGTAGGAGTGTTGGAAGAGAGCGGATTCAAATGCCACACGCCGGACGGCGCGTATTACATCATGGCGGATATTTCCAGCTTCGGTTTCGCTGACGATTTTGCCTTTGCAAATCACTTAATCCGCAACGTCGGCGTCGCTGTCGTTCCCGGCAGCAGCTTCTACCGCCATCCCGAATTCGGCGCACAACTCGTTCGCTTCTGTTACTGCAAACGCGACGAAACCTTGCAAGCAGCGGCAGAACGATTGTTACGGTTGAAGGAGGGTTAGTTGCCAACGGAACTAACCATGAGAACCTGTAGCTTCCTTCTCTTACTTTTTCTCTTGTTGGTAGTCATAACCGCTGCGGCACAACCTCGGAAAGCGCCCGCCGCAAAACGTGCGCAATTACTCAAAGAACTTAAGAAATGCGCAGCACCACAACAATCTGACTGCGATGAGATGTCCCTTTATAAAGCTGCTGACCTATACAAACAAGGCGATATTAATATGCTCTCCGTCATTATGGACGTTGCTCCTCATAGTGATGGAGCCTTGTCCGAGGCATTAGGTGAGTTCTTCAGCGGGTTATTATGTCAACATACAGAAACTTTTTTGCACGCGGTTGCAAATCGCCCAGCAAGAGAACACGGGCATTTATTGATGCTAGCAGCGTCTGCCGATGGTGGCGGAATGGGGTGTCAGCGAATGAAAGCACTGCGCAAGAAACTAAAAACGCTCGCGCAAAATAAAAAGCAGCGGCTGGCCAACATTGCTCGCCGTTGTCTTGCGGAAGTCAATAAACACAACTCATAACGTGACGTTTATTTCCCCTTCGCTACCTGCACACGAGTGCCTTCGTGCATGGCATCGGAAGGGTTCGTAATAATTGTTTCGTCGCCCTGCAAACCACCGATGATTTCGATGTCTTTGCCGTAATCGCGCCCGACTTCGATCTTTTGCACGTGAATTGTTTGATCAGAGCGGAGCGTCAGCACCTGCGCGCCATTTGCACCTGTCACTAAAGCGGTCGCAGGAATCACAACTGCTTCCTGCAAGGACGGCAACGCAAATTTGACTTGGGCAAACATGCCTGGCAAAAGCTGCTGCGTTGGATTCGGGATCCGTACCTCAACCATCATCGTCCGCGTTGCCGGATCAACCGCGTGTGCGGTGCCAA
>JAXLQQ010000031.1:0-60919 GCA_046331525.1 Blastocatellia bacterium
CACGCTTTCCCACCAAGGGATTACAGAAACCTTGCGTGCAGCAAGAGAGTGCTCATTCTCCTACGACCTCGCACAATTTATCACCCTTGACAGAGCGTGCTCGACCTTCTACCTGTAATAAATACGATCCTTTAAGTGAAGAAGAGATAATAGCAAAAGTGAAAAAACGACAGGCCGATCTACAAGAGGTAAAAAAACTCTTTCCTTTTCTTATTCGCTTCAAAGCTCAACATCACGGTCAGGATTGGAGTGGAATGGAGGTCTGCCCCGTTTGTCATCAGAAATTATTTATTGAGTATTTCGGACTAACCCGCACCACTGGGGGAAAATGTGAGACGCCCAGTTGTCTTGCCTGGCTCGAATAATTCATTTGTGTGGAATGCCACACTACCAACCGGAAGTAAATCGTTAATTCAGCCCCGTCGCCAACTCCAGCTTGGTATTCGTGTTGCCTCTAACCGCTTTACGTTACCCGATGCGATTGATTTCAGATGATGACCCTGACGAAAAAGCGAGGCTTGTGATTTTTCAAAATACCTTAAGGAATCCTCTATGTCATTTGCTCTCCCCTACACCTGCCCTCGTTGCGCACGGCAGTATGACAGATTCGTGCCGCAGTGTATTTGTGGGTTGCGCCGAAAGGCCATGTCCCAGCGCCGCACGCTACTGCTTATTTTGCTTAGCATCCTTGTCGTGATTGTCACAGGCGGAATAGTGCTCTTTGTGAACAGGCTAACAAGGTAACGAAAGCGAGAAAAGCCTTCAGGACAACTAATTGCCAACGAACTTGTCCAAGCCCCTATACAAAACATCATTATGGTTAGCAGGCTTTACCGTCTACTAAACGAGATACGATTAGCAATTTCTTTTTTCTACTTACTTGTTCTACTAAGTTTTGACTATACGTCCGACCTCATTGGAAGGAAAATAGGCCAGTATAAAGCCTATAGGGAAATGAAAAATGTACGCCTGAGACCTCGTACCTGAGCTTGGGCCCTCCTGTTTATTAGCCCGTTGAGTTCCCCTATAACGGCTCGCCACACAGCTTGAGAAATGGCGATAAATGGGGCTCCAGCCGTGAACGCGGCGGCAATGGCATATAAACTACGAGGAGAAAATCGTGGTTCATTCGCAATGGCAAAAACTGGCTCCCATCGTTCCGGCTGAAACTTGGCCTTAAAGCGATCCAATCCATCAAAGTTATAAAATCTGCGACCGTGTAAGCGAAGCCAAGTCAACACGGCACGAAGCCAGAAAGAACTGTCAGTACTGTTCGCAATACAGTGCAGAGAAAGAGGCGAAAGGCCTAGTGTGACATAGTCGCTTGCGCTTTCTGCCATCGAACGGACGGCGGTATCAATCAACAGTTCGATCATGCCATTCACTGCCCCAGTTCCGCGTATTGTCTGTTCGATGAGCCAGCCGTTCCGTTGTGGGACGGGCGAAGCGACGAGAAACCCAATGGCTTTGCCTTGCCTTTCGGCCACAAAGATACGGCGGTCGAATAATCGCTCCAGGGTTTGTGGCTCGACCAAGAAGTGCATTGGTGGCAACCCTCGCGTGGCAAGCCACTCATCCAGACAACGATTTAACGCCGTATGACCATACGACTCTTCGGCAGTCCATTCTTTGATCGTCACGCCTTTATTGCGCGCACGATTCAACTGGGCACGCAGCGAAGCGTGATGATTGTAGATCGCGGGCCATTGGCAGGGATGCCAAGCGGGTTGTGCTCCTAATTGTAATTTGGAGTGCCGCAGTGAGTTGCCCAAGACCGATTCCAGCCTTGCTTCGGCACCAAAATAACAAACGCGCGAGCCTACGCGAGTGGTATCGGATTCAAATTCGGCGACCACTTCTGACAATCGTGCCCTGGTGCAAACTGGTGCGCCCGCCACGACACGAACCTTGGCGTGCTCAACATAACCTACAACGGCATCCTGCGCAGCAGCAAACCAATGTAGGAAGCCAGGGTTGATGATTTGATAGGCAGTGGCGTTCCAGCCATACGCCATCACTAAATCACGCACAGGTTGCAGATCTTGAAAAAGTGGAATTGACTTTATTCTTGATGACAACGATCTTTCTCCAAATCCCTTTAATGGCCTTGCCTATTGGACTCCGGAATCTCCACGGACTTCTTGAGCGAGTGCAGACGCAATATCTAATGTCGTAATTACACCTAACAGGGATGAAGGATCGTCACGACTAACAATAGGCAATAAGGTCAGCCCATTACGTCCCAATTTGATGAGCACGGCTTGCAGCGTTTGGTTCGGGAACGCATGGGCTTTGCGAATGGTTAGTTGATGCAAAAAGAGCTGCTCGTTTCCTTCTGCCATCGCGCGCTTCAAATCATTGTGAGTCAGCAAACCCAGCAGACGCTCATTACTGTCTAATACCGGGTAAGTTAAAGGGGTATCAGTAAAGGCTTGTAGATAATCGAAGGCCTGCGAAAGAGTCAGGTCGCTAGACAGTGCTGTGAATTTTGTGGTCATGGCCTCACTTGCGAATTTTTGCTTCAGCACTTCTCGCTCGTTATGCGGCAAATGAATGTTGTCCTGTAATAGCAGCGCGTCATAAATTGGAGTCGGACTTATCTCATACGCAATCACATAGCTGATAATATTCGCGATCATGAGGGGGAGAATCATGGAGTAGTTGTTCGTCATCTCGAAAATGATGATGATGGAAGTAACCGGGGCGCGCACAACGCCTGCGAAGAAAGCTCCCATCCCGACCAGTGCGAAGGCGCCAGGATGCACACATCCGTGCCTAAGACATACTGTGTAAAAAGTCCAATGACAGCCCTGCGCATACCGCCAATATAAAGCGAGGGCCGGAAAATACCGCCTGCCGATCCCGTGCTATACAGCGAACGTCGCAGCAGCCGAAAGCAGATCAACAATACCTTGAGTGGTAACGGCCCTTGTAAAACAGCGCCAGTTGCCCGTATCCAATCCCCAAAGATGCTGGCTGATCCGGTGCTTAGTAAAGCAATGAGGCCGATACCGCCTAACAATCAGTCCGCCGACTCCCCGGGCGTCGCCCATTGGGAACAGTCCTTTTGCGACCGGAACATTTTCGCAAACGCAAGAGGTCGTTTGAAGCTTACTGCGGTCAGCCCGGCAACGATTCCTAATGCCGCATAAAAGAGCACCCAGCGCCCGATTCAAGCTGTAGGTTCTGTACGTTGAAGATCGGATGTTCTCCTTAACAGTGAGCGTTCCCATGACCGACGCGATCACGAAGCGATTACGATTGACCCCAAGGTTTTTGCCGATGTATCGCCCATAATTTCTTCCAGTGTGAACGTAATCAAGCGTGATGGGCGTATTGAAAGCCGCTGCGATACCGGCAGCAAGGCCTACAGGCACGAGGCTTTTTATATTGCGCCGTGTGAGTGCAAAGAGACGCCCCAGCAGATGCAATAGCAGCACAGATTTGTACGGAAGGCCCTTCACGCCCCCGACTTGCTCCTGTACCAATATTGATCGCGGACAAAATCATCTTAAGGGGAACAGATACGGGGCGAGAATACGACCGTTTTCCAGATAATAGCGGCCTTGACTTGCGGGATACCAATGCCTTCAGCTTCAGGGTTGCGGAAATATAACCTTGCCCCTGCGATCAATCCACCATAAGGGAATCAAAATTATCAACGGTAACGCCACCAATGGGGATCGCTGTGACTGCATAGATAATTCGATTTTGGAAGATTTCCAGAAGTAATGGAAAACTACTGCTCGCCAGCCCGCATAAAACGCCAATTACCGGCGTTAGAAGATAGGATTTTCTGTTGCTCCCGAAGCGGTAAGCGATTGAATAGCTTACGGGCAATAAATTGCAATCGGGGCCAGAGCGGAAGCCGATGTTTTCTAACTGTTGTCTGCATCCTTACTACTAGAAGAGACCTTTATTCATGAGTCTCAATTCAATCTTAGCTACTGCGTCAGGTAAGAGGAGCGATGTTTTTCTGAAACACGACAAAAATTATCAGAGGCGGCCAGGATCGTTAAGCGCACGCTTGCTCTGTTCGGCAAGCTTCTGAAATCCTTGCTTATCTATGATGCCTACCATATGCGGGCATTGCAGCGACGCCGTTACCAGAAGTGAGGTCTGCAATTCGACCAGCCGATTGGAATACCAAATGAATTGATTGGGTGATAATCCCATCCTTGTTGGTCTGGCGGAAAAGCAAAGAATTCAAGCCTTGTGCTCCATCTCTACTGACAGCACCTGTGCTAAGGCCAGCTCGTTGCACGTAATTGATAGGCCGGGGCGACGATGATCGTAAGCGCGACTATCGCCAGGCTCCATAAGCCGCTTTGAAGAACATCTTTTCTCCGCCATGAGCCAGTCCTTCAATAATATCCCTTCATCAATAGAAAAGCATGGGAAAAACTGGAGGATATAGTGCATAATGATTGCTGTAGCAGCTGGGTATAAACGAGGATGAGGCAACTCAAATCAGTAAGAGCGATGCCGTCTTCGATACCGCAGGCTTTTTCGCTGGACCAATCAGTCCGGTTCAGCAAGAGGGGAAGCCATAGGCCAGTAATTTCATAAAAGGGGCCGCTGATAGTAGCAGGCTTACTTGCTCCCAAGCCACGGGGAGAGATTTCAAAACATGGATTGCTTCGGCTGAAGAAACGTTCAGTGATAAACAGCTTTCCGCGCACGATAATCTTTCACCACATACCAGCTTAGCGAGAGCGCTGCGCCTAACCCTAATCCGCCTTGTAACCAACCCGAGCGTAGGCGAAAGAACTGCCGGGTAAATAGTAGGTGTATCACAATGATGGCTATCACCAGCCAACCAACAGGAGCTCGAATCCAATTTGGTTGCACCGAATGCAAACCCACAGAACAACCAATGCTGCGATTGGCGATAGCCTTTCAAGTAAAGCCAAATTGCCAGGGTAAAAAAGAACGTGAACGGCACGCCTGTCATCGCATGCGTGGCGTATTTCAGAAAATATTGTGTACTTACTAAAACGAGCATTGAAAAGATGCTAATCCACTTACACCCAGTCAACTCTTGTGCCAATTGATATACCAGTAAGATCGTTCCAAAACCGAACAACGCCGCTGGGAGCTTGGCCGCAAAATCTGACTTGCCGAACACTTGCATGGAAATCGCTAAGCACCAAACAAAAAGCGGTGGCTTATCAAAGTCTTGCGAGCCGTTCAGCGATAAAGTCCACCAGTCGCCCGTGGCGAGGATGGTTTTGGCTTCGTAGGCATACGCCGCATCGTCATAACCGCTGAGATCGCCCTTATGTAACCCACCCAATAGTAAAAGCAGTGCCAATGCGACCAACAGGTAAAAATGCAACGAGGCAGCTTGCGAATAGTTTTCAGAGAATTCGGGGTTATATGTGAACCGCATATTGTAGGGGAAATAAGAGAACTGCTGATTCCGCCAGCAGGAAACCAGCATTACAGTCCTATCAACAGGGACAGCTAAGGATGTGGGGGAACGCTATTCCAGTATCCCGCGCCGCAGGCGCCGCTGTTGCCGGGAATATTTACTGATTGTTATATTGAAGATGAGATACTGCTCGCCAGCGGCGCCGACAACGACCGCTTGCGAAAAGAAAATTTCACCACAAAGATATAAACCTTGTTGGTATACTTCGTGGAGGAAGGACTTCAGAATTGGTTTTGCGGGTCAACTCTGTGGGAGGTCAATATCTTTGTGGTAGTGAAGAGAGCACTTTGATGCCGTAGTGTCAGGAATCTTACATCACTTAAGCCGGATAAGCTTACCTCGTCAAAAGAGGCAAAAACGCAATCATTCCAAACCACTCCATAATGCAAAAAATGACCTCCACAAATATGGTGGAAAACAAAAAGGTGTGCCATCAATTGATTTCGTTACCCAATACTATTAATGCAACCGCAAATGCGAGTGTCCTGCCCTCGACGAAGTTGTCGAGACGCAGCTTCTAATTGGTCAGACTGCTCAGTCTTTTGCAGCTATACCAGCTTGGGTAACGTCGTTGCTGTTTTCAACTCGTGTGCCAAGCTGGAATCCTTCATCAAATCAGGCCAGGCCTACTGAATGGGTAGAAACACCTGTCGCAGGAGTGGGGAATTTGCATCTTGGTGTGGCAATATTCCACACGTCTTCCTGTTGAGAACAATGGCTGTCTTCCAGTTAGTATTTTTAGCGGCTACACATAATGTCTACCCTGAGAAAGATTGAGATCGCGTAGAGGTCTCAAATACTCCGGCTGCAAGGGCTAAGCAGGCGAAATCGGTTGCAGCATTGAGGTGCGTTATTTAGCCTCTATTTTCATCTTAGCGGCACAGCATTTGTACACCTCGTAAGCGGTCTCGCGTGTGACACCGTAATAGTCGTCTCGCAACTCATCAGAAAATCTTTGGTGTGAGGAAATGGGAGGTAAGCTCCGACCGGAATAATCGAATGAAAACCAAATTTGTTCTGCCCCTGTATACGTCATTTTATGCGAAAAAGGGTGGTTTTGCTTGATGACGAGGTCCACCTAACGGGTAAAATCTCTGCGTGATGCCTTCTCCACCCAACAAAGGGGAGGGTACTTGATTTGCCGTCCACGTAGCGGGCCAACCTATCCCAATGTTGATAGCAGTTCAAGTACTCCTCTGCATGCCATTCCTGTCGCCGATCAGGTCGCCGCGCTGACAGATGCGTTTTCAATAGTGGAGGAATTCGGAATAGGTGCGACAACCTTATCAAGATTTCCATAAAGCTTCGCGTCCTTACCGAAGACGGTGAGGCATTGCGGTCAAATTGAAGAAATCTATTTTGGAGAGGAAGGGTTGTAAACAATCTATCAGGTGAGAAAAACAGGATGGCGAGGTCTTTTTCGGAAGTTTTATTTATTCACGGCAACGATGGCCATTTTTATTCATATCTGTCATCGCCGCTTGATATTTGCTTGCGGCGCAACCCGATTCAAATCCCTGGCCGCAGCCGTGGAAGGATGGCTATCTGCCCCATTGATTAGCGATGGAGCAGAAACCTTGCCAGCACCCCCGCCTCAATCAAATAACACTCATAAAATGGGAGCGGCAGCCTAACCTGAAACATTCAGTTAACAGCTTGTTGTTGCTTGCCATCGGCAAGCAACAACCCTCCTGGTTTTTGCGCCAAAATAATTTCCACCGGCACCCACATCGTTTGTTTCTGGCATTGTGGGTATCCGGTGCGCTCAAACGCACGCTGGACGAAGATGGGGCGACAATCCAGAAAGTTCGGAAAGTGCTGATGTGTCCATTCAAATACGTGAAGAAGCACGCCGTTCTCGTCTTCTTTTGACATTCCGGCGATAGCGATGCGCCCGCCTGGTTGCAGCACGCGCCAACATTCAGCCAAGACTTGTAGAATTTCGGGGGTATCAAACAATTCCAGCGTAAAGGTCATGGAAGACTGCCGAGAAAGTTGCAGCGGCATAAGGTAAGGCACAGGCGTCTCCCGTTTGTAACTCCACGCGATTACTTAATCCTGTATGATATAAATTGCCTTCTGCACGCCACCGCATTCCGTCCGACAAATCTATGCCAAAGACGCGGCCTGTGGAACCAACGGCCCGCGCCAAAGCGACAAGACATCGGCCTGTGCCAAAGCCAATTTCGAGTACTTGTTCACCCTCCCGGACAGCTAACAATGCAAGAGCTGATTGCCGAATTGGATCTTCACTTTGTCAGCCAACAGGTCATACACGCGACTGATTTTGTCGTAAAAGGCTTTGGTTTCCTGCTTTGACTGAAAGACACGCAGAACGTCAGGTTGCTGCTCATTGCGCTCGGTTGCTTGTGCCAATTGGCCACCTTCACTTTCTTCGCTTCGTTGCGAGCCTTTGTGGTGAAACAAGTGTGAGGCCCGGAGCCTCGTTCGTTACCGGCAATCAAGTTTGTTGTCGCAGTGTGCTTTCCTCCTTAACTAGCAGGCCATCGCAACAACAAGACCATCCGCTAACGGCGACCAGACATGTGCAAATGCCAAGCCATATGGCGAGCGTAGACTAAGTGACACAAAGCAAACCAGCAGTTGAGCAGGAAGGTGGCCAGGTGCATGACGGAGAAAAATCGCCAGCGACTTCAAAAGCGATGCCCTCAGCGCGGTATTCGTCCAGTTTGCGATAAAGCGTTTCTTGCGGTCGAGGTCGAGAATTTCGGCAGCACGTTTTTTGTTCCCCTCCGTACGACGCAGGATTTCCAGAATGTAATCCCGTTCCATTTCGCGCAAGGTCATATTTCGGGCGCTCGAACGTGTCAGCAGTGCTGCCGCTTGGCCATTGGTGCGCACACGTTCCGGCAAATCCTCCACTCTGATAACGCCTCCACGGGCAAAGGCTGCGGCGCGTTCAATTGCATTTTCCAACTCGCGCACATTGCCCGGCCAGGCATACGCGGTTAAGGCCGCTAAGGCTTCTTGCGACATGGCGAGGGGCGCTTTGCCTGCGGTGGCGTGCTGGGCAATAAAATGCTCAACAAGAAGCGGAATATCAAAGGGGCGTTCGCGCAAAGCCGGAATGGGCAAGCGAATGACATTGAGTCGCCAAAATAAATCTTCGCGGAAGCACTTTCACGCATTTCGTCGTCCAGCTTGCGATTCGTGGCCGCGATAACACGCACGTTCACGGACTTTTCCGTATTGGAACCTACACGTCGCACGGTGCCTTCCTGCAACGTGCGCAGTAGCTTGGGTTGCATCAGCAGCGCATCTTTGCCAATTTCATCCAGAAAGATCGCATCACTTTGTCGGTTGTTTCAAACAGACCAGCACGTGGCGCGGCACCAAACGCGCCGCCCATATGACCAAAGAGTTCTGATTCGATCAGGTCGATAGGAATCGCTGCGCAGCTTGACAGGCACAAACGGCCCTGTGCGACCAGCCATCTCGTACAGCACGGGCAACCAGTTCCTGCCTGTTCCCGATTCCCCAATAATCAACACGTTCGCTTTCGGCGGCGCGGGCTAACATCTCAAAAAGCTTTGCATGAGTGCGATGCTCCAATGATTTTCGTTGGAGTGATAAGGGTGTTATAGCGCAACGGCTTGTTTACGATGCGGCGCACTTTTGGCAAGAGCTTGCTGAACGGCCTGAATAAGCTCATCGCTCCTGAACGGTTTGACCAGATATTGAAACGCCCCAGCCTTCACCATCTCGACGGCTTGCTCGACGAAACCGAATGCAGTAATGACGATCACGGGCGTTTCGGGGGCGGCGCTGTCGCAAAAGACGGAGCAAGTCATCGCCTCTTAACTCTGGCATCCGCACATCCGTAATCACCACATCAATCATTTCATCCAAACGATTCATTTGCCGTTGCGCTTTATGCGCCCGTTTGTGGCGATGAGCACTTGAAAGCCCGCATCTTCCAGCAGCTTCGCCACCATCTTCGCATATCAGGATTATCTTCGGCAATCAGAATTCGCTCTTTCATACAACTCCTCCGACGGCTTGTGCGAATCGGGGAGGGTTGCTGCGACCATCACATTGGGTAACCAGACGGTGAAACGCGCTTCCCCCTTCCAACTGATTTTCCGCCTCAATCCAACCGTTATGTTCTTCAATAATGCGACGCGAAACCGCCAATCCCAGGCCTACTCCTTTGCCAGATTTCTTTTGTCGTAAAGAAGGGGTCAAAGATCAAGGGCAGATGCTCCAGCGCAATGCCGCGTCCTGTATCTGTTACACGAAGCGCAAGAAAAGGAGGTTGCATTTGATGGGCATACGCGGTATCTATAGGGGGCATCAACATAAATGGCAATTTCTTCTAGGTCGCCGCCATCTGGCATTTCGTGCAAAGCGTTGAGGCAAAGATTCAGCAGTACCTGATGCAGCATTGCGATCGCCTGGATCTGAAGCGGCTCCCTGAGCGACATAATAATTCTGACATCTCGTGCGGCAGCGTCTGGTTGAATTAAATCTACCACCCCTTGAACTAGACGTGAGATGCTTTACAACCTGCTGCTGCAAGTGAAACGGGCGCGCTAACGTTAGCAACTGACGCACGATGCGGGCAATCGAATCCACCTGCTCGTCAATAATCTGAAGCCAGCGATCACGGCGATCTGAGGTTACATCGCGACGCGTGCGCAACATATCTACGCGGCCTTTGATCACATTCAGCGGCGCGCCCATTTCATGCGCAATTCCTGCGGCCAGACGACCCACGGTAGCAAGACGCTCACTTTGTTTGAGGTTTCGTTCCAGCGTCAATTGTTCCTCTGCGGCGTTGACCACTTTTTGCCGCTGCTCGGTTAAGTGATTGGCCATCTGATTAAATTGACTGGCCAGGTGCGCAAACTCTCCGCCATTGTTGGGAACGATCACGCGATAGTTAAAATCCCCTTCGCTAAAAGCTTTTGTTCCTGTAACTAAATCATTAATTGAGCGCAGCACGCTGAATCGCGTGACCAACAACACAACCCATATCGTAGCAATAAAGAGGGCTAAATTATAAATCAAAGCAATATCAATGCCGCGCGCGCGCAATATCTGCTTGTACAAACGAAAGTGGTTGCGAAATTTGTAAGGCACCGCGTCGGTGTTGATCCAAGCGAACGGGCATCAGAATCGAGAACACCAGCGTGTTTGTGTTACTGAGCGTGTCTCGCCTGTAAAACGCGCTGAATTTCGGCGTTGCTGCAATTCACCTGCGGCGGATGGGTTCGACAACATGATGACTTGTCCTCGCTCGTCAAACAGGATCACGCTGTAGACCTTGGGATTCTCGCTCAAATGATTGATCAAATTCTGCGCCTGTGCTTGTCCATAGCGTATACATCCTCAAGAGCAATTTGTAGCGTAGCAGCATGCGCACGTAGTTCATTCTGCAAGGCGCTTTCCAGAATGCGTGTGCGTTGCCGCAAGATAAAGTATCCGCCCAGCGCCATAATCGCGCCCACGACAATGGTCAGCAGGACAAATCAATTTGCAGCCAGCAAAGTGCTGCCCTTACTCAATTGCCAAATATGAAGATTAGTCTAAAGGTGAAATAATTCCAGGGTCAATTACAAGGACGCCCTACGAAAAAGAACTGCAAGCCGCAATCAACAACTCGCGGCTGTAAAATCATAAGCACTTTCCTCAATGAAATCAATTATCAACCGCTGCTCAACAATAAAGTTGGCAACGCCAATAGGGTAAAACTCATCTGTCATTCACACGCAATATTCTCGCCCCCACACGTGGGCTTGGTGATAGAAGCGGTTTCTTCGTCATCCTCTTGCCGGTTTATAACCAAACCCATTTAGTACACAACAAAGAAACCAAACCCCCGACTATGCGAATTAACTACATTGATAATGGGCAAGCAGTGTGCCAATACCGAAAGTATTGCAAAACAAAAGCGATCTGCACAAAACGCTCTCCCTAATATCGTCGGGGTGCGTGTCCTTTCGCTGGCTAGCGGAGAAGATCTACTGTAGCCGTTATCTCAAGGCCGTCGAACTGCGCGGCGTGTTTTAGCGCAGCCCAGCCGCTCTGCTATGCTTGATCTGATCGCGCGCCGGTCAATTCAGTGCGACGCATATGTCTTTCAGGTATAGCAATATCGCCGCAATTTCTGCGGTCGAATCCTGGCGGACCGCGATTCCGGCCAGACAAGCTGCTCCATACCCGCGTTCCGCTTGGCGCACTACTGTCGCCCCTGCACAGGCCGCTATTTCGGCGGTGTCGTCGGCGCTCCCATTATCCACAACAATCACTTCATCCACCTACTCTGCGGGCATGAAAAGCGGCTTCATTCAGTGTAGGAACACTCACCCGAACTGAAGGGCGAAGGGGGGACTTGATGAGGATGAAGGCAGAAGAGGTAAGGAGGAAACAACTTATCTCTTATCCTTCAAGTATTGCTCATTCGTCGTCGCAGCCACGTGCGTGCGGTTTGCCAATGGCGTTTGATCGTGGCGGGCGAAAGTGCCAGGACTTCGGCTGTTTCTTCGACTGACAAGCCACCGAAGTAACGCAATTCGACAAGTCGTGCCAGCGGCGGATCCAGCGCGGCCAATTCGGTCAGTGCCTGATCCAACAGGATCACCTCCACATCGGATTCCTGCGCCTGCACGACAGCGACATCGCTGAGCGAAACTTTGAACGCACCGCCGCCGCGTGCGCTTTTCGGCCTGATGCCGCCGTGCGTGGTCTACCAGAATGCGCCGCATGATTTCCGCCGCTGCGCCGAAGAAATGCGCGCGGCTTTGCCAGTTGACTTGGCGCTGATCCACTAACTGCAAATAAACCTCGTTAACGAGCGCTGTCGGTTGCAACGTGTGATTCGCGCGCTCGCGTCGTAAATGACCAGCGGCTTGCAACCGCAATTCGTCATACACGACCGGCAGCAGCGCATCCAGCGCCGCCTGATCGCCCGCGCGCCATTGTTGCAGGATTTGCGTGACATCTTTGCGTGTCGAATTTGCCATGCTTGTTTGTCTGCCAGGTTATTTCTGTGTTGGGGGAAGCAACGTTTCAATCCACTCGCAGAACAGGCGGCGCTCCGATTGAGTCAATCTTACGCTCCCAGCCAATTTTCAAATTTTTCACTTTGCGTGAGCCTCTTTTTTCGCGTCTTGCGCCATGTGATGCGACGAGGAAAACGTGGGCAGGTTGAGAGCCTCATTTTGACTCCAACAAACAAGGCAGGTGGGAACCCTGCGCGACAACTTTTCTGAGGAGATCACTATGAAAATAGCGTGCAACCACGATGAACCTCATGCAGCACGCTCTGCACATTGTTCTTGCTAGCCTGCGCGGCCTGGGCACAACCACAACAAGAGGCCGTTGGTACGCGCTCATACCGGATGAACCAGCGGGCTTGGCGGCGCAAAATGAGGCGTAGCCACAGTTGGCGGCACGCCGTTTCGGTGCAGTCGGCGCAGTCTATACGATGACGAATGCAACGGGCGGCAATGCCATCGTCGTTTACGACCGCTATCACGACGCTCAAGCGATATGCCGGTTCGTTTCCGACGGGCGGCGCGGGATCAGGCGGCGGCCTCGGCAATCAGGGTGGTTTGATTCTGAGCAGCAATCATAAATGGCTCTTTGCCGTCAATGCGGGCAGCAATGAAATCTCGGTCTTCCAAGTCACCCAGCGTGGCATTACTTTGCGCGACATCGTGCCATCAAGCGGCATTCGTCCGGTGAGTCTGACGTTTTATCGCGGGTTGTTTTACGTGCTCAACGCGGGCAGCGACAGCATCGCGGGCTTCACCCTCGGACGCGATGGCGACCTGCACCCGTTGCCGACGCCGCATACGCTCAGTGGGGACGAACACCGCGCCTGCGCAAATCCTCTTCAGCGAAGACGGCGATCTGTTAGTCGTGAGCGAGAAGGCGACCAACAAACTCACGGCCTTTCACATTGATCGTTTTGGCTACGCCTTCGACCCGAAGATCTGTCAATCGGCGGGCGCAACACCCTTTGGCCCGGCGTTCGGCCGGAATCATCAACTCTTCGTCGCCGAAGCGAACGGCGGCATCGCCAATGCGAGTTCGGTTTCGTCGTACGTCCTCGATGAAGAACAGAACGAGATTATGCCGATCAGCCGTTCTCGGTTCTGCACGGGGCAAACCGCCGCCTGCTGGATTGTGCTCACGCCTGACAACCGCTTCGCGTTCGTTAGCAATACCGACAGCAATTCGATTTCGAGCTATCGCATCAGCTTCAGCGGCGGGCTGACCCTGTCGCAATCGCGTGCTGCTACGACAGCTGCAGGGCCGATTGATATGACGATGAGCAGCGACGGGCGTTATCTGTACGCACTCAACCGTGCGGGCGGCAGTATCAGTCAATATCAAGTCGGGAGCGATGGACGCTTGACCCCGATGCGCAACCGACTGCCTGCGCTGCCGACGAGCGCGAACGGTTTAGCGGCGCGCTGAAATTGTGTCGGGCAGGTTCTTCACCTGCTCCGCACACGATAAACAGGGCAGGTGGAGAATCTGCCCTGGCTCTTTTCCTAAGAACCTGCCCCACCCTTTTTCTGAGGAACTTATATGCCAAGCAACATGACTTTGAAACCTGTACCGCCTCAGCATCATACCGCCGCGCGCGTGCGACTGGGCTGGTCATTGGCAAAGGCGGAGCCGACGCGCGGTTGCACTCGCCGCCCAATCATTCAGGCAGAACCCGCCAGCACAGCGGGCGAAAGCGACTGGCGGGACACAGGGCGAGATGATCCACGCTGCCAGCTTCCGGTCGCCTTACAAATCGCGCCCGCACAACCGTTCCCGCTCGTCCCCTCCAGCAGCGCACCCCTCGCGCCCGCCGCCGCAACTGGCGGGATACTCGCCTATGACCTACGCAGTGGCCAAGTGACAGACCTCAGGGCCGCGACTGCGGCCATCGCAGCCTTAGCAAACCTCCGCTTGGAAATGAGCGCGGCGACCTTGCCGGGCAAGCGGGGCGATGACCCAGGGCAAGCCATCACGAAGCTGTATGTCACGATGCCAAACGGGCAGACACGAGGCTGTTCCGGCGTGCTGATTGGGCCTCGGCATGTGTTGACCGCGGCGCATGTGGTGTATGCGGCGGAGTGGGGCGGACTGCCCACTCAGGTGATCGCGGTTCCCGGTTTACAGGGGACTGACATGCCCTATGGTCTGGCGCGCGTAACCACCCTCCGCCTCGGCAAAGGCTTTCTGCAACCGTCCGCGCAGACCCGACCGAAATGGGAGGAGGATCTGGCGCTGCTGACGCTGGACACCCCACTGGGCGCACAGGCAGGCTGGATGGGGATCAAGGCCAGTACGGATGAAGAACTCCACCAACGCGATTTGCGCTTGCACACGGCAGGCTATGCAATGGAGGGTCATGGCGCAGTGTATCTACATCGCGAGCAAACGCGCACAGGCGAACTGCACTTGTACGGAAACCAACAGCTTATGCCGCGCCTCGCGGCCCGCGCCGGTCAAAACGGCAGCCCGCTCTACATCACAACGGACAACACCAGCGCGGGCCAGGTGATCGGCATCCTCTCGCATCATCGGGAATATAGCCCGATGCTCTATGCGACCCGACTCACACAGGACAAGTTCGATCAGCTTTCTTACTGGCTGGCCGAAGACTCGTTGCGCGCGTAAAGCTGGTGAGCCGATTTTGCTCCGCTTTACGCCATGTCAACCGAGAGCGAGGTACGGCGTGCTTTCGTGCCACGCTAATTTCATCGTAGGCATTCGCGCAAGGAGGAAAACATGAAACTTCATCAAGCAGAATTGCAACACGCACAGCAACACAGTCAAACGGCCTCTTTCGAGGGGTTGACGCCGCTGCAAATGCAAACCATTCGGGAGCGCGGGCGCACGCTGTATCGCTGGTACACGGCGCATCGGCGCAGCCACACCGTCATCAATCTGACGGTCATGGCCTTTCTCTTGCTCGCGGATTTCGCCGTGCTGTTGTGGCTGCCACGCTTCTTGCTGTCATCGGGTTGGGAAGCGGTGTTACTCAGCAGTCTGATTTGCGGCAGCTTGCATGGCTGGTTGCTTTATTCGCTTTCGGCTTTTTCCCTACACGAAGGCGCGGCGCATCAGATGATCTTTCCGCCGCGTACATCAGGGCGCGTCAATCGCTGGCTGAACAGCGTTGCCAACAACCTTTGCCGCATCGCCGGCGCAGAGCCGGTCAATTATATGCGAAACCATCAATCGCACCACGCCAAATTCGGCACCGAGTTGGACGGCGAATTTTTGAATCACGTCCTGCCGCGCCGCTTTTGGCGGAGCCTCTTGCCGTGGGGCGTGTTCTTCAATCACTCGGATTTTATTGTGCATCGGCCTTTGGCGTACACACGCAGTTATGGCTTCTCGCTGCTGGTTCATCTTAGTTATGCCGCGTTGTACGGCGCGCTGATGTGGCGCTGGTTCGGGTTGCCCTTCACCGTTCTGGCGTTGCTGGTTGTGATGCCGCACTTTGCGTTTTACCTCGACCGCTTGCGGCAATTCACGGAACACAATTTGATGCCGCTCGAAAACAAAGATGGTGCCCGCAGTTTTGGCCTGGGCTTTTGGGGCATGCTGATTGGCGGCGGGCCGTGGGGACAACCTTGCCATTGGATGCACCACCTTGCGCCGCAGCTTCCCTGGTATCAGCAACTCGTGTTGCATCGTTACGTCCAACGATTGTTGACGCCAACGCAACGACGGCAGTTTTTGTTGGAGCCGGTGCTTGGATTTCCGCAACTGGTCTGGCGCTTGTGGCGCGAATCAAACGCGACCAAGCAGTCCGTCAATGTCATCCCCGCTTTGCACAACGAAGCCTGAAGAAGGAGAACACGATGAAACAACAGCAACAACGCAACGACTCTTCCGCGCGCTCGAAAGTAGGCGTCGTGATTGGCAGCGGTGGTCTCAAGACGCTGGGCGCGGTGGCGCTCTTCGACTTGTTGGATGAAGCAAACATCGAACCCGATCTGCTGGTCGGATGCAGTGGTGGCGGGTTGATGTGCGCGCTACGCGCGGCGGGTTTTCGCACAGCGCACATCAAAGAACTGATGTCCCAATTATCGCAGCGCAATCCGTTCACGCAACTGGATTATCGCGCGTTGCTCAATCTAGCCTGGCCGCGCCTGTTTCCTTCCGACCGTCCGCGCGGTCTCTTAAAACCGGAGCGATTGCAAAAGCTTTATGATTCCTGCTTCGGTGATTTGCGCCTGGAAGATTTACCCACCAAAACGCTGCTGCAAACGACGGACATCAACACTGGCAACGGCGTTGTTTTGAGTCGCGGGCGGTTGGCCGATGCGGTCTATGCTTCGACGGCGATTCCCTCGCTCTTTCCGCCCTTACGTATGGGCGAACAGTATCTGGCGGATGGCGTACACAGCGCGCCGCTGCCCGTGCTGGAGGCCGTCAAACGCGGGATGGACGTGATCATTGCGCTGGATTTTCAGGCCAATGTTCGGCGTGCGCCGCGCTCGCTGGTGGACTACTTGCACTCTGGCGTGGATACGTTTTGTCAGTCGCTGACTTACAGCCAGTTGTTTACTTCGATGAACTTGCATCATCACGCGATTATCCCGATTCGCGTGCAATTCGACCGTCACATTTCGCTGCTGGATTTACCGGAAATCCCCACGATTCTGGCGGAGTCGCAACGAGTGATCGCGGGGTACAAAGAAGAGATTCTGCACGCGATAAAAGTTACGCGACAGCCGCTGTCCCGCTCCGTGCAAGCGCGGGCGGCCTTTGCCTAGTGCGGCAGCCCGATGCGGGTGAGCAGGTTCGTAAATCGCGCGTCGGACCGCAGGCGGTCAAAGAGTGGATCAAGCGGGAGGAAGAGCACCCACACGCCGCGCTCCTGCACCGCCAATTCCAGCCAGGCGAAAGCTTGTTCGCGCTCGCCGAGCGCGGTGTATACGCTCGCCAGATGAAACGGCTGCACGCGCTGCTCGGCATTGCGGCGCAACAATTCTGCCAGCGTCTGGCGCGCCTCCTGGGTTTGCCCTGCGAGCGCCTGCGCCACGCCGAGATTGGCCAGATAGCGCGGACTGTTGTCCGACAATTCCAGCGCACGGCGGAATTCGGCGAGGGCCAGCGGATACTGCCCGACTGCTGATACGCCGAACCCAGATAGCGCGCGGGGCACAAACCCCGCATCCAGTTCGAGCGTTGCGCAATTGCGCGACGGCACGCGCGGGTTCGCGGCTATTCAAATAAACCCAGCCGCTGACCGAATTGACGATGAGCGACAGCGGGTCGGAAGCCAGCGCGCGTTCGATCTCGGCGCGGGCTTCGTCTGCCCCAGGCGCGTCAGCACCTGGCGTACCACTGATGCGCGGTGGCATAATTCGGCGTCAATTCGACGGCGCGTTTGAACTCCTGCTCCGCACCTGCCCAATCCCAATCGTATTCGTGTTTGACGACACCGAGCGGTGCGGCGGCGAGTGTCGGATCAAGTTGCAAGGCGCGCTGTGCAGCTTCTTTGGCCTGCGGATAAGACGCCCCGCCGGAACATTACGATACGGCGTCAACAGCAAATATGCATCGGCCAGCCCGGCGTGCGCGGGCGCGTAATCGGGCGCGAGCCGCAGCGCCTCTTGAAAATAGGTGATCGCCATATCCAGCCCATCCGCTGTGCGTTTGTTCCAGTGATAACGACCTTGCAAATAGGCTTCGTACGCCGCCGGGTTGACGGGGCGCGTGTCGGCGAATTGGCGCTGCTCTTCGGGCGTCAGTTTGAGGCGGATGTTAGTGACGATGTCGCGCGCCACTTCGCGTTGCAGCGCCAGCACGTCGCGCACGTCGCGTTCGTAGGTCTGTGCCCAGAGCGGCGTCTCGCTCGGCGCGTGTATCAATTGTGCCGTGATGCGCACGCGGTCGCCGACGCGCGTGACGGAGCCTTCGAGCACGGCTTCGACATTGAGTTCACGCGCCACTTGCGGCAAGGCTTTGTGCGCGCCTTTGTATTGCATCGCCGAGGTGCGCGAGATGACACGCAACGCGCCGAGACGCGCCAGGTCGGTAATCAACGCCTCGGTTAAGCCGTCGCTGAAATACTTGCTCCGGCGCGCCCGACACATTGGCAAGCGGCAACACAGCCAGCGATTTGATCGTCGTCAGCGTCGCTGACAGGGGCTGGTCGTGCGTACCACAAACAGATAGACCAGCGCGACATTCAGCAGCAGGGCGAGCAACACGGCGCTCACGCCCAATTTGTGCCGTTTGATTTCGTTGACAAGGTATTCAGCACTCGATTGCGTGCGCACGGGCAGGGCGCGAGTCGGCGGAAGGAGCGGATGCGGTCGTGGCGTCGGGGTGGCCAACTCGGACGCTGCTGCAACGCGCGCAGGTCGCGCAACATTTCCTCCGCCGACTGGTAACGCGCACTGCGTTCTTTGCGTAACGCCCGCGCAACAATATGCTGAAAGGCAACGGGCAACAGGGAGGCCGTCAGTGTCGGCGGGTTCACTTTTCAAAATCGCCGCCAGCACATCGCTGGGCGTCTCGCCGTCGAAGGGCAATTGCCCCGTCGCCAATTCGTACAACACGACGCCCAGACTGAAGAGATCGGTGCGTGCATCCATCTCCCTCCTGCCCGCGCACCTGCTCCGGCGACAGATAACTGATCGTGCCCATCACCGTTCCCGGCGCGGTGCCGGTCGTGCGCGTCAGCCCGGAGAGTTGGTCGGCGCGGCGCGCTTCGGTCAGTTTGCCAACCCGAAATCGAGCACCTTCACGTAGCCATCGGGTCGCAGCATAATGTTTTCCGGCTTGATGTCCTGATGCACGACGCCAGCCTGATGTGCAGCGGCCAACGCGCTGGCAATCTGCGACATTAATCTCCAACACCGCAGGCAAACTCAGTTTGGCGCTGCGGAGCACCGTGCGGAGCGTCTGCCCTTCGACCAGTTCCATCGCGATGAAATGGCCGCAGTCGGCCTGACCGAGGTCGAAGATCATCGCAATGTTGGGATGATTGAGCGCCAGCGCGGCCTGCGCCTCTTGTGCGAAGCGGCGCACCCGCGCGGGTCGTGGGTATAAGCGGCAGGCAAGACTTTGAGCGCCACCTGGCGATGCAGTCGTTGATCTCGCGCCAGATAAACTTCGCCCATCCCGCCTTGCCCCAGCAGCGCGATGATTTCGTAGTGGGCCAGTCCCTCGCCCTGCCTGCGGTAGGCCGCAGCAAGGTGGTTGCCGTTCTTCCATCCCCTCCACATCCCACTGTCGCGGCGGGGCTTCCAGAAAATCGCTGACCGTGTCGCTGGCGGCCAGCATCTCTTCGACCTCACGCCGCAACTCGTCATCCGCGCCGCAGGCCTCTGCCAACAAGGCCGGGCGCTCCGCCGCTGGATGCTCCAGCGCGTTTTCAAAAAGCTGACGGACTTGTTGCCAACGTTGTGGGGACATAACAAGAAGCAAGCGAATTGGCCTCTCAGCATAAGCCTAGCATGCAGACGGGTCAATCATTCCTAGCCGATAAAAAATGAGCCTGTTTTTCCGCGCCTTGCGCCATGAGGTACAGCGAGGTAATCACACTTCGCCCAACAAGGATGACCTGAACATGCAAAACACGACCACTCGTCAATCAATCGTCACTACCATCGCGCTCTTCTTCTTGCTCATTGCCGCCACCCAAATGGTCTTGGCACAAGCCAGCACGGCGTTCACTTATCAAGGCCGCTTGACCGACAACAGCACACTGGCCAGCGGCGCGTATGATCTGCATTTGTGTTGTATGACGCCGTGAGCGCAGGCACACAGCAAGGCACGAATGTCACGCTCAGCAATGTGCCGGTCACCAATGGCATCTTCACAGTCTCGCTTGATTTTGGGAGCGCGCCGTTTGCGGCGGGCGCACCACGCTTCCTGCAAATCGGGGTGCGGCCTGGCGGCAGCAGTGCGACGTTCACCCTGCTCACACCGCGCCAACCGCTCGCGCCGACGCCGTACGCAATTCGCAGCCAATCCGCAGTGACCGCCGACACCGCCACCAATGCCACGCAACTGGGCGGGGTGGCAGCGAACCAATTCGTGACGGGGCCGGTGGTCAGTGGCATCAACGGCTTGAGTGGCAATGTCACGCTGGCGGCGGGCGCGAATGTCACGCTGACGCCGTCGGGCAACACGCTGACGATTGCTGCGACGGGCGGCACGGGCACTTCATCCAGAACAGCACGACGGAGCAAGCCAACGCCAGCTTACATCAGCGGGAGCGGGCGGGCTGTAACTCTCCACCCTGATTAGCGGCAGTGTGTTTCCGCCGGTTCGCAGTTCGATCTCTCAACGGTGGGCGCTTTTGAGCGCCGGGGGCAACAGCAACATCTTCGCAGGCCACGTCGCAGGCGCGACCAATGCGGGTGGCGCGTACAATTCGTTTTTCGGCGTGCGCGCCGGGCAGTTCAACCTGACCGGCAGCGGCAATGTGTTCGTCGGCAACGACACCGGTCTGACCAACAGCAGTGGCAACAGCAACACGCTTCTCGGCAGCGGCGCAAATGTGGCAGCCGACGGTTTGTCGTTCGCTACGGCTATCGGCTCGCTGGCGACGGTTTCGACGAACAACACTATTGTGCTGGGGCGCAGCGCCGATACCGTACAAATCCCCGGCGTCATCAATGCCGCGATGCAATACAACCTCGGCGGCAACCGGGTGCTGGGGGTCAGGGTCGGCGGTAGTGAATCTCAGCTCCAACACCTTCGTCGGCGTGGGCGCGGAGCGAGCACGACCCCGGACGCCAACGGCACTGCGGGGAACACCAACTCGTTCTTCGGGAATCAGGCAGGCTTCTCCAACACGACGGGCTACCAAAACGCTTTCTTCGGGCGGCTCGCAGGCTTCTTCAACACGAGCGGCAGCGGCAACTCTTTTTCGGCGGGACGAAACCGGCCAATCCAACACGACGGGCAGCAGCAACTCCTTTTTCGGTGAGGCCGCAGGCACGAGCAACTCGACCGGCAATCGTAACGTTTTCATCGGGGCCAGTGCTGGTAACATCAGCGTCACAGGTAGCAACAACACCCTGCTCGGCAGCAGCGCGAATGTCGGCAGCGACGGGCTGTCGTATGCCACCGCTATCGGCGCGGAGGCAGTCGTTGCGACCAGCAACACCATCGCGCTTGGTCGGAGCAACGGTTCAGACAAAGTGCAAACGGGACTGGGCGCGCGCTGGCTCCACGCAGTTATGCCGCAACGCGAACAACGAGATTTCCACTTCTTCCAGCCTGCGCTACAAAACCGCGATCCGCGCCTATCGCCACGGACTGGACTTCATTCAGCGATTGCAGCCGATCAGTTTCACCTGGAAAGACGGCGGGTTGCGCGACCTCGGCTTCGGCGCGGAGGATGTTGCCAAAGTTGATCCGCTGCTCGTGATCTACAACAAAGAAGGGCAAGTCGAAGGCGTCAAATACGACCGCCTCAGCGCGCTGCTCGTCAATGCCGTCAAAGAACAGCAAGCTCAGATTGAGGAACTCAAAGCGCAAGTCGCCGCCTTGCTGAAACAAGCCTCGCAGCAGAAAGCGGCTGGCCAGCAATAGCCATTGCAATTGTCAAAGCGGTCGCCCGGCTGCCGACAAGCGCCCACGGTCTGGCGGCACGTTAACCGGGTTGCGGGCGCAGCGCAGTCTGCGCTTGATGCGCTCAAAGATGACGGAACGGAAGGCGATCCGTCGCAACAGATCGTCTTCAATTTACGGACCCAATTACCAACGGGAGGTTAATGATGAATCGAACAGCGCGTACTGTGTTGAGTGTCGGTGCCGCACTGCTGTTAGTCTACAGCGCCGGTCTCTTCCTGAACAGTCCTGGGCGACCAGCGTGTGGATGTGGCCGCAGGCTCCGCCCCTGAGCAACATTTTCATGTCATCCATCACTGGGCTATCGCGGTCGCAGTGCTTGGGTCGGCCTCAGCGGCAAGCTCAGCGTTGCGCGCCAGCTCGCTCACGCTGCTGGTCACCTACATCGGCACGGCGTTCTATCTCTTTCCCGCAGCGGAGCAGTTACAACAGCCCTAATTGCGGGTTTACGGCTGGCTCTTCGCGCTCAGCGCTCCGGCGCTGCTCGGCATTTACTTTTACAGCCGACGCTTTCAGCCCGGACCGGAGCAAGCCAGCACCCGCGCTGGTGCGTTGACGCTGCTGGGTGTCACGGCGTGGTTGATTCCGGTCGGTTATGGATTTGTGCGCGGCTGGCCGCACATTTTCCCCGGCCGCTCGCGCCGGATATGTCGGTCGTCTATGGCTGGATTTTCTGGGCGCGGCCATCTACATGCTGCACGGCTTCCTGTGGCCAAGCTGGGAGAACGCCTGCGGCCAGTTGATCGCGTTCCTGACGTACGACCTCGTTTTGATCGTGCCGTATTTCAAGCTGGCGCGCGGGATTCAGGCGGAGTACCGGATGAGCCTGGCCGTCTACCTGACAATCATCATCTATAGCGGGTTGCTGGCGAGCTACTACTTGTTTATTCATCCGGCGACGCGCGTTCGGGTGGGTAGCGGTATAGCGTTCAGGCCGTTCAAATTGGCGAGTCCACGGGCGCGAGGCACAAGCTTGGCGGATGAGTAAGCTGGCGTCTTGCGCGCTCTACGCTATGCGGCGACAACGTTGCGTCAGTGGCGGCTCGGTTTTTCCGGGCCGCCATTTTTTTCATGACCGTGAGCCGGTTTTTTCCCCGCACTGCGCCATGAGGGACAGCGAGGCAAACAAGCCTCCATCATCTCGAACCGGGAGCACGCTGAATATGAAACACGTCACCACTCGTCAATCACTGCAACGGCACTCGCGCTCTACTTGCTGCTGGCGGTTACATCAGCGGCCTTCGCGCAGAGCACTACTGCTTTCACTTATCAAGGTCGGTTGACCGACAACAGCACGCTGGCCAGCGGCGCGTATGATCTGCAATTCTCGTTGTATGACGCCGTGAGCGCAGGCACGCAGCAGGGCGCGAATGTCACGCTCAGCAATGTGCCGGTCACGGGCGGCATCTTCACCGCCTCACTGGATTTCGGCAGCGCGCCGTTTGCAGCGGGTGCGCCGCGCTTGCAAATCGGGGTGCGACTGGGTGAGCAGCAGCGCCTTCACACTCCTCACGCCGCGCCAGCTGCTCGCGCCAACACCGTACGCGATTCGCGCGTTGACGGCGACGACGGCAGACACCGCGACCAATGCGACGCAACTGGGCGGTGTGAATGCGAGTCAATTCGTGACGGGGGCCAGTAGTCAGCGGCGTGAATGGTTTGAGCGGCAATGTCACGTTGGCGGCGGGCGCGAAATGTCACGCTGACGCCGTCGGGCAACACGCTGACGATTGCGGCGACGGGCGGCAGCGGCGGCACGGGCAACGTCATTCAGAATTCGACGACGCTCCAACCCAACACTAACTTCAACATCTCCGGCGATGGCACAGCAGGCGGGACGCTCAGCGGCAATGTGGTCAATGCGGCGACGCAATTCAATCTCGGCGGCAACCGGGTGCTGACGGTTTCGGGGGCGGGACAGAATCTCAACTCTAATACCTTCGCCGGTGTGGGCGCGGGAGCGAATACAACCCCGGACACAACCACGTCTATCGGGAACGCCAACGCCTTCTTCGGGAATCGGGCAGGTGCAGCTAACACCATAGGGGGCGGCAACGCCTTCTTCGGGTATCAGGCAGGCGCAGCCAGTACGATGGGTTTGACCAACGCTTTCTTTGGGGCAAGTGCGGGCCAAACCAACACGGCTGGCAACCGCAACGCCTTCGTCGGGTCAGGTGCGGGCCTTTTCAGCACGACTGGCAGCAACAATACCTTTATCGGGACTGAGGCAGGCTTTGGCAACCTGACGGGCAGCAGCAATACGCTTCTCGGCAGCGGCACGAATGTTAGCTTTAGCGGGTTGTCGTTCGCCACCGCCATCGGCGCGGGCGCTGTGGTGAATACCTCTAACACCATCACGCTCGGGCGCAGCAATGGAAGCGATCTTGTGGCGATTCCGGGGGTTCTCTTTGCCGTCGGCGGCCTCACTGCACCGGGGCCGATCAATGCCAACGGCGGCCTTTCAGTTACGGGGCCGATCAATACCAACGGCGGCGTCACCCTCAACGACTCCGCCATACGGCTGCGCGACGCCGGTGATGCCCATCACGCCATCGCCTACGAACGGTCTATTGACGGCATCCGGTTTTCGGCCTTCGACCGATTTCAATGGTTTCGCACCGGCGACAATTTCGAGCAGATGATTTTGCAAAGCAACGGCGATCTCACCATCCGCGGCAACTACTTTCATAACTCCGACGCGCGCTACAAAACCGCCGTCGAAACCTTGCCGCAGGCGCTCGACCAGGTGCTGCGACTGCGAGGCGTGAGCTATCACTGGAAACCGGAGTTCAACCGCGACCCGCGTCGGCAAATCGGCCTCATCGCGCAGGAAGTCGAAGCCGTGCTGCCCGAACTCGTGAACACGGATGACAAAGGCTTCAAGTCGGTCGCCTACGCCAACGCCGTGCCCGTGCTGGTCGAAGCCATCAAGGAACAGCAGCAGCAGCTTGATGAACTGAAAGCGGTCAAGACGCAACTCAACCGCATCACGAACGAGAACGCAGAACTCAAAGCGCAAGTCGAACAGCTCCGGCAAATCGTTTGCGCGACCAACCCCACCGCACCGCTTTGCCAAGTGGCACGGTAAGCGACAGAACGGAAAGCGAGGCACTTATGGTTACGATTACGCTACGATCCTTGCGCCTGGCAGCGCTGGCATTGCTGTTGCCCCTCACCGCGTTCGCGCAGCAGGGCGGCACCTATCAACTTCAACCCACTGTTATTGCGGGCGGCGGCGGCACGAGCAACTCCGGCACGCAGCGAATCGAAGGCACGATTGCGCAATTCCTGGCGGGACGCACGAGCGGTGGCAGCTTTCAATTGGACACCGGATTCTGGTTCTTTCCGGGCGCGGCCGGGCCGGTCTGTCAGCCGCTCACGGTCAGTCCGACCAATCCCGTGTTACCCGATGCGACGGTCGGAACGAGCTACAGCCAATCCTTCGCGGCAAGCGGGAGCAGTCGGGTGAATTTCAGCGCGGGCGCGCTGCCTGCCGGACTGCAGCTTTCGATAGACGGCGTGCTGAGTGGAACGCCCACCGCGACAGGCAGCTTCCTCATCACAGTGACGGCGACGGATGCCAGTGGTTGTACGGGTATGCAGACCTATTCGCTGCGCGTTGTCTGTGCGACGATCACCGCAACCGCCAGCGGCAACGCCAACATTTGTCCGGGCGGCTCGGCCATCGTTTCCGTCAATTTCAGCGGCGGCTCGGCCCCCTACACCGTGACGCTGACCAATAATGACGGGACGAAAACCAGCAGCACCTTGCCCATCACTTTCACTGTCAGCCCGACAGTCACAACGACGTATGTGGTCGCGTCCGCCACCGATGCGTACGGCTGCCCTGTGTATGTAAGCGGCAGTGCGACGATTATAGTCGGCACCATCGCGTTGCCCGACACCAACATCATCAGCATCCCGCCTCCGGTCAGCGATGCCAACGTCAGCTTCGGCTTCACCGGTCGGCGGTTGCGCTACCCCAACCTTTGAATGCAAGTTGGACAGTGGGAATTGGACAGCCTGCACCAGTCCACAAAGCTATAGCGGTTTGGCGAACGGCGCACACACGTTTCAGGTACGCGCCAAAAATGCGGCGGGTAATGTTGATCCAACGCCCGCGATCTATCCCTGGACGGTCTTCGTGGCCAGTTGCAGCACGATAGTCAATCCGGCGACGCTGCCACAAACTACGCGCGGCATGCCGTTCGTGCAGACCCTGTCGGCAGCTCCGACAGGCAGTTACACATTCAGTCTGTTGGCGGGCGCGCTGCCGCCGGGGGTAAGTCTCGTGAATACGCTGGGCATCTATTCGTTGCGGGGCACGCCGACGACGGCGGGGACGTACACCTTCACGATCAGGGCGAGCAAGAACAATTCGACCTGTGAAGGCGCGCGGACTTATACGCTTGTTGTGCCGTGACGATTCCGTTGTTGCTGCGCTATTGGTTACAGAAGCGTCGGGTCTGGCAAAGACCTAACGTTCGGCCTCTACGCTTCGCCCTTGCATCTGGCCAATTCAGAGATGGCGGTCAGTTGTCAGGGCGGAGCGTGGAAGGTTTTATTTGTTGGTTGGCCTAATAAAGTTTCGTTTGGACAACGGGAAGTACCTTCGTTATGCTCCGTTTACTATCTTGATTTTTTTTACATTGCAGCAAATAGATTTTCTTCGACGAGGTAAGCTTCTGGTCGCGCTGTCGCGCTCTGACGTTGTCAAAACGGCGCGCAGGCAAACTCTATCTACCAGCGATTTTCTGTTAATTGAACCTCTCCCGAAAGGACTCCTTTACGATTTATGCGCCTCACACATCTGCTTGCTGCTTTACAGAAGCAAGCAGATGGTTGCCCTCATATTGGCTCCTACCTGTTACGACTACTAATAGTCATGCTCTGGTTGGGAAGCGGCTTGACTACCCAATCGCAAAATTGCGCCGTCCAATTTGTCGCCAAGTGGGGCAGCCTCGGACCGGGCAATGCCACCTTCAATGCTCCTTCCGGCGTAGCTGTCGGTTCAGCCAACGCGCCGACCGCGACAACGGTTGACCCGACCTGATTTTTCCGCGAGAACAATCGTCACATTATAGGGTGATACGCGGCAGGCGCAGCCAATCTGTGTACCAAGAATTATTTTTTATTTTTGCTGCTTTGACCAAATATTGACCGAACAATATGGAATGTAAGCGACTAAGATGTTAGTTAATGCAGCCTTGCGTGATCTGCAAATCACTGTACATGTTGATAGATAGCAGTAGATGTTACTTGCTGCATAAATTGGTAGTCGGATTCATAACTCCTTGATCCATAGTTTGATTCCACATGCCGCAGCATCAGATTCATAAACGCGGCACCCCATGCTTCGAGCGGCAGTACCCGGATCTTCGTACGGAAATCAAGCAGTTCGGAGCGGCGCACGATTTGTTTTTCTAAATGCTCGAAGAGACACTATGCCGTGCTGAGACTCCATGCGATTTCACGGAATCATAAATTTAGAATTGCGACAATTCTGAATTACGAACGGGTTAAGTTCGCTCTGAATGCGTCGTGGGTTTGCGTTGACAGAGAGGGCCTATTTTTCAATGAGTCCCCAAATGAGTCCCCACCCAGAAAAGTTTAGTAGGAAGGAATCCGTAAGTTATTGAATTAATTGGTCAGCCCGGGGCGATTTGAACGCCCGACCTCTTGCACCCCAAGCAAGCGCGCTACCAGGCTGCGCTACGGGCTGACGAATGAAAAAGCGGAGTGGGAAAGCTCGGCTTGTATCGTTGGATTATCAAGCAACGCGGGTCAATCTATAACATTGCGATTGAGGGTTGTCAACATATCCTCCAGCATCAATTTTAGCCGCTGCAACGCATCGCGCGAAAGTGGGCTGCCGATGGTTGCGGTGAGGTTGACTTGTCCGGTGGATTGTACTTCCTGCCCCACATGCACCGCAGGTTTTTCCGGCTCGATAGGTTCAAAATCTGCTGCGGTCGCGCCGGGGGGCACTACCTTGAAGCGGCTGGTGCCGCGTCCTTCGCCTTGCAATTTTTTCTTGGCACCAGCGATGGTAAAGCCTTCGTCGTAGAGCAGCCCTTTAATTCGTAAGGCCATTTCCACATCTTTGCGACGGTAGGTGCGTTGCCCGGCGCGATTCTTTTGTGGTTGGAGCATGGGGAATTCTGATTCCCAGTAGCGCAAGACGTGGGCTTGCACGCCGACCAGATCACACACCTCTCCGATCTTGAAAAATAGTTTGTCCGGGATTCCGGTGACATCTTTTGTAGCAGTCAACATAGCCATATCCAAAAACATCAGGGGCGAGGCCTACTCATAAAAGCTTTTTCAGAGCGACTTCATCAAACGAGAGGGGCGAAAGACCAGGGCGTGTCTTTCGGGAAGCTGGATATCCTCGCCCGTTACCGGATTGCGGCCACGACGAGCACGGCGCGTAACGACTTCCAACGAACCAAAGCCGACGATGTGGACTTCGTCTCCGCTCAGCAACCGCTGTTTGATCGTCTCGAAGATCAAATCCACGATGCCTTGCGCTTCTTGATTGGAAATACCGCCGTGTCTTTCATAGATCGCACGGGCAAGGTCTGCTTTCGTCATCGCCAGTCCCTCCCTTAATTATTCGAGATGGCAATATGTTACGGCTTTTTACTTAACCGTGTCAATGAAACTTTTCCATCGAAGTTCTTGTTAACCAAAGGGTTGAAAGCATTAATGTCAATTTACGCCTCTCTGAACTGCCAAAAGGCAATCGCAGACAGGCTTTTGTGAGGGCTAGGATTGAGTAACCGCTGTCAGCGCCTCGTCCAATGTGCGCAAAGCAAAATCGCATTGCTCCCGCTTAATCACGAGTGGCGGCGAAAGGCGAATGGTGCTGGTGCCGCAGCCCTGAATAATCAAGCCGCGCTCGAAGCATTCGATCTCGACGCGATCACGTTCCTGCGCGGCGGGTTCTTTGGTCGTGCGATTTCTGACCAGCTCAAGACCGATCATCAATCCTTTGCCGCGCACATCGCCGATAATTTCGTGTTTCTCCATCAAATCGCGGCAACCGTTTATTAGATACTCGCCCATCTCGGCGCAGTTATGCAGCAGTTCGGTTTCGAGCAGTTCAATGGTGGCAAGCGAAGCGGCAATTGCTACCGGATTGCCGCCAAAAGTCGAGGCATGGGCACCCGGATTCCAGGTCATCAAATCTGACCGCGCGATGACGGCACCGAGCGGCAGGCCGGAAGCAATGCCTTTCGCCGTCGCCAGAATGTCGGGCACGAAATCAAAATGTTCTGATGCGAACATTCTGCCTGTGCGCCCCATCCCGGATTGCACTTCGTCGGCAATAACCCTGATGTCGTATTTGTCTGCGATGTGGCGAATTGTGTGCAAGAACGATGCGGGCGGGACGACGTAGCCGCCTTCGCCCTGAATTGGTTCGACGATGATGGCCGCGCATTCGTCAGGCGGCACGGTGGTTTTTAGAATCAGGTCTTCGATGATGCGGGCGCAGTGCGGGCCTTTTGCTTCCAGCGCACCGCAGGTTTCCGGTGTCAGGTTGTACGCGCAGCGGTAACAATTTGCGTATGGCACATGCGTTACGTCCAGTGCCTGCGGGCCGAAGCCGGAGCGCTGCCGCGCTTTGCTGCCGGTCAGGGACAACGCGCCCATCGTACGACCGTGAAACGCGCCGAAGAAACCAATCAGCTTTTGCCGCCGTGTTGTGTACATCGCCAGCTTCAACGCGCCTTCGACGGATTCTGCGCCGGAGTTGCCAAAATGTACGCGCTTGTCGGCATCGCCGGGCGCAAGTGCGCTCAGCTTTTCGGCCAGTGCAGGCAAGTGCGGATAGTAGTAATCAGTGCCGGAAATGTGGATGAATTCGTCCACTTGTTTTTTGATTGCTTCGACGACTTTCGGATGCGAATGGCCAGTCGCGCATACGGCGACACCAGCGTTGAAATCGAGGAAGAGATTGCCGTCCACATCTTCGATCATCGCACCGCGTCCGCGTTGCATCACGAGCGGGTAGCCGCGTGTGTAGGACGGCGAAATATATTGGTGGTCGCGGTCAACGACCTGTTGCGCTTTCGGGCCTGGCAAGGGCGTGTGGAGTGCGGGAAGTTGGGCGGTTTCGAGCGTGGATAATGTATCGAGCATCATTACAGACCTCCAATCGGTCAAAGGCAACGGCAACACTGGCCGTCGAGGGGAAATGGGGCTTGCGACGTCTGGGAGACAGGCGTTCGTGAGAAAGGGCGACAAACCGAGTGGGGCTTAATCCGCAAATAGATTTTTGCGGCTCAGGACGGGGACGTGTTGTTTGATGACGAACAACATAACTCGTGACTTCAATGATTTTGTAGGGTGAAAACCCAGGTGGGATTATGGCACAGCTTCCGGGCAGATGCAGCAGGAATTTTGGCGGGAGGGGGCGTGGGGCGCGTTGGGGACGTACGCATCTTGTGTGCAAGCTGAGGAAGAACGATCATATGTGCGAAGAACAGCACGCAAGATGCGTGCGCCCCCAATGCGCAATGCCTTCACTTCCGTTTCCAGCGCACGCCGTCTTTGGTGTCTTCGAGAACAATGCCTTTTTCCAAGAGCAGATTGCGAATCTCGTCAGAGCGGGCAAAGTTTTTGGCTTTGCGGGCGGCCTGGCGTTCTTCAACCAAAGCTTGAATTTCGTCGTCCAGCATTTCTTGTTTCGCTTCGCCGAAGATGTGGAAGACGGAATCGAATTTATGCACGACGTTTAGCATTTCGGTTTGGTCATCGGCTTTGAGTGTGCCGTCGGCTAAGACGATGTTTACCTCGCGCACGAAGTCGTGAATAGCGGCCAGTGCTTCGGCGACGTTCAAATCATCGTCGAGCGCGGCTTCAAAGCGTTGTAGCGCGCGTTTGCTCAGCACGGGCATTGCGGGATTGGAGCCGGGGTTACATTTCGCTTCGCCGAGGCGGAGGCGAAAATCTCTTAGTCTTGCGACGGTGCTTTCTGCGCCGCGCAGACCATCGAGCGTGAAGTTGAATTGTTTCAGGTGCTGCGCTGAAAGCAGCATGTAACGAATCGCGCGATGCGAGAAGCCTTGTTCGACGAGCCCCCGCACAGTGTAGTAATTGCCTTTCGACTTCGACATCTTTTCGCCTTCGGCGAGCAGGAACTCCGAATGCACCCAGTATTTGACGAACGGCTTGCCCGTCGCGCCTTCGCTTTGTGCGATTTCGTTTTCGTGATGCGGAAAGACCAAATCAATGCCGCCTGCGTGAATGTCGAACGTTTCGCCGAGCGCCTTCATTGACATTGCGGAGCATTCAATATGCCAGCCGGGACGACCTTCGCCGATTTCGGTTGGCCACGATGGTTCGCCGGGCTTAGCGGCTTTCCACAACACGAAGTCACGCGCGTTTTCTTTCTCGTATTCATCGGCGTCCATCCGCTCGCTGCCGCCCGCGATGTTGCCCTCAAAATTGATTTTAGAAAGCTTGCCGTAAGTCGGAAAACCGGCGATGCGGTAATAGGTCGAGCCGTCAGACTGATAGGTCAGGCCGTTCGCTTCCAGCCGTTTGATGATCGCAATCATTTCATCAATGCAATCGGTCGCGCGGATGATTTGTTCCGGTCGTTCCAGTCCCAGCGCGTCCCAATCCTCAAAAAACAAATTGATATAGCGGGTCGTGAACTCACGAAAGTCCGCGTTTTCTTCGTTGGCACGGCGAATGATTTTGTCCTCAATGTCCGTGATGTTCATTACGTGCGTGAGTTCGTAGCCTTTGAATTTTAAATACCGCCGCAACAAGTCGGCAAACACGAACGTGCGAAAGTTGCCAATGTGCGCGTAATCGTAGACGGTCGGGCCGCAGACGTACATCCGTACATGGTTGTTTTCGAGGGGATGGAATTCTTCAACTTGGGCGGTGAGTGTGTTGTATAAATTCAGCATGGATTCTCGCAAGAACAAAATAAGCGGTAACTGGGAGCGCCGGAGTGTACCACAGCAAAAAAGAAAATGCCTTGTTCAGTGGGGGCTGAACAAGGCATTGGCAGAGCATCGGGGGAGTTAACCCTAGACTTTGTTGACCTGCTCAGCCTGATGGCCTTTCGGGCCTTGCACCAGTTCAAATTCCACGACCTGGCCTTCATTGAGCGTCTTGTAACCATTGCCTTGAATGGCGGAGTAATGCACGAAGATGTCTTCGTTGCTTTCCGGATGGACAATGAAGCCATAGCCTTTGCTGTTATTGAACCATTTCACTTTACCTTGTTTTTTTTCTGCCATGGGTGATACCTCCTGACGTTGGCGATGACGAGTTTGAATTACAGGAGAAAACTCGTCGGGGTTAATACATACAACGTCCCGCTCGCGTGAGAGCGACCTTCGCCGTGACATCGAACTGATGCATTTGCTACGGGGGCTTGCGGGGCACTGCTACTACTAAGTTCACTGGGTTTGGGTACTACGGGATAAAAGCGAAAAGCCGTGCCCCCCTCTACGGCAAAATCGTTTTGAGGGAACCACGGCTTAAAATGAATCGCAAAATGTAAGGGGGCTAACACAACAGTACTTCTTTTGGGAGCCGGATGTTCTGTCACCCGGTTGTTTCGCATCGAAAAATTGTCTTTAGGGTTTTGCGTCTGGTTTACCGCTAAAGCGACGTTAGACGCCGCGAATGGTATGCAGCGGGCAGTGCCTTGTCAAGAGAGAGATTAACGATTTTTGAGAAATTTTCTGCGGCCCGCTTGCCCCGCAGAAACGGGATCGTTAGGATACGTACGCACTTTATTGCCGTCGCCCTGCGAAAAATAGTTCCGTCGCAAAATCGCTGCGATTCGCGGCAGGCGCGACGCAAAAAGCCGGGCCGTAAAAATCAATTTTTTGTGAGGATTACCACTAACCCATGAGTCATCGTTTTCAACAGCAAGTCGCTATCATCACTGGCGGAGCCAACGGCATCGGTTTTGCCACTGCACAGTTGTTAACTGAGGAAGGCGCACAAGTCATCCTCGTAGACCTGCAAAAAAGCGCTGTGCAAAAAGCCGCCAAGCAGATCAGTGCCGTCGGTTACCAACTGGATGTTACCGACGAAGCGCAGGTCAAAACCGTCGTCAACAAAATCGCCAAAAAATTCGGACGCATAGACATTCTTATCAACAGCGCTGGCACAACAGGCGCGACGAATATCAAAACGCACGACGTGGATTTTGCAAATTTTCAGCAGGTCTTTGCCGTGAACGTGAATGGCTGTTTTCTGACTTCGCGTGCCGTGTTGCCTGTCATGCTCAAACAAAATTACGGGCGCATTTTGCATCTTGCTTCGATTGCGGGCAAAGAAGGGAACGCCGGGATGCTCGCTTATTCGTCATCAAAAGCCGCTGTCATCGGAATGACCAAAGTGCAGGGCAAAGAGTACGCCGAAACCGGCATTACGGTGAACGCACTTGCGCCCGCCGTCATTCGTACTGCAATGGTCGCCGCGTTGCCGGATGAACAGGTGCAATATATGACTGACAAAATTCCGATGAGACGCTGTGGCACGCTCGACGAAATCGCGCATCTGGCGGCGTACATCGTTTCGCCGCAGGCGAGTTTTACGACCGGTTTTACGTTCGATATGACGGGCGGGCGCGCGACGTACTAATGAAGTTTGACGTTATCATTCTGGGCGGCGGCGCGGCGGGATTGTTCTGCGCCGCCACCGCCAGCCAACGCGGGCGCAAGGTTCTCGTTCTCGAACGCGCAGAAAAAGTCGGCAAGAAGATTCTGATTAGCGGCGGCGGACGTTGCAACTTTACGAACCTGCACACGCGACCGGAAAATTATCTTTCCCAAAATCCCAACTTCGCCAAATCCGCGCTGGCTCGCTACACGCCGCAGGATTTCCTCGCGCTGGTCAAACGGCACCGCATTGCCTTTCACGAGAAAAAGCTGGGGCAGTTGTTTTGCGACGGCAGCGCCGAGCAAATCGTCGAGTTGCTGTTGAGCGAAAGCGCGGGCGTGACGATCAAAACGCAATGCGAGGTCAAAGCCGTTACCAAAAACGATGTTTTCGTCGTCACGACAAGTCAGGGCAGCTTTGCTGCACCGTCCCTGGTGATTGCGACGGGCGGCGTTTCGATTCCGAAAATGGGCGCGACGGACTTTGGCTATCGTGTGGCGCAACAATTCGGCTTGCGTCTCGTGCCGCCTGTGCCCGCGCTCGTGCCGTTCACGTTGTACCCACACGACCTGAACACGCTGGCTGAATTAAGCGGCGTGTCCGTAGACGCGCTTGTTTCGCTCGGCAAACGCAGCTTCCGCGAAAATATTCTCTTCACACATCGCGGCGTCAGCGGCCCGGCGATTTTGCAAATCTCTTCGTACTGGCAACCGGGGCAAGCAGTGAAAATCAATTTGTTGCCGGACGAAGATGCCGAAGCTTTGTTGCAGCACGAACACGGCACCGAGCGCACCGTGGCAACGTGGCTGAGCCAATACCTGCCACAACGCTTTGCCAAAGCCTGGGCGACGATGCAGGCGGAAACGAAACCGCTGCGCCAATACAACGCGAAAGAATTTCGCCGCCTGGCCGAAAAGTTACAGCACTGGCCACTCACCCCAAGCGGCACCGAAGGCTTTGCCAAGGCCGAAGTGACGCGCGGCGGCGTAGACACGAACGAACTTTCTTCGCAAACGATGGAAGCGCGCCGCGTGCCCGGCTTGTATTTTATTGGCGAGGTCGTGGATGTGACAGGGCACCTCGGCGGCTACAATTTTCAATGGGCGTGGGCATCGGCCAATGCCGCCGGGCAGGCGGTTTGAGTGCTTTCTGGCTTTACCACAAAGGTTCAAAGGGGCAAAGACGCAAGGGGAATTGCATAAAAACCCTTTGCGTCTTTGCCCCTTTGAACCTTTGCGGTAAAGCCATCTGAATGGCACCTGCTTACGGGAAAATGCCCAACTGCTCATACGTCGTCGCCACTTTATCAATCGCGCTGACATAGGCGGCGGTGCGCAGGCTGTGCAGTTTCTTTTGTTCGCGAATTTCGAGGATTTGCAGATACGAATCAATCATCGTTTTTTCCAGCCCTGAGACGACCAGATCGTATTCGTCGGAGCCGTGGACGATGTAGCGGCGTTCAGTTTCGGGGAATTGAAAATGCGTGGCTTCTTCAATCGCGCGCAGCAATTTGCTTTCCGATTTTTCTTCGGCCAGTTGCGAGAGGCGACCGAAGCGGACGTGCGAGAGATTTTTCAGCCATTCAAAATACGACACGACCACGCCGCCTGCGTTCGCGTACATATCGGGAATCATTAGCGCACCTTTTTGCAGCAGAATTTCTTCCGCTTCCGGCGTGACGGGGCCGTTGGCGCCTTCGAGGATAATTTTGGCCTGAATGCGCGGGGCGTTTTCGGCGGTGATTTGATTTTCGAGTGCGGCGGGGACTAACACATCGCATTCCTGTTCCAGCACTTCTGCCGAGTTCTTAAAGCTGACCGCGCCGGGGTAATTCAAAATGGATTTGTTTTCCTGCCGGTATTTGATGACGGCATCAATGTCTAAGCCTTCGCCGTTGAAGATGCCGCCTTCGTATTCGGCAATGCCGGTGAGGATGATGTTGCCTTCCTTCGAGGCAATCTGCGCAAAGTTGGAACCAACGTTGCCGAGTCCCTGCACGATGCAACGCTTGCCCGCGACACCGACTGAAAGGTTGCGCGCTTTCATATCGTCCGGTTGATTGCAGGCTTCGCGCAGGGCGTAAAACAATCCACGCCCCGTGGCTTCCCGCCGCCCGCGAATGCCGCCCTGCGTGACGGGCTTGCCCGTGACACAGCCGAGCGCGTTGAGTTCGGTCGGATTCACCGCCAGATAGGTGTCCGCAATCCACGCCATTTCCTTTTCGCCCGTGCCGTAATCGGGCGCGGGAACATCCACTGCCGGGCCGATGAAATTTTTCTTGATGAGTTCGTGCGTGTAACGGCGCGTGATGCGTTCGAGTTGCGCGGGCGTGTATTTCTTCGGATTGATTTTGACGCCGCCTTTCGCGCCGCCAAACGGCACGTCAACGAGCGCGCATTTGTAGGTCATCAGCGCGGCGAGCGCCTGCACTTCGTCTTCGTTCACTTCGGGCGCGTAGCGGATGCCGCCTTTGCACGGCAGTTTGTGGTGGCTGTGTTCGACGCGCCAACCGTAAATGATTTCAATCGTGCCGTCATCGTGGCGCAGCGGGAATTCGACGCGGTAGGTGCAATTGCATTGCTTGACGTGTTCCAGCAATGCTTGCGGATGCCCCGTGTACGCGGCGGCCTGATCGAAATAGCGGTTGACGTTTTCATAAAAACTGATGTTCTGATTGCTCATAGAGGTTCCTTCGTTGATGGTTGTGGGAGCCGTAAAAGCGGGCGTAGGGTGACAGGTTGGCGGGCGGTTCCGTTCATCTGATTTCCAGCGGAAAGTCATCTGGCTTTCAACGCTCAATCTATTTCCAATACACGAGGCGTATTGTAATCAATTGGCTGACATTGCCACAAGCCCCGCCCTGCGCACCCCGCTTGCCGAAAATCCGCTTGGCGGGAAAATTCGGCGATGCTATGCTGCCCGCGCCATTTAACGTCACGACCCCCTGCCGTAATCGTGCCTCACCGCCCCACGGAATTTTGTTATGAAACCTCATCACAGTTTTGCTGCACTCCTCGCCGGTCTTTTTCTTGTTTGCTTTCTGGTTACGCCGCTGCGGGCGCAAATCTCGGTTTCGGGATGGACGAAGCCAAAGGCAGCACAGCCGGAAACCACGATTCCGCTGGCCAAACGCGCCGCACAGGGCGAAGCGCCGCAAATTCATCGTTCCGCTGCCTACAAGATCAACCACCTGAAGCAGCAACGCCTGCCTGTGCCCTCTGCCGAAGCACGACAGCAACCAGACGCGAGCAAGAAATTTCGGGTCGGCGTCACGCAAACGCTCACGCCGCCCCTGGATGTTTGGGCGCAAAGCACCGCACTGGCGGTAACTGATGGGGAAGTGCGAGCCCTGCGTTTGGCGAGCGAGGGGGCTGTGCAACAGCGCCTGCATTTTGCGCGCGTGCAACTGCCTGACGAAGCGCGTTTGTTCGTCTATGCGGCGAACAATCCGGCAGAATTTTACGGGCCGTACCGCAGCGGATCAGATGTCTGGACGCCGCCGATTACGGGCAGTGAAGCCGTTGTCGAAATTTATCTGCCCGCACAGGCGAGCCTTGCTGCCGCGCCGCGCGTCGAGCTTGACCAAACGATTTACATCTTCCGCGCACCGCAAGCGGCGGCGGCACAGACCGAAGCGGCAGCGGGTTGTAACCGGGATGTGCCTGCCGAGTGGGCCGAAACCGCCAAGTCCGTCGCGTTGATTGAATTCCGTGAGCCGGATGGTGAATACGTCTGTTCCGGCGTGCTGCTGAACGACACGAAAAATAGCGGGACGCCGTATTTCCTGACCGCAAATCATTGCATCAGCAAAGCCGAAACCGCGCGCGGCACGCGGTTTTATTGGAATTATGATTTTGGCACGCCTTCGTCGTACAACAGCAACTACGGCGCGCAATTGCTGGAAACGTCAGAGGTCAACGATTTTACCTTGCTGAAGCTCAGCAGCCCGGTGCCGACAGGCGTGCGCTTTTCCGGCTGGACGACCGAGAAGCCTGCGCCCGCCACAGCGGTTACGAGCATTCATCACCCCGATGGCGATTACAAACGCATCTCGTTCGGCGCGACGCAGGTTTCTTCCTGTCCCTCCGACATACCTGCCGAGCTGTGCGAATATTTTCATCAGGTCACCTGGAATTCGGGCATCACGGAACCCGGTTCTTCGGGCGGCGGATTGTGGGTCGGGCCAGCGTCTGATCCGAAATTGATCGGGCAATTGTACGGCGGCGAATCTTCCTGCGCGTTGCCGAAAGCGCCGGATTATTACGGACGCTTTGACGTGGCGTTTGAAGCCATCGGCGGCTATCTGACGGGCGAGGGCTGCCCGCATTCGCTCTCGTACAAAAAACAACTCGTCGCCAGCGCCGGAACAACCGCCAAAGTGGACGTGTTCGCCAATGAAATCGGGGCGTGTGTGTGGACAGCGCGCAGTACGGTAGATTGGATCAAAGTGCAAACGAATCAGGGACAGGGCGATGGCGCGGTCAGTTACACAGTTGACCCGAATCCATCGGCCAGCAAACGCTTTGGCATTCTTTTTATTGCTGGCATTCCGCTCAGGATCACACAGCGCGGCACGAGCGAAACCTGTGCGCCCGCCCAGGCAATTGCCTTCGGGCAAACTGTGACAGGCACTTTGGAAAGCACGCCCTGCACGGCCAGCGCCAATCCGCGCTCGTATTCGGTGCGCTACACGTTTGACGCCCAGCCCGGTCAACTTTTTGCGGTGTCGTTGAAGTCGAGTATTTTTGATGCGTACCTGACCTTGCTCGGCCCGAACGGCGAAGTAGTGTATGAGAACGATGACGAATATTTTCCGTCCACCAATGCACGCATCCCCAGCATTCCGTACTCGCAAATGATCGGCGTGCGACGCGCGGGAACGTACACGATTGAGGTCAGTTCGTTCGATGATTCTGACACGGGCGCATTCACGCTGACGCTGGACAAAGGTTGCACCTGGCAGGCGAAAGGGAATTACGTGAAATACGCCGCCGATGGCGTTTCGCAGGGCGCCATCAATACGCGCTGGTTTGAAATCGAAGTGACGACAGATGCGACGTGCAAAGTGGATTCCTTCGTCAGTGCAATGCTCAGCAACACGACGTGGTTAGGCACGAACTTTAGCCCATCGTACAATTACCTCTCCGCCAACCTCTACAACAATCAAGGGACGATTCGCTTTGAGCTGCCGTACAACAACGACGCCCGCACGCGCCGTGGGTTGATAGATATTGCCGGGCACCAGATTCCGGTTGAGCAGGCGGCTTTCTGCCGGGGCGTGAATCAATTGCAGGTGACGCCCGCCACCAAGACGTACAGCGGACTGCGGCAAACCGGTTCGGTGCAAATCAAACAACTGGCGGCACCGACCTGCACCTGGGAACTGGATTACAACTGGCCGGAGTGGGTGACGTTCCCGAATGCGTACGAATGGGGCGACCGCACGAACGAGCGTGTGATTCAATATCAATTGCAGGAAAACAAATCCGCCAACCAGCGACAAGCCACGATCACCTTTGGCAACCAGTCGCACACAATTGTACAGGAGTCGTACGACAAAGTTTGCCCGCCGTTGCCGCTCACCATCGGCCAAAGCGTCAGCGGCACCATTGCCGGCAGCGATTGCCCGACCACGGACGCAGGCTTTTATGTGAAGCGGTACAACTTTCGCGGCTATGCCGGGCAACAAGTCGCCTTTACGCTGACCTCGCCGAATGAAGCGATGGCGTTTCGCGTCTATGCGCCCAGCGGCCTGCTGATCGTTGACGGGACACCTTTCCCGCCGGTGCCGAAGACCCTGCGCGTCCCCGAAACCAGTTGTGGGATTTGCCGTCGGATGGCATGTATGCCGTTGAAATCAGCACCCGCAATGCGCTGGTTGCCTCGGCGGCAGCCTACGGTTTTCTCATCGAGGCGCTGGGCGGCGCGAATTGTGTGTTTCAGATTGACCGGCAGTTTACAGCGGTGAAACCGGAAGGCAGCAGCTTTGTCGTGAATCTCGCCGCGACCGCTTCCTGTCCCTGGACGGCGAGCAGTGATGTGAATTGGATTTCGTTTCCGAGCGGTGCGACCGGCACGGGCAATCAGCCGATTACCGTGCAGGCGGCTCCAAATGTGGGGCGCTCGCGTTCCGGTTACGTAACCATCGCGGGGCGGCGCTTTGAAGTCTATCAGGATGCGCCCTGTTCCTTCCTGCAATTGATAGATTGGAGCGGGACTCAGATGGATGCGGCGTATGCCAAAGCGGCAGGCGGGTATCATACGCTGGTTTTTCAAACCGGCTCTGGTTGCCCGCTGGTCGTCAAAAGCAGCCTCACCTGGCTGAAGCTGGACAGCACGCGCGATAGTTATGTGAATATTATTCTGGAGAAAAAACACGGGGCCGCTCCGACGCGGCGAAATCGAAGTCTCCGGCCTGAAAGTTCCGGTCGTGCAGGGCGCAGGCAATCTGGCCATCGTGTCCGGCGCGGATTACTCGCCACGCATCGGGCAACAAGGAATTATTTCTGTGTTCGGCGAACAGTTGGCGGCTGCTTCCATCGGCGCTACGTCATTGCCGTTGCCGGACAGTTTGTCCGATGCCTGGGCGCGGGTCTATGATCAACAGGAGCGGCTTTACTTTCCCGCGCCGTTTTATGTTTCCCCGCTGCAAGTGAATTTGCTTCTGCCCGACCTGCTGCCGCCGGGCGAAATGCGCATCGAACTGTACCGCGCGAATGGTTTGGTTCCTCCGGCACCTTCACCGTCAGCAAAGTCGCGCCCGCCTTGTTTGCCGCCGACGCTTCGGGCAGCGGTCTGGCCGCCGCCAATATTCAGCGCATCAAAGCCAATGGGCAGCAAAGCTACGAAGACGTGGCCGGACGCGACGGGACGGGGAAAATCGTGGCGCGTCCGATTGATTTAAGCGCGAGCGATGAGCAGGTTTACTTATTGCTCTACGGCATCGGTACGCGCCTGCGCAGCGGGTCAAAAACGTCAGTTGCGAGATTGACGGACAGCCGCTGAGCGTTGAGTACGCCGGGCCGCGGGCTTTTTCGCGGGCGTCGATCAAATCAACGTCCTCCTGCCGAAATCGTTGCGCGGCAAAGGCGAAGTGACCGTGCGGCTGAAAGTGGATGGGCAGGCAAGCAATGCTGTCAAAATTCAGATTGCACCTTGAGAGAGGAAATCAAATAGGACGCAGAGGAACGCAGATGCAGCAGATTTACGCTGGGGATAGCGGTGTGCTATTCAGTACTGCAAGCATCTTGTTTGCAGCAGCGCGCGTAGGGCGCTACACTTCGCTGCAAACAAGATGCTTGCAGTACCTCACTCCAGCGTAAATCTGCTGCATCTGCGTTCAGGGCAATCGCATGGTAACTATTGAGAAGAGGGCGGATTCAGCACCTTGAGCAAGTAGCGCTGATCCAGCGCCGCCTTGAACCGTTTGTTGGCAATACCCACTTTGGCCGTCTTCTTGTTGCAACAAACTATTCGCTAAGCGGCGCAGCAACGCGAAGTTTTCGGCGGCGTGCCCGGTGCGGACGCGACAGTGATCTTCGCCAAACACCACATCCAACACCCAGTGACAACTGTTCTCGACACTCCAATGCCCGCGCACGGCATGCCAGGCGCGGCGCATCCACCGCCAGGCTCGTCAAATAATAGCGCGTCTCGACACTCACCTTCTCCCCCACCTCGCGCGTCGCTTCCACCTTGCCGACACTCACCAATTCCTGCCATTCGGCAAAGCCCGGCAAGTAGTCCGGGGCGGCGACACTCAGATAGCGCCGCGTTTCAATCCGTCCGTGTTCGCCATCTAACGTCTGGTGCGTGGCAAAGGGCAGGTGCGCAGTGCGGTTCTCCTCGACCGCCGTGCATAAGTCTTGCACGGCTTGATACAACAAGCCGTGATTGGCCTTCAGTGCCAGCACATAATCCGCTCCCTGCGCGCGAATCGCCGCCGCCGTGTCTTTCTGGGTATTCAGTGCATCCACCGTCACAATACAGCCTTTGAGTGCTAAGAGCCGTAATAATTCCGGCACCGCCGTGATCTCATTGGAGTCCGCTGCCACCTGGTACTGCCCCAAGGTCAAGCGATTGGCCTGCGCCCAGGCACTCACCAGTGCCAACGGCCCTTGCCCTTGCCCGCGCGTGTGCGAACGGCGCAGCGTCTTGCCGTCAATGGCGACCACTTCGCCTGCTGTCAACCGCGCGATACTCGCCACCCAACGGCGAAAACACCGCTCGAACTCCCGGGGCGACAAACGTGCCAGCACCCGCCCGAACGTATCGTGCGACGGAATGCCGTGCGGCAAGGCCAGGAAAGTTTGTAACCACTCCTGGCGTGCTTGCCCAAACGTTTCCAGCGCCGTGATTTCATCGGCACCACAAATCACGGCCAGAATCGCAATACTAATAATGTCAATTAACAAATGGTCACATTCGTGCGGGCGTTTGCGGGGATCGGGCAAATCCGCAAAATGGGCAAAGAGGTCGCTGGGGGCCGCGACCGGTGCAGGGAAAGAGTCGTGGTCGTTGTCATAACGACTTACCTCAGCACAGCGCCCGCTCCTTGTAAAGCTATTCGCTGCCATCACCTACCATCACGATTGCCCTGCATCTGCGTTCCTCTGCGTCCCATTTACCAGTCGCCAAAATTGACAAAGCCCACCTCGCACCGTACCCTTACTTTTTTCGTAATCACAACCCTTTGCCCCGATGAATAAAGGCTTTCACCAACATGCTAACTGGACACGAGATTCGTAACATCTTCCTGAAATACTTTGAGCGAGAGCGGCACCGGATCGTCAGTTCTTCGCCGCTCCTGCCTGCCAATGACCCGACCTTGCTCTTTGCCAATGCCGGGATGAATCAATTCAAAGACGTGTTTCTCGGCGCGGAAAAACGCGACTACAAACGCGCGACGACTTCGCAAAAATGCGTGCGCGCGGGCGGCAAACACAACGACCTTGACGAAGTCGGCAAGACCGCGCGGCATCACACGTTTTTTGAAATGCTCGGCAATTTTTCGTTCGGCGATTACTTCAAGGAAGACGCCATCAAATTCGCGTGGGAACTGCTCGTGGACGAATTGAAACTCGATCCGCAACGCCTCTGGTTTTCCGTTTTTGAAGGCGATGCGGAGGTCGGCGCAGACGTTGAAGCCGAAGAGTTGTGGGTGAAAGCGGGCGCGCCGCGTGAGCGTGTGCTGCGCTTTGGTCGCAAAGACAACTTCTGGCAAATGGGCGAAACGGGGCCGTGCGGGCCGTGTTCCGAAATCCATTACTATCGCGGCGAACACCCCGAAGACCCGAATTTCAACAAAGCCGAATACGTCAACGGCACCGGCGATGACACGATGGAAATCTGGAACCTCGTGTTTATGCAATACAACCGCAGCGAAGTCGCGCCGGGCCAATACAAACTTGATCCGCTGCCCGCGCCTTCGGTGGACACGGGGATGGGACTGGAGCGCGTTACCGCCGTGTTGCAGGGCGTGTATTCCAACTACGACACCGATCTGATTAAGCCGATCATTGATTTCACGGCGCAACTTTGTAGCAAGGATTACAGCTACGAATCGCAAACAGGTTTTGCCATGCGCGTCATTGCGGATCACGCGCGGGCGACGGCATTTTCGATTGCGGACGGCATCTTGCCCGGCAACGAAGGCCGCAATTACGTGTTGCGCAAAATTATGCGGCGCGCGATTTATAACGGACGCGAGAATCTAGGTTTCAAGGATGAATTCTTCTTCAAGGTCTGCAACTTCGTCGTGAATTTCATGAAAGAAGCGTATCCCGAACTTGATGTGCAACGCGGCTACATCGAAAAAATGGTGCGTTTGGAAGAGCAACGCTTCGGCACGACGCTGACCGTTGGTTTGAAGAAGCTGGATGAACTTGTCGCCACGCATCAGCAAAATGGCAATGCCGAAATCCCGATCATCGAACAGGCACGGCTGTACGACACCTATGGAACGCCGATTGACCTAATGTATGTCGTGCTGTCGCAGCGCGGCTACAAGGACATTGAGGCGCTGGGCGAAGGCGAATACCGCGCACAGATCGAAGACGCGCTGCAAGTGCTGCAACAAAGCAACGCCGAAAAACACGGCGGCGAGGCGAAGAAGTCGAATCCCGTTTACGCCTCATTGCAAAGTCGCGGCGATGTTCGACAGAATTCAAAGGCTACGAAGCCACGCGCGTCGAAGGGGCAAAAGTCCTCGCGCTCATCAAAGGCGATACCAGCGTCAGAAGCTTGAATACAGGCGACGAGGGCGAGGTCGTGTTGGATCAGTCGCCGTTTTATGCCGAAAGCGGCGGACAGATTGGCGATGTCGGCTCGTTCAGTTCTGACAGTGTGCAGGCGACGGTGCACGACACGGTGACGCCCGTGCAGGATGTGCGTGTGCATAAAGTTACGGTTGAGCGGGGAAGTCTGAACGTCGGCGATACCGTTCTCGCCTCCGTAGATGTGGAGAAACGCGATGCGACGCGGCGCAATCATACGGCGACGCATTTGATGCACGCGGCGTTGCGCGAAGTATTGGGCACGCACGTCAAACAGGCGGGTTCGATTGTCGCGCCGGATTATTTGCGCTTCGATTTTGCGCATTATCAACCGCTGACGGCGGGCGAAATCGAAGAGATCGAAAACCTCGTCAACTTTCACATCCTGCGCAATGAAACGGTGCAAACCGATGTGCTGGCAATTGAGGAGGCAATGCGTTCGGGCGCGATGGCGCTGTTCGGCGAGAAGTACGGCGAGAAAGTGCGCGTGCTGACGGTCAACGGAGCCGAAGGCATTTTCTCGAAGGAACTCTGCGGCGGCACGCACGTCCGTGCAACGGGCGACATCGGCTCGTTCAAGATTTTGAGCGATGAAGCTATTGCTTCCGGCACTCGCCGCATTCGTGCAGTAACGGGGCGCGGTGCCTTTTCGCTGTTTCAGGAAACCGAAAAACTGCTCACGCAAACGGCTTCACGCCTGAACGCGCAACCGAAGCAATTGCCCGAAACCGTCGAGAAGTTACAAGACCAGATTCGTCAGCAGCAAAAAGAAATCGAACGCCTGAAACTCAAACTCGCGCACGGCGGCGGCGGCAGCGAAGACCAGATCACGGAAGTCGGTGGCCTGAAAATCCTCGTGCGCAAAGTCGAAGACCTCGGCAAAGAAGGGCGGCGGCAATTGGCCGATTCGCTCACCCGCAAAATCGCGCCCGGTGTGGTCGTCATTGGCGATGTCGTGGACGGCAAAGCTTCGTTGCTCGTGATGGTCTCGGACGATGCAACGAAGAAAGTGCAGGCGGGCAAAATCATCCGCGAACTGCCCGGTGCACGCGGCGGCGGCAAACCCGATTTGGCAGAGGGCGGCGTCGAGTCGGACAAGCTGGACGCCGCGTTGCAAGCCGTTGCAGGCGTGATTGAAAAGGCGCTTGCCTGATATGAATATTCGGCTCATTGGACAATTCGCTGTGGTGATCTGGATGGTCTGGTTGCCTGGTCGTGTCTCTGGATGGGCAACGCAAACGAATGCTGCTGCACCAGTGGTCAAAACCAGCGTAATGATTACTTGCAATACTGTCCATAAAGTCGAACCTCCTTATCCAGCTATCGCCAAAGCTGCTCGTGCTGGGGGGCTGGTGAAAGTGGCAGTTAAAGTGGATCGGCAAGGCAGAGTCATGTCTGCTGAAGCGGTAGAAGGCCATCCTTTGCTACGGGAAATTTCCAGAGCGGCAGCCCTCAAATGGACGTTTGACCCTGATCCGGCACGAAAGGAAGAGGTCAGCGGGACGATAAATTTTAATTTTATTCTCACTGATGAACCGCCTCTATCCGCACCTCAGAAAACACCCGCTCTTTCACCTGCTGAGCGTCGGTTTGAGAATGGGAAGAAGTTGGCGAAGGACTCGCAGTACAACGCCGCCATTACTGCCTTCAAAGATGCGATTCGGTTGGAGCCAAAATATGCCTGGGCGTATTACGAACTTGGCATGGTGCAGCACCAAACGCAGCAATTCGCTCCGGCGGAAAAATCCTGCGCCACTGCTCGCGACCTTCGACTTGCGGAACTTAAAGCCGAGCAGAGCGGCGAGCAGGATATGCTTTACGAGAACGCCCTGATGTGTCTGGGGATGACTGCCGCTGTAACGCACAAGTATGACGAGGCGATCAATTATTTTCGCAAGGTTGCCGCGTTGGAAAAGGGGATGTTCAATGTCCGGTCAATGCTCGGCACCGTGCTGTTTTATAAAGGCGATTACAACGAAGCGGAAAAAGCCTTAAAGGAAGGCCTGGCACTCAAACCCGATCATGTTGTTTCGCTCTATTCTCTAGGAGAAGTTCATCTGGCGCAGCAGCGATGGCAAGATGCTGTGGACGTTTTCAAAAAATGTATGGGAGCTGAAGACGGGCCATTTGTCCCGCCTTCTCATTACGGCTTAGGGATTGCTTACCTTCGCTCAGGAAATCGAGAAGCTGCAATGCAGGAGTATCAAGCGTTGAAGCAAATCAACAATTCCGAAAAAGCCGAACTACTATTGCAAGAAATCAATCGAAGATAATCACCTATTTTTATGCCAGCCCTAGCTAAACCCCGCCTGATTGAAAACCTCGCAACCGAAGAAAAGAAGAAACGCTACACCGCGTACATCTTTGACAAAATTTACCATCGCTATGATTTCATCACCGTGTTTTTGTCCTACGGCATGGATAAAGGCTGGAAGCGGAAGTTAATCGAAATGATGCAACTGCGCGGCGATGAAACGGTTTTGGATTTGGCATGCGGCACGGGCGACATCACGTTTGCCGAGGGCGAGAAGTTGCCGTCAGGACAGGCGATTGGACTCGACATCACGCACGGCATGCTGCAAATTGCCGAAGCCAAACGACAAGGACAAAACATTCGCAACGTTAGTTACACGCGCGCCGATATTATGCAGCTACCGTTTCCTGATAACTCGTTCGATGCCGTAACAGGTGGTTATGCGCTGCGCAATGTGCCGAACCTGCGCGGGGCGTTACAGGAAATCAAGCGCGTGCTGAAACCGGGCGGCAAACTCTATTCGCTCGATTTTGGACATCCTGATAACAAACTGTACGGCTGGGCGTATTTGCAATATTTGACCATTGTCGGTTCGCTGACCGGGCTGTTGCTGCACGGCGATGCCGACACCTATCGCTACATTCCCGAAACGCTCAAACGCTATCCCGGCCAACGCGGCGTGCAAACGATGCTTACAGAAGCGGGCTTTGTTCATTGCGGCTATCACGAATTTATGGGTGGGATTATGGCTATCAATTGGGGGCAAAAACGGTGATCGGGGCCAGTTGCCCGTGGCAGGCATTGCGCTGACTTCCGACCACCGACCACTGACCACTATCTATGAACAATCTAGTCGTTTCCAATTTAACGCATCATCCGGGACGCACGGCGGCGAGCGTCGTAGGAGTGGCCGTCGGCGTAATTCTTGTAGTGCTGACCGTGGGGTTAGTGCGCGGAATGCTGCGCGAACGGGGCGAGCGAGATGCGAATATCGGCGCGGAAATCCTGCTTGGTGAACGCGGGCAGAATAGCCTGTCACCGACTTCCAAATCTGCGACGTTGCCGGTTTCGCTGGTCGAGGACATCCGCAAAATTCCCGGCGTGGCTGCGGTAACGGGCGTAGCGCAGAATATGGAGTTAAAGGGAGATGCGGGCCTCGGCATCCGGCAAGTGGACGGCATTGATTTTGCGAGCTACAGCTCCGTCAGTCAGATTCGCGTTGTAAAGGGCGAGGCGTTACCGCCGACTGGTGACGTGGCGATTGTGGATGAAGTCGAAGGAGCGAAAAAGACGCACAAGATAGGTGATTTCATTGAAACGATGGATCGCAAATTCAAAATCATCGGCGTCTACACGCCCGAAGCGGGCGCGCGCATTAAGATTCCGCTCGCCACCATGCAGGAAGGGCTGAACGCGCAGGACAAATGCTCCATGATTCTGGTGAAATGCCAAAGCCCCGAAGCGCAGGACGCCGTGGCCAGACGCATTGACGAAACGTTTCCCGACAAATTTCAAATCCTCTTCACACGCGACTTGCCGGAACTGTTTGCCAACGGCTTTTCGGCGTTCAACGTGTTCCTGAATCTGGTGGCCGCGCTCGCCGCTTTCATCAGCATTCTCGTGATTCTTCTGACGATGTACACGAGCGTCACCGAACGCACGCGCCAAATCGGTATTATGAAATCGCTGGGCGCGTCAAAGGCCACGATTGCTTGGGTGTTTGAGAAAGAAGCGCTGTTCATCAGCGGCCTCGGTGTCGCGCTGGGCCTGGGCATCGCCTTTCTCGCGCGCTGGTTGCTGACGAGCAAAGGGCTCAAGATTGAAATGGAGCCGAAATACATTGCGGCAGCCATTCTCGCCGGTTTGTTGAGCGGTCTGCTCGGCGCGTTATATCCCGCCTTGCGCGCAGCGAGCCAGGACCCGGTCGAAGCGTTGAGCTACGAATAGCGATTGGAGATTGGAAATTTGAGATGCCTTTCATTTCCAACTTTCAACCTTTAATTTTCAACCTTCAATTTTCTAATCTCTAATCCAATCTTGATGAAGTCTCGCCTACTTAGCTTGCTCTCGCTTGTGGTTGGGCTGGGGCTTTTTCTTTACCTCCTCAAACAAACGGGAACGGCGGAAATTGTGGCGCGCGTGCGGGCGTTAGGGGCGGGCTTTTTGTGGTTGCTTGTGTTTTCCGGCTTGCGGCACGTTGTGCGAGCGTATGCGTGGTTGCGTTGTATGAGCGACGACGCGCGCAGTGTTGGCTTAGTGGCGGTGTTGCGGGCGCGACTGGCGGGCGAGGCAATAGCCGATTTGACAGCGGCGGGGCCGGTGTTGGGCGAGCCGATTAAGATTGCGCAATTGCGCGACCGGGTCGGCGTGGCGGCGCTGGCATCTTCGCTCGCCGTGGAGAATTTAATCTACGCGCTTTCCAGTGGTTTCCTGGTGCTGACGGGCGTGCTGACGTTGTTGTTGGTCTTTGCTGTAGCGGGTAATTTGCGCGTGGCGGGTGGGTGGGCGCTGGCAATTGTAGGGCTGGCGTTGTTGGGCTTACTGCTGGGGCTGGCGCGGCGTTGGCGATTGGTTTCGTGGTTGTTTGCGCAGGCGGCAAATTTTATCCCGCGCCTCGCCCGTTGGCTGCCGCGTTTGCGGGAATTGGAAAGCTACGTCCTGGATTTTTACGGGCGAAGGCGCGGCGATTTTTTCCTGGTGGCAGGTTGTGATTTGCTCTTTCATCTTGCGGGCGTGGTCGAGGTATACCTAACGCTTCACTTGATCGGCATTCCCTCGACATTTCTAGTGGCTTTTGCGTTAGAAGCGGTCAATCGCATCCTCAACATCGTGTTTGCGTTTGTGCCTGCGATGATTGGCGTGGATGAAGCAGGCACCGGATTGCTTACAGAAGCGTTGCGTCTGGGCGCGGGCGTGGGCGTTACGCTGGCGATTTTGCGCAAGGCGCGGATGTTGGTGTGGATCGTCGTGGGGCTCAGTTTCCTGCCGGGCACCTGGCGAAAGCCCAGCAGTTGAGGCGCGCTGCATGCTTGATTTTTGGATTGGTCAGCCCTGGGACAGCAATTGCCTGACCGTGCGCACTCGTGCGGCGCTGACCTGACCGTTGATGGTTTGCGGTTCGCGTACGAAGGTGCCGAAATGAAAGGCCGTGAGTTGCGTATGACGCCGCAGCTTTTGCATCATCTCGCCCGTCATCCCACCGCCCGCCAGGATCGTAATCGCTGGCGACGCCGTGCGCTCGCAACGGTCGAGGCAAGCAATTTTTTCCAGCACTGTGCCTTGGCCTCCGCTGGTCAGAATCGTATCAATTTGGGGATATTGTTGGAGTTCACGAATTGCCGCGCGCGGATCGCTAAGTTCTTCAAACGCGCGATGAAACGTGACAGGTAACGGAGCGGCGGCAGCCAGCACGCGCTGTAATAATGCATGATCAATTGCCTCGCTTTGCAGAAACCCGCAGACGATTCCTCCAATAAGGCAACATCGCCAATTGCTGTGCAATCTGGCAAAGCCGCTCTTGCTCAATGACCTGATGGACGCAGAAATTTTCACTTTCGCGCAACATCACGCGCACGGGAAGCCTGACGTGCTGCAAAACCTCGCGTGTCAATCGCAACGACGGTGTTAGTCCGCCGACGGCAAAATGGAAATCAATTCGGCAGATCCAGCGCGCTTCGGCTTGCGGCATCGTCCACCGAGGTTGCGATGATTTCAGAATGGCACCTGCAAAGTGTTTGTGCGCGACAAGGTTTTGAAACCTTGCTGAAATCGCGCCCGTTCTCTAAGATGACGACACCAAAAACGAAATTTTAAGTCAGCATTGGGTAGCGATCTTGTTTGCTGCTAAAAAATCAGCAAACAAGATGTTTGCTGTACTTTTTTGCTGTGGTTTCTTGTTTAGAGACAACCATCTTACGGTTCGCTACGGAGGAAGCCAATGGTTCGACAGATTGTCTGTACATTCTTTGTCCTTTGTCTCGTTTTCACCGGCCTGACCTTTTCCAGTTTTTCACAGGTGCAGGAAGTGCGCGAAAACACGGGCGCGGCGGCGGCCTATCAATCATTGCTGCGCTTGCGTTCGACGGCCACGGTATTGCACACGACCGCACACCCGGATGACGAGGACGGTGCGATGCTTACCTGGCTGACGCGACACGAAGGCATTCGCACCGGTTTGCTCACGCTCAATCGCGGCGAAGGTGGCGCGAATGTGGTGGGCGCGGAGCTGTATGACCAGCTCGGCATTTTGCGCACCGAAGAACTGCTCGCTGCCGGGCGCTACTACGGCGTAGATCAGATGTTCACGCGCGTCACCGACTTCGGTTTTTCCAAACGGATGGATGAGACGCTGGAGCGTGGAGACGAAGACGTGGTGCTGAAAGATGTCGTGCATGCGGTGCGTAAATATCGCCCCGATGTCATCATCTCGCGCTTTCACGGCAAACCGCGCGACGGGCAATACCAAAGCTGCCGGACTGATGAGTGCCGAGGTTTTCAAGGCAGCGGCTGACCCGAAGATGTTTCCCGAACATTTTGCCGAAGGCTTTGCGTCCCTGGCAGGTCAAAACTCTATCGCAGCGTCGGTGGCTTTGGGCGCGGCGGCGGTAACGATCAAGTGACGGTCAAAGTGGATGTCGGCACCTATGACCCGCTACTTGGCCGTTCGTACGTGCAAATCTCGCGCTACGGCCTCGGCTTTCAACGCTCGCAAAACGGCGGCAGCAGCTTGGCCCGCACCCGGCTCTGCTATTTCTTCGTGGTGGCTGGAAGAAAGTCTGGTCGGCAAGAAAGAAACCGAGGAAAGCATTTTGAAGGACTGGACACGACGATTTTGGGGATGGCGAAGCTCGCGGGTTCGACTGACATCAAAAGCCGAATTGAATGCCATCAACAGCAGTATCAGAAGCCGCGCTCAAGAAAGCGCGCCAACCGTGGCTGACAGCGTCGGATTTAGCCGCCGGACGAAAAGCGGCGCAAGCGTTGCGCAAGGCAAAATCAAAGCCTCGTCCATTCAAGCTATTAACAAAGATCAGCTATCGTTCCTGCTCGGCAACAAAGAGCGCGAATTCAATGACGCGATGAACAAGGCGCTGGGCCTGGCAATGGAAGTTTTAGTTGATCCGCCTCCGTCCTTAAGGCGGACGCGGCGGCGGATTTGGCCGGGCCGCGCGAGACGTTCAATGTAGCGATTCAGGACAAAAGTTTTCCGTCACGATGAGCGTTGTCAATCACAACCCTGTTTCGTTCAGGCGCGCTGAAACATAGTGCAAACGCCAAAGGGCTGGAGCGTAAATGCCAAATTGCCTGACGGCAACTTGCCCGTGAACAACTCGCGGTTGCGGGCGCAGTTTGACACAGAGTTCCGGAAAACGCCGAATACACGCGGCCTTACTGGTCGCGCGCCAATCACCTACGCGAGCATATTTATCAAATCAACAAACCGGAATTCCTGCATCTGCCCTTCGCACCGCCGGAAGCGGTAAGGCTGGTTTGTTTGATACTTTAGCCGAATGGCACGCGCTTTTATCTGACACAGCCCGTGCAGACGGTTTACATTGATCGTCCGTGGGGCGAACAGCGACGACTTTTGACCGTTGCGCCCGCGATGAGTGTAGCGCTGACGCCGCAGGTCGGCGTGGTTTCGATTGCGGCGACGAATTCCAGCTTCAATGCCAGCGTCAACGTAATGAATAACGTCAAAGGCAATGCGACGGGCAAGGTGCGATTGAAATTGCCCGCAGGCTGGACGGCTATGCCCGCCGAAGCGCCGTTTAGTTTTACGCACGAGGGCGAGCTGGCAAATTTCAGTTTTCAAATCCGCGTGCCGCGCGTGGCGGCGGGGCAGGAATACAAAGTGCAAGCGGTGGCCGAATACGCGGGCAAAGAATACGGCGAAGGCTACGAAGTCATCGCGCACCGTGATAACGAACCGCGTGCGCTCTATCATCCAGCCACGATGGACGTGCGTGGCGTGGAAGTGAACGTCGCGCCGAATCTGAACGTTGGCTATGTAATGGGCGTCGGCGATGAAGTCCCGAAGGCGCTCGAACAAATCGGCGTCAAGGTGACGATGCTGAACGAAAGCGATTTGGCGAAGGGGACGCTAGACGGCTTTGACGCTATCGTTATCGGCATCCGTGCTTCTGCTGTACGCGAGGATTTGAAAGCCTATAACAAACGCCTGCTCGAATACGTCGAACGCGGCGGCAACGTGATCTGGCAATATCAAACGCCTGAATTCGATCAGGTCGCTTACGGCCCGTATCCGTACAAGATGGGCCGCAATCCCGAAGAAGTTTCCGAAGAAGATTCCAAAGTCACGATCCTTGATCCGACCAATCCCGCCTTCGCCTGGCCGAACAAAATCACGCTCGCTGATTTTGATAACTGGGTCGAAGAACGCGGCTCGAAATGGTGGGGCGAGTGGGACGCGAAATATAAGCCCTTGCTCGAATGCAACGACCGCAGCCAAGCGCCGCAAAAAGGCGGAATGATGTACGCCGAATACGGCAAAGGCACCTGGGTTTATGCGGGCTATGCGTTCTATCGCCAATTGCCGGCGGGCGTGCAGGGCGGCTATCGGTTGTTTGCGAATTTGATTAGTTTGAAGAAGCGACCACATTAAATGCAGTACGGGGGCGTGAGCGACTGAGCTTTGATCAGCGTATTGTCTGATCGAAGCTCAGGTCATATCTACGCAAAATCTATCTGGGATGAACTGATTACACAAACGCACGTTTTGTTTTGCCGAGCAAAACGCTAATTGCAATCTGGACGAGGGATCGTCCAGCAAAACAAGAGGAAATCGTATGAAACGCACTTCGCAACATGTTTTCTCGTTGCTAATTCTGTTCCTCTTCCAGTTCATCGCTGGCCTGGGGACAAGCCGTGACCGGCTCGATAGTCGGCACGATACTGGATTCTAACAATGCTGCCGTCGCGGGCGCGAAGGTTACCATCACGAAACCAACACTGGCATTGCTCGCACTACCGTGACCAATGCCGATGGCGGCCATGTGATGGGCGCGCCTCGCGCCCGGCGTTTACAAAGTCGAAATTGAAAAACAGGGCTTCAAGAAATCAGTGCGGGAAGGGATTGAACTCAACGCGGGTTCCACCTTGCGCGCGAATGCTACGATGATGCGTCAGCAATATCGGTGAAACGACGAACATCACGTCAGGTTCGCCATTGCTGCAAGCGGAAAGTGCAGATTTAAGCAAATCGTTCGAGGCGAAAAAAATTGCCGAACTGCCGCTCAATGGCCGCAATTTTCAGTCCTTGCTCCTGCTTGTACCTGGCGTCACGCCGGGCTTGAATCCGACCGGAGTGTTTGACAACCCGCAAGGCACGCAGATTTTTCAGGTCAATGGCCAAGCCAACTCCGCCAACAACTTTCAGATTGACGGCGTAGATAACAATGAACCACTGCTGGGTGTGGTCGTGCAAATTCCTCCTGCCGAAGCCATTCAACAATTCAGCGTTTCGACCTCGAACTATGACGCCGAGTTCGGACGCGCGGTCGGTGCTGTAGTGAATGTGACAACGCGCCCGGCAATAATCAGTTTCACGGCTCGCTGTTTGAGTTTCACAATAACAGCGCTTTCAAAAGCGCGCAACTTCTTCCAATTGAATCGCGCAGCGAACCGGACAGATTCACATTCCGAACGCGATCAAGAATCAATTCGGCGGTACGTTTGGCGGCCCGATTATCAAAAATCGCACGTTCTTCTTTGGTGATTATCAGGGGCAGCGGCAACGCATCCGGGCGCGTGCCGATCATCACGACAGTGCCGACTCAAGCGTGGCGCGATGGGATTTCAGCACACTGCCAATAACCTCGGTCATCTGGAATCCGCTCAGCAATACTGATCCGACGAAGCGCACAGCTTTCACGGGCAACAAGATTCAAACCAATGTCATCAGCCCGGTGGCGCTGAATATTATGAAGTTCTTGCGCTGCCGAATCTGCCGGGCATCGGTAATAACTACCTTGCGCCCGCGATTCCGTTTCGCTCGATACGAATTCGTTTGACGTGCGTGGATCATCAGTTCAGCGACAAGACGAATTTCTTTGTGAAGTACAACTTCTTCCAATCGCTGATGAGCGATCCGGGCTTATTTGGTGATGCGGCAGGGCCAACGGCAACTGGCAGCAATGATTCGCTGGCGGCGGGCAAGGGGCGCAATCAAGTTGTCACGCTCAACGCGACGCACACGCTTAGCACAGCGTTGACGACAGAAGCGCGCTTTGGCTTCACGCGCTATTTCATCAACGCGCAAGGGCCGGGCAACAACAAAGACATTTCCAAGCAGGTTGGTATCAACGGCTCGAACGAATCTGATCCTGCGCACGGTGGGTTGGCGATTATTGCGATTGAAGGATTTCCGCAAATTGGCATGTCCACGAATATGCCGACGATCAACGCCGACAACATCTTTGACTTCGTCAATAACTGGACGAAAGTGGCGGGCAATCACACGTTCAAATGGGGGGCCGACATTCGCCGCATTCGCGCAGATCGTTTGCAGATTCAGGGCACGTCAGTTTTGGCCCGCGCGGACGCTTCGCGTTCAATTCGGGCGTAACGCTGTTGCAGGGCGGTGCGTCGCAGCCAAACCTGTTGGCGAACGGTTTTGCCAGCTTCCTGCTGGGCTTGCCGGATCAAATTGGCCGCGCGATTTTCACGACGACGCCGACGAATCGTACGACGCACGCCTTTTCTTCGGACAGGACACCTGGCAGGTGAACAAGAAACTGACGTTGAATCTCGGTTTGCAGTACGAGATTTATACGCCGAACTACGTCACGGTTAGCAGGCGGGCAAGGGAACTACGATCCTGACACGAACAACCTGCTCGTGGCGGGCGTGGGCGGCATTGGACTGTCAGCAGGCGTCAGACGGATTACAACAACTTTGCGCCGCGCCTGGGCTTTGCCTATCGCTTTAGTCGCGACCGCAATGTGATTCGTGGCGGCGTGGGCGTCAGTTATTTCACTGCGCGGTTTGGCTTCACGGGCGGCGCTTTCGACGAACTATCCATCGGTGCTGATCAAACGATTGGTGTGGCCAGCGATTTCAAAGCGGATGGCACGTTCACAACGATTCCCGCGTTCACGCCGTTCCGATTCCGACCAACGGCATCATTAATCCCGCGCCAAACATTGGGCTGTTTGCGATTCCGGCGGATAATCCGTTGCCGATGGTTATCAGCTTTAACCTGACGGCACAGCGTGAAGTGTTGCCGAACATATGACCGTAGAAATGAGCTACATCGGCAATCGCGGTTTCAATCAACCCTTCAACAAGCAATTGATGGTGTCGCAACCGGGCGCAGGATTGGCGGGCGTGCCGCTTAATCAGAAGTTCGGACGTACGGCGACGACGACGCTGCGCGGGTTTGGCGTGGATTCGTTCTACAACGCTTTTCAGACCTCAGTGCAAAAGCGGTTTGCGAGTGGCCTCGCGCTGGCGGGATCGTATACGTTCTCGCGTTCGATTGATTACACGAGCAACGGCGGCGGCCTCGGCAATCCGTTGATTCTGGAATTCAACAAGGCGTTGTCGGATTTTTGACCGCAAACACGTTGTCAGTTTCAGCCACACCTACGAACTGCCCATCGGTCGCGGCCATCGCTATCTGAACAACGGCGTAGCGGCGACGTTGCTGGGCGGCTGGCAATTGAACGGCATTTCTCTGGTTATACCGGTCGCCCGTTCGCCGTGACGATGAAGCAACGCACAACTGAACTTGAGCCGAGCAATGCGCAGCGACCTGACCAGTTGCGTTATCCGAGCATCTCGCACGCGGTCAGGGGATGGGACGCAATGGTTCGACGTGACGGCATTGCCGCTCCGCCCGCGACGCCCGCGCGCGGTATGGCACGGCGGGGCGGAATACGGTGCGGGGGCCAGGATTGACGAACTACGATTTCTCGGTGTTCAAGAGCTTTGCGATTACGGAAAGCAAACGGCTTGAATTCCGCACGGAACTCTATAATAACCTGACGAACACGCCGCATTTTGGACAACCGGCGGAAACAATTTCAGCACAGCGTCTGCCTTTGGTTCGATCACGTCCACGCTTGGGGCAAATGGGCTGACGGGGCAAGGGGAACCGGGAAGTGCAGTTTGCGTTGCGGTTCTTGTTCTAGGGAATGATGGGAGGAATGGGAGAAGTTGGAGCGATGCGACTTGCTTCACCCATTTCTCCCCATCAAGCTTTCCCCCAACGATCAACGCTTATGAAAAATGCCTTCCTCTCTGCGGTGCTTTGCCTCACTGCACTGGTTTGCCTGCCTGCGTCATCCATCTCGCAAGCAAAACAATATTTCCCGCCCGCCGGAACCTGGGCGAAAAAAGCGCCTGCGGAATTGGGAATGGATGCCGCTGCATTAGACGCCGCTATCAAATTCGCGCGGTCACTATGAAACCGAACGCGCGATAGATTTTTCCGATCAGGAAAAGACGTTCAGGTCTTTGCTGGATTCGATTCCGACAGAACGCGCACACGAACGGCGTCGTGATTTACAAAGGCTATGTCGTCGCAGAGTTCGGCGAAACGACAGCCGTTGATCCGACCTACTCTGCCGCGAAAAGTATGCTCTCCACGCTGGCCGCGATTGCGGTACGCAGGCAAGATTACGAATCTCAACGATCCTGTTGCCAAACTCATCCGCGACGGCGGTTATGATTCGCCGCAAAACGCACCGATCACCTGGCAGATGCACTTGCAACAAAGAGTCGGAATGGGAGAAGGCGAGATGTGGGGCAAAAAACACGACTTTGTAGGCAAGGTTGCGTTTGGCGCAGGCGAGCGCAAGCCGCGCGCCTTGCAGCCGCCCGGCACGTTTTACGAATACAACGACGTGCGCATCAATCGCTTCGCCTTATCGCTGCTGCGTCTTTTCAAAAGCCACTTGCCCGATGTCTTCCGCGACGAGTGATGAACGTCATCGGCGCGTCGCATTCGTGGAAATGGGTGCCGTATCACAACAGCGTTGACATTGACGGCCAGCGGATGGCCTCCGTCAGCGGCGGCACGCGCTGGGGGCGGCGGGATGTGGATCAATGCCTGGGACTTGGCGCGGTTTGGCTATCTGTGGTTGCGCAGTGGTGGAACGGCCAACAACTGCTGCCGCCTGCGTATGTCAAAGCCGCGATTACGCCGAGCAAGAACGGGCCGGATTACGGCTACTTGTTTTGGCTGAATACGCAGGGCAAAAACTATCCCGGCTTGCCTGCAACGGCATACGGCGCACGCGGCGCGGGCAGCAATACGGTGACGATTTTGCCGGAACAGGATTTGGTCGTTGTCTGGCGCTGGCACGCGGGCAATGAAGCGGAATTCGTCAAGCGCGTCGTCGCAGCCATTCGCTGATCTCAATGAAGCAAAACAACGAATCTCAACTTACTCGCAGCATGGGGCTGCTGCAATCCACGGCTGCTAACATGCTGGAAATGATTGGCATCGGGCCGTTCATCACTATTCCTGGCATTCTCGCTGCCATGGGCGGGCCGCAGGCGATGATTGGTTGGGTGTTGGGGATGCTGATTGCCGTTTGCGATGGCCTGGTGTGGGCGGAACTCGGCGCTGCGATGCCGGGCACGGGCGGTTCGTATCAGTATTTGCAGCGGGCGTATGGGGTGAATCGGTTAGGGCGGATGATGGGTTTTTTGTTCATCTGGCAAACGATTATTTCGGCACCGCTTTCGCTCGCGGGCGGCGCGGTCGGTTTTGCGAATTACACAAAATTCCTCTGGCCCGCGATGACGCCAATGCAGGGCAAGGTCATCGCGGCGCTGGTTTGTTTAGGAATCACCGCGCTGCTGTACCGCGAAATCTCTTCGATTGGCAAACTGTCTGTAGCGCTGTGGATTGTCGTGCTGTTGACGGTGGGTTGGGTGTTGTTCGCCGGACTCACGAATTTTCAAGCGAGTCGAGCGCTCGATTTTCCGCCCGATGCGTTCAAGATGACGTGGGGATTTTTTTCGGGATTAGGCGGCGCGACGCTGTTTGCCGTGTACGATTACGGCGGTTATAACAACGTGTGTTTCTTTGGTGGCGAAGTCAAAAATCCCAGCAAAACCATCCCGCGCACGGTGTTGCTCTCGATTGCGGCGGTCGCGGTGATTTATTTGGTGATGACCTTTACGATCATCGGCGTGGTGCCGTGGCGCGAGGCCGTCACGAAAGGCACGCTGGCGAATGAAGCGATTGTGGCCGCGTTTATACAGCGGTTGTATGGCGACACGGCGGCAGTTGTGATGACGCTATTAATTTTGTGGACGACGGCGGCTTCGTTGTTTGCGCTGTTGCTTGGCTATTCGCGCGTGCCATTTGCGGCGGCGGTTGAGGGACGTTTTTTTCAGCCTTTCGCGCGCGTGCATCCGACGAAAAACTTTCCGAATTTCTCACTCGTGTTCATCGGCGTAGCGGGCGCGCTGGCCTGCTGGTTCGACCTCGGCACGCTGATCGCGGCGCTGATTATCATCGAAAAAATCGCCCGCGATGTCGGGCAGGCCATTGCCGTCATCGTCATCCGCCAATATCGCCCCGAAATCAAATTGCCCTTCAAAATGTGGTTGTATCCGTTACCCGCATTGATCGCGCTGGCTGGCTGGCTTTACATTCTTGGGACGAGCGAGCGACAGATTGTGGCGTGGGGATTGGGGCTGATGCTGCTTGGCATTGCCGCCTACTTTGGACAAGCGAAAGTCAAAAAAGAATGGCCGTTTGCCTAATACGCGAAGCGCCTGGGAGCGCACGCGGCTCGCGTGCTGAGAATTGCTAAGCCGTAACTTTTCTCGTAGCGGATCCGCTTCCACGACTCAGCACGCGAGCCGCGTGCGCTCCCAAGCGCTTCGCGTACATCAAAATGAGGTTGTGTATGAAACTGAAATTTGGGTATCTCTTCAGCATTCTATTCCTGACCAGCTTTGCCTATGCGCAGGAAACGGCGCTGGATCGGTACGTGAAAAAGCCTGATCCGGCGTATGGCTGGAAACTCGTCTCAACCCTTCCTGGCACGGGCTACACCGGCTATGTGCTGGAACTGACTTCGCAATCGTGGCGCAGCGCCAAAGACGTGGATCGTCCCGTCTGGAAACATTGGCTGACGATAGTGAAACCGGACAAGGTGACGATGAACAAGGGCTTGCTTTTCATCGGCGGCGGCAGCAACAAAGACGCTGCGCCCAAAACTGTTTCTGAGCGCTTGCCTGACTTTGCCCTCGAAACGGGGACAGTCGTGGCCGAGTTGTTGCAAGTGCCGAATCAACCGCTCTACTTTACTGACACGCCTACAAAAGGCCGTTCGGAAGATGACCTCATTGCCTACTCTCGCGTGAAGCATTTTTCGACGAAAGACGATGAATGGCTCGTGCGGCTGGCAATGGTTAAGAGCGGCGTCAAAGCGCTGGATGCGATGCAGGAATTTCTGGCGAGCGATGCGGGCGGCAAAGTCAAAGTCGAACAATTTGTTGTTTCCGGGGGCTCGAAACGTGGCTGGACAACGTGGCTTGTAGGGGCGGTGGACAAGCGCGTGATTGCCATTATGCCGACCGTGATTGACGCGCTGAATTCCGAAGAAATCACGAAACATCATTTTGAAGCCTACGGCTTTTTCTCCGAGGCGCTGAACGATTACGTCAATCACGGAATCTTTCCGCACAAAATTGGCACGCCCGAATACAAATCCGTTCTGGCTATCGAAGACCCGTACAACTATCGCCACCGCGCGCAACTGAGAGGGATGCCGAAATATCTGGTCAACGCTTCGGGCGATCAGTTTTTCCTGCCTGACAATTCGCAGTTCTACTTTGGGCAACTCGAAGGCGAAAAGTACCTGCGTTACGTCGAAAATGCCAAACATAACTTGGCCGGTTCCGATGCGCGCGAAAGCCTGCTCGCGTTTTATCAAGCGGTGCTGAACAACAAAGCGCGTCCGAAATTCTCCTGGACAAAACAAAAGGACGGCTCGCTTGTCGTCAAGGTCGTAGACAAGCCAAAAGAAGTTCTGTTGTGGCAGGCGACAAATCCAAAGGCGCGCGATTTTCGCCTGGATGTGATCGGCAAGGCGTACACAAGCACTCCGCTTACAACGACGAATGGCAATACTTACATTGGTCGTGTAGAGAAACCGTCAACTGGCTACACTGCATTTTTTGTGGAACTGATTTATGACAGTGGCGGCAAGTATCCCTACAAATTTACGACTGAAGTGAGCATCGTGCCGGACGTGTTACCGTTCAAGTGGGCCGAGGCGAAAGAGAAGTACAAAGCGCCGACAGGCAAACCATAAAGCTGCAATTGACAATCCGCAGACGGAACCGTAGCCTACCGCATTACTTCACCAGCACTGGCACGAAAGACAGATGGCATGGAAATCACCCCAGAAGTTGTCGAGAAAATCCGTTTGCGGCACCGCGATAATCACTTTACTCAACTGCTCGGCATCGAGATTGACGCGCTGGAACCGGGTCGTGCGCGGATGAGTCTGGACGTGACGGAAAAACATCGGCAACTGGCAGGCGTGATGCACGGCGGCGCGATTGCTACGTTGGTGGATACGGCGGTAGCGCTGGCAATTGTCAGCACGTCGGAGCCGGGCGCGAAATTTACAACGATTGAATTGAAAGTGAATTACCTCTCGCCGATTGTCGAGGGCCGCGTGATCGCCGAGGCGCGGTTGATCCGCGACGGCAAACGCATTGTCGTGGCCGAATGCGATGTGT
>JAXLQQ010000032.1:0-59770 GCA_046331525.1 Blastocatellia bacterium
CTGGCAAGTTTTACTCGGAAGACAAGCACAAACGATTACACAAAGAAAGGCAGGATCAACTATGAAAAAAAGCATCACGATGACTTTGACGATGATTCTTCTCTGCACGGCAACATTACTGGCCCAAAGCGGTCGCGCGCCCAAACAACCATCAGAACAACGTCCGCCCGACCTGCGCGGCATTGATTTGACCGACGACCAAAAAGCCAGTCTGAAAACGATTCGTGACAACACCGAGCAACAGATTCAAGCCGTTCGCAATAACCAAACGTTGTCCGACGCCGAAAAGCACGAGCAAATTGAAGCCCTGCACAACAATGCGCGCCAACAATCGCAAGGCGTCCTGACGCCCGAACAACAACAGACGCTCGGCAATCGGCAAGGCGAAAACCAACGCGGCAACCAAGGCGGCCCGGCACGCATCCCGAATCTGACCGATGAACAGAAAGGCCAACTGCAAACCATCCGGCAGCAGGAACGCGAACAGATTGACGCCGTCCGCAACAACTCAACGTTATCCGATGCCGAAAAGCGTTCGCAGATTGACACGATCCGCCAGAACTCGCGCGAACAGGCGCAAGGCGTCCTGACACCTGAACAGCGTCAGGCCGTAGGCAATCGCAGCAACGGCGGTCGTCCCGGCGAAATGGGCGGGCAACAAGGTGGGCGCGGCCCGCAAGGCGGACAAGCGGGCGGTAGCCAAGGGCAACCTGGTGGCTTTGGTGGCGGGCGAATGGGAGGCCCAAGCAATCAAAACGGGGGATTTGGTGGCGCTCCCGGTGGATTTGGTGGTGGACGACCTAGCGGTGGGATGGGTGGTGGCCCGCGCGGTGGACGGCCTTAACCCCTTGTCCTTTCCCAAACAAGAAAAGCGTCCGTTGTCGAAGCTGACAACGGACGCCTTTCTTGTTTATGACAAACTGGCGCAGGCTAATTTCCGCTCCCAGCTTTTTTCACCGCCTTACCGGCTTTTTCAGTTCCCTCACCGACTTTTTTCACGCCTTTCTTCGCAACGTGCTTGGTCTTTTTCGCGCCCTTCACGGTTTTTCGCTTAACCGTTTTGGCGGCGCTTTTCGTGCCTTCTGCTGTCGCCTGTCCCATCTCCTTCGCGCCCTTCCCAACCTTCTTCACCCCGGCTTTCATTTTATCGCCTGCGTCCTGCGTCAGCGCAAACGCATTGCTGAACACCATCGCACCCAGGAACAAACACAAAATGGTTTTCTTCATCACTGCTTCTCCTCATAATTTTAAATAGGGGGATTTCTTTGAGAGTGTAAAACGAGAAGTGATATTTGCCAAATTGGTATTTTGAACAGTGGCATATTGTGTAAAAAATCCACACCCAATCAGCCCCCGACTACTCAGCTCGGCTCAGGGCGTCTTCCCACTGCTGATATAGTTCCTGCAATGTCTCTTCTAACTGCGTGTATTGATTGCTGAGCGCAAACAAACGCTCTTTGTCGCGTGCGACATCTTCGGTCGCCAACAACGCCGAAAGTTCGCTGATTTGCGTTTCGGTCGCGTGGATTTGCGTTTCGATTTCAAAAGCGGTTGGGCCTCTGGACTTGTTTTTCTTGGCAGGTTTGGCGGGTTGTTTGGCAGCAGCTTCGGCTTTGCGTTGGGCTTCGGCAGCGGCTCTTGCGGCTTCGGCTTCCTGTTGTTTAGTGCGGTGGTGGGCGTCGTAAAATTCGGTGTAGCCGCCGTCAAAATCCTCTACGCCGTCGGGCGAGAAAAAGAGGATTTGGGTAGCGATGCGGTCAAGGAAATAGCGGTCGTGGCTGACCGTGATGATCGTGCCGTCATAATCGTTCAGCGCGTCCTCAAGCGCTTCGCACGAAGCGATGTCCAAGTGGTTGGTCGGTTCGTCCAAGACCAGCACGTTCACGCGCGAGTAAATCAATTTGGCTAGGGCGAGCCTTCCCTTCTCGCCGCCCGACAGCACGGAGACAGGCTTGAAAACGTCATCGCCGCTGAAAAGAAAGCGACCGAGAAAACCGCGCAGTTCGCCGTCGGTCACCGTCGAAGCCGTAATCGTGCGCAGTTCGTCCAGCACTGTATTGCGTTCGTCAATCATCAGCAGGCGTTGATCGTAATAACCGACGCTCACGCCTGCGCCCCAGCGCGATTCGCCCGCAAGTGGCTGCATCTCGCCGAGAATCGTTCTGAGCAGTGTCGTCTTGCCCGTGCCATTCGCGCCGATGATGCCGAGGCGCTCACTGCGACGAACAGTGAGCGTGATGTCTCTCGCTAATGTCTTAGTCGGAAAGCCAACTGCGAGATTGTCTAAGATCAAAACCAAATCGCCAGTACGTGAAACGGGGGCAAGATTAAATTTCGCCGTGTCGAGGTTCGTGACACTTTCGATGCGGTCGACTTTTTCAAAGCATCTTGCGGCGACTTGGCTTGCTTCGGTTTTCTGCCCGGCGAGGTTGCGACGGATGAAATTCGGTGCGCGCAATCATCTCTTGCTGCTGCTCAAACGCCTTCTGCTGTTGTTCGCGGCGTTCCTCGCGCAGTTCGAGATATTTGCTGTAATTGCCGTGGTAATTCAATGATCTGTTTGTTTTCGAGATCAAGAATGCGGTTGACCGTGTGATCCAGAAAAGCGGTCGTGCGAGATAATGATGTACGCGGATTTGTACTGGCTCAAAAAACTTCTTCGAGCCATTCGATCGCTTGCACGTCCAAATGGTTCGTCGGTTCGTCGAGCAGCAAAATGTCTGGTTCGAGGAGCAACATGCGCGCCAAGCCCAAACGATTTTTCTCGCCGCCGGATAAGGCCGAAGCGGTTTGCCGAAAGCTTCCTTGTAGCCCAAGCCCCGCAAGACAGACTCGGCCCGCGCGTGATAGCTGAAGCCGCCTTGATGCTCGTAGGCGTGCTGCGCCTCACTGTAATCGTGCATCACGCGATCCAACTCGCCGCCCTTTCGCCTCGGTCATCGCGTGTTCGAGGTCGCGCATTTTGGCTTCGAGTTGTTGCAGTTCGGCAAAGACTTCCAACGCGGCGTCAATGACGGTCGTGCCGCCGCCGAATTCAACGCTGCGCCAGCACGCCGTAGCGAAAGCCACGCATCCGTTCAATCGTGCCTTTGTCGGGCGATTCGGTGCCGGAAATCAGACGCAGTAGCGTCGTCTTGCCCGCGCCATTGCGACCAACGAGGCCGACGTGTTCGCCGGGATTCACCTGAAAACTAAGGGAGCGCAAGACTTCTTGCGCTCCGTAAGATTTTGCGACTTCAGCTAAACGAAAGAGCATTTATTTCTTGGCCGTAGCGGAGGGGCTGGCCGCAGGTTTTGCAGCACCACTTGGCGACGCCTTCGCTGCGGCTGCCGGAGAAGCTCCCGGAGAAGCTTGCGCAGCGGGCGACGTCTGGGGTGAGGCAGAACCTTTAGGCGAAGCCTGCGGATTGACGGGGCGCAACACGCCCAAGCTGTTCGGATTTTTAATTAAATCGGAAATCAGGTAATTCTCGACCTTCGCTTCATTGCGGGCTTGCGCCATCAGGGCGGACGAAAGCAGACTTGCGCGCTGCTGCCGAATCTGGTCAGCAATCTGTTTGCGGACTTCGGGATCGTCGAGCGACAGCTTTTGTTCCTGCGCCCGCTTGCCCGTCATCTTGAAAATGTGCCAACGGCCATTGGATTCCTTCAGCGGTTCGGTGTACTCGCCTTCTTTCAAACCCATAATCTTCGCGGCAAAGGGGCCGAACGATTGCTGAATCTGTTCCATCGGAATAAAGCCCAGATCGCCCGCGCGATTGGCGCTTTGATCTTCGGAACGAACGCGCGCGATGGTGGCAAAGTCGGAGCCGCCGCGCAATTGCGCGTAAATTCCGTCAATTTTGTTTTTAGCTTCGACTTCACCTTTGGCATCATTAGGGTCGCTGCCCTGAAAGTTTTGTTGTGGGTCTACGACAATGTCCGACAACGCAATGCCAGCAGGCGCGACAGGCGGCGAGGCTTTGAATGCCTGTTCGACTTCGGGATCAGAAACTTTGATCTGGTTTGCAATGTTGTCGTCTAGTTTCTTAATTGCCATTTGCTTGCGGATATCCTCGCGGAATTCCGCCTCGGTCTGATTCGTTTCTTTCAGCCGTTTCTGGAAAGCTTCTTCCGTCATCCCGCTATCGGCTTTGCTCTGCTGAATGAACGTTGTGACAGCTTGTTCGTCGGGCAGCAATTTGTCGGCCTTTGCTTTTTGATACAGGATTTCATTGGTAATCAGCCCTTCAAGCACGCGCAACCGCGCAGCGGCCAGTTCGAGCGGCGAAAGCTGATTTTGCTGGCCTTGCGCCTGTTCAGCCGTGACGCGATCTACGTCGGCAATCGTGATTTTGGTGCCATTCACGACAGCCGCAGCTTCGCCTTTGCTTGCTGAAGAAGAAGACGAGGCACCGGACTGGCCGCAGGAAATTAGAAACAATACAAAAAGGGATAGCGAGAGAACGAAAACCGGGGTCTTGAATTTTGACACTGTACTTAAACTCCTTCGAGAATGTAGAGCAACCAGCGGGGGGCCGCTCAAAGCCTGGCTATGGGTACTACGCGGGGGAATTAGGAACCAACTGGGAGGCTGGCTCGTCCCTACGCCAACGCAATCACTTCAATTTCCACACGGACATCGCGCGGCAATCGTGCGGCCTGCACGGTCGAACGCGCTGGACGATGCTCGCCGAAATAGCGCGCATAGACTTCATTCATCGCCGCGAAATCATTCATATCCGCCAGAAATACCGTGGTTTTCACCACTTTTTCAAAGGATGAACCGGCGGCGGTTAAGACGGCGTGAATGTTTTCAAACACACGATGCGTTTGCGCTGCAACATCGCCTTCGATGATTTGCATCGTCTCCGGAAGCAGTGGAATCTGGCCGGAAAGGAATACCAATCCATTCGCTTTGATCGCCTGCGAATACGGGCCGATGGCGAGCGGCGCTTGATCTGTCTGTATCGTTTGCATGGTCGTCCTGGAAAATGTCGGGTAGAAGCAAGCGAGGATTTTACTGCAAAAGCCGATTCGACGTAAGACGGCGGGCGCAGATTTGTTGAGAAAGTTGGCGGAGCCCGACGATGAAGGAGGGCGTTTTGTTTATCTTACGCCCCCCTTCATGTCATTGCCGCCGGTCTTTCATCCGCCGCCATTTTGCGCCTGTGATCCGGCGCGTTCGACATCAATGACACCGCTCACGCCTTTGATGGCGCTGATGACCCGCTCCAGATGTTTGACGTCGGCAATTTCGACAGTTACATCAATGCGGGCGCTGCCGTTGTTGTACACGTCGGTATGCACGTCCCGAATGTTTGTTTTGATGTTGGCAATGGCGAGCGTCAAGTCTGCCAACATACCTTGCCGGTCTTCGGTGGTAACTGCGAGTTTGACGGCGTAACTGGAATTCGCGGCGTTCTCGGTTCCCACCCAATCCACATCCACGATGCGTTCCCGATTTACCATCAGGTTGGCCGCGTTTTTACAACGGCGTGCATGCACGGCAACCCCTTTGCCCTGTGTGATGTAGCCAATCACGGATTCACCCCGAATCGGATTGCAACAACGCGCGCGGTAGACCATCACTTCATCAATGCCTTTGACCGTGATGCGGTCTTCGCCCAGCCGTAGCGCTCGTTTGACGACGGCGCTGACCTGTTGCAAGCGCGACGTTTTGCCCTGCTCAATGTCTTTCAGTTTTTCTGGCGGAATGAAGCGAACCAGAATCGAACGCGGCGCGAGTTTGCCGTACCCCACGGCGGCAAACATATCCTCGACCTTGTGAAAGCCGTTATCGCTGAGAATGCGATTCACCTGTTCATCTTCCAACACTTTTTTTGCTTTGAGTTGCAGGCGCGAGGCTTCTTTCTCAAACAGCTTGCGTCCCAGCTCCACTGATTTGGCTCGCTGTTGCTCTGTGAGCCAATGCCGAATTTTATTGCGCGCGCGTGACGTGACGACAAAGTTGAGCCAATCGCGGCTTGGATGATGTCCAGGCGTCGTCATAATCTCGACGACTTCGCCGTTGTGCAATTCGTACTTGAGGGGCACTATGCGGCCATTCACTTTTGCGCCCGTGCATTGATTACCGACTTCGGTGTGAATCGCATAGGCAAAATCCACGGGAGAGGCACCGCGCGGCAATTGTATGACGCGGCCCTTGGGCGTGAAGGCATAAACTTCTTTCGGATATAAATCCAGTTTCAGCCCGTCCATGAACTCACGCGAATCGGGCACCTCCTGTTGCCATTCAACTAGGTGCCGCAGCCATTTAAAGGTGTCGTCCTCACTATGATCATTTAACTTTCCTTCTTTGTATTTCCAGTGGGCGGCGATGCCTTCTTCAGCAATGCGGTGCATTTCTTCCGTGCGAATCTGCACTTCAAATGGCTGGCCTTCATCGCCTACAACGGACGTATGCAATGACTGGTAAAGGTTCTCACGCGGCGTCCCGATGAAGTCCTTGATGCGGCCCGGCACTGGATGCCAATGCTGATGAATGACACCAAGTGCCGCGTAGCAATCGCGCACATCTTTCGTAATCAAACGCATCGCCATCAGATCGTAAACCTGATCCAGCGTAATTTTTTGCCGTTTGATTTTCAGGTAAATGCTGTACAACCGCTTGATCCGGCCTTCGACACGCACCAATTCAACGCCCGCCTCATCCATATACTTTGAAATGCGCGTTTTGAGTTCTTCTAAAAACGTTTCCGTAGCGGAGCGGCGACGTTCGACGGCATCCTGCAATTTTTTGTAGGCGTCGGGTTCGAGGTATTTGAATGAGAGGTCTTCGAGTTCGGCGCGAATTTTCCCCATTCCCAGCCGGTGCGCAATTGGGGCGTAAACATCCAGCGTTTCCTGTGCAATACGCTTGCGCTTTTCAGCGGGCAAATGATCCAGCGTGCGCATGTTGTGCAGGCGATCTGCGAGCTTAACGATCACGACGCGCAAATCCTTAACCATTGCCAGCACCATTTTGCGCAGGCTTTCGGCTTGTTGCTGTTCCTTGGATACCTTGCCGAGGTTGCTGATTTTAGTGACACCATCCACCAGATGGGCGATTTCCTCGCCAAAATAGGTTTTGATGTTTTCAATCGTGGTGAGCGTGTCTTCGACTACATCGTGGAGGAAGCCAGTGCTAACGGTCGCCACATCCATCTTCATTTCCGCCAGGATGCCAGCAACGGAAAGGGGGTGAATGAGGTATGGTTCGCCTGATTGCCGTACCTGATCCTTATGCTCGCGCGCCGAAAAAATGTAGGCGCGGCGTAACATTTCCAGATCAGCATCGGGGTAATAACGCCCGACAGTTCGGTAGACATCCTCAAAGCGAATCATCACGCAAGATTATAGCAAGATTGAATAGAGGGGAATCGAATAATACAAAACAGCCAGTACCAGAAAAGCCCGATACTGGCTGTCATCTTGGAGTTGAGTTGAAGCAAGCTTATTTCTTCTCAGCAGCTTCCGCTTTGGCTTTTGCTTCCGCTTCGGCCTTGGCCTTCGCCTTTGCGGTCAAATCAATCGCGATTTTAGCTTCCTTCTCTGCTTCGTCATTGAATTTCTTACGATCTGCTTCGGCACTCGTGGCTTTTTGTTTCTCACGATAGAGCAGGCTCTTGTAAGAATGGGCTTCGGCATATTCCTGATTTACCGACAGCGCCTTTTCAATGTACTCGAAAGCCTTCGTCAAGCAGCCATCGAATTTTTCCTTGTCCGGAGCATAGTAGAAATTGCGGACGTGGAACGGTTCACTATTGACCTTCTGTTTGTCAGCATAGCGTGTGGATTGCTCGTAGGCGCAATTCCAATATTTGACGCCGATCGCATAGTAGGTTCCAGCTTTGATGTCGGCCGTTGCACATTCGCCTTCGGCACGTTTGAGCAACCAGTTGCGGTTCTCATCCGCATTGCCCAATTCGTCGTGAATTGTGGCGATATAGCCAATGGAGTTGTCGCGAATTTTGCAATTATTGCCCGCTAATTCAAGCGCCTTGGTATACGATTCGAGCGCCTTTTGCGCAGCTTGTTTGCGATCTGTATCAGAGGCATCGCCAGCTCTAGACCGCTTGTACCAAACTGCACCGAGGCACATCCAAACATCGGGTTTGTTGGGAATGAAAGTAGATGCGCTCTCAAAAAACTTCATGGCATCATCTGTCTTTCCCTGGTTGTACTTTAAAATACCTTGATTCAGCTTATCTTTCCCCACGATCTGATAAACATATCCGCAACTCGCAGAGGAAAACACTAAACCTGTGAGTAAAAGTAGTCCTAGACTACTGGCAAGAAAACGTGAAAATTTCATGATGGGAAAATCTCCCTCGCTGTAAAAAATCTGCGCTTAAGAATTGGACAAGGTGTCGCAATTCCTGCTAATTGTCGTCCAAGCCTTCTAACTGCAAACCGATTGGCGAGCCACCTGCTTCTTTGATAACATCAATGACATCTACGACTTGGCCATACTTGCTGACATTAGGTGCTTTCACGAAGACGGCTTTACGATCCCCTGGACGACCATCTAATGCCGAATGCAAAAGCTTGCTTAGATCGCCAAGGCTGGAAGCCTCGGTTTGGTTCAACTTGAAGCTGCCACCTTTGGTCACCGAAACAACTAAGGTCAACGGATCGGGTGGAGGTGGCGTCTGATTTTCCGGCGGTTTTTCCGGGACTTTCGCTTCAAATTTATGCGGCTTCTGCGGGCTAATGACCATGAAGATAATCAATAGCACGAGCAGCACGTCAATTAACGGCGTAACGTTGATGTAGGGGACGGCTCTACTGCCGCCACCACCGCCTGACATCGCCATAACAATTTCTCCTTAACACAATAGTGCAGTAATTATTATTGCCCTGGTTTTTTCTTATCGGTTACCAGTCCAACCAATTCAAACCCTGACTCGCGAATCGAATCAACGACGGTCACGATTTCCTTGTAAGGAACATTAACCCTGCCGCGAATATAGACCGCCATCGGATCGCTGGGTTTCTGGTCTCTTCTCAGTTTTCTTCAGCTCAATCAAGCGTTCCTTCGCAGCCGGGCCAGTATAGAGTTCCTTCTTGAAATAATAGGTAAATTTAGTGCATCAGGAACCGAGAGGACGATTGCGCTGTCTCGGATAATATCTTGGGTCAAGATCTGGGTTCGTGTTTTTTGAAGCTGTAAATTGACGCCCGATTGCAGCATCGGAGTAATGACCATGAAAATGATCAGGAGTACTAACATAATGTCCACCATTGGGGTGACATTAATTTCCGATTGATAACCTGACGAACCGCCACCACTCATGCCCATAGCAGTTTCTCCTTAGTAATGCACAAAGCTAGAAAAATCGCGCCCATTAGTAGAAGCAAGGGCAAAGGAGAAGTCGTAAACAGACTCTCGTACCGCTCCTTTGCCCAAGTGGACTTAAACCCAGGAGGACGTGATTGTAAATTTTAGTTACCGTTTGCTACGGCGCTTGACGAAGAAGTCAATCAACTCGGCAGAGGAGTTATCCATCTCGACCGTGAAGTTGTCTACTTTGTTCGTGAAGTAGTTGAAAAACCACACCGCAGGCACCGCCACAAGCAAACCAAAAGCGGTCGTGAAGAGTGCTTCAGAGATACCGCCCGCGATAGCCGCAATACCAGCAGATTCCGCGTTTCTCATTTCCTGGAACGCGGTGATGATGCCGATCACAGTGCCGAACAGGCCGACGAACGGAGCCGTTGATCCAATCGTCGCCAGACCGGACAGACCGCGACGAAATTCCGCGACCTTGATTGCTTCGGCGCGTTGCAACGCACGCTTTGACGCATCCACATCGGCGTCATCGCCGGATTGAAATTCCTGCAAACCAGCATTCACGACCATCGCCAAGTGGCTCTTTTTGTATTTGTCAGAAATGCTGATCGCTTCATCAATGCGCGCATTTTTGAGCGCCTGCGCTACTTTGGGGGCGAATTCGCGCGATTGTGTGCGCGCTGCATTGAAGGTCAAATAGCGCTCAACGGCCACTGCGATGGAGAAGATGGACATAATCAACAAAATGATTACGACGCACCAAGCGATCCAACCCATTTTGCGGAGCATACCCATCAGAGAGAAGTCTGTGGCGGCGCTTTGTCCTTCTTGCAGCAAAACCAGACCAAAGTTGCATGCCAACATCCAAATATGGCTAAGCAAGAGAGTCATAAAATTGAAATCCTCCGTTAAAGTTTAAGAGTGATGCAACCGGGCTTTCCTGCTGTCCCATTAGACCCGAAAAGCCTTGGCGAAAGTTCCCAAAGCAGAAATTTCTAATTCCGCTTTTGTTTGGAAGCGCAGACGGTAGAAAAGCGGAAGGCCCGCACGCAATCATGTAAATGTAATTCACCGGCACGGGGCACCTCACCAAAATACGCTGTTGCCAGTTGCCGTCCGCGGGGGCGGCAACTGAACGTTATTGCAAAGTTGGGCGTCAAAATTCCTGGACTTTGACCGGAACGCCTGAAAGCCCTGGTCGGCTTGAAAGTCCATTGCCCGCGCAGCTGCGATTGCCGCTTCTTTCATAAGGGGTGACCGCTAACGGCTTCTGCCGAAATTACGCGCCCTTCTTCCGAAATCGTTACGGCTACCCGCACAGCACCTGCAGCACGCGCCGCTTTCGCAATCGCCGGATAAGGCATGCACTTTGCGAATAGCATTTCGTTAGCACACCGCCGACGCTGCGCTGTCGGCTTGGGCGCTGCTGGCGTGGGTTCTGGTTTCGCGGCGGTGGCGGTGGCGGTGGCGGTGGCGGCGCTTCATTATCACCTGTACCTGCAGGTACGCCACCCGGTACGCCACCTGGCACGCCTGTCCCGCCCGGCACCCCCTGACTCACAACCGGAGCCGCTTGCACAGGCTTGGGCTTTACATCCACAGCTTTCGGAATTTCTTTCGGCGGCTCTTTAGGTGGGGTGAAAGAAGTTGCCACTTCCTTGTCGTTCGCACCACAACCTGTGCGGGTGGCGGCGGTGGTGGTGGGCGGCGGCGGCGGCGTCAGTACGCAGAGGCATCTGCGGCTTCGCTAAAGAAGCGTTAAAGCGCAGATGCTCCACACAGCCCAACGGTTAGCGCGACTAAATAAAAGACGGTAATCCATGTAGCAAATTTGCCAGACCGATGGCTTTTTACCAGTGCAGTGGATCTTCGATAAGCGTATCGAACATTGTATTCCCGACTCCGTAAACGGAATGCCGATGGGTCAAAGCGTAGAAATTGCTTTTGACTGCGTAAATCCTCTGATCAGCGCTCTCGCCACAGTAGCCTGCAACGAACGAGCAATCTTTTTGAAGCGTATGATTTTTGAGAACCTGAATTAACTTTTCCTGGCAGTGGAGTGAGCGAAGAAGGCTGCCAGTTGCTCGGCAAAGTCATTGCTCAGAACAACTCTACCAACATCCGTTTTCATCAAACCGATATGACTACGACCTCATCACAACAAGTCCTGCTACGGATAAAGCAAGTGCATCATCCGCCTTTTTTCTGGATTGATACAGGTCTTCGCACCATATCAATCACAACTTCACAACCTGAGCAAAACTTGACTTCTGGTTTGAGTACTACTTGAAATTAACCGATGGGTCAGCAACGTGGTGGAGTCTACTATCTGCCTTCGGCTTAGTCAAGCGGTCACCACGTAAATTTCGTTGATTCTAGGGGAAAGATTTTCTTTCCTACACGCATTTTGTTTTTGGACGAAACAAGTGTTTTATAGGCGGGAAAGGGCCGCGTTTTTGTAGTCAAATATGCAGTATGTAAGCTTGTGTGGAGGTTCTCGCCCCTCCACACAAACGCCCTTCCTAGCGCCCTGCGGAAGCGGGGCGGCCTTTCTTTTTCTTCTTCGTCGGACGCACTACATTGCTCTCGCCAGAAGTTTCAGTAGAAGGGCGCGCCGGAGCCACACGAACTGGCGAGGCAGCAGGAGTAACAGCCACTACAGGTTCACCTTTGCGCGCTTTCCACCAATCTTTCAGCGGCCCTTCCCACCACAGCATAAAGGGGCTGGCAATGTAGATGGACGAATAGGTTCCGATGATGATACCGATAAATAAACACCACGAAAAACTCTTTAGTACTTCGCCGCCAAACGCGACGAGGGCGACAACTGTCAAGAACGTCAAGCCTGAGGTGATAATTGTACGTGACAGCGTTTGGTTGATCGCATCATTGGAAAGCTTTTCAAGCGGTTCACGCCGCTTGAGCTTCAGCATTTCACGGATGCGGTCAAAGATCACGATGGTATCGTTCATCGAATAACCGACCAGTGTCAGCAAAGCCGCAATCACGGTCAGGTTGATTTCGAGGTGGAAGATAGAGAACAAGCCGAGCGTCACCAGCACGTCGTGAATCACGGCGATGATCGCGCCGATGCCGAAGCCCCACGATTTGAAACGAAACGCAACGAAGACCAACATTCCCAAGCACGCCATCAACGTCACGTAAATCGCACGATTGCGCAAATCCGCGCCAACCTGCGGCGAGACAGCTTCGGCCCCAACAATCTGCGCGCTGGCGTCATTCAGCGAAGTCAACGCTTTAGCAACTCGCTTCTTTCCTTCGTCTACGTCTTCGGTCGCCTTAGCCCCAGTTTCAAATTTGGCCGTCGTTAAGTTAGGCAACCGCACCAGCACTTCGTTTTTTGCGGCTTGGCCGATGGATGAGCCAACAGGCTGCAACACAATCGCAGAACCGGGGATGCCCTGGGCTTCAATCGCGGAGCGCAGTTTACCCAAATCTGGGGACGCGCCAAATTTGACCGTCACGATACTGCCGCCGGAAAAATCCACGCCCAGATTAAATGGAGCGGTATGCCGCGCCATCCGCACGCCAACAGAAACGGCTCCGGCCAAGATCAGCAGCCACGATAGCCCGATAAATAGCCACTTCTTGCCTAAAAAGTCGTAATTCGTATTTTTGAAAATTTCGATCATTGTCAGTCCACGCCCCTCTCAAAAAAAGGACGAAAGGGAAAAACGGCAAGCCGTCCCTTCCCTTAGGTTAAATACTCAAGGTTTCCGCGCGTCCACCCTGTCGCGCTAACACCCACATAAACATCGTGCGCGAAACGTATACGGCAGTGAACAGGTTGGCCAGCAAACCGATCACCAGCGTCACGGCGAAACCACGAATGGGGCCAGTGCCAAAAGCATACAGGAACAAGCACGACACAATCGTCGTTACGTGCGTATCAATAATTGTCGTCAACGCCTTACCAAAACCAATATCAATGGCCGCAGGCACGATCTTGCCCGCACGCAGTTCTTCGCGAATGCGCTCAAAAATCAGCACATTGGAATCCACTGCCATACCAATCGTCAGAATCACGCCCGCAATGCCCGGCAGCGTCAGCGTGGCATTAAAGAGCGCCAAGCCAGCCAGCAAAATAATCAGGTTCAGCACGAGCGCAATGACGGCATTGACGCCCGATAGTTTGTAGTAAAACAACATGAACAGCACGACCAAGCCGAGGCCGACGATGGAAGCCAGCACGCCGGAGCGAATTGAATCGGCACCGAGCGACGGGCCAACCGTGCTTTCCTGTAAGTAAACGATCTTTGCGGGCAACGCGCCCGAACGCAGCGTCAAAGCCAGATCTTCGGCCTGATCTTTCGTGAACGAGCCTTCAATCGAACCGCGATCATGGATCGGGCCTTTGATGACAGGCGCGGTTTTGATTTCATCGTTCAGCACAATCGCCAGATAATTGCCGACATTTGCTGTCGTCCATTTTTCAAATTTGTCGGCGGCGGTGGGTTTCAGTTCAAAATCAATTTCATAGTTCAAGCCCATTCCCTGCCCTTGTCGCGCCTGGGCGCTACGCAGGTCAATACCGCTCACAATCGGGAGTTTCTCGACGATTTGATAGCCTTCGCGCGCGGAGCGGGGTTCACCCGTAACGGACGAACGGCCTTCTGACAACTTGAGCGCCTGTTGTGAATTTTTATCAATGATTGAGGCTTCCGCCGCTTCTTTGGTGGGGTAAATCTGCGTACCGGGAACAACGGCTTTCAATTCCAAGCGCGATTCGCCCTTAATGAGTTCCTTCACACGTTCGGGATTATCCACGCCCGGCATTTGTACGAGAATTTGGTAATCTTCATCGCGGCCTTGCCGTTGCACAGTGGGTTCCGCCACACCGAATTCGTTGATGCGGTTTTCAATAATAACCTTCGCCTGTTCGGTTGCCTGATTCTTTAAATAATTCGCCGCCGAATTGTTTAGCGTGAACGTCACTGAAGGCGGATTACTGCTGGTCGAAGACGGCCAATCCGGCCCCAAAATTTGGCTGGTCACTTTGTTCGTAATGTCCCCGTGCTTGCTGGTGTCGGCGGTTTCGATCACGATTTTGCCCGCTTCCGCCGCTTTCACGGATTTGACCTCAATTTTGTCTTTCTTCAACTGCTCATCAATCTTGGCGACTTCATTGTCCGTGTACGTTTTCAGGTATTCATCCGCCTGCACCTGTAAAACCAAGTGCGTGCCGCCTTTCAGATCAAGGCCGAGGCGAATGTTTTCACTGAAGTTTTGTTTCCAGCGTTTTGGATTGAAGAAATCAGCGGGAGACTTTGTGTAATCTTTCGTCTTATTCCAGGGGCCAAGCATAATGACGCCGCAGATCAATGTGAGGACGACAATAATGATGCCGCGTGTGCGAAGGTTCTTTTGCATAACTTATTTTTTCTCCTCCGGGGCTTCCTGTAAGCCCGCAATGGAACTCTGGGAGATGTCGATTTTTACTGCCGGATTATCGGCGATTTTCACCTGAAATTTCGGTTCGCGCTCACGCACCATCGAAATGGTGCCGTAAATACCACTGTTCATAATCACCTTATCACCAACTTTCAAATTGCCGAGTAGGCTTTGCAACGCCTGTTGTTTGCGGCGTTGCGGCACGATGATCATGAAATAAAAGAGCGCGAAAATCGCAGCGAAGGGGAGCAGGCTGATCAAAGTCGCGCCGATTCCTCCTCCTTGTAACAGCACTAAGAAAAACGGTTGTGACATAAACTGGGGCGGGTTCTACTTTCCTTGCAAGATAATCTTTTAGGGGTCGCTGGCGAGGTTTCCGTTCGGGTTGATCGCGCTTTTGTACTTGCTTAGAAAGACGGCGCGAAATGCGGTGAATTCGCCAAGCGCGATAGCTTGCCTGATTTGCCCCATCAAGTCAAGATAGAAGGCAAGGTTGTGGTACGAGCAAAGAATGCTCGCCAAAATCTCGTCATTCAAATATAAATGCCGCACATACGCCCGCGTGTAGCGCGCGCAGACAGCACAACCACATGCCTCATCCAGCGGTCGCTGGTCTTTGGCATAACGCGCATTGCGCACATTCAGCTTGCCCTGTGAGGTAAACAATTGCCCATTGCGCGCATTGCGCGTCGGCATCACGCAATCGAACATATCCACGCCGCGCGCGACCGACTCAACCAAATCCTCCGGCGTGCCTACGCCCATCAAATAGCGTGGTTTATCGGCAGGCAGCAGCGGCGCAATGAATTCCGTCGTGTCATACATCATCGCCTTCTCTTCGCCCACGCTCAGCCCGCCAATCGCATAGCCTTCAAACCCAATCTCACACAACTGCTCCAAACTCTGCCGCCGCAAATCGTGATAGACGCTGCCCTGCACGATGCCGAAGAGCGCCCCTGGGTACGCAGGCATCCTGCCTGCTGTCTTCAACCGATCAAACTCCGCGCGTGAGCGTCGCGCCCAGCGGGAAGTCAGTTCCAAAGACTTCTTCGCTTCTGCCTCCGTTGCCGGATACGGCGTGCATTCATCAAACGCCATCACGATGTCGGAGCCGAGCGCGTGTTGAATCTGCATTGAAACTTCGGGCGAGATAAATTGCCGTGAGCCGTCCAGATGCGAGCGAAACTCGACGCCTTCTTCCTTGATCTTGCGCAAGTCGCCGAGGCTGAAAACTTGAAACCCGCCGCTGTCTGTCAAAATCGAACGCGGCCACGAAATGAATTTATGCAAGCCGCCAAGCTCCGCTACCAACTCATGTCCGGGCCGCAAAAACAAGTGATAGGTGTTGCCCAGAATGATGCGCGCGTCCAACGCTTCCAGCATTTCCTGCGTCAACGCCTTCACGGTGCCGCGCGTGCCGACGGGCATAAAAACGGGCGTTTCGATTTGGCTGTGGGCGGTAGTAAGAATGCCGGTACGCGCCTGCGAATCGGCATCGGTTTTTGTTACTTGAAAGAAGGTTTGCATGCTCAAAAGCCGGGCTGGCTGATTTTCTTTTCGTCCAGTTGCGGCGCGTATTTTTTCACTTGTTCTCGAATCTCATCGGCTTTGCCAATCAGCGTGAAGACCAGATTTTCCAGCGGGTAATATTGATGAATAATGCGCCGCACGTCAGCCAACGTCAGCGCGTCAATCTGCGCAAAGTAATCGTTAATCTCGCTCTCCGTCAGGCCGTACAGTTCCAAATCCACCAGCAGCCGCGCCAGTTGATCGTTGGTTTCGATGTTCGGCGGGAACGTGCCTTTGATATAGGCTTTGGCGGATTTTAACTGCTCCGCGCTTAAGCCCTGCGCGTGCAATTGCTTCAGCAAATCCAGCGCCATATCAATCGCCTGCACGGTTGTTTTGTTCTGCGTGTAGGTCGAAATCACAAACGGCCCCGCCACCTGTTGCTGCGTGAACGAAGAACGCGCACCATACGTCAGGCCAGAGTTGACGCGCAGCGCATCGTTCAGAATCGAAGTGAAGCGTCCGCCAAATACAGTGTTGACAACTTGAATACCAACCCGATCCGCATTCGTGCGCGCGATGCCGACGTTGCCAATCAGAAAATAGGTTTGCGTCGAATCAGGCTTGTCCACCAGCAACAGCTTTTTGCCCTGAGACGCAACCGGCGCGGTCAGTTTCGCCGTCGGCGCGCTGCCCTTCTGCTTCCATCCGCCGAATTTCGCGGTCAACGCATTCAACATCGAAGCCAGGTCGAAATCGCCCACGACCGCAATTGTCGTCGCTTCCGGCCCGAAGTTTTTGTCATAGAAGTTCACGACATCCAGCCGCTTAATCGCCGCCAGCGATTTTTCATCGCCGTCTTCGGGACGAGCAAGGATGCGAGCCGTACAGATACGCGTTGAAGTAATTGAACGTCGCCGCCGCCTGATCTTTCGCCTGCTTGACGCCGTCAATTCGTTGCGCCAGCAGTTTGTCAACTTCCGTCGACGGTAGTTGCCGGCGCGAGCAACACGCCCGGCGAGCAAATCCAAACCGAGCGTCACATCTTTTTCAGAAACCTGTCGCTCCGCAGAAAATCCGCGCTGGCATCGAAGGATGTTGCCGCCGACAAAATCCAATTCGACGAAAGCTGATCGGCGCTGCGCGTTTTTCGCCCCTGCGGCTCATCTCCACAGTCACCGAAGACACGCCTTCTTTGCCCGCCGGATCGTTGATTGCGCCCGCGCGAATCCCAACATTAAAACTGACCAGCGGCACTTCCGTTTGTCGCATTAGAATGACGGTGAGGCCGTTCGGCAGCTTGGTTTTCTGGTACGCGGGCAGCTTGAGCGCGGACTGCGCGCTAACGCGCAACGCCAGGAAACAAAGGGCGCAGGTAAGCGCGAACTTCATAAAATTTCGCTGTTTCATTTCTTCTTTTTCGCCCCCGTTTTCTGGCTGTTGGTTTTGGCGGCGGGTTTGGCTGCCGGATTTGCCGCCTGCGCCGCTTCTTTTTCAGGAATCAGCGTGGCAACGGTGCGATTCTTTTCGGTGAAGTATTTCGCTGCCACGCGCTGCACGTCGGCCACCGTGACTTTGGCGTATTCGCCCGCTGCGCGAACAGTTTTTATAATCGCCGAAGAAAACTTCGTAACTACCGAGCGTATTCGCTTTGCCGCTAATTGTTTTCAACGCGGCAGGAACGCCATATCAGCGCGTTCCTGGCTTTTTGCAGTTCGCGTTCGGTCACGCCGCTGTTTTTGATTTTGTCGAGTTCCGCATAAATCGTGTTCACTAAATTTTCTGAGGCACCGCCTTCTTTTGGCTGCGCCGTAATCGCAAACAACGTCGGATCAAGCGCCAGTTGTACGCGCCCATTTATGCTGAATACGTTGAGTTGCTCTTTGTCCACCAACCGCTGATACATCCGCGAACTTTCACCGGCAAAGAGAATGTTGCTCAGCACCTGCAAAGCGTAATAATCCGCGTCGGCAGATTTCGACGTGATAGCTCAGCATCACAATCGGCAATTGCGCGAACTTGCGGATCGTCACGCGCCGCTCGCCCAATTGCTCCGGCTCCTGCGTCGTCACGGGCGGCGGCGGATCGTGCGAAGGAATCGGTTCGATGTAGCGTTCGGCCAGCTTGATCACCTCTTCCGCCTTCACATCGCCCGTCACCACCATCGTCGCATTCGACGTTAAACAGCCCATCTCGAAATGCTTCTTCAAATCCGCCATCTTCCAGTTTTCAATGTCCACCATCCAACCAACGACCGGCCATTGGTATGACGCGGCAAAGAACGCCGCCGCCTACATCTTATCCAGCAGCCCGAAATTATTCGCGTCCACGCTGAACGCCGTTCTGAAGCCGACGACGCCGCGTTCGGATTCGATGATCTTCGGATCAAACGCAAGATACCGAATCCGATCCGCTTCCAGATCAAAAATCAATTCCAGCGCCGGCGTAACCAATCCTGATACCGTCACGTCATAGTCCGTGTAGGCGTTGTTATGCCTGGCCCGCCGCTTCCATCTGCACATCAACTGCTCGGCCCATACTTCTTCGCGCCATTGAACATCATATGCTCGAAGTAATGCGACAATCCGGTCGTGCCAGGGCGTTCGTTGCGCGATGAGTGGTAGAAGATGCCAGCGCGACACTGAATCGAACATCTTCGTGCACCAGCACTTCTTCATGCTGCTTTTGAGCGGATGCGCCTTGACTCAATCGCCTGCGCCGCGAGCGAGGAGGAAACGGAAGACAAGAAAGAAAAGCAAAAAGAAATTTTCTCGCTGTGAACTTTACTGCGGTGCAAAATACCGCTTTTACCGCACACGATCAATCGCCCAATCTAACAACTCCCGCGCGCGCGCTTGCGTGTGTTACCTGGATAACCAGCACGACCACAGATTTCGTATTTACGCGCGAATATGTAAATTGAAATATCCGCCAAGATATTTATGTTGCCGTCGACTGACGCTGGCCGCGTTCAGCGATAACTTACAGATTATTTTCTGCGCGCTCTGAAAATAATAGCCGCGGTTCCATCACATAACGTTTGAGCATCACGGATTTGCCAGCGCAGCAGCCAGTTCCGAAATGCGCTTCGCCTGAAGTGCCAGATATTCCAGCACAAGCCAATCGTCGCCGCGCTGTCATTCGTGTACGCACGGCAGGAATCACCACCGCCATTGCCTTCGCCCCAATCACGGCATGGTGTTCCCCAGCATCGCTTCGAAATATACGGATCGCCCGACTGGCGTGCGAATTACCTGGGCATCGTGGCGAGCGGCAATTTCTTTCAATCATCGAACTGGTCGAAACGTGCGTGACCACAACGCCGGATTGCCGTTGCAAAGCACTGTAGTGATGGCTAACGTCGCTTCTTCCCGACAACGGCCGCTCAAAGCCCGTCACAATGCCCAGCCGTTCGGTCGCATCCAACGCAAACCAATGTCCGCCTTTCCTCATGAATCACCGCGCGAAGCTGTGTTTATCGTTTCCACGCTTGGGTTCGGGGTTTGTGCGGGAAAGGTGCCGTCGGGTCATCATTGATGGCGAGTACATCGTGCGCAGCCCAGTTCTGCGAGCCAGCGCGGATCGAACAATCGCACAAGCGCCGTTGCAGCACCCATCATGACCGTCAATTTACGCCTTCACGAATCGCTTTATAGTAAAGGGTGGTTTTCAGCACTTCACAAAGGCACCGCGTCCTGATACTGAATCTGCGGCTGAATCGCGTGCCATTCCGCTTTCGCAAATTCGCCCTGATGATAAATGTCGAGCAGTTCTTCCGCCTGCGTTGCATTCAAATACAAAACCATCACGCGCAAATTTCAGCGCGTTCCAGTTGGATGGATTATGCCCGGCAGTGATCGGGAAATGCCGCTTGCCTGATATTTGTTGACCGCCAATTGCAGGCTCGGCGTCGGACAAATGCCCACAATCACCACAGCCAACCGCCATAACCCTACATTACAGCCGAGCGCACCATTACGCCCGAAGGTCGCGTGTCACGACAATACGCGAATTCTTCCGGCATCGCAGATAGGTGCCGAAGGCTTGCGCGAACTCTACAATCATTCCGGCGTGAGCGTCGCCCAATGCCGCGCAGCACGCCTGTACTAATTTTTGAGGTTTCATATTCAGCGGCGGGAAGATTTTTTGACGCCGATTTCGGCTGAACTCAAGAGACGCAGGGCTTGATTGACCGAGGGCGTCATCGGGGTAACCGCCACATCAGAACATGGGTGACGCGATGAATGCGAATCATCGGATTTTGCCGCATACCGGCCCGCGTTTGAGGATGGGCATTTTCGCAAAGTCATAATGCGGCAAGGCGTCCTCGTCCACTTCATTTGTATTTTTCTTCTTCATAGTCTGCCAGCTCTTGTTTGTCCGCTTCACGTAAAAGCCATGGATGATCCGAATCGTTTCATTTCGCTCTTGTATACGGTTCCACCAGCCGCGCACCATTCTGAAGATTCACCCAGAAATCACATAGCGGTTTTCACCAGTTGAATGAACCATCGGAAATACCAAAAGAACGGATCATCAAACACCGTCTGTGCTTCTTCAAAAGAGACGCCATGTTTCAAATTGAGCGTCATTTTTTTCGCATCCCATTCAAACATTATTTCACTCGCCGGTGTCTTCCTTGTCATAAAATCCATCACATTACCGCCCAGCCGCAGACTTCGTCGTGAAATACGCTTTCCCCTGCGCCACTTCCGTCAACTGCTTCACAAACTCGACCAGGTAATGATCGTCCAGCCGTGCGATAAACGTGTTAATGATGATGCCTGAACGACGGCAGGCAGGCGGCTTCGGCGAGCGCGACGATCATCGGATCGGGTCCGGATTGAATTTTTGTACAACTGACGATGATCTTCTTCTCCTCATAACCAAACGCCAGGTCGTCAATGAACAACGCTGACGGCTTGCCGTCCATCGCGGGTCGATCTGCTCGGCATCTTTGTGCCAGCGCCATTAATGTTGCCGCCAGTCGTTCTGCAGGTGTTCGTGCGGATGGCCCGACTTTCACGCTGCCAAAAGTCGGTGAGCGGCAATTTCTTCCGCCGAATGTAAGCAGCAGCAGCTCAAACTATCGCCAGGATATTGCGGTGATCAGATGCGAGAGCGCGAGCGCCAACGTTTTGCTGCTGTGAAGCGATCTTCGCCGTACAGAATCATGGAATGCGAACAGTCGAGTATCGCTGTTTCATCGCGTACGACGTGATCGATATCTGATTGCTGCACCATCAACTTTATTCCAGTTCAGCGGCACGCCCAAGCCTTCGCGCCTAATCGACCATCAACGTCGCCGTCATATCCAAATTGATCGTGTCGCCAGAATCAGGTTTGACGGATCAGCGCGTCAACGCTAAAGGCGCGTACAACGGCGACCAAACGACGATTTGCCGATGCTGCCGAGCAGGTTCTTGAGCGACTTGTAATGAGAAAATCCAAGCCTTTTTCCGTGACCTCAAACTTAATGCGGATGCTCTTGTAATCTTCCGTTTCTCCAGCTGTTGCCGATTGCGAAAGTGTGCGACAGCTCGCCGTCGTCGCCTTCATCCCATTCCATTCCTCTTCCTGCATTTTCAAATAGCCTTCGTCAATCAACCGCTGGAATCAGTTGTCGACCAGCTTTTCCAACTGCTCATTGCGCGCTCGTCCGAACTCATCAAACAACTGTTCGTACTGCTCCTGATCCAGCAAGCCGAGCCAACGCCTCGCGAATCGCATCCTGCAAGGTCGCAGCGCGTCTTCGCGGATTCTGAAATCATTGAAATCATCATCGTCCCACTCATCCCAGCTGCGCTGCTGCGCGCCGCTGGTTGCGCTGCAATGAATGATGAAACCGCCTGAGCAGGAAGTCAGAAAGCATTCATCAATTCGTCCAAACCGAGATCGTCCCAGTTTTCGGCTGACCATTTCGGTATTTTGTAAATCGCATAAATTACCCTCGCCATGGCTTTCTGGTGCGCCATCAATCAGCGCCACAACCCGCCATCCACATCAAACGCGACGCCACTACAAACGAAGCCCGATCGCTCAGCAAATACGCAATCGCTTCGGCAACCTCTTCCGACTGCCTGACGCGCCTGATGGGATGCATCACGCCGCAGGCGCCGGAATCATCGCTTGCGGGTTCGGATCGCGCGCGACCGGATCAGCGCCACATCGGCGTGTTCCACGGTGCCGGGCAAATGCAGTTCGTGCGAATGCCAGCGGCGGCGTAATCCACGGCCAACGCGCGAGACAATCCGAGCAAAGCATGCTGTCGGTGACGTAGGCGACTGCGCCTTTGCTGCGAGCCGCGATTGCGCGGAGCCGACATTCACACGGCGGCATTGCCGCCTGACGAAAGCTGCGGCAGGCAATACTTCGCCATCACAAACGCCGCATTCACCCACATCCAGCACTTCCTTCCACAATTCCAGCGACGTGTCTTCGGCCTTGCCGTAGCGTTGAATACCTGCGCCGTTGACTAACGCATTGAGGCCGCCAAACTGTTCGACAACCTGCGCCAACGGCTTCGCATTCTGCAGGTTTGCCAGATTGGCCTGGATAAAAACCGCGCGTTCGTCGCTTGGCAAATTGTCGTTGGCCTGTACGTCTATCATCGCTACGCAAGCATCGCGCGCGTGTAATAACTGTGCCGTGGCCAAGCCGATGCTGCTGGCACCACCGGCAGATAATGGCTTTCATTGCTTCAAACTTAGGCATACAGAGTTTCCTTTATTTCGCGGAGCGCCCGGGAGCGCACGTGGCTCGCGTGCTGAGGCGCGATAAGCCAATCCGCCTGAGAAAAGCCATAACTTATCACTGCTCAGCACGCGAGCCACGTGCGCTCCCAGGCGCTTATGGGGCTACTCAACGAAGGAGGTTGTTGACTTTGGCATACACGCTTAATAATCGCTGCCGCTGCCGCTGCCGTCTCAGCTTCTGCGACAATGCGGATGATCGGTTCCGTGTTTGATCCTCGCACATGCAACCAACCGTTGGCAAAAAGCACTTTCACGCCATCGCGCAAATCCATTTCCGCCTCGGCGTAATCGCGGCGCATCATCTTTAGGGCTTCGCCGATTTTGTCCGATGGGCATTCGAGTTTTTCTTTAATGATGCGATAGCGCGGAAACTCCGCCAGCAATTGCGACAACGACTTCCCTGTATCCGCGAGCAAGTGCAGAATCAGCGCCATCCCGACTTGCGAATCACGGCAAAAATTAATGCGAGGATAGATCACGCCGCCATTGCCTTCGCCGCCGATGATCGCACCAACGGCTTGCATCATTTCCGTTACATTGGCCTCGCCGATTTTGGAACGATGCAACGTGCCACCGAAATGCGCAACCACAGGATCAAGCGCATGCGTCGTAGAGAGATTTGCAACAACCGCACCAGGCGTTTTGCTCAAGATGTAGCGCGTCGCCAACACCAGTGTGTAATCTTCGCCAATCGGCGTTCCCGTTTCGTCCACAACTGCCAACCGATCTGCATCCATATCCTGCGCGAAACCCACATCTGCGCCGCTGTCTTTGACCAGTTGGCAAAGCGCCGTGAGGTTTTCGGCAACCGGTTCTGCGCCACGCGGAAACAAACCATCCGGTGTAGTGTTGATACTGACGACTTCAGCACCGAGTGCGGCAAGCAACTGCGGCGCAAGCAGCGAGGCCGCGCCATTGCACGAACCAAGCGCAACCTTTTTTGTCGGTGCGCGCGTGTGCAGGCAAAGCGCCGACGGCTTTCAAAATCGCATTGATGTGAACGTCACCCGCGCCTGCGAGCGGTCTGACGCTACGCATATTCCCGCCAGAAACTTTCGTGTAATCCTCCTGATGATAAATGTCCAACAGTCGCGCGCCTGCCCCGGACTCAAAAACAATCCCTCAGCATTGATAAATTTCAGCGCATTCCATTCCGGTGACGGCGGCTGGCGGTAATACAATGCCCCCATGCGCTTTGCGCTCGCGCACGAGCAATTGCACGGTCGGCATGGTGGCAAATATCCAGATCAATGACACGACAACCGCTCGACAATAACCCGGCGACCACAGCTTGTCGCACCATTTCGCCGACGTGGCGTGTCGCGTCCCAGCACAATTGTGCGGCCCCGTGTAGGTGCCAAAGGTTTGTGCAAAACGAGTGAGTAACGGGCGTGAGCGAAGCAATCGACGACGCCGCGCAATACCGGAAATGCTGATTTTTAAGCGTGGGGATTGCCCGCATAAAACAAGTCTCGTCTATTGTTGGCGGTCATTATTGTGCCAGCCGCACTGCTGTGTGACAACAGCGCGGACAGCTTTTATTGCAGGCGCGCCCTAACACGCTGAAATTCGCTGCTATTATTCGTGCCGCGCGTATCGCTGCCGCGCAAATTAGTTCGAATTTCGCTGATCGTATTTTCGGCCCGTTCGCGCGCGGGCGGGTGGCTCGCCAGCACGTTGCCAAGCAGGTTAGGATTTTGCTGGCTGACCCGTTGCAGAATTTGAAACATCTCGACCATCCCGCCCGTGTTGTAGCCCGCACGTTGCATTTCGTAGAGTCCTAAATAATCCGCCTCGCGTTCGGCATCGCGGCTGTGTTTCATCAGTTGCCCGCCAAAAATCAACTGGCCGGCGGCTTGTCCAATATTGCCACCGGTTCTGCCACCCGCCGCTGCACCGATCACACCAGCGATGGCGGCGAGCGTGCCATATTTTTGCGATTGCTTGACGTTTTCCAGCCCATGCCGTCCGACAATATGGCCGATTTCATGCGCCAGCACCGCCGCGACCTGTGATTCCGATTCCGCCGCGCGCAGCATTCCCGTATGCACATAGACGTAGCCGCCCAAAGTCGCAAAGGCGTTGAGCGATTTGTCTTCGACGACAAAAAACTGGTAGCGCAAATTCGACCGCTGAGAACTGCGCGCCAGCCGCTGCCCTAGTCCATTGACATAAGAGGTAATGGCCGCATCAGTGACGAACCGATGTTGTTTGCGCAGTTCCTCGTGTACCTGCGCGCCGAGTTTCACTTCGTCCGCCTCGCTCAAATAACCGCGATTGGAGTAGGAACGATTGCGGAACTTGTCATACACATTGTCAGCAGCAAGTGCCGTCACGATCAACACGCTCAGCAAAAGCCATACGCCCGCACGATGTCGTAATAAAAACATAAGTAAGTCTCCTTCTTAGCAGGCAACAGGTTGGTTGATTATAGAGGACGAGAGAAAGAGCTTCAATTTGTCATCCATCGCTTGCGCCTCTCCGCCAATTCCCTCCCCCTGTACTGTGACACTCCAACAACTATCACAACGCTGCCTGCTGCTGTGCTTTGGCAGCGGTTATCGTACAATCTGCTGAAACGATTGGTTATGGTTTGTGGGAGAACCCCCTATGGAAATTGAAATCTTGTTTTGGTTCCTGTTTGCACTCGGCCTCATTACCCTCATCGGTCACGGCATTTGGGTCTTTCTGGCAATGATCGGGCGTACACTGTTTGGCAGTAATCCCCAACAGCCTGCGGAAACGCATCTGAACGAATCGAAGTATGCATCGCCGCGCGCGCCGCAGTTTTGCAACCATTGTGGTGCCGTGCTAAGCGCAAAGAGCAAATTGTGCGTTTCCTGTGGTGCTGCGGCTGAGCCAGCCCTGGTCGAATCCCTGGATGATTTGGATGCGATGGAACGGCAACTCCGGCGCTTTCACCAACAAGGCGTGCTGGATGATTTGAAATTCAATTGGTTGGAACACATCCTTTCGATTGAGCGCCAACGAATAACGCAGGTTCCGCCCCCGGCGGAAGTCCAACCAGCGACGCCACACGCCCCACCGCCGCCACAACCGGCAAGCGTTCCGATTGAGCCGCTGCCCATTCCGGTATCACAAGCTGCGCGCGAAGAGGTGCCGTTGTACGAACCGCCCGTTGCGTTACCACAGCCAGTTGCTGAACCCGTGACGCCGATTGCGCCTGTTTATGTTGAGCCAACACCGCCGCCCCCGCCGCGTAAATCGTTTGCAGAAATGCTGGCGGCATTTATGGAAGAGAAAAACATTCGCTGGGGTGAATTGCTTGGCGGACTGCTCATCATCGGCTGCTCGCTCGCACTGGTCATCAGCTTATGGGCACAGATTGAGCAAATCCCGCTGCTGAAGTTTTTTATTTTCACGGCAATGACGGGCGCGTTTGCGGGCCTTGGCTTTTACAGCGAGCATCGGTGGAAACTACCGAATACAAGCCGTGGGTTGTTGATTACAGCGACGATGCTGGTGCCGCTGAATTTTCTGGCAATTGCGGCATTCGCCAAAGACCTGTCCGCCAGCAACCCGCTCGTGCTCGGCAGCGAATTGATTTCGCTCGCGCTGTTTTTGTTTATGGTGTATCGCGCGGGCAAGATCATTACGCCGGGCGGGGCACCGTGGTTGACGATTGGTGTGGTGGGGACAGCGGCGATGCAATTACTGCTGCGCCGTATTGTCAGTGTCGAAACCGGCACGCTGAGTTTATGTCTGCTGGCCGCGCTGCCCCTCGCCTGTTATGCCGTCGCGACGCTGGGGCGCGTGCCCGCGTTGCGCCGCGCCGAAACGTTGGAAGTCAGCCGCGTCAATCAAACCTTCACGCTGCTCAGCGCCAGTTCGTTTGCGGCGGTCGTGGCGCTGGGCTTGCTGCTCTTCAAAACCCAAGCCTTCGTTGCCACGCTGCAACGCATTGCGCCGATGGTGAGCTTGTTAGCCCTGCCCGCCTTATTCCTCGGCCTTGTGCTTTGGCAGCGCGTGCGCGAAGCAGAGCCGCAGTCTTTGAGTTTAATCAGCGCAAGCATTGCTGTTTTCAGCGCGCTGGTGATGCTTGCCAGCCTGGTCTTTGCGTGGCCTAATGCCGCACAAGTATTGGGCGTGGCGCTCCTCAATTTTGCGGCGCTGACCGTTATGGCATTTCTCTTCCGCCTGCCTGCCGCGCATCTGTTCGCGTTGCCGTGTTTCGTGCTGGCTTATCTGGTCGGCGTCAACTGGATGCTGGGTCGAATCGAGACAGGATTGTCGTGGGCAACCTTGTTTTCGGCAACCAGCGGAACCGCCTTAGCAATTGTATTTGTGCCGTTGCTGGCAGGCAGCGAAATGTTGTACTGGCGTGAGCGGCGCGCGGATGGATTGTATTACGCGATGGTCACAGCAGCGGTCAGCGCACTGAGCTTACTCCTGGTCAGTTGGCACGGCTTTGGTCGCGCAGGCGATCCGCAACACGTGGCGTGGATTTATGCGCTGTTTGCCGCGAGCGCGTTCTACCTCACAGCTCGCACGAAGCGAGTGGCGGCCAGCTACGCCGGGTTGGGTTTGTTGTTTCTGACTTTCGCGCAGGCGTTGTACTTTGGCTGGCAGCAAAGTTTCAAACTGACGGTGCTGTTGTATGCCACGATGACGCTGGTGGCGGCGGTCTTCTTGCGAAAAGAAAAAACGCAGTCGCTTTTTGCCTTGCCGAGCCAACACGCAGCGCTCGCCACAACTACACTGACAGGCGCGATTTTATTAGTGACTGCGCCGGTCAACTCGGCGGCGCTGCTCAGCGGGCAAACGCTGTGGCTGGCCCTCCTGACCCTGCTGCTGGCGTGGCTGTACCGCTCACCGCTGCTTTTCACGATCTTCCAGGCCATCACGTACGCGAGCGTGTTTTTTGCCGTCACCGCCGCCTTGCACGGTGCTGTTTTGCTGGCTGAATTGCCGCTGCATCTGCGCGACTTTCGCGGGCAAATGCTGGCGCTCGCGTTGCTCAGTCCGGCGTGGATTGTGCTGCGGTTGGGGCTGAGACGATTCGGCATCACACGCGAAGCGGCGGTGGCGCAAAACCTGCCCGAAGCGTGGGAAAACACGGCTTCGCGGTTGCTGTATCCTGAATGGCCAACGTGCGATCAGGTCGTGACGTGGCTGCTCATTGCTGGCGTGGTTGCGCTGTGTATGTTTGGCGTTCTGCCGGGCGTAGCGGCGGAAATCGCGCCGACACTAAATGTCGCGTTGCCTGCCGTACAGCTTGCGCGCGGCACCGAATGGCTGTTGCTAGGCGCGTTGTTGCTGGTGCTGGCAGTCAGTTTGTGGGAACAGCTCACGCGGGCGCGTGTGCTGGGGCTGCTGTTATTGCTGGCGATGAGTGCGCCGTTGCTCGCGCAGTCGAGCGTAGCCGCCGCTTCGACGTGGCGCTGGGCTGCTGCCGCATATTTGCTGCTGGCCTCGTGCACAATTTGGTGGCGTGAACGACTGTATGCGTGGGCGCAGGCGTTGCGCTTCCCGCTTTTGCAAACGGAATCCGTACAGCTTAGTAGTGCTGCACGCGCGTTGACGCTGTTGTTGGGAGCGACGCCTATTCTGGCGTTGACGTTTTGGGCAGCGGATCGGCAAATCGGCAATGGCGGTTTGCGCGTGCCGGGCGAATGGTTCTTTGCCGCGCTCGGCGGACTGGGCGCATATCTAGTGCCGCTGCTTGTCCTGAGCCTCGTACTGGTGGGACACGCGATTCGTGAGCGGACTTCCGGCTATGCGTTGGCGGGCGGCTTCGTGCTGAATCTGGCGGCGTCGCTCGCGTTCCTCAACACGTTGTCAGCAATGACCGAGGCCGCGTGGGTGCGGCTGGCGCAAATCAATTCCATCACGAGCGCCGTGTTTACGTTGGGCTGGCTCGGTGCACTGGCGTGGCAGCAGCGGCGCGTGGCCGAGGACAGCACGGCGGCAGACTGGGTGCTGAAAATACAGGTAAAAATCGGCGCGGCGTTGATCGTGCTGGTGCTTGGTATCGCAGGCATTGCGACGTTCCTCAATCCGGCATTTCCCGGCACGGGACGAATCGCGGCGGGCAGTGTTTGGGGCTGGCTGGCGCTGCTCTTGTCGGGCGCGAGTATTGCGGGCTTCAAACGATTGCACCGACTGCCGGTAAAACTGACAAATACGAGTGCGGGATTGCTGGCCGTTGGCGTGTTGCTGGCCTGCACAGTAAGCCGTTGGGATTTGGGTGATTGGCTGGGCTATCACACGCTGCTGGTCGCGGTGCTGGTGATTGGCGTATTGCTGTTGGTGGCGGGATTCCGGGAGCAAGCCAAAGAACAAGACCTCAAGACACCGGTTTCGCTGACGCTGCTGTTTGGCGTGCTGGCGTGTGTGTTGGGCGCGCGGACGCTGGCGGGCGATCCGCAAAATCCGTGGTGGGCAGTGGCAACATTTGCAGCCGTGAGCGGCCTTGCGCTCGGCTTGGCGCGCTTGACGCGCTGGCACGGGTATTTGTATGCGGTGGGGCTACTCGTAAATGTCGCCGTGAGCGTCTGGCACGTATACACATACTTCGCGCTGTCACCAACGTACTTCCTCGAACTCCTTGCCGCGAACGTAATTGCGCTGGCGCTAAGTGGCATCACGCTGTTTGCCTTTGAGCGAAAGGTGATGGCGGGTCTGACGAGCCGGTTTCCGCTCTATCATCACGTTGCTTCCGTGCTGTCGCTGCTCGGTGTGAGCCTTCCGGTCGTACTGGGTTTGCTGCGTGATTATGCAGGGCAACCTGCGCCAACCAACTTTCGGCTGGCTTGGGCGGCACTGCTGGCAACGGCGGCATTGCTCACCGCGATGTTATGCGATGCGCGTGCGAATTATGCGGCAGCAGGATTATACCTGCTCGGCCTGGTCAGCGCCGGGCTGGCGTTGGATCAGGCGAATCTTGCGCCCGCATCGCTTCAGTTCGCCGTGACAATGCTTGCGGCGTTATACGTGATGATCACAAGTGGCCTGTGGGCAGCGCGACAACAGATGGCGGATAGAATGGCAACGTTGGGAATTCCGCCGCGCGAAATACCAAACAGCAATTGGCTCATCGCCATCAACCTATTCCTGATCGCAGGCATAACGTGGTCGAGCGGCTGGATCGTATGGCATTTTGCATCGTTGCCGCAACGATTGCTTGCCGCCTGCGGTGTAGCCCTGCAAGCATTGTCCTGCGCCCTGCTCACGCGCGGCGCAGAGAAACGTGCCGCATTGCAAACGGCTACGTTTGGCTGGGGCCTGTTGGGTGCGATTTTGTTGGGCTGGGCATTGCTGCAACCCGGCGCAAACCTCATTGCCCGCCTTGCGATTGTACTGATCGTGACTATCGCGGCGGCAGAAAGCCTCGGACTGTGGTTCGTCAAACGATTCTCGAACGAATGGAGCGCAGCGGCCAGACGGCTGATTTGGCCTTTGTGTATCGTCACCGCATTGACACTCGGCAGCGTGCTGGCCGCAGAAATCAGCGCGCAAATTTTCGCTGGTGCGGTTGTGATGCCAGGGTTTGCGATTCTTTCGGTGGTGATGATCTTGTTCGGACTGAGTATGCAGGCGATTTACTTTGCGGTGCGTGCCGAACGCGATCCGTTGCGGCTGTCGGAGCGCGGGCGAATGAATTACGTCTATGCTTCAGAAGCCTTGCTGGCGCTCACGTTTTTGCATATTCGGCTGACAATGCCCTGGCTGTTTTCCGGCTTCTTCGCGCGGTACTGGCCGTTTGTGGTGATGGCGCTGGCATTTCTCGGCGTGGGACTGGGCGAATTGTTCCGCCGTCGCGGGCAGCGTGTGCTGGGTGATCCGCTGCTGAATACGGGCTTTTTCCTGCCGCTCTTTCCGGTCGTGGGATTTTGGCTCGCGGCGTCCCGCATAGACTATTCCGGCCTGTTGTTATTGGTTGGCGTGCTGTACGCGGTCGTCGCCGTGCTGCGCAGTTCGTTCGGCGTCAGTTTGCTTGCGTGCCTCGCGGCAAATGGTTCGCTGTGGTATTTCCTGAGCCGGATGCAAAACTTTAGTTTGCTCGAACGCCCGCAGTTGTGGTTGATGCCGGCTGCCGTGTCGGTGCTGATTGCGGCGTATCTGAACCGCGAACGACTGACGGCGGCACAGATGACGAACCTGCGTTATGTTACGTTGTCGGTGATTTATGTTTCCTCGACAGCTGAAATATTCATTCGCGGCGTCGCGCTTTCACCCTGGCAGCCGATGGTGTTGATGCTGCTTTCGGCAGCGGGCGTGCTGGCCGGGATTCTGTTGCGCGTGCGGGCGTTTTTATACCTCGGCTCGTCGTTCCTGCTGATTTCGATTGTGAGCATGATCTGGCACGCCTCAGCGAATTTCGGCTGGACGTGGCTGTGGTATGTGACAGGCATCCTGGCGGGATTGGCGATTATCTTGCTGTTTGCGATGTTTGAGAAAAAGCGAAGCGAGTTGCTGCGTCTGGTCGAAGGGCTGCGCACTTGGGAGGCGTGAGGATCGGTCGCAGAGGGCACGGAGGAGGTGGATTTACTCAGATTTTCTTTCGGGAACATCCCTTGTGCCGCCTCCGTGTTTTTCCTTCTACGCCGTCTCGTGCGTATAATCGCGGCTTATGAAGCTACTACTACGTTGGATCATCATCGCCCTTTCGTTATTTGCCGCGGCGTATTTCCTGCCCGGCATTCGCGTGCGCGGAGAAGGCTGGAAGGTCTATGCCGCGATGGCGCTGATTCTGAGTGTGGTGAATCTCATTATCCGCCCCATTTTGCGCTTCTTTTCGTTTCCCCTGACAGTGCTCACGCTGGGGCTGTTTCTGCTGGTTATCAATGCCATCACCTTCTGGCTGTCGTCGTATGTTGCGGTCAATTACTTTCACGTCGGCTTTCACGTAGACGATTTTTTGACGGCCTTTTGGGGCGCGTTAATCGTCAGCGTGGTTTCCAGCGTGCTTTCGTGGTTTGTGGAAGACAAAAGTGATTGAAGCAGCGAAGCTTCCGGTATTGGGACGCGCGAATCCCAATTGCGAACAGGGCAAGACGGTTGTGCGTTCTGCCGCCATCTGCAACCCCTCGAAATAAACGACTTGCCCGCTGCTGCCCGTTGGCATAGGAATTGACTTAGAGGCAATGCCCGAAACTCATAGGCGGAGGTTCTCAATGATTAAGGTACTGCTTCTTCTCACAATTCTGGCGGGCAGCGCGATAATGGTTGGTCACGGGACATACGTGCGCCCCGATAATTCCAGCATTGCAACACATCGCAAACAGGCAAAACCAGCCCCGGACTGTTCGCCATCGAACAACCGCAGTGCGGGAGCGAACAGCGCCGCGCCGTGTGATCGAACATCGAATGAAGGCAAAGGCGGGCAGCCGTCCAAAGCTGGCAGCAAAGTGCTGTTTGATCGCACATTGTTTTAAGGCAGGTGACTCGGTTTCGTCGCTTGCCAGAGCGCCGCGCCTGCCGGGCTTGCCGCGCAACGACGATACGCATCCAGCACCAGCAAGCCGCGCAATAAGAAATTCGTAATTGCCAACTGCGCTTCCCCGTCCTCCACTTCCGCCGCGTCCCCCAACAACCCGCGCACGATCCAATCGGCCAAGCCGCTGCGTTCCTGCCCGATGGCAACGAGCAGGCTGGTGGGCGAGTAATAATGCGGCTTCTTCACGACCAGCCCCAACGCGGCCAAGCCAAGCAGATTTTCCTCGGTAGCGATGATCGGTGGCGCGTTTATGGGCACAGCAACTTCCGCCTCCGCTAACAACGGCAGGTCGTCGCGCAGTGGCAATTCATACACGCCTGACAGTCCCAGTTCGCGCTGCCGTTCATAGAGCAACAACGTGTACGCCGCATCATTCGCCGCATAGCGAAGCTGGCTGGCGGTGAAAGGCCGACGGCCCCAATCGCTTTGTTGTTCGCCTTTGTCGAGTTCGGTGCCGAAATGTTCCTTGACCTGCGCGGCCAGCGAATACCGCTTCGCCCCGGCGCGGCGCGCGGCCCGCATCGTGTCGTGAATCGCGCGCGTACGAATGCCGCAATGCTGCGCCAGTTTCAGCGCATCAAAACTCGCATTGTGAATCGCCACCGGAATGTTTGGCGCTTCCAACAACGCCTGCACGGGCGCGAGCGAAGGCAGGGCAGCTACATCCAGCAATGCAACTTCGATTTCATCAGCAGGGCGGCGATAGGCGAGTTGCAACAGCGCGATCTGTTCTTCCTGCGGCTTCCACCAATTCGCCGTTTCGACATCCAGCGCGACATAGGAAAGCGGCGGGAGTTGCGCGAAATGCTGCTCAAACGCGGTTGGCGCGGCGAGCAGAAAAGAGGAAAACTCTCTCATACCGGTATTGTCGCTTATGCAGTAGCATTTTGTCAGTTGCCCGTTGTCCATCGTCCGTTGTTTTTTGCCACTGACCACGGACAACTGACAACTGACAAATCCCGCTCAATGCGCTATAAAATCCACGATGCGTTTATTACTTGTCGAAGATGAGCCGCGTGTCGCGCATTTCGTCGCCAAAGGATTGCGCGAGCAAAGCTACGCCGTAGATGTCGCGGCGGACGGCGAAGACGCGTTGTTTCGCAGTTCGATCAATGATTACGATCTGGTCATTCTGGACGTGATGCTGCCGAAAAAAGACGGCTTTGCTGTATGCCGCGAACTGCGCCAGCAGGGACAACACGTGCCTGTGCTAATGCTGACGGCACGCGACGCGGTGGATGATCGCGTGCAGGGACTGGACAGCGGCGCGGACGATTATCTGGTTAAGCCATTTGAGTTCAAGGAACTGCTGGCGCGCGTGCGAGCCTTGCTGCGGCGGCAACAAACGGCGCTGCGTTCCGATGTGTGGCAGATTGCGGATTTGACGCTGAACACGGCCAGCCATACGGCGCAGCGCAACGGCCAGCGCATTAACCTGACGGCGAAAGAATATGCGTTGCTGGAATTCTTTGTGCTGCACGCCGGGCAATTGCTCGGACGCGAAGCCATCGCGGAGCATGTCTGGGATGAAAGCTTTGATCCCACATCCAACATCATTGACGTATACGTGCGACGGCTGCGGCGCAAGATTGACGAAGGGTTTGCGCCGCCCCTGATTCACACCCGACGCGGCGCGGGCTATTTGCTTTCGGCACAAGCGGAGGAAGACGATGCTTAATAGCGTGCGCGTGCGGCTGACATTTTGGTATGTGCTGATTTTTGCCGTGCTGCTGGGTGCGTTCAGCTTTTTGCTGTATTCGCTGCTCGCGCGCGATTTGCATCAGCATCTGGATCAAGCTGTACTCAGTCACGCCCGCACCGCCGCTGCCGGGTTTCAGGGGCAGATGTTGGAAAACAATAACGACGCGGTGGTGGCGACCGCCCACACGCTGCTCGAATTTCGCCCGCATAATGCTTACCTCGCCGTGCTGAATGCAGAGCGGCAGTTGGGCGCGAATTACTACGACGAAATGTCTATGCCGACCGGAGCCGCCGTCTTGCAGGAAGCAATTCCGGCAGCGTGGTTGCAGGCCGCCAGCACCGCGCCAGTGCTGCGCACGGTAGCGGGCTTTGGCGGAGCCGGAGGCCGCGTCGCGGTGATGCCAATCCCCGCCAGCGAATTCTTTGTCGTCGTTGCGCAATCGCAGGCGGAAATGCAGCAGCAACTGCGCACGATGCGGCGCATCTTTGCGCTCAGCCTGCCGCTGATGCTGCTGATTGCGGGACTTGTGGGTTACTTCCTCGCACGTCAAAGTCTTGCGCCGATTGCGGCCATGTCGGAGCAGGCCGAAAACATCACGGCGCACAACCTGCACGAACGCTTGCCAGTCGAAAATCCGCGCGATGAATTGGGACGGCTGGCAACAGTTTTCAATGCCCTGCTTGCCCGCGTGCAGCGTTCGTTTTCCAGCTTGCGCGAATTCACCGCCGACGCTTCGCACGAATTGCGCACGCCGCTCGCCATCATTCGCGGCGAAGCGGATGTCGCGTTATCGCAGCCGCGCAGCCCACTCGAATATCAGGAAACCTTAGCGATTGTCCGCGACGAAGCCCGCCGTCTGTCGCGCATTGTGGACGATATGTTCGCGCTCGCCCGCGCCGATGCGGGCGGCCAGCAATTGCATCGCGCCGAATTCTATTTCGACGATCTGCTCGCAGAATGTTGTCGCGCCGTGCAAACGCTCGCGGCCAGCAAAAGCATCGCCGTGCAATGCGAGACGCTGTCAGACGTGGAATTTTGCGGCGACGAAGAACTGCTGCGCCGGATGATGTTGAACCTGCTCGACAACGCGATTAAGTACACGCCCAGCGGTGGCCGCGTGAACCTCGCCCTTGACGTAACCGACACAGAAATCGAGCTTCGCGTCCGCGACAACGGCATCGGCATTCCGGCAGAAGCCGTCGCGCAAGTCTTCGACCGTTTCTATCGCGTAGACAAAGCGCGTGCCCGCGCCGAAGGCGGAAGCGGCCTCGGCCTGCCCATCGTGAAATGGGTGGCCGAAGCGCATCACGGCAGTGTGCAGGTAGAAAGTTATCCCGGCCTTGGCAGTACTTTCGTCGTGCGTTTGCCGCGCCAATCGGCGTAAGGCTACCGCCATTGCGCATTCACGCCGCCAGTGCCATAGTTGCCGCGCCCAAACAATGTACTGCAAACATCTTGTTTGCAGCTCTTGCTTGCAGCTCAACTTTGTGCCGCAAACAAGTTGTTTGCGGCACCGTGCAATTCCCCCAAAAGCGCGGCAAACAGGATGTTTGCCGTACCAGTAACTTGAATGTAGATGCCCAATCGGTACTACCTCAATCAAACCGCGCGACAGCACAATGCGCCGGGGTTATTTACAGGCGACGACTACGCCGAGGTCGCGGCCTTTCATTCCCGGCATCCGCACTTCGGGCCAACGCCGCTACGGGCGTTGCCTGCGCTGGCGGCAGAAATTGGCATCGGCGCGTTGCTTGTAAAAGACGAAACCTCGCGCGCGGGCTTGCCTGCTTTTAAAATTACGGGTGTGGCCTTCACGATTGATCGCCTGTGGGCGACGGGGCAAATCAATGCTGAGTCTGTCCTGGCGGCGGCGACGGCAGGCAATCACGGACGGGCGTTGGCGCACGCCGCACGCGAGCGCGGTTTGCGGGCGAAGATTTATGTGCCGTGCGATGCAGCACCTGCGCGCGTGACAGCCATTCGCAGCGAAGGCGCAGAGGTCATTGTCAGCCGCGGCAATTACGATTTTGCCGTGCAGCAGGCCGCAGACGAGGCGCGCGTAAATGGCTGGATTGTGGTTTCCGATACGTCCTGGCCGGGTTATGAACAAATCCCCCGCTGGATCAAAGCAGGCTACACGCAGGTCATCGCCGAAGCCGCTCAGCAGTGGGAACAGTCGCCGAACGTAGTGCTAGTGCAAGGCGGCGTTGGCGGGTTAGTTTGTGCGACGCTCAGTTGGCTGTGTTGGCACTACGGCAACGAACGCCCGTATTTTATTGTATGTGAGCCGAGCGGTTCTGCGTGTTTGCAGGAAGCCGCACGCGCCGGGCACGCAGTCACGCTTGAGAATCCGCCGCCGACGTTGATGGAATGCTTGCGTTGCGGTGAAGCCTCGGCAATTGCGTTGCCAACAATCATCACCGCCGCCGATGCCTTCGTCGCCATTGACGATGAATGGTGCGCGCAGGCAATGCGAAGGCTGGCGTGCCCGGCGGGTGCCGATCCGGCTATCGTGGCAGGCGCATCCGGCGCTTGCGGGCTGGCCAGCCTGCTGGCAATTTTGCAGGACGAAGCATTACACCCCTTGCGCGATGCCAGCGGCTTGCAAGCTGGCTCCCGCGTGCTGGTCATCGCCTCTGAAGGCGCAACCGACCCCGATTTATTTGGCCGCGTTATGCAAACCGGTGAAACGATATGAGAAGATATTACAGAAGCATTTTTTTAGGACTCCTCCTCAGTGTTCAGCAGGCCCCTTTTGCACAAGCCAATGGCGCGACGATTGCGCAAATTTTGAGCGCACCGTTTGCCACAGAGTTGACGGCAGCAGCGACGGGCGAGCGCATCGCTTGGCTGTGGAATCTGCAAGGCAAACGCAATGTTTGGGTAGCGGAAGGGCCGAATTTCAAGGCGCGGCAATTGACGACATTCAACAGTGACGACGGGCAGGAAATCACGAACCTTTCGTTTACGGCGGATGGCAAATGGCTGGTGTTCGTGCGCGGCGGCGAGGCAAATCAGGCGGGCGAAATTCCGAATCCGACGAATAACGCGGGCGGCACAGAACAGGCCATTTACGCCGCCGCGTGGGACGATGGCCGCATGATCAAGCTGGCCGATGGCAACGATCCCGTCGTGTCGCCCGTAAGCCACGATGTCATCTTTGCGAGTCGCGGGCTGCTCTGGGTCAACACGATCAACGCGAATGACAAAGACCTGCCGAAAAAAGCGCAGCCGCTCTTTCTGGCCAAAGGCGACAACCATTCGCCGCAATGGTCGCCGGACGGCAAACGGCTGGCCTTCGTCAGTGCGCGCGGCGATCACAACTTCATCGGCGTCCTTGATCCGGCGAGTGAGGCGATCAAATACCTCGCGCCTTCGATTGACCGCGACAGCCATCCGCGTTGGTCGCCGGACGGCAAGCGCATCGCCTTTGTGCGCCAGCCCACGCGCGGCACGAAACGGCCTTCGCTGCTGGAGGAAACGCCCGATCCGTGGGCAATCTGGGTGGCGGAGGTTGAATCCGGCACTGCGCGCGAAATCTGGCAGAGCGGCAACAAACTGGACGACGCACCGCCGCGTATGGCGGGCGAAAAATTGCTGCAATGGGCGGCGGAAGAGCGGCTGGTGTTTCAATCGGAGCAGGACGGCTGGCAGCATTTGTACGCGATTTCGGCGAATGGCGGCGACGCGAAATTGCTGACGCCCGGCAAGTACGAAATCGAAGATATAACGCTCACGCCGGACAGGAAAACCATCGTCTTTTCCGCCAACAAAAACAACCTCGACGGGCGCGATTTATTTCGCGTCGCCGTCGCAGGCGGCAATGTCGAAGCGATAACCAACAGCGATAAACTGGAATGGAATCGGTTGTACTCGGCAACGGCAAGCTCGCGTATCTATTGACGTCCATTCCGGCGCGCCACACACGGAGTTCACGCGAATCTCGCGGCCAATGCGCAAGCCCTCGCGGTGGGCGCAGAGGTAATGCCGAAAGAGTTTCCGGCAGCACAACTCGTCACGCCGCAAGCCGTCGTTTTCAAGGCCGCTGACGGCGTCGAAGTTCACGGACAACTCTTCCTGCCCGCGACAGCCAAAGCCGGAGACAAGCTGCCCGCCGTGATTTTTTCGCACGGCGGCCCGACGCGGCAGATGTGGTTGGGCTGGCATTCGATGTACTACTACCACGAAACCTACGGCTGCAATCAGTATCTGGCGAGCCGGGGTTACGCGGTGTTGTCGGTGAATTATCGCGGTGGCATCGGCTACGGGCGCGCGTTCCGGGAAGCGCCGAAACGCGGGATGCGTGGCGCGGCGGAATATCAGGATGTGGTCGCCGCCGCCCAATACTTACGCGGGCGCAATGACATTGATGCAGGTCGCATCGGATTGTGGGGCGGCAGTTACGGCGGCTTTTTGACGGCGCTCGGTTTGGCGCGCAACTCGGATTTATTTGCCGCGGGCGTAGATATGCATGGCGTTCACGATTGGACGCAGCGGTTGTCTGCCGCAGGGGGCAGCGACAAGGACGCAGCGAAAACGGCGCTGGAAGCTTCGCCGATTGGCGCGGTCGAAAAATGGCGTGCGCCCGTGCTGTTTATTCACGGCGACGACGACCGCAGCGTCGCCTTTGCGCAAACCACCGAACTCGCGCGGCGAATGCGCGAATTGAAATTGCCGTTTGAGCAACTCATCATTCCCGGCGAAGGCCACGACTTTTTGTTGCATCGCACGTGGGTTGAAGTGTTCACGGCAACGGCTGACTTTCTGGATCGCAAGCTGAAAAACAAAAGGTGAAAAATGATGATCTCTGACGCACAAATGCGACGCGATGTGGCCTGTGTCTGCCGCATTATCGCCAACGAAAAAATGGACGACGGCATCGGCGGACACGTCAGCGTACGCATTCCCGGCACCGACGAATGCTGGGCGAATCCGTATCCGTTTTATTTCGCCGACATCCTGCCTGACGACATCGTGCGCGTAGACCGGCACGGCAAAGTCGTGGAAGGTCGCCACGCGGCGAATCCTTCGATTGATTTACATCCGGCGATTTACACGCGACGACCGGAGGTCAACGCGATTGTCCATACGCATCCGCCGTATGTGACAGGTTATAGCGCGCTCGGAAGAGAGATTGAAATTTACGATCAGGTCGGTTCGTTTCTCTTCGGAGAACAGGCCGTCTACAACGAATTCACGGGCACGATTTTTTCCGAAGAGGGAGCCGCGCCGATTGTGGAAGCGCTGGGCAACAAACGGCTGGCGATCCTGAAAAATCACGGCTTGCTCGCGGTCGGCATCGCGTTGCACACAGCATTGATTGACACGCTGATGGCCGAACGCGCCGCGCGGGTGCAGGCTGTCGCGCTGCAATTTGGTGCCACACGCAGCGATGCGCTCAATGACGAAGTCGCCCGCCAAACCCGCGATGCCAACCGCGAGATCGGGCATTACGAAGATCAATGGGAAGCATTGTTGCGCGGGCTGCGGCGTAGCGATTCTGAATTGTTTGTGACGGCGGAAGGCTGAGCAACCTGCGTTGCCAATTCACGCCAACAGTGCCATAGTTGGCGCGCCTGTCCGAAGTTAACAATTACCACTGTCTGACATAGACTTGCCCCAGGAAAGCCGCATGAAAGTCTCCAACGCTGTTTTGCCTTTGTTGCTCTTTTGGTTGCTCAGCGCGGAAGCGTGGGCGCAGGCCAAGCCGACGGCCACGTTGCCCGACAAGCTCACGAATGCCGAGTTTGTGCGCCTGATGACAGAAATGTCCGAACCGGGCGGCGATTTTCTCTCGGACAATCTGATTTCCAACGAAACGGCCTACTTGCCGGTGCTGGCGAAGCTGAAGGAGTTGAATGCAACGGGCGGCGCATATCTCGGTGTTGGGCCGGAACAGAACTTCACGTACATTGCAAAAATTCGCCCGCGCATCGCCTTTATCCTCGACATTCGTCATCTCGCGGCGACGCATCATTTGCTTTACAAGGCGCTGTTTCACTTGTCGCCGGAACGCGGGCAGTTTCTCGCCCGGTTGCTGAGTCGGCCACTGGCGAAAGATAAACCGCTGGCGGCAAATGTTGCCGTGCCGGAAATGCTGGAGTATTTCGCGCGCACGAAAGCGGAGGAAACCTATTTCACCGCTACGCTCGCCGAAGTGCGCAAGACGATTGAAAAGGATTTTGGCATTAAACTATCGGAATTCGACGGCAAAGAATTAGATTATGTGCTGCGCAGCTTCAAGAACGATGGCATTGACATCGCGTTTCGCTTCGGCGGCGGCTGGAGCTACTTTCCGAGCCTGCGCGAAGTGATCGCGCAAACTGATCCAAACGGCAAATACGGGCATTTTCTGGCGAATGCAGAAGATTATGAGTTCGTGCGGCAATTGCAGATGAAAAACCTCGTCATTCCGATTACCGGCGATTTCGGCGGCAAAAAAGCCTTGGCGGCGATTGGCGATTACCTGCGCCAAAACAATCTCACCGTGACGGCGTATTACCTGTCCAATGTCGAGCAGTATTTGTTCCAGGATTACACGTTTGGCGCGTTTGTAGCGAACGTAAAGAAGCTGCCAATCAATGACCAGAGCTTATTTATTCGCTCGGTGCTTGATCGCTACGATCATCCGACGCATACGCCGGGGCATCTGTTCACGATGCTGATGCAACGCATCGGCGTGTTTGTGAAGGATTACGACGAAGGCAAGTACAAAGAGTATTACCAGTTGGTGAACACCAATTACATTGGCCTTCGATAATACGGGGGCAAATAGAAACGACGAAACAGGCAAAAATAACGGAAGCTACGAGATGGGCGACAAACTTTCGTCTGTTTCGTTAATTTCGTTTGTTTCGTCATCCCCAAGTCTTTGTGAAGTACAAACAGGAGGATTCATGAAAACGCGACAACTCTTTTGCATCAGCCTTTGTTTGCTGCTCGCAGTTACGGCATTCGCGCAGCCGAAACCACGTCTGCTCGACAAAGAAACGTTTCTGGATATGGAATCCGTCGGCAATCCAAACATCTCACCCGACGGCAAACAGATCGTCTTCACGCGCACCTGGGTGGATAAGGTCAAAGATCAATATCGCAGCAATCTCTGGGTCGTAGATGCGGACGGCTCGCGCGTGCGGGAACTGACAACCGGAGATCGCGGCGACTCTTGGCCCGTCTGGTCGCCCGATGGCAAACGCATTGCCTTCTTGTCTGACCGCGACGGTACGGCGCAATTGTTTGTGCTATACGTGGACACAAAAGAGGTCGCGCAACTCACGCATCTGGAACAAGCACCAAGCAACCTCAAATGGTCGCCCGACAGCTTAAGCAAATTGCCTTCACGGCGTTCGTGCCGGACATTGATCCGATTCTGAACATTAAACTGCCGGAGCGTCCGCGCGGCGCGCAGTGGGCGGCATCGGCGGTGCTCGTGGATCGTTTGTCGTGGCGCTCGGACGGACGCGGGCCTACGCCGAAACACGCACGTCTTCACGATTGATGCCAGTCTGGGCGGCACGCCGCGTCAGATCACGAATGGCAAATACAATCACAACAGCTTTGACTGGGCTGCCGATGGCAAGACGATTTTTGTCTCCGGCATTCGCAAACCGGAAGCCGAATATCTGCGCAACGACAGCGAAATTTATGCGGTGGATTTGACGACGCTCGAAGTCAAAGCATTGACGGATCGCAAAGGCCCGGACGGTTCGCCCGAAGTTTCGCCAGACGGCAAATGGATCGCGTACATCGGCTACGATGACAAGTCGTACACGAATCACGTGGGCAATTTGTATTTGATGGGCAGCGATGGCAGTGGCAAGAAATTACTGGCGGGCAATCTCGACAGCACGCCAACGGACATCAGTTGGTGGTCGAACAGTCAGACCATCTTTTTCAGCGTCGAATCGAAAGGGAAAACCGATTTGTGCTGGGTGACGTTGGCGGACGGCAAGCTAAACAAAGCTTCGACGGGCACGCATCTGGCCAGCACGTCCGCGAGTCTGCGCACGGGACAATTCGCCGCTATCAACAGCACATTGACCGAACCATCCACCATCGTCACTTTTTATCCAAATCAGCGCCAGGGCGATGTACTGAAAGCGACAAAACTCGTGGACGTTAACAGCGACGTTCTCACCAACGTCAAACTCGGCGCGTGGGAAGAGTTGTGGTACACATCGAAGGATAATTTGAAAGTACAAGGCTGGCTCATCAAACCGGCGAATTACGAGGTCGGCAAAAAATATCCGATGGTACTGTGGATTCACGGCGGCCCGTGGTCAATGTATTCGACCGCGTGGAACTGGGCATTTCAGAATTTCGCGGCCAACGGCTACGCGGTGCTATTCACGAATCCGCGCGGCTCGACGGGTTACGGACAGGACTTCGTCAACGGCATTCAGTATTCGTATCCGGGCAAAGACTACGATGATTTGATGGCGGGCGTGGATGCTGCGCTGGCGAAAGGCTTCGTTGACGACCGCAACCTTTTTGTCTGTGGCGGCAGCGGTGGCGGCGTGTTGACGGCGTGGATTGTCGGGCATACGGATCGTTTTGCCGGAGCGGTTTCGATGCGCCCGGTCATTAACTGGCATTCATTCGTCGGCGTGACAGACGGGCCAAGTTGGTACAACCAATTCCAGAAATATCCGTGGGAAGACCCGATGGAATTTGCCGTGCGCTCGCCTCTGCATTACGTGGCGAATGTGAAAACACCAACAATGGTGATGACAGGCGAAGCGGATTTGCGTACGCCGATTGGGCAGAGCGAAGAATTTTACCGGGCGTTGAAAATGCTGAAGAAGGAAACTTTGCTCGTGCGCATGCCGGACGAATTTCACGGCTGGCGACGGCCTTCGCATCAGTTGGCGCAGCAGCTATATTTGCTCGCCTGGTTTGAAAAATACATGCGCAAACCGATGGCCGACAAAGCCGCGAGCAATTAACCCTGGGTACGCGCACTTCCCGTGCTCGTGTGCGGGGACAAGTCAGCACGCTGGAAGCGCGCGTACCCAAAGGAACAAGTTGTGAAGACGAAACTACTATCCATCATTTTTGCGCTTGCGCTGCTATCGCTGTTTGCGCAAGCGCAATTTCGGTTGCCTACGCCGCCAGCGCAGGAAGTGAAAACCGCGCCGCCATCCGAACGCGCTGCGCTCGACAAACAAATCGCCGCCCAGTTTGCCCCCGTGATTTATCAGGGCCTGGGTGATCAACCGCGCTTTGATTACATTACTAACTTTGACTTCGATGGCGATTGGAAAGGCGATAACAACTGGACGAATGCGGGCGGCAAAACGTATCCGTTGCGCGCTTACGTATACTTCTCGGTCATCGAAACCGCGACGCATTATTTTGTGCATTACGCCGCCTTTCATCCACGCGATTACAAAGGCGGCCTCGGCAAATCCACGCTCGTGGACATTTTGATCAAAGAGGGCGTACGCCGCGCGGGCAAAGACCCAACGGGTTTAGCCGATGACGTGGCGCTCTCGCACGAAAACGATTTGGAAGGCTGTCTGATCGTCGCGGAAAAACACGGCAACGACCTCCAGCAAGCCGTCGTGCAGTACGTCGAAACATTGGCGCATAATCGCTATTTGAAACTCCATCCGGCAGAAGTCAGAACGGGCGAAGGCGCGGTTGTGCAAATGAAGGATCAACATCCGATGCTATTCGCCGAACCCAAAGGACACGGCATTTCGCAATACACCGGTAGCCGTGAGCAACTGAAATCTTCCGCGCAGGGCACGCTGGTCTATTCGTATTCGGGCAATGCCGAAAACCCGGAGGCTACACGCGGCGATACGATTGGATACGAGTTGCTTTCGATGTACGACACGCTTTGGCCCAAAGCACAGGCAGGCGAAAATGATACGTTTGGTGAAGCGGCGGACTTTCAGAATTTCAAAGTAGCCATGCACAAACTTGATGGAAGCGATGCTAACGTAGATCAAAAAATTGGCAAAATTGGCTCTGCTTTTCGCGGCACGGTCGGGTTCAAAAACAAAGCGCGTCCGCCCTGGGGCTGGTTTGACGAGTCAGAAAAAGATCGCCCGCGCGGCGAATGGTTCTTCGACCCGGCAGGCGTAATCGCGCGGCATTTCAGCTTGCCGCAAACTTTTGCGCAGGGCTATACCTATCATCCTTATTTGAAGATTGGCGTAGTAGAAACCAACGCAACCTCCCCAAAATAAAATAGGCGCAACAGAATTGCTGCGCCTATTCATTATTCACAAAAAGAAGTTATGGTTTAGCTTGCGGCTGCCGTAATGGCCCCGTTGCCTTCTTCCTTCTTGTCTTTAACGCCACCGAGTTGCACAAGCTTCGGTGCGTCGCCTTTCAGCACTGATTGCATATACAACTTGCGCATCATCTGTTGCTCTTCTTTCGCTGTTTGCGGCAACACGCCTTTGTCGCGTCCACGCGCGGCATCGGCAGCATTGACGGTCAGACGATGCTGGGTGTCTTCGAGTTTGACGCTGTGGTTGTTAGCGAAAATCTCGTGGCGACCATTCTCTTTGTACCATTTCGCCACAGTCGCGTTCTGGTGCATGTTTTCGATGATGTTGCGCCAGCCGATGCCTGTGTTATAGGCACAGAACGAAATTTCGCCTTCCTGCGTGCCGTAGGGAATGATGCACATTTCGGTGCGACGGAAATCGTAATTGAACAAGTCCTGGAACCACATTCCCGCGACAAACAGGAAGTTCCACGGGTCTTGCCGCCGCTTCTCGATGTCCTCTTTCGTGCGCTCGCCGTCCACTTTGCCGTAGCTTTTGCCCGACAGACCGAACGTCTTGTCAAATTTCTTCAGCAGGTCGGTAAGCTTGAACGACTTCGGCGCGCCAAACGAGTCGTAGTTCTTCAGCAGCGCCAAAGCGATCATCAAATTCGACATCGTTTTACCGCGTCCGGCATCCGTGATTTTCGTGATGTCCTTCAGCAATTGCGGAATATTGATGAAGCCGGGAACAGGAGCCATTTCCTTCGTTTCCTTATTGATCATCAACGCCGTGCCGACGCCGCAGTTCGGGTGGCAGCCGCAGCTCATCTGTCCCCATTCGGCCTGCGGGCCGTGCACGAGATCAGCGAAATCCGCGAATGTGGACATAATCGAAATCGGGAACCAGTCGCGGTGCGGTTCGGTCACGCCGATGTGTTTTTTCACATCGTGCGCCATGTGCGACAGCGTGTAGCGTTGGCGCAGGCGGCGATCATCCGTGATGTCTTCGTCGCGTCCGGTGAAGGACACGGGCTGGAAGGAAATGAACGAAATCTTCTTGGGATTGTCGAGCGCGAAGCGAATGACTGGGCCAACTTCTTCGTTATTGACAGTGTTGACGAGCGTTGTGACCAGTACGATTTCGACGCCTGCTTCGTGCAGGTTATCAATCGCCTTCAGCTTCACGTCGAACAGGTTGCCAACTTGGCGGTGGCCATTCGCAGCGTTGCCAATGCCGTCGAATTGCAGATAGACATAGCGCAATCCGGCCTCCGCAGCCTTGCGGCAAAATTCTTTCGACTTGGCGAATTCGATGCCGTTGGTTGCGGCCTGCACTGAGTTATAGCCAACTTTCTTCGAGTATTTGATCGCGTCAATGAAATACGGCGAGAGCGTTGGTTCGCCACCGGAAAACTGAATGGACATTTGGCGACGCGGCTTAATTGAAACCGCATTGTCCATAATTTCCTTAATGTCTTCCCAGCTTAATTCATGAACGAAGCCGACCTGGTTCGCGTCCATAAAGCACGGGTCACACATCATATTGCAACGGTTCGTCAGGTCCACCGTCAACACCGAACCGCGTCCGTGTTTGATGGTGGACGACCCGTGACGATGCAGCCGTTCGTCGTTGTGCGCGTCAATGTCACGTCCGGGATACATATTTTCGATGTGTTCCAGAAACTTCGTATCCATCGCCATCATGTCTTCGTAGTGACCGTGAATCGGGCAGTCTTTCACCATCCAGACTTCGTTGTCACGATTGATGATTTGCGCTTTGATTTCGCCGGGACGTTCTTCGATAACTCTGAATGGGTCTTCGCCATCCTCAATAATGCGTTTGCGCGCTTCTTTCACGCATTGTGGGCAAAGAGAATCGGTCGTGCGCGGCCAGCCGAGCGTCGGCTTGGATTTTTGCCACGACTTGAGCATCGGCTTGTCCGACCATTTCGGAGTGAACGCGGGAGCGGGCTTGTACTGATTCACCGATTGAATTGCATTGAAAGCAAACGATGCAAATTTCGATAGCCCTTTTTCGACGTATTTAATGGGACTGTGTGCCATTGTTCTTTCCTCGTTGGTTGATGTTGAGTTTGCACTTCCAGGGTCTTCAGCACCGACTCAAAACAGGTTTGGTTTATAAGTGCAGTCCTCGCTAGTCAGGTTGAGCCGTGTGTCATTATCGAACGCGCTCAGCTTAAAACTCTCCAAACTTCAGTTGTTATGAATAGCCTATACCGCTTGGCAGTGACGAGCGACCTTAAAACACTTGGATTATAGCAAACACCAGGCCAGAAATAGCAAGGGCGGCGGAAAGATTTTCACGATGCGAACCAAACAGCGTAACCATTGTTATTTCAGCAATTACACGAATTGCGCGAAAAATCTTATTAGGTTGCAAAAGGCAGAATAAAGAAAAGGAGGGTTTACTATCGGGTCAAAATGAAATGCTTTTGGCTTGTCTATTTGTTTGTGTAGCAAACTAGCCTAAAAAGGAAGGCATGAACCGCCGCCAAGTATCAAAATGAAACAGAGAGGGGTTTTCAAGAAATAAATTAGTAATTTTGGGCTGGACAAAGCTCGCAAATCAGTAACTCAATCTGTAAACGTGGCGTTCCCATTGAAGATTTCAGCGCTACATCTGTGGCAGCAATGCGCTGAATTCCTCGCAATAAGCGTTCGCCATCCATGCGGCGGGCTTTCTCGTTAAGATGCGTGACGGCATACGGCGACATCCCAACGGCTTTGGCAATTTCGGAATTTGGCGCATTCTGTTGCATCAGTTCTTTTGAGGTCAGTAGATTGCGATAACTACGGGCAATCGCGCCCAGCATCATCAGCGCCAAGCCCTGTTTGTCGGTGCTGTTCTCGAAAATATGTTCGAGCAGCGTCAACGCCCGCTTGCGATTGCCTTCCAGCAAGGCATCGGTCAATTCAAAATTGGAATGCTCACGCGCGTAGCGAACCAACAATTCGACCTCCTGCCGCGTGATGCGGCCGCCTATACCAACATAGGTAATCAGTTTGTCTAATTCGGTCGCCAATTGCTGCAATTCGGTTCCGACCATCCCGACCAAAAACGCGGCGGTGGCGGAATCAATCACCGCTCCGGCTTTCGTCACGTAATCCACAATCCAGCGCGGCGCGGCTTCGCGTTCGTCGAGTGCCTCAAAGCTTACGACCTCGCAAAATTTGCTGAGCATCGTGGCGATGTTGCGCCGCTTGTCCAGGCCCGGCGTATTGAAAATCAAGAGTGTTGTTTCAACAGGGTTGCGAATGTAATCCTTCAGCCATTCCAATTGGTCATCGTCACTGATTGATTCAAATCCAGTGACCACGACGGCACGCCGCGCCGACATCATCGGATACTGCCGCGCAATAGCCAAGGCTTCGTCCAGCCTCCCTTTCGCTACATTAATTTCGGTGATATTAAAATCACGCAGCCCCGCGTCTACCGCCGCGTCAATCAATTGCTTGAGCGTTTGTTCGCGCAGGTAATTCTCGCTGCCCTCAAATAAATATAGTGGAGCAAACTTGCCGCTCTGAATTTTGCGGGCGAATTCGGCTTGGGATTTCAGCGCATCGCCGGAGGCGGGTTTCTTAAAAGCCATACATCAACCTGCCGTGCTTTCTAACTCCCGAATGCGCTGCTGGAATACATCGGGCAACAAGGCTTTTTTCTGTTCGTTGTAATCATAGGCCACCAACACGCCTTCGCCTTCGGCAGCAATTTTCTGATGGCGGTGACTGACGACGCGATGTTCGACGGTGAAGCGATCAGCCTGAATATTCACCACACGCACGCCCACCGAAATCGTGTCGGGAAACGTCAGTGGCAGACGATAACGGCAATTGATCGAACCAAGAATCACGCCTACTCCGGTGTCGCCAATCATTTTCCACACGCCGAGCTTTTCAAAATAGACCGTGCGCGCGCTTTCAAAATAGCGAAAATACACGGCGTTGTTGACGTGCTGCCGTGCATCCATTTCGCCCCATACGACGGGCAAATCCACCACGACGGGAAAGTCTTTCAGCCAGTCCTCCATTACTCAAAAGCCCTCCAGAATCGTCGTCAACACACTTTTCGCAAAATCGCGCGCGAGGCGTTGCACCGCCGGGCCTTCTTCGCTGAAGAAGTTGTTCGGGTCGCCGGTGACTTCGTATTCGGTTTTGAAAATGTAATTTTGATTATCAAAAATCACTTTATTCGTCGTTTGATCTCTGACCGTTAGTCCCGCCACAATCGTCACTTCAAAGACCCGCGCACGCCCGAAATCATCGAGCAACACGCCACGATAATTGAACTGCTTAATCGTGCCGAGCATCACCGCATCTGCACCTTCTGCTTTCGACACGACGTGCAACGCGCGCTGTCGTCGCAGCACTTCATCAATCATCGCCGCCGTAAACCGCTGCTCGACCTTGTAACGCAAGCCAGGATTTAGAAAGGGCGGAATGGCCAGCGTTTGAATATGCTTCGGCAACGCCTCGCCCTTGCCGACGGGTTTGTAGCAATCCTTGAAGCCGCAAACCATTGCCAGCAAAAAAAACAATCCAAGTTGAGAGAATCTTTTTGTCATTGGCCCTCGCTACGGCTTGCTGACCTGCGAATCCAGCCACGCGGCTCGTAGTTTTTTCATCTCCGCGGTCACGTCCTGCTTGATCGCTTCAAACGGCACCACTTCGATTTGCGGGTCTTCCAGCAAGGTCATCTGTGCCGTTCGCTTCACGCCGCGTTGCTCAAATTCAATTGCAATCGTGTTGCCAGGCTTATGTCGCTCCATCACACCTTGCACATCCGCCATCATCTTCACCGCTTGCCCATCCAACGAAAGAAGCTTGTCGCCACGATCCAGGCCAGCCTTGTACATCGCACCCAGCCAGTTTGTCGGCCCGGCTACCACCAATGCTCCACCCTGTTCGCGCAACGGGGCATCCAGCCAGATTTTGCCGGGGCGCGCTTTGCGTAGTTGAAATCCGGCTTTCGCTAGCAAGTCCTCGTAATCTATCGCCTCGTGGCCTGCAATGTAACGGGCAAAGAAATCTTTCGCAAATGCCGCATCGCCGGTAAATTTTGCGAGGGACGTTTGCAAATCGGCCATCGTGTACGGCTTTGCGGGCGCGTAGTTTTTCTGATGCTTGCCGTACGATTGCCACAACTCGCGCATATAACCATCCAGTGTCTTGCCCGCAAACTTGGTGCGCAACGTCAAATCCAGCCCCAGCGCCACGCCGCTGCCGTACGTGTAGTAAGACAAAAACAAATTCTGGCTGTTCGTCGGCGCACCGAACACGCCGCCATCTTCAAACACCGCACGCTGGCTCATATCAATCGGGCCGTGCAGTCGGCGTCCCGGCGTATTAATTACAGCATTGAGCGTGAAGCCGAGGTTACGCGCAAAGCCTGCATCATCGCCCGCAAACCCCGCACGCTTCATCACCAGATTGCCGTAATATTGCGTGAAGCCTTCGCCCAGCCATAAGCCGTCGGAAACGTTCGCGTCCTCAAAATCGAACGGCTCTAACGTACGCGGGCGCAGGCGTTCGATGTTCCAGGCGTGAAAGAATTCGTGCGACACGGTGCCGAGGTTCGCACGCGGATTGCCACGAATCGAGCGCGAACTGGTCAGGCTCGTCGAGTTGCGATGCTCCATCCCATCGCCACCGATTTGCGGAATATAGTTAGAGAGAAACGTATATGTGCCAAAGTCAAAATCCGGCGCTTCGCCAAACACGGCGATTTGTTCGGCCACAATCTTTTTCATCATCTCGGCGAAATCGTCTACGTCCTTGTCCGAACAATTGTCATTGATTGCCAGCCGCATCGTGTACGTTTTGCCATTCGATTGCACCGGCCACTCTCGAAAGCGCAGATTGCCGATCATCGTCGGCGAATCCATAAAATATTGCAGGTGCGGTGCTGTGAACACTTCTGCATCTACCGTTGGAACCAGTTGCGTAGCGATCTTCCAATTCGCCTCTGGTCGTCGGAAGCGCACTTGAATCGGCGCATCATCCATTCCGCGCGGCCACATAAACGTGGCGGGGATGCTCAGATGAGCCATTGTGTTATCAATTCCAGTGTACGTGCCGCTGCCCAAATCGCCGAACAGCGTGTAACGCACGCGCACCTTACCGCGTGCGCCGACCACATTCCATTGATGCGCATTCGGGCGCGTGATGGCGAGCGGAGCGCCTTTCTCATCTGTCGCTTTTACGTTGTAGACATTACGCGCAAATTCGTGTGCGGCGTAGCGTCCCGGCGACGAACGACTCATCCGCATTTCCAGCGGTTTATTCGCAATCACATTTGGAACTGTCACCACGATTTCGGCTTCGTGATGTGCGGCATTCGGGAACGAAATTTCGTATTCAACTTTATTTTGCGCAGCCACTGCGGCTGACAACAAGATGAGGATGAGAAGCTGCACAGGCAGCAGTCTCCGAAAATATGCGGGGCAAGAAGAGGTCATAGTTTATTTACTCCTAAAGTAGCCGTAGCCTAGCGCAAGACACCGATCAGATGCAAAAGCGAAAGGCCCTGCGATTTTCTTTTCGCAAGGCCCCGACGACAGTACGACTCGCATCTCAGCTACTTCACCACAATATTCACCAACCGTTTCGGCACAACAATCGTTTTGACGATTTGCCGATCCGCAATCTTGGCTTTGATTTTCTCGTCGTTGAAGACAGTTTGCTTCAATGCTTCTTCGTCAATTTCCGCTGCAACAATCACGCGCCCGGACATCTTGCCGTTGATTTGCACAGGGATTTCCAACTCATCGGCTTTCGCCAATTCCGCATCAAACGCAGGCCACTCAGCGATCACCACAAAATCATTGTGGCCCAATGAAGTCCACAGTTCTTCGGCAATGTGCGGTGTGTAGGGAGCCAGCATTTTCACCAGCGATTCGATGGCCTCTTTCAGCGCGAACAGATCGCCCGCATTCGATTCATCAATCTTCTTATCGAAGTCATAAATCGCATTCGTCAATTCCATCAACGCCGCCACGCCTGTGTTGAAGTTCATGCGCTGCCCGATGTCATTGGAAATACGTTGAATCGTCTGATGCGTTTTACGCCGCAGGGCACGGGCATCAGAGGAAAATTCAGCCGCTTGCGCCTTGAAGGCAACAACTTTTTCGTGCCACTTGTGAACAATACGCCAGACACGATTCAGATAACGCGATGCGCCTTCGACGGCAGAATCATCCCACTCTAAATCTTTTTCCGGCGGCGCGGCGAACAGCATAAACAGTCGTACGGTGTCAGCGCCAAACGAATTGATCATTTCGTCAGGATCAATCGTGTTCTTTTTGGATTTGGACATTTTCTCCGTGCGTCCAATCGTCGCCGGACGCTGGCAGAATTTGCACTTGCCGTCCAAGACTTCAGCCGGATTCAGCCAATCGTGTTCCTCGCAGCGCGCTGTCGCCAGACAAACCATTCCCTGCGTCAGCAGTTTTTGTACTGGCTCATCGAAAGTAATCAAGCCCAGGTCGCGCATGATCTTCGTCCACAGCCGCGTGTAAATCAGGTGCAGCACGGCGTGTTCGATGCCGCCGATGTATTGATCTACAGGCGTCCAGTAGGCGGCAACTTTCGGATCAAACGGCAGTTCCGTATTCTTCGGATCAACGTAGCGGAAGTAGTACCACGACGAATCCACAAAGGTGTCCATCGTGTCGGTGTCGCGTCGCGCGGCATTGCCACACGTTGGGCAAGTCGCATTCACAAAGCCCGCGTGTTCGGCCAGCGGCGCGCCCTGCGAAGCGAAATTCAAATCCTTCGGCAGTTCGACAGGCAGTTGATCTTCGGGAACGGGAACAATGCCGCACGTCGGACAATGAATGAACGGCAGCGGGGTGCCCCACGCGCGTTGCCGCGACACGCCCCAATCGCGGATTTTGAAATTCGTCTGCGCGGCTCCAAAACCGCCGTCTACCGCTTTGGCGGTCATCGCCGCAATCGCTTCCGGGACAGTCTTGCCGCTCCATTCGCCCGAATTAATCAGCAGACCGGATTCGTCTTTGGCCGTGAACGGCGCTTCGACAGGCGCGTCGTGCGGTTCGGTCGAATCCGTCATTTTGATGACGCGAACTATGGGCAAGTCGTACTTTTTGCAGAACTCAAAATCACGTTCGTCATGCGCAGGAACAGCCATAATCGCGCCTGTGCCATAGCCCGTCAGCACGAAATTCGCTGTCCAGATTGGCAGCTTTGCGCCATTGAACGGATTGATCGCGGACAATCCGGTCGCTACGCCTTCTTTCTCTGTCCCCTCAGCAATGCGGTCTTCTTTGGAGGTCGCGCGTTGTTTTTCGACGAAGGCTTTCAGTTCATCGCTTGCATTCCCCGCCGCAATCAATTCATCAATCAAAGCGTGTTCGGGCGCGACGATCATGCAGCTTGCGCCATAAATCGTGTCAATGCGCGTCGTAAAAATGCGAATGGCCTTTGTCTCCAGGCCTGTCTCAATCGTGTTATCAATCGCAAAATCCACTTCCGCGCCCTTGCTCCGGCCAATCCAGTTGCGCTGCATCGTCAACACGCGCTCGGGCCAGCCGCCTTCCAGCGTGTCCAGATCGTCCAGCAATTGATCGGCGTAATTCGTCACGCGAATAAACCATTGCTCCAGTTCGCGCAGTTCCACGGGCGTGTCTTCGTGCCGCCAGCAGAAGCCGCCTTCAGCCTGTTCGTTCGCCAGCGATGTGTTGCATTTGACGCACCAGTTGACCGTCGCGTTCTTGCGATACAGCAACCCCTTCTTGAACATCTGAATGAAAAACCACTGATTCCAGCGATAATATTGCGGCGTACACGAAGCAATCTCGCGCCGCCAGTCGTAGCTGAATCCAACGCGCTGCAATTGGGCGCGCATCGCGTTGATGTTTTCAAATGTCCATTCATCAGGCCGCGCGTTGTTCTTGATCGCCGCGTTTTCCGCTGGCATCCCAAACGCATCCCAACCCATCGGATGCAGCACGTTGAAGCCGTTCATTCGCTTGTACGCCGACAGCGCATCGCCGATGGAGTAATTACGCACGTGGCCCATATGAATACGCCCAGACGGATACGGCAGCATTTCCAGGCAATAAAAATGCGGTTTTGCTTCGTCTACATTGGCTTCAAAAACTTTCGCCTCAGCCCAGCGTCGTTGCTGGCGTTCTTCGATCTCGGTCGGAAAATATTTTTCGTTCATGACAATTCCTTGTGAAAACTCTCAGGCCTTACCCGTGTGAAGCCGGAGAAGATAACAAAATCAGTGCGAGAAGAGAATGGATTTGCAGTCAGGAGGCGCAGCGCAACAAAAACCCGTTGACGCTGCTAAGTAAGGGAGAGCGAAAGACTCGTCATCGTGTTGTGCAGAAAACTTCGTTCCATCGTGGGCGGGATAGTAGCAAGAGCGTGCGCTGTTGCGCAAGCAATAGATTTTGCGAAAAGAAATTCGGCACGCGAAGCGCCTGGGAGCGCACGCGGCTCGCGTGCTATGACTGATAAGTGGTAACTTTTCTCGGAGCGGATTTCCTCTTTACGTTTCAGCACGCGAGCCGCGTGCGCTCCCAGGCGCTTCGCGTGCGCGCTGGAAGTTAGGCGGCCACATTTACTGAACTTGTGCTTGCGGCCCACGCACCAGCCGCCCCGGCAGCGCCCCGTCGCCGCGCCGTGCTGATAGACAATCTCGCCGCTGACAATCGTGGCCGCAAATCCCTCCGCCCGCTGCACCAATCGCCGCCCGCCGCTCGGCAAATCATACGTCACTTCCGGCGCGTGCAGATGTAAGCGATCCAGATCTATCAGATTCAGGTCAGCTTTATAACCGGGCGCGATTAAACCGCGATCCAGCAAGCCAACCGTTTGCGCCGGATCGTGACTGAGCGATTTTACGACCCACGGCAACGGCAACCGCGCGCCGCGCTGACGATCCCGTACCCAATGCGTCAGCATAAACGTCGGCAAACTGCCATCACAAATCGTGCCGCAATGCGCGCCGCCATCGCCCAACCCTACAACCGTATGCGGATGCAACATCATCTCGCGCGTCGAATCCAGCGAATCGTACACGTAATTCGAGAGCGTCACGTACAACGTATCTCGCCCATCGCGTTGCAACAAATGATCGTAGACAAACTCCTGCGGCGTCACGCTTGCGGCCTGTGCCAGCGCCGCAATGCTCTGCGTTGGCGGCTGTTCGTAATCCGGCGGATCGCCCAGAATGTACATATGCGCAAAATCCTGCACGAGTCGCCCCAACACAATCTGCGGATTCGGGTCTGCCGCTTCGGCCAGTATCTGCGCGCGGATTTCCGGCTGCCGCAATTGGGCGATGCGTTCGTCAAACGGCAAAGCAGCTAACAGACAATAGGTCGTCGTCGTGTAAAACGGATTGAGTGTCAATTCGTGTCCGAGCAGCACGCCAATCGCGCGCCCCAACACTTGCGGCGTGATAGAGAAGCTCGCCGCATTCGCTTCCGCCACCCAATCGAGCATCTGTCGCCACTCCAGCGTGAGTGGCCCGTGCTGGCCTTCCAGCAGCGTGAACGTAAGCGGACGCCCCGCCGCTTCGGCCACGCGCCGCAACCGCGCGAATGCCGCCACCGGATCGTCTAGGTCAGTAACCATTTGGAAGATGCCGCGCCCGGATTCTCGAAGCGCTTCGGCAAGCGTCAACAACTCTCTCTCTGCCACCTCAAAGCTCGGCGTCGGGCGTCCGTCGCTGGAGCGATGCAGAAACGTAAGCGAAGTCGAAACGCCCATCGCCCCGGCCTGCATCGCTTCGCGCACGAGTGTGGCCATTTGCGCCAAATCAGCGTCGGTCGCGGCTTCGCGGTCAGCACCGCGTTGCCCCATCACAAACACCCGAATCGCCGCGTGCGGCAAATAACCGCAAACGTCCATGTCGTAACTACGCCCGGCGAGAAAGTCGAGATACTCAGGATAGCTTTCCCACGTCCACGGCAAGCCCTCCACAAGCACCGGATGCGGAATATCTTCGACGCCTTCCATCAGGTGAATCAGCAACTCGTGTTGATCGCGGCGACACGGCGCAAAGCCAACACCGCAATTGCCCATCACGACGGTGGTGACCCCGTGTGAAGACGACGGCACCAACCGATTTTCCCACGTCACCTGTCCGTCATAATGCGTGTGAATGTCGACAAAGCCGGGCGTGACGAGCAAGCCGCCCGCGTCCAATTCCCGCCGCCCGCGCGCAGCAATTTTGCCAACAGCACCAATGCGCCCGTTGGTCACAGCAACGTCTGCCACAAATGGTTCCGCCCCTGTGCCGTCCACAACCAGACCGCCACGCAAAATTAAATCCATCTCCAAATCGTTTTGCATAATCTTTTCTTGTGAGAGCAAGCCATCGCTAAGATTGCGCAAGATCGCGCAAGACGCCTGCGGTTCAGCCCCGCTACACTGCCTCAACCGTTGCAATTTCGCAATCCAACCAAGGAGATTTTATGATCGAAAAAGGCGCGCATATCGCTCCCGCCAAAGGCAAACTCGGCGTCCTCTGTGTCGGGATGGGAGCCGTCACGACGACATTCATTGCAGGCGTCGAAGCCATCAAAAAAGGCTTGGCCAAGCCCATCGGCTCGCTCACGCAAATGGCGACGATTCGGTTGGGCAAGCGGACGGAAGGGCGTTCGCCGCTCATCAAAGATTTTGTGCCGCTCGCCGATTTGAACGACATCGTGTTTGGCACCTGGGACATCTTCGCCGAGAACGCCTACGACGCGGCGATGCACGCAGGAGTCTTGGAAAAAGAATTGCTCGTGCAATTGAAACCGCAACTGTCAAAGATCAAACCGATGCCCGCCGTCTTCGATCAAACCTACGTCAAGCGATTGCACGGCACGCACGTCAAAACAGGCGCGAACAAAATGGAGTTGGCAGAGCAATTGATCGAAGACATTGCCGAGTTCAAACGCAAAAACAAATGCGCGCGGCTCGTGATGATCTGGTGCGGTTCGACCGAAGTTTTTATCAATCAACATCCCGTGCATAAAACGCTGGCGAGCTTTGAAAGGGCACTGCGCGAAAATCACAAGGCGATTGCGCCTTCGATGATCTACGCCTACGCCGCGCTGAAGTCGGGCGTGCCGTTTGCGAATGGCGCACCGAATCTGACGGTAGACATTCCGGCGCTACTCGATTTAGCCAATCAAACCGGCCTGCCCGTCTGCGGTAAGGATTTCAAGACCGGGCAGACGTGGATGAAAACGATGCTCGCGCCGGGGCTGAAAGCACGAATGCTTGGACTGCACGGTTGGTATTCGACGAACATTCTCGGCAACCGCGACGGCGAAGTGTTGGATGATCCCGGCTCGTTCAAGACGAAAGAAGAATCGAAGCTCTCCGTCCTCGAATACATCCTGCAACCGCAGGTTTACCCCGAACTCTACGATAACTTCTCGCACTTGGTCAGGATCAACTACTACCCGCCGCGCGGCGACAATAAGGAAGGCTGGGATAACATTGATATTTTCGGCTGGCTCGGCTATCCGATGCAGATCAAGATTGATTTTCTCTGCCGCGATTCGATTCTGGCTGCGCCGATTGTGTTGGATTTGGCGCTGTTCATGGATTTAGCCCAGCGCACGGGAATGCGTGGCATTCAGGAATGGCTGTCGTTTTATTTCAAATCGCCGATGTGCGCGCCTTCGCTCTATCCCGAACACGATTTGTTCATTCAGTTGATGAAGCTCAAGAACACGCTGCGGCATTTGCGCGGCGAGGAACTGATTACGCATTTGGGGTTGGAGTATTACGATTAAGCGCGGCAAGCCTAGCGAAATAAATTGGTGACTTCCATTTTAAAAAGCAATGCGCCGCGTCCTTCGCCCGGACGACGATGCAGATTCCAGGCATAGCCAGCGGTAATGTCCAGCGAAACCAAACTAATGCGAAGGCCCGTCCCCAGCGAGTAGCGCGGGGCGTTGCCCTGAAAACTTTGTCGTCCGATGCGCGCGATGTCAAAGGTGAGAACAGGGCTGACAGCGATGAGATTCGCTTCATACAAAAACTGATTCAGCACGCGCGTGGAACGAACCATGCCTTTCTGCGCTTCGATATTTGCCTGCGACGCCAGCGGTGAAGCTTCCAGCGCCATGTACTTTTCGGTAATTTGTTTGCCTTTGTCGTCAAGCTGTTCTCGCAGCCGCTTGATCCGACTGGCGGTATCGGCGGGAACCAAGCCTTCAAGTCGCACCAAAAGCTCGCTCAGGTCTTCTATGTATGAGGGCAGCGGGTCGTCGGGATCGGACTTATCGCCGACGGCTAAGGTGACAATATCTTCTGTCGCGGGCGCTTCGTCGGCCTGTGGGTCAAGTGAGTGAGCGATGATGCCAACATACCGCTCGACCCGATCAAACGCGCCGCTGGGTTTAATTTTCGGATCGGTCGAGGGCTTGAACAGCCGCTTTAATACGGCGTCTATTTGAGCATTGGGATTCGCGTTGGCGAGCGTGAGCAATTCGTTTTTGAGTTGGGTAACGACCGGCGGCAAAGCTAAGGCGAGCGTAGCGATCTCTTTAAATTGCGGAGTGTCGCCTAAGATGCGGTTGCGCAGCGCACCTTTTGCAACGCTTAATCCCGTTTCCAAAGAACCCTTGAATTCCCGGTCTTTCAGCACTTCTGACGGAACAAGAGGATAGCCCCAAACTGGAACGGCGGCGGTTACATTCAGCGCCAAAAACCGATCTCCGCCCAGCTTGGCATTGGCACCAACAGGCACAAACCGATTTTGCGCAAAGCTCCGCAGGACGGGCGCACTACGAATCACCCAATCTTCTCCGGTAAGAAAATTTTGCTCCGCGTTGCCGCCAAAGAACCGCTCGGCGACGGGGATTTTTCCCAAAGTATGAATGTGTCCCACCGTGAATTGTGAGTCAACCGTCAGGGCACGATGTTCCTGCAAACGAAAGCGCAGCGCGGCTGCCGTATCGAAAAGCTGCTTCACATAATCCACCTGAAAGCCTTCGCCAGCCTTGCTGACCTGCACGCCATACGACGCCTTGAAGGTATGATGCTCAAGGTTCAGCAACGCGCCTGCGAATCCTTTTACCGCGCCATAACCGCTGCGTGCCAGTTCCAACGCAGGAATGCGACGCGGATCCAAATCCGTTTGTTTGGTGCCGCCTTCAACTGCACCGCCAAACCGAAACAGCAGGGCTTCCTGTGGCCCAAAGGAACGGGTAGCCGCAGAAAACTGGCCGCTCAACGTGCCTTGTCGCAAGCGTGTCGCGCCGCCCGGCACGTCCGTATGGACATAGGCAAAATGCCATTCTGTATGCCGGACGAGGCCACGCTTGAAATCCCGTGCGCCGGTCGCATCCACGTGCAAAAAAGAAGCAGAGGTCGAGCCAGCCGCCGCAATTTTGAGTTGTTCCAGCAGTCCACCGGGCTGTTTGATCGTCAGTTTGGTTCCGCCCACCAAACCGCTCGCACGGTTATATGTCACAGCGGGCTGGAGAAAATAATCCGCCAATCGCTGCGTCCCCGGCGTTTCCGGTGTTGTGCGATGGACTTCTTCTTGTCGTCCGCTTTCCAAAGTCTGGCTGACATAGTTCGCGGGGGCAAAAGAGTAGATGCGATAGACCACATCCAGTTTCTTCGTCTGCGGATCGCAATTTTGCAACTGCGGGTGGCCGAAGCGAAAGGCAAAGCGAAAAGGAGGCAGCGCCTGCAATGCGGGAAGCCGTTCCCGCACCAATTCAAAGCCTGCATTGGCATTCGCTTCTCGATAAGGATCGTCTTTCTTGATGGGCATGTCCGGGCTGGCCAGCAGCAGTTCGCGTTGCTGCCCGATGGCACTGAGCAGCCAACCAAGCGGCAAGTCTATCCGCACGTCATTTACTGTATATTCGTGTTCATAAAACGCTGCGTTTTCGGTGCAAGCTTTTCCCGTCTGGCTGTGCGCAGAAACGAGTCCTGTCCACAACCATAACGCGACCAGACAGACCCGCCCAATGCCACCACGTAGGTTACGCATGGTGTCCTCCTTACTTCGGTCTTACGTCATCGTGTGCTGAGTACACGGATTTGGAAGAAGCAGTTCCGGCTCGTTAGAGTACGCGCGTCAACAAGCCTTCCAACTCCTCATCGTTCGTGGTGCCGGAGGGCAGCTCTGCCGCCCGATCTGCCACCCGTCCTTGCAGGAGATTTACTTTCGTGGGTGTGAGGTTTTTGGTTTCCGCTAATTTTTCGGCCTTGGCCACCTTCTCCGGGCCGACCCGCACATGGACTTTGACTCGCGTTTTCATCTCACCGCCGATTTCCTCGCGCAGCATGAAATCAATCGTCCAGACTACGGGGTTGCAGGCTTTGGTTAAGCCGAAATGGATTTCCCGATTGTCGCTCGGCATGACCGCGACTTCGACAAAAAACGGTGTGCAATCTTTTTTTTCTGCGGCTTTCTTGGCAG
>JAXLQQ010000033.1:0-58277 GCA_046331525.1 Blastocatellia bacterium
AGTATCAAAAGCAATTGCTCAGCGCCGACGTGCAGGCCGGATTGTCGGGCGCACTGCGGAATTTATTGGCGTTGGATGATGCGTTGAATGATGAATTGAGTTCGCAGTTTTCGGGGGCGAGTGGGTTTTTGAAATGATGGGAACGGGAGGAATAGGAGTGAGGGGAGCTACAAGCAAATGGGAACCTCGCCCTTATTCCTCCCCTTCCTCCCATCACTTCTCTTCATAATATTTTTTTCCCCACAACCTCTCCGGCAAGCATTCCATTTCCGCCTTACCCTCCGCAAAATCGTGCGCATACTGATAATCCTTCCCGTAGCCCAAGCCTTTCATTAACTTCGTCGGTGCGTTGCGCAAATGCAGCGGCACCGGTTCCGCCTGGGTTTGCCGCGCATCTTCTGCCGCCGCTTCGTAGGCCGCATAAACGCGATTCGATTTCGGTGCCCTGGCTAAATAAACCGCCGCTTCAGCCAGCGACAAGCGCGCTTCGGGAAAGCCGAGCAAATGCGCGGCGTGCGCGGCGGCAGTGGCAACGACGAGCGCGTTGGGATCCGCCATCCCGACATCTTCCGCCGCGTGATGCACGATGCGGCGGGCAATAAACATTGGGTCTTCGCCGCCTTCGATCATCCGCGCGAGCCAATAGAGCGTCGCATTCGTGTCGGAGTTGCGCATAGACTTGATGAAGGCAGAAATCAGGTTGTAATGCTGCTCGCCTGTTTTGTCATACACTGCATTCGCGCGCTGCAAAGCTTCGCGCAAATCGTTTTCGGTGACGACTTCAGACGTTGCCGAAGTCACGGCGAGTTCCAGCGTGTTCAGCGCATTGCGCGCATCACCGCCGGTTTGCTCGGCCAGCCACAACAGCAAGTCATTTGAGATTTGAAATTGGAGATTGGAAATAGAGGCGCGAAGCTTTCCTAAGCCGCGTTCGTCATCTTGCATCGCGTGGCGCAGGATAGCGGCGATTTGTTCGGCGTTTAGTTGCTCTAAAACAAAGACGCGCATTCGCGATAACAACGCGGAGTTAATTTCAAACGAAGGGTTTTCCGTTGTCGCGCCAATCAGCGTGATGGTACCGTTTTCGACGTAGGGCAAAAACGCATCCTGTTGCGCGCGGTTGAAGCGGTGAATTTCATCCACAAACAGCACAGTTTTGCGGTGCGCTTTGGTTCTGAGCGCGGCGGCGTCAGCCATCACTTGTTTGATTTCTTTGATGCCGGACGTGACAGCGCTGAAGGGGACGAAGTTGGCTTTCGTGTGATGCGCGATGATGCGTGCGAGCGTCGTTTTGCCTGTGCCCGGCGGCCCCCAGAAAATCATCGAAGTTAATTTGTCTTCGGCAATCAACCGCCGCAGCAATTTGCCCGCGCCAACGATTTGTTCCTGCCCAACAAATTCCTCCAGCGTGCGCGGTCGCATCCGTTCGGCCAGCGGTGCATTCGAATCAGTTGCTGCTGAATCAGCGGCGGGCGGTTCATCGAAGAGTGATGGAGTTGTGTCAGCTTTCATAACTTCAGAAACGATTTAATAACGCCTTTGCAGTATCTTAACAACATTCCTGCCCTACTTTGCAATTGTCCCCAAAAACTTATGACAAGGAGTAACGCAAAATGTCCACACACACTTACAACACACCACGCACGCAAACCAAAGAATTTGAATTGGTAACGAGAGTCGAAAACGCTTCGCTCGGCTTTCCCGCCCGGCGTCATCGCACCGAAAAAAGCACCACGCCACCGGCAGCGGAAAGCTCGTTGCGTGAGTTTCACGAAGAATTCAAAAGCCTGGTGCTGGCCGAAGAAGAGGCGCGCGGCGAAACGCTGTCAGGCGATTCTTACGTGGCCTTATTCGAACCCCACGAAATCGAATGGAATGATTTCCTGGGCGGGGCGGCCACCACTAGCCCCGCCACCGTTTTGCTGCCGCAACCTGCTCCGGCGGCCCCCGCACCGCCCCTGAGTAAATCGCCGCCGCAACAGGCCGTCCGCCCACTTGTCGGCCCGCGCCTGGGCACGCCCGTACCGATTGAATCCTGGGTCGTCAAAGTGATCGCGGTGCTGGTGGGATTGAATTTGCTCTTTGCCGGTTTGATTGTGGCGGGCGTTCGCCTCAGCGATTTATTCAAATAAACTTTGTGGGGTTGGTGATATGCATTTATTTATTTTGGTGCGCAAAGCCGATGAATTAGGCATCAATTTCTGGTTACGTCTGTTGGCACTGGGGCTGAGCTTTTCTTTATTACTCCAAAGCTATTATTACTTTTCCGCTATCAATCGAAATCATCCCGTCAGGACACCTGCCACCCTCACCAACAGCGAAGACGCCGAGAAAGGCCGCAATGACGTAGCGCTCACGAATAAAGTGCGCTCGGCCATCGCGCAAACCAAACGCCTTTATATGCTCAGTATTGCCGTGAAAAATCACGATGGCATCGTGACGCTGAGCGGCGAAGCCCCCTCCGATATTGACCGTGAATTGGCCGCGAATGTCGCCCGCGAAACGCCTGGCGTGCAGCAGGTGAAGAACGAAATTCAAGTTGTCGCGAGCCTCAAACGCGCTAACGAGAGCGCCGCGCAAGCCAGCCCCGCCGTCAACGTCGAAGACCTCGAAATGGCCGCCAACCTGCGCGAAATGTTGCAGGACGTGCCGGAGTTAAAGTTCCTGCCCATTCAAGTCAAAGTCCAGCAACGCGCCGTCACGCTCAGCGGTCAGGTCACGAGTGAACAACAACGCCAACGCGCCGAACAAATCGTGCGCAACGCGCCCAAAGTCACCACGCTCACCAATCAACTGCGGATTACGCATTAGTCATTTGTCACTTGCCCATTGCCCGTTGGCATTAGCCAGCGGGCTTGAACATTTTGCCAGCGAGTTTCGTGATGACGCGGCGCGGGAGTGCGCGTTGTAGCTGCGTTTGCACTTTGTTCATCGTGCCGGAAATCGTGGCGGCGCGACCTTGTGACAATGCGGCTAAACCTGCGTCGGCAACCTGTTCGGCAGTTTGCGGAAAGCGCGGCGTATTGATGCGTTGAGACCCAGCGACTTCCTGAAAATTAGTAGCCGTGCTGCCGGGGCAGAGCGCCATCACGCGGACGTTGTACGGCAAACATTCTTCGGCCAAAGCTTCGCTAAAAGACAGCACAAATGCCTTCGTCGCGGCATAGACGGCAAAGTAGGGCACGGCCTGAAAACTCGCGGTTGAAGCGACGTTCAGAATCGCTCCGGCCTGCCGCGCTTTCATTGTCTGCAAATACAAATGCGTGAGTTCGACGAGCGAGGACACATTGACCTGAATCATTTCCAACTGCCGTGACAACGTGAGCGAAGTGAATTCACCGAGCGCGCCAAATCCGGCATTGTTGATGAGCAAATCCACCGTCAGATTTTGCCGCGTCGTTGCCGCGAAGATATCGCGTGCGCCCGTCGGCGCTGCTAAATCTGCACCGATTACCTGCACAGCACAGCCATACTGCGCACGCAACTGCGCCGCCAGCGTTTGCAGGCGATCTTCGGAACGCGCCGTCAAAATCAGGCTCGCTCCCGCTGCTGCCAGCCGCTCGCAAAAGGCTACGCCGATACCATAAGACGCGCCGGTAATCAGGACTGTTTTGTTTTTCCATTCGGACATAGAAAGATTCCTCAGCTCGCGCAGCGCCGTGAACGCACGCGGCTCGCGTGCTGAGAAGATAAGTCTTCCCTTTGCTCGGAGCGGATTCCTTTCTCAAGTCTCAGCACGCGAGCCGCGTCGCATCCTAGGCGCTGCGCGTATAAAGGGAATTTTTCTGCAATTGCGGGATGACCGACACGGGCAAACTATCACAAATGCAACCTTCTTTGATACAGCAGCCTTGGGCGGATAGTACGTATTGTGTACAATCACGCTATGCCTTCTGGACGCACACACGATTTGATTACGCTGGCCCTCACGCCGCCGGTTTTTGCGGGTGCGCAATACTATGCGGCAGATATGACAATGGCTGCTGCTACAACCGTTGCGATGGTGTTTGCGGGCTTGATGTTTGGGCCTGACCTTGATCTGGACAGCAAGCCGTACCGGCGCTGGGGGCCGCTGCGGTTTATTTGGAAGCCATATCAAATGGCGCTCTCACACCGTTCGCGGCTGTCGCACGGGCTAGTGTTAGTACCAATTTTCGCATTTTGTATTTCGTAGCGATGATGGCGCTGCTGGCGGCGACGGTGTTGTATGTGCGGCAACGGTATTTGTACGGCACACAGACGACCTGGGGCGTGGAGTTCGAGCGCGTTAGCCTGGACATCGGCGCGTTCTGGCAGCGCCAGACAAACAATATTTCTGGGCGGTGTTTGCGGGGCTGTGGATTGCGCGGCGGCGCATACGATCTCGGATGTCATTTACAGCTTCGCCAAAAAGTCTGGAAAATTGTGTGAACTCGCCGTGTTTATAACCATGGGCATGCTTGTCTTCCTCACAATTCTTTTTCTGCTCCTCGCACAAGCGGTAGGGCTGCTTGCCTATTACAGCAAACGCAACAAGTATTCAAAATCGGCGCAAACGCTGGCGACCTTCCTCCCTGGCGGCGTGTTTATAGGGGTGGCGGTAGTCGGATGCGCGCTGCTGGCGTTGCTGAAATGGTGGGTCGAAGACGAAGGCTGGAAAGCGGTGGCGCGTGCAGCTCTTAGCCGGGCAGCCGCCGTTTTGGGCAATGGCATTGGCTTATGTCGTGATGGGCGGCATCGTCAGCGTGTTCCTGAGCATTCTGCTGCAATTTGCGATTCTCGCTTTTTTATCCACCCAAGTATCAGCGCCACCGCCGCCGTCGCAAACGATCTGCTGGTTTGGAAACGTAACCGCGCCGCATTTACCCACACAGTTGAATTCTCGGCAAGCGTAGTCTATAGTGACCCGCGTTGTTGTTCACAAGTTTTCTTGAAGGAGTAAAGGTCGAAGCAAAAATGTTCCTGACGTGTTGTTGCTATGAAACCGACAAACCCTGTTGCTGTTGTCACAAATAGCCAGCGCGCGTCCTTGCTTGACCTGATCGGAAACACCCCGCTACTCCACCTCCAAAATCTCAATCCCAATCCGAGAGTGGCAGTTTTCGCAAAGGCCGAGTGGGCGAATCCTGGCGGTTCTGTCAAAGATCGCGCGGCGCTGAATATGATTCGCGCGGGCGAGCAGCGCGGCGCGCTGACGCCTGACAAAACCCTCATTGACGCCACGAGCGGCAATACGGGCATCGCCTACGCGATGATTGGCGCGGCGCTTGGATACAAAGTGAAACTGTGCCTGCCAAAAAATGCGAGTGAAGAACGCAAACGCACACTGCATGCGTTTGGCGCGGAACTGGTGTACACCGACCCGCTTGCAGGCACGGACGGCGCAATCATCGAAGTGCGCAAGATTGTTGCTGCCAACCCGGACAAATATTTTTACCCCGATCAATACAACAACGACGCAAACTGGCAAGCGCATTACCACACAACAGCGGTAGAAATTTACGAACAGACAAACGGCACGATTACGCATTTCGTTGCGGGGCTGGGCACTACGGGAACATTTGTCGGTACTGCGCGACGACTGCGCGAATTGAATCCCGACATCAAGTTGATTTCGATGCAGCCTGATTCGCCCTTTCATGGCTTGGAAGGCATGAAGCACATCGAAACCGCGATTGTGCCTGGCATCTATGATCCGACAATTGCCGACGAAAATTTAGAAGTCAGCACCGAAGACGCTATCGCAATGGTCAAACAACTCGCGCGGCGCGAAGGCTGGTTCGTCGGCATTTCCGCTGGAGCCAATATTGTTGCGGCCCTGCGCATCGCCGCGCAGTTGGAAGAAGGCGTTGTCGTCACAATTCTGTGCGACGGCGCAGGCAAATATCTGAGCGATAAATTCTGGGACGAATAAATGGCCGTCAAAGTAACGAAACAACATCTTGATGAAATTCGACAACACGGTGAGCGCACGTTTCCCGAAGAATGCGGCGGCTTATTGCTCGGCCTGCTGGAAGGCGAAACGCGCGTCATCAAAGAAACGTTGCCGCTGGAAAACATTCGCAAAGATTCGCGCCACAACCGCGTCGAAATTAGCCCGCTCGATTACGCCAAAGCTGAACGCGAAGCGACGAAACGTGGCCTCGGCGTCTGGGGCTATTACCATTCGCACCCGAATCATCCCGCGATTCCGTCGGGCTTTGATCTGGATCACGCGCCGTTTATCGAATGGTCGTATTTAATCGTTTCGGTGCGCGATGGTGCTGCGCAGGAAGTGCGCGCGTGGACGGTGCGTGAAGACCGTTCGCAGTTTGATGAAGAGACAATACTTAACGAAAATTTGTAATTGATTTAGGAAACACGCCAGCGGAGCGCCACTACATCCTAAATCCCAAATCCTAAATCCTGTTTTCCTGAGGAGACACTGACATGCCAAAAATTGCGATTCCGACCGCGCTACGTCGCTATGCGAACGAACAAGCTGCCGTCACGGTCGAAGGCACAACAATCAAAGAGGCGCTGGCGAGTATGACGGCGCAATACCCCGATTTGCAGAAACACTTGTTCGACGGCGCAGGCAAGCTGCGCAGCTTCGTCAACGTCTACGTCAACGACGAAGACATCCGCTATCAACAACAAGACGATACGCCCGTCAGCGATGACGATGATATTGCGATCATTCCTTCGATTGCCGGAGGAAGTGGCGCAGAGTCACGCGCGACTGATGCGTTGCCAGAACTGACGAAAGATGAAATTGCGCGTTACGCGCGCCACCTGATCATGCCGGAAGTTGGGATGGAAGGGCAACGCAAGCTCAAGGCCGCGAGCATTCTGTTAATCGGCACCGGCGGTTTAGGTTCGCCGCTCGGTTTGTACCTAGCCGCAGCTGGCATTGGGCGTCTCGGCCTTGTGGATTTTGATGTGGTGGACAAAAGCAATCTGCAACGCCAAATTATTCACGGCACGAAAGACGTAGGTCGGCCGAAAATTCAATCAGCCAAAGACCGCCTCGGCGATGTGAATCCACACGTACAAATTGACACCTACGAACTTGCGCTACGTTCGGAAAACGCGCTCGACATTGTGAAAGATTACGATGTCATCATTGACGGCACGGACAATTTTCAGACGCGCTACTTAGCGAACGATGCTAGCGTGTTGCTCGGCAAACCAAATGTTTACGGGTCAATTTTCCGCTTTGACGGACAAGCGTCAGTCTTTCATCCGGCAGCCGGTGGCCCGTGCTATCGCTGTCTGTATCCCGAACCGCCACCGCCCGGCCTCGTCCCGTCCTGCGCCGAAGGCGGCGTGCTCGGCATTCTGCCTGGCATCATCGGCGTGATTCAGGCAACGGAAGCAGTCAAGCTGATCTTAGGCGAAGGCGAGCCTTTAATTGGCCGCTTGCTGCTCTTTGATGCACTCAAGATGAAGTTCAAGGAACTGAAGCTGCGCAAGAATCCTGATTGCCCACTCTGCGGCACGAATCCGACGATCAAAGCGTTGATTGATTACGATCAATTCTGCGGCATCACACCGCCCGCGCCGGAAGTCAAAACGGAAGCTGCAAGCGATTGGGAAATTACGCCGACGCAACTCAAAGCCCGCCTGGATCGCGGCGACAAAATTACGATTGTGGACGTGCGCGAGCTGAACGAATGGCAAATCAGTAATCTGGAAAACTACGGCTCAACACTGATTCCGCTCGGCGAATTTCAGGCGCGTCACAGTGAACTCAATCCCAATGACGAAATCGTCGTGCATTGCAAAATGGGCGGACGCAGCGCCAAGGCGTATGGCATTCTGAAAAATGCGGGCTTCACAAAGATTCAAAATCTAAAAGGCGGCATTCTGGCGTGGGCGGATGAGGTGGATAATTCAATGGCGAAATATTGAGCGTACGTCTGAGAGACAGATGACAAGCACAAATGGCTGGTCGCAGGGAGTTCAGCATTCACCTGTGACCAGCCATTAATTCTTCAGCCAGGATTCTTTTTAAGACAATTCATCAACCAGCACTACTTTTGCCCGTTGCGGTTGCAAGATAGCAGAACACAACGTGTAAACGAGCAGTACTGGTTTGTGCCACTGGCATAAGGAACAGTAATTGCCCGTATATCATTGAGTGGATTCTTTGGAAAATTGAAAACTTCCCCAGCAAAGTAACCAAAACTAATTTTCACACCCCATAGGTTAGTGACAAGCGAAAACCTGAGCAACCAATAACTCGCTTTAGGGAAGGTGATTTGTATGACGAAAGATATTGATTCAAACCTGGGGAGCAGGAAGCGACAGGCACGTTTTCACTGCACAGCCTCTTTTCTGTTGTTGAGCCTGCTGATAATCGGAATAGGCACAAGCGCCTGCGATGTGGGCGGTCAAAGCGCCAGTGCGCCAGTTAACAAAGAACCAGCCAACGCACCTGCCTTGCCTCCAGCCACAAGCGAAGCCCGCAAACAACTGCTGACTGGCGAAGCAGCGTTGGGTGATTGGACAACCGATGCACCGGGCGTGCGGCGCAAAATCACCGAAGCCAATATGCCTGCGCCGTTTGCTACGGAATCCGCCAAGAATCATCCGCGCAAAGTTGCGCAACCGCAGGGAGCCTGGCCACAGGTTCCGTCTGGGTTTCGCGTCGAAAAATTTGCCGAAGGCTTATCCAATCCACGCATGATTCGCACAGCACCAAACGGCGATTTGTTTGTGGCCGAATCTGATGCCAATCGCATTCACGTTTTACGCGATGCCAATGGTGACGGCAAGCCGGAAGTCAATGAAGTGTTTGCCACCGGACTCAAACAGCCATTCGGCATCGCTTTCTATCCGCCCGGCCCCAATCCGCTATTTATCTACATCGCCAACACTGGTTCGGTCGTGCGCTTTCCTATCAAAATGGTGACACCAAAGCGCGCGGGGCCAGTGAAATTATCGTCAGCAATATTTCCAGCGGCGGCCATCTGGCAGGCGGCGGACATTGGACGCGGGATGTCGTGTTCACCAAAGACGGCGCGAAGATGTACGTCTCGGTCGGCTCCAAATCAAACGCCGAAGACGATCCGGCGGAAGCACGCCGCGCCCGCATCTTTGAATACGCGCCCGATGGCAAAAACGAACGTGTTTATGCGTATGGCATTCGCAATGCTGTAGGGATTGGCAATCCATCCGGTCACTGGAGCGTTGTGGGCTTCGGTCAATGAACGTGATGAACTCGGCGATCATTTGGTGCCGGATTACATCACGCATATCCAAGACGGCGGCTTTTACGGCTGGCCGTATTACTACATTGGCCAACACACAGAGCCGCGCATCAAAGCCGTCCATCCCGAATTGAAAGAAAAAGTCATCGTCCCGGATGTGTTGATTCAATCGCACAGTGCGTCGCTGGGAATGACATTTTATACCGACGAGCAATTTCCTGCGGCGTATCGCAATGTGGCCTTTGCGGCTGAACACGGTTCGTGGAATCGCGCGCGCCGCACGGGCTACAAGGTGATTTATGTGCCGATGCAGAACGGGCAGGCGACCGGCGAGTACGTGGATTTTATGACGGGAATGGTGACGCCCGAAGGCGACGTGTGGGGGCGTCCGGTCGCTGTAGCAGTCGGCGGCGACGGATCATTGTTTGTCTCTGATGACGGCGGCAATGTGATCTGGCGCATTCGCTATGAGGATACGAAAAAAACGTAAGACGAAACAGGATGCAACGATGAAAGCCCGAACCGAAAAAGCGAATGCCACGGCCCCAAACTCACGCCGCAACTTTCTCAAGCAAACCGCCGTCGGCGTGAGCCTTGCACCGTTGCTGCACAGTGAAGACGCAACAGCGACGGCGCAATCAACACGGCAGACACGAAGCATGGCGAATATGGTGGCGGTGCGATTGCGCATCAACAATACGAACCACAATCTGAACCTTGATCCGCGCACGACCATTCTGGATTTGTTGCGCGAGCAGCAGCATTTGACGGGTACGAAAAAGGGCTGCAATCACGGGCAATGCGGCGCGTGTACGGTGTTGGTAGATGGGCGGCGCATCAATTCGTGTCTGGCGCTTGCGGTTGTTTATGACGGAAGCGAGATCACTACGATTGAAGGGCTGGCGCAGGGCGAAGAGCTACATCCTGTACAGGCCGCTTTTATCAAACACGACGGCTTTCAATGCGGCTATTGCACGTCGGGGCAAATCTGCTCGGCAGTGGCAATGCTACGCGAAGTTGAGCAAGGCACAGCGAGCCAGGTTTCAACCGATGTGCGCCAAACAAAAATCGAACTGACCGATGACGAAATCCGCGAACGAATGTCGGGCAACATCTGCCGTTGCGGCGCATATCCCGGCATTGTCGCGGCGATCAAAGAAGTGAAGAACGGGAAGGAGGCGCGCCGATGAAACCCTTTGCGTACACGCGCGCAACGAATGCGCAGGCTGCTGTGTCTGCCGTTGGACAGGAACAAACCGCGAAGTTTCTGGCCGGTGGCACAAACCTGATTGATTTGATGAAAGAAGGCGTCGAAACGCCTGACCGTTTGGTTGACATCAATCGTCTGGAATTGCAGCGCATTGAGGAATTGCCCGACGGCGGCTTGCGCCTCGGCGCGCTCGCAAAAAACAGTGACACTGCCAATCATCAGCAAGTGCGCACGCGCTTTCCGCTCTTGTCCGAAGCGATTCTGGCCGGGGCTTCACCGCAGTTGCGCAACGCGGCGACGAATGGCGGCAATTTGTTGCAGCGCACGCGCTGTTACTACTTTTACGACGTGTGGATGCCGTGCAACAAGCGACAACCGGGTTCGGGCTGTTCTGCGCTCACAGGCATCAATCGCATCCACGCAATTTTGGGCGCGAGCGAGCAGTGCATCGCCACGCACCCGTCGGATATGTGCGTGGCGCTCGCGGCGCTCGAAGCGACGGTGCAGGTCGAAGGGCCGCAGGGCGCGCGGCGCAGCATTCCGTTCGCGGAATTTCATCGGTTGCCGGGCGATACGCCAAATGTGGATACGAATCTGCGACGCGACGAATTGATTACGGCGATTGAGTTGTCGGCAACGGCGGCGCGCTTTGCCCAGCGTTCGCATTATCTGAAAGTTCGTGATCGCGCGTCCTATGCCTTCGCGTTGGTTTCGGTGGCCTGCGCGCTCGACGTGCAAAACGGCACGATTGCCAATGCCCGCCTCGTCCTCGGTGGCGTAGCGCATAAGCCCTGGCGCTCACTGGAAGCTGAGCAAGTGTTGACAGGAGCGCAACCAAACGAAGCGCCCTTTCAACGTGCGGCAGAAGCGGCGTTGCAGGGCGCGCGCGGCTACGAACACAACCGCTTCAAAATCGAATTGGGCAAACGCTCCATCGTCCGCGCGTTGTCCGTAGCCGCCAGCGGGAGGAGCGTATGAGCCAACAACAAAGCAACGAAAACAACGCAGCGAAGCTGATCGGCCTGCCGCTTGACCGGGTGGATGCGCGATTGAAAGTGACGGGCGGCACGCCCTATTCGGCGGAATATCAAATCCCGAATCTGGCGTATGGAATGCTGGTGGAAAGCACGATCACCGCGGGCAAAATTCGCGCGATAGACACGACCGCCGCCGAACGCGCGCCCGGCGTCATTGCCGTCATCACGCATCTCAATGCCGAACGGCTGGCGCGCCCGGTGCACCAGCCTTCGGGCGAATCGCTGCCCGTTTTGCAGGAACCAAATATTTTCTATGCCGGGCAACACGTTGCCTGCGTAGTGGCGGAAACGTTGGAACAGGCTGAATATGCTACGGCGCTGGTGCGCGTGACGTACGATGTCGCGCCGTATGCAGTAGATATGAAAGACCGTCTCAATCAGGCGATGATGCCCGAATTGCGCTTCGGTTCTTCCGGCCCGCGTGTGCAAAGCAAGCGTGGAGATTTTGCACGCGGCCTCAACAGTGCGGCGGTGCGTGTCGAAGAGACATATTCGACACCGGTCGAACATCACAACCCGATGGAGCCGCACGCGACGATTGCCATGTGGGAAGGCGATAACCTGATCGTCTATGACGCGAATCAGGGCGTGTCCGGCGCGCGGCAGGCACTCGCTTTCAACTTCGGCATTAGTCAGGACAATGTGCGCGTCATCTCGAAATACCTGGGCGGTGGCTTTGGTTGCAAAGGTCAGAGTTGGGGGCATACAACCATCGCGGCACTCGCAGCGCGGCACGTCAAACGCCCTGTCAAAGTCGTATTGCGACGACAGCAGATGTTTTCTTCCAACGGCCATCGCTCGCCCACGATGCAGGAATTGCGGTTGGGCGCTGATGCTGACGGGCGCTTAACCGCGATGAGTCACACGTCAACGGTTCACACTTCGATGATGGATGAGTTTATTGAACCGTCCGGAATGATTACTGAAATGATGTATTCGTGTCCGAACGTAGACGTGGCGCATCGGCTGGTGCGCGTGAACGTGCCGACGCCTACGTTCACGCGCGCGCCCGGCGAATCGTCCGGCAGCTTTGCGTTGGAATCCGCGATGGACGAACTCGCCTACAAACTCAAGCTCGACCCGATTGAATTGCGTGAACGCAACTACGCCGAAAAGGACGAAGGCAGCGGGCATCCGTTTTCGAGCAAATCGCTGCGCGAAGCGTACAAACTCGGCGCGGAACGTTTCGGCTGGAAGCAGCGCAATCCGCAACCGCGTTCGATGCGTGAGGGACGTTGGCTAATTGGCTATGGTTTTGCGAGCGCTTCGTATCCGGCGAATTTTCGGCCTGCCGCAGCCAAAGCCACGATGTTTGCGGATGGCACCGTGCTAGCGCAAAGCGGGACGCAGGATGTTGGTGGCGGAATGTACACCATTGCCACGCAAATCGTCGCGGACACTTTAGGGCTGCCAATGAATCGCGTGCGTTTTGAACTCGGCGATACGCGCTTTCCCGAAGCGCCAGTGGCAGGTGGCTCGTGTTCGGCGGCGTCAACCGGTTCCGCCGTGCTTTTGGCGGCGAAAAGCTTTGCGGACGCGCGTGCTGGAAATGGCTTTGCGCGATGAACGCTCACCACTTTCCGGATTAACAGAGAAAGACCTCGCGGTTGAGCAAGGCCGCGTCTTTGCGCGCAATAATCCACCGCGTGGCGAAACCTATGAGCAAATCTTCAAGCGTATGAATCAACGCCTCGTCGAAGTGCGCGCGGGCGCACAGCCGGGCAGAGAGCGCGGTTCGGAAGCAACATCAGGACAGCAACAACAACGCGGCAACGAACAGAACCGCGCGGCACAAGCTTCCGCAAGTCAGGACGGTGTCTATTCGTTTCATTCTTTCGGCGCGCAGTTCTGCGAGGTGCGCGTAGACGAATCGCTCGGCATCGTGCGCATCGCTCGCTTTCTCGGCGCATACGGCGCAGGTCGTATTTTGAATATGAAGACTGCAATCAGTCAGATGCAAAGCGGCATCACCTGGGGTATCTCGATGGCCTTGCACGAAGCGACGTTGCTGGATAAAGCGCACGGCTATTTTGTCAACGCAGACTTGGCCGAGTACCACGTTCCAGTAAATCTAGACATCCCGAATATTGAAGTCCATTTCATCGAAGAAAAAGACGAGATCGTTGATCCAGTCGGCGCAAAAGGTATCGGCGAAATCGGCATCGTCGGTGTAGCGGCTGCCGTTGCCAACGCCGTGTACCACGCCACCGGAAAGCGCGTGCGCGATTTGCCGATTACGATTGATAAACTGTTGTGAGGAATAAGCTAGTTCAGTAGAAAAGATACGCTGAAAGACGCGCAGCGTTTGGAGTGCGGTAAGCTCTTACCGCTTTTGCTTTCTCAGCAAGTCAAAGCGATAAGAGCTTACCGCCTCCAAACGCTGCGCGTCCTCAAGAAAAACAGACGCAGGAACGACTACCCCCATAAACCCGACATCGCGCACCGCAAATTCGGCAAAGTCGGAAACACGCTATCTAATTGCGCATCCGTCGCGCCAAACCATTTCGCCAGCGTCGCGCCGTATTGCGAGAGCGACGTGTTGGGCAACAGCGTCCCTCGATTATCGGCAAAGTCGCTGTTCGTCGCATTGAAATTGGCGTAGTTCGTCATTAGCGGAAACTGCCCATAAATCTTCCCGCCCATCACCGCGCCGCCGAGAATCATGTGATGATTGCCAACCGTGATCGTGCCGGTGCTGTTGTTGCAGCGTGCGGCCAAAGTCAGAGAGCGTAAACGCCGTCACCTGATTCGCTACGCCAAGCTGTGCCGTCGCATCGTAAAACGCCTTCAGCGCCTGACTCACCTGCCCCAGCAACAGCCCTGTTGATACGATGGCCGCTGTGCGTGTCGAAGCCGCCCAGGCTACAGAAAAAGACCTGGCGACCGACGCTGAGTTGGGCATTCAAACTGATGATGCGCGCAATTTCCTCTTCAGTTGATCGCCGAGCGATGTGGACGGAAACGGCGTTTGCCACGTGATATTCGCTGCTGCGTTGTGGAGGATTGGATTCAATGTCAGTGCATCGGCGAGGGATTTGTTCGCCGCGTTGATGATCGCATTGCCGCTGTCGGTCGTGACGATTGCTGTTGCGCGGCGGCGCGCTTGCCAGGCTGTCGCGGGATACAAATTCATTGCGTTTTGATCCAGCGCGTTGCCCGGTTGCAGGCTCGTGCCTTGCACCTGGATTGCCCGCACAGAAAATTGCCGGACTGTTCATCGCGATGGCTACAGGAAAGTTAGTATTCGCGTTGTTCGCCTGCTAAATTGTCGAGCGTGCGCCCACCCCAACCCGAACTACCGCTGGAACTCGGAATGCCGGTTTGCATTTGCTGCACTTGATCGGAGTGCGAGCGCAACTGCGGGCAACTGAAACGCGGGATTCGAGAGATTCGCATAGAGTCGGTTGGCTGCACAAGCGTTCCGACATTTGCCAGAAATGCGGCTTTTGCCCTTGCGTGAACAATCCTTGAATTTCCGGCATTGCATTATGAATGTCCATCGCACCGAGATTCGGATCGGTAATGTCAAGTAATTGGTTGAGTGATAAGGCAAAGACCGGACGAGCGCGCGAATCGCGTTGTAGGCATTGTATTGCGTGCTGTTTTTGGAGACGAGCAAATTGTGACCGTCATTGCCGCCGAGCATAAACAGGCACACGAGCGCTTTGTAATCCGTGCGCGGCGGCTTGCGTCATCTTCAATCCACCCAGCCCGGCCAACATCCAAAACCTCGCGCCCATCTGTAAAAACTTCCGTCGGTTGATTGTGTTTTTCGTGTTCATTGTTTTTCCTCACTGAAATCGGTTTTAGCGTTGCACCAAATGCTCGCCGGACAGGGCGGTCAAATAGATGACGGACATGACCCGTTGATTGTTGTCAGACATGGCAGGCAGTGACGCGCTAATTGTGGCGCGCGTGCTGGGCAACATACGACCATAGAGCAGCGCATTGTCTACGGCATTGATTAGCTGCGTCGTGTTGCCAGCAATATTGATGAACAGTTGCAGCGCCGGATTGATCGGCCACGGGTTGTAAATCAAGCGAGTAAAAATAATTGGCGCGATTGATGGCATCATCGGCGAGGAAGATTTGGAACTCCGGCCCAGGACAAACCACCGGATTTCGGAATGCGGAACAGCGGCGAGTAATGGCCGAACACCGATGGCGCATCCAGAAAACTCTCGTTCATATTGGCGAAAGGTACGCGAACCCCGAAGCGTTGCCGAGATTAATATTCAGTCGCGCGACCAAACGCGCCGTCAGGTGTTGCATCGGTGTCCGCAGCCGCCCAAAGTTTGCGGGCGGAGCGTCGTTACGCGCTTCCTGATCCATAATGATCGCCTGAATAACCGACTTCATATCCCCGTTGGTGTTTTTGAATATGGTCGCCACGCGCGAGACATACGCGCCGCTCGGATTGCTCGTAATCAACGCCCGAATCAACCGCAGCGAGATGAACGGCGCGACGTTCGGATGATTGAAGATAATGTTGATCGCACCATCCACATCCTGTTGCGCGGTTTGGCCAGCGGGCAGCGTTTCGAGAAAGGTTTTGGCCAGCAGATTAGCGCGCCCGGCACCGAAATCATTGTCCCCGGATACCAATTGCCGCCCGAATTCGTCGTCGCCGTCGCGTTGCTGTACGTCCATCCGGTCAATGCGCGCGACAATTGCTGAATGTCGGTTTGCGAGTAGGTCGGAATCGGATTGCCATTGCCATCCAAGACCTGCGAGCCATCCATATTTGCTGGAACAAGCCGATGGAAAACAACTGCATCACTCACGCGGATAGTTTTCATTCGGCGGAGTGCCTTGTACGCCGCTGTTGACGAAGGTCGAGGTATTTGCCCATCGAGGCGTCCAGCGTCAGTTCCTTCAGCAACGTCTTGTAATTGCCAAACGCATTGCGGCTGAGCAATTGCAACCACGGTACGATTTCGCCGTTGGTGTTTTTGTTCATGGACTCGACAATGATTTCGCTGAGCGCGTAAATCACCCGCTGCCGCAATTGATCCTGCCCTTTCTCGCCGTTCCGCAAAACGCATCAATCGCATCTGCGCGTCGCCGTCGCCAGCGAAGGCCAGGGCGATTCTGCTGTATTGAATTGTTCGTTCAAATACGCCTGCATCCCGACTTGTCGCACGTGCGCCAGATCGGTGGCATTGGGGCCGAATGTTGTTTGATCCAAAAATCTGCCGTAGGTAATCGCCAGCGGATCCGTCAGCGAAACATTCGTCGAGCCTTTGGTGACGTTGTCCACCTGGCTGATTGCTGTGACGGTAACATAGCCTGCGGGCGGAATCGCGCCCGGCGCAGTGAACAAGCCTGCGGGGGTAATCGTGCCGCTGCCGCTATCGCCACCTGTGATGCCATTGACCTGCCACGTCACGGCGGTTGATTCGCATTGCCCGTGACCGTCGCCGTGAATTGCTGCGTCGCGCCTGCACGCTCGGCGAGCTCGGCAAACCGTCACGACGAGCGCAGGCGTGAGCGTGATCGTCGCGTTCGCCTTCTTCGTCGCATCGGCCTGACTGACAGCAGTGACGGTGATGGTGCCAGCAGGAACCAGCGCAGGCGCGGTGTACAAACCGCTGTTGCTGATCGTGCCGACTGTCGCATTGCCGCCCGTCGTGTTGTTAACCTGCCAGGTCACAGCAGTATTCGCATTGCCTGTGACCGTCGCTGTGAATGTTGCGTCGCGCCCGTCAACATCGCTGCACTCGTCGGCGAGATGCTGACGGCAACTGTTGGCGGAATGGCGCTGCCGCTGACGGTGATGGCCGCCGTTGCCGAACGCTCGCTGTTAGCGGCGCTGGCGGTAGTTATTACTGGAGAAGCTGGGGCAACAGGCGGCGCGGTATACAATCCGTTGAACTGTTGCCATTGGCGCTGCACCGGGCAACCCCCACCAGACCTGCGTTGTTGGCGCCCGTCACGGTCGCTGTCAGTTGCTGCGTTGCACCCGGCGCAATCGTCGCCGTCGCAGGTGAAAATGATGCCTTGTCCGAATTCCATCAGCCGCTGCGCCGAAGTCGGATTCGTCGGCCGGAATTCGTCACCCGTGACATAGCCGCTGCCCGATTGTGCGACATTGCTTGTGACGTTGAGTTGCCGGAATTACAAATGAAGTCGGCAGCGCAGCGCCGTTCAGCTCGCTACGGCACCATTCACAAGTGCTACAATGAAAACGTCGTGTTGCCCAGCGGCACTTTGCTCGGCGACCACCAGCTCACAACAGGCGTCGGATTGCGCACGGTGAGCGAAGCGTTGCTATGACAGTTGGATCAGCGACGCTCGTCGCGGTGATCGCGATCGCTGGTAAAGCGGCGGGCCTATATTTTCCGGTAGCATCAATCGTGCCGACCGTAGCGCTGCCGCCTGCGATGTTATTCACGGCCCAGGTGACAGTTGTTGTGGCTGTGCCTGCGACCATCGCATTAAATTGCTGGGTGCCGCCGAGCTGTACGACGGGATTTTGCGGGTCAATCGTGACCGTTACCGCAGGCGTAAAAGCTGCGGCGGCTAGCGGTACAGCAAGACGATACGCTGCGACCGCAACTACAAAAAGCATGGCAAATTGCAGGTAAGAAAGTCGTCGGAATAGACGCATGACGTTCTCCATAAAAAGAGTGGTGATGAGCGGTTGACAGGGGAGACCGCGTAATTTTTTGACGCGAACAATGGACTCAAGTGAGCGTCACCCAGCTACGACGGACGAGATGAGGTGATATTGGCGCACCTGAAAATTTTTACCAAAAAATCTGCCGTTTCCATCTTTTCCATTGCTCCCTTAACAATGATGCACCGCCCCTATTTCAGAACCCTTTCAGAACGATTGCTCCCAGGATTTCAGCAAAATTTCACAGCTTCCCCGTTGACTTGCTCGCGCGCTTCGGCGTAGTTTCAGCGAGCGCGTGATAGCTGCGGTGTTTTGCATCTCGCGTGTTGATTTCACGAAAGGCTCCCCCTCACGTTTTCGATTGCTGTATTGCTTGCCCCGACCTCATCACCTTCTTTGGCATGAGAGAGCATTGACTCAAAAGGCACGACTATGCGATTTCCACTGCGGTTGTTGATTCTGTTGTGGTTGGTGGGCGCTGTGTGGGCGCAGCCCGACGCGCCTACGGAGAAGGCTGGAAAATTGGCAGCGCAGTTCGTTGCCGTCGGCACTGATGCAGAACGCGCAGCGCTCTGGGCGGCGCATTCCGAGGCGCTGACGCCCGCGCTTGCGCAAGCTTTCCTCGCGTTGGGGCGCGAGGCAGCCAAGCGTTACGACTATTCGCAGGCGCTACGCTGCTTCCAGTTGGCTGAGCGCGTGGCCGACCGCAACAACGACCGTAAGGCTACAGCACAGGCGCTGCATAATCAGGGCACGATCCTCAGTAATTTGGGTGATTACGAAAGCGCGGTGCTGTGTTATCAAAAGAGCCTGGTGCTGAAAGACGTGGCCGACAAAGCCGGGCGCGCCGTCACCCTGACCAATCTGGGCAATGCCTATGTCGAGTTGGGCGACTACGAAACATCGCAACTTCATTTACGTCAGGCACTGGCCTTGCGCGAAGCCTTGGGCGATAAAAATGGACAAGCCAATGTGCTGGGCAATTTGGGCAATCTATCATTTCATCAGAGCAACTTTCGGCAGACGCTCATGTTTTATCAGCAGGCGTTACAACTGCGCGATCCGGCAGATTATGACTGGGTTTGCGGCTACCTAAACAACATCGGCAACATTTACCGGCATCAGGGTGATTATCCGCTGGCGCTGGATTACTTTCAGCGCGCGCTGACCGCTGCGCAGGCGGCGCAGGATCAGCATTTGCAGGCGATGATCCTGAACAATACTGGTACCGCGTATTGGGGACAGGGCAAATACGATCAGGCCGAAGCGTTCTTTCAAAAAAGCCAGAGCTTCCGCCGCGCCGATGATTATGTGGGACAGTCGGCGGTGCTGATTAATCTGGGGGCGATTGCGCAGGCGCGGCACAATTTGGCGGGCGCAGAGAAAGCCTATCAGCAGAGCCTGGAATTGCGCGAACGCCTCAATATTCCCTGGCTGATCGCCGAAGCCTGCATCAATCTGAGCAGCGCGATTCACCGGCAGGGTCGTGCGCCGGAGTCCTTGCCTCTTGCCGAACGCGCGTTGCAACAGGCGCGCAAGAGTAACAACATCGAAATGCTATGGCACGCCAACAGCAATCTGGGGCAAATCTACCGCACGCTCAACCGGCCAGCCGAGTCCCGCGCCGCTTTTGAAGCCGCGATTCAAATCATTGAAACGATGCGCGAAACCATCTCTGGCGATGACAACGCGCAGGAGCTTTTTTTTGAGGACAAAGTAGAACCCTACTATCAACTGGTCGAATTGCTGCTCTCAGACAAACAACCCGCCGCCGCACTCGCTCAGGCCGAACGCGCCAAAGCCCGTGTGTTGTTGGATGTCCTGCAAAACGGGCGTACCACCATTGCCAAGGCGATGTCAGCCGCGGAAAAGGAACAAGAAACCGCGCTGCAACGAGAAGTTGTCGCGCTGAACCTACAATTGCACAAGGAAAATTTGCGTCAGGCCGCCGATGCTGCGCGGCTTACGGTCTTGCGTGACCGGTTGGAGCAAGCACGCACACGACAGGCGGCGTTTCAGGCGACGCTGTACGCGGCGCATCCCGAATTGCAGGTGCAGCGCGGGCAAACTCCTGTCTTCAATTTGTCCGCGATTGCGAACAGCCTGCTGGTACGCGGCACCGCCTTGCTTGAGTATGTCGTGGCAGAGGAAAAAACGATTCTTTTTGTGCTGACGGGCGGTGCCACAAAACCGGATTTGCGCGCTTATGAAATTCCGTTGGGGCGCGATGAAATTAAGCAGCAGGTTGAATCCTTTCGGCAGCAATTGGCCGCGCACGAATTAGCTTTCGCGCCCACTGCCACGCGCCTTTACAGCCAATTGTTGGCACCTGCCGCTGCGCAGCTAAGAGGCGCGACGAACCTCGTCATCGTACGCGATGCCGGATTGTGGGAACTACCTTTTCAGGCATTGAAGAACGAAGCCGGGCGGTATCTGCTCGCAGATTTTGCGCTCTCCTACGCGCCTTCGCTAACCGCGCTGGCCGAGATGACGAAACTACAACAGACCCGGCAAAAAGTTGCGCCAAAGGTGCTGGCCTTTGGCAATCCGGCGTTCGCCACAACGGGGCAAACCGCGGAACAACTCAAAGCCGGATTTACGCCTTTGCCGAGCAGCGCCGTCGAAGTGCAACAATTAACCAAACTTTACGGCCCGGCGCAAAGTAAAGTTTATATCGGTGCCGCCGCTAGCGAAGAGCGCGTCAAAGCCGAGGCCGGAAGCGCGAGCATTTTGCATCTGGCCACGCACGGCGTTTTGAATGATGCCAATCCCCTCTATTCGCAAATCGTTCTCGCGCAGCCCGACGCCAACAGCAAAGAGGACGGTTTGCTCGAAGCGTGGGAAGTGATGCAACTGAACTTACGCGCGCAAGTCGTCGTACTTTCCGCCTGTGAAACCGGGCGCGGACGCATCGGCGCGGGCGAAGGCGTCATCGGTTTGACGTGGGCTTTCTTCGTTGCAGGCGCGCCGTCAACCGTCGTAAGTCAGTGGAAAGTAGATGCCGCCAGCACCTCCGAACTGATGCAGGAATTTCATCGCCGCTTGCAATTGCGCAACGGCACAACAAAGGCTGAAGCGTTGCGCGCCGCCGCACTCAGGCTGATGCAAAATCCGAAATACCGGCATCCGTTTTTCTGGGCTAGTTTTAGTTTACTTGGCGAAGGGCAGTAATTGACGAAAATCAAAGACGCACGACGCCGTCCGTGAAACAACGATAGTTTTATGCTGACTGTACGGGCGATAAAAAATGAATCTACTGTGCCCTTCGAGCACGACGCCGTATTGTGGCCATACCTGACCGCGAGCAACGAAGCTGCCGCTGATATTGCCTTGACTTCGTTGTTGACTGAGCACGTCGAACCCCGCTTACGCGAGATTGTGCCGTACAAATTGCGTCCGTATGCCGGGCAAATGGAAGAATCAGAAGAACGCGCTGATGTCTGCCACGAAATTCTGCTGCAACTGCTCACGCAATTAACGGCCTTGCGCCAGGCTCCGCAACAAAACATCATCCGCAATTTTCGCAGTTATGTGGCGGTCGCGGCCTATCGCGGCTGCTACGACTACTTGCGACGCAAATATCCGCAACGCTACAGCCTGAAACACAAACTGCGCTACACCCTCACGAACACGAGCGGGTTGGCGTGTTGGCAACAGGGCGAGGAATGGCTGGCTGGAGTATCCGCGTGGCAAGGACGGGCAGACGTGTGCAGCGAAAGCCAGTTGCAGGAACTGCGTCAACTGCGCCTGTCGCGCCAGCCCTTGCCTGCACTGCTACGCACGGTTTTCACGCAGGCCGGGCAACCGCTGGAATTGGATGATTTGGTAGGACTCATCGCCGACGGGCAGGGGCTGACGGATAAGCCTTTCGTGCGTGGGGCGCAGGCGGAAGTGGAATTCGCGCAAGTCGCTGACCAATGCACAAGTGTCGTTGACGATTTGACCGCGCGGGCGTACCTGCAACAGCTCTGGCGCGAAATCACGCAAATGACGCCGCGTCACTGTGCGGCGTTGCTGCTGAACTTGCGCGACGAGCAGGGCGGCACGGCAATTGATTTGCTGCTGACGATGGGCATTGCTTCGTGTGAACAAATCGCGGCAGCAATGGCGATGACAACGGCAGAATTTGTGGCGCTCTGGAAACATTTGCCGCTGGAAGATGCTGCCATTGCTGCGCGATTGCAACTCACGCGACAACAAGTCATCAACCTACGTCGCTCCGCCCGCGAACGTTTGGCGCGGCGCTTGCAGCAAGCTGGATTTTGACAAAGGAAAAATAATTCGCTGGTAAAGCAATATCTCACGCCTTTGCCCGTCTTCACCTTTTGAAGCTGGCAGAATGGCAGACAGACGATGGCGGAACATTTAAGCGATTCACAAATTGAAAACTTCACCACACGCCGCTTGGCACCCGGCGCAATGGAAGAGCTTACACGTCACCTAGCCGCTTGTGCTGACTGTCAGGCGCGGGTGAACGCAAAGGCGCGCACAATCAATCGCGTCGCCGCGCTGCAAACTACACTGCGCGCGGAACCAATTGTGCATCTGCCCTACGAACAATTGGTCGCGTATGTCGAAGAAACCGCCCAGCCGATAGAACGCGAAATCATCCATAATCATCTCGCGGCTTGTTCGCAGTGCACGTTTGAGGCGGAAGAGTTGCAGGCGTTGCGTCATTCGCTAGCCGCTAAGCCTGCACCGAAAAAATCCTTCGCCTGGCTGCGCGAATTCACTTTTCTGCGCCCTTTGCCAATAGCCATTGCTGCCGTTGCGCTGCTCTCATTTTTCAGTTTGGTGTGGTGGCTGCGTCAACCAGCAACCGCGCCGCAAATCGTCAGTGCGCCGCCCGCTGCCAGCCCTGCCGTAACGGCTTCTTTGCCGCCTGCTCCCGCGCCGATTGCGCCTGTCGTTATTGCATCGTTGCAAGACAACGGCCAGACGGTTGCGTTGGATCAGGCGGGCAACCTTACGGGTTTGGCGAATTTATCTAAAGAATCGGAACAGGCGCTCCGGCAGGCACTAGCAACACAGCAAATCGAAATCTCGCCGGAAGTTAAACCGCTCAGACAGCGCGCCGCCACACTGATGGGCAAAGCCGAAGAACCCGTGGCGATTCATTTGCAAAGCCCGGTCGGCACGTTTATCAACGACACGCAACCTATCCTGCGTTGGCAAGCGTTGCGCGGCGCTGAGCATTACACGGTGCAAGTGCTGGACACTGATTTTAATGTCGTGGCGACCAGCCCGGCCTTAGCACAAACGTCTTGGCGCGTGACTATGCCGCTCAAGCGCGGGCAGGAATATTTGTGGCAGGTGACGGCAGAAGTCGCAGGGCAGCGTGCCAGCTCGTCATCGGCGAGCGCGCCAGAGGCGCATTTCAAACTACTCAGCGCCGACAAGTCCCGCGCCCTGCAAGCGTCATTGCAATCAAAGAATTCACATTTGCTGCGCGGGACAATGTATGCCAGAACAGGGTTATTGGATGAGGCGGAGCGTGAGTACCAAGCCTTGCTCAAAGCGAATCCTCATTCGAGCATCGCGCGCAAGTTGTGGCAGCAACTGCGCGCCGTGCGGAAGTCGTAAGGTCTGGCAACGTCCGCGCACCACTTGATCGGGGGAGAAAGTGATGCGCAGCTGTTGCCAGCTTATGGCTGCTCCACTACTTTACGGCGGCGTCTAAAACCTTCAGCAACTCTTCACGATCAATAATTCCGTATTTCGTAAACACCAACTTGCCCTGCTTGTCGAAGACGAAGGTAGCGGGCAAGGCACCCGACCAGTTTTTGTCTACGACATCAATCAGCAGTTGCGGGTCGTCGGCGTCGGAAAGGAAGGATTCAAATGCGACGTTTTGTTTTTTGAGGAAAGGAACGACGGCGGATTCGATGTCGGATTTCTCGTCGGTGCTGATGGCAACGGTGCGCACGCCTTTGCTGCGATAGGTTTTATCAATTTTTACAAACTCTGGAAATTCGGCAACACACGGCGCGCACCACGTTGCCCAGAAATTGATGAGCAACACTTTGCCTTGCGAATCGGTTTTCAGTTTGTTGAATTCCGCCGGCTTGAGCAGCGTGACCAGGCTTTCGATGTTGGTTGACTTGGCAACGGTGGCGGGCGCAGCGGCAAGATTGCTGCCGGGAACACGTTTGATCTGGCAGCCGAAGGCTTTCAGCTCCGGTTGGCTCGGTGCTTTGCCTGCCAGCAATTCATCCAACGTCACCCGCAAATCGTGGCGTTCGACGCGGGCAAGGTTCGAGGCGCTGTCTACGCGACCGTGATAGCGCAGCATGCCTTCTGCATCCACAATAAACATTTCCGGCGTGACCGTCGCACCAAACTGGTCGGCCACGACATTGCGTACATCCTTCAAAATCGCAAAGCTGTATTTGGCTTTGGCCGCATGCGCTTTGAGTTCATTCAGCGGTTCGTTGGCATTGGAGTTAATGCCGAGAAAGACAATATTCTTTGCCTGATAATCCTGCGCAATGCCATTCATTCGCGCGATGTACGCATTGGAAATCGAGCATTTGACCCCGACAAAACCAATGACTACCATTTGCCCGCGATAGGTTTTGAGCGAATGCGTTTTGCCGGTCGTATCCTTGAGGGAAAAATCTGGTGCGGCTTGCCCTACGCTCAATTTCGCCGCTTGGGCGGATACTAAGGAAATGAACAGGGAAAGCACCAGCGTCGTGATGAATTGCTTCCTCATTGGGTATGCCTTTCTATTTGTAATGGACCACAGATGATACGGAGGACGCGGGTTCACGCTGATCTGCGAAAATCCGCCGTATCCGCAAAATCCGTGGTCTATCAATACTTTTCTGCCACCGACTTGGCTTGCAGGAACAGCAGCAAATAATCCCGCCCGCCGGCTTTGGAATCGGTGCCGGACATATTGAAGCCGCCGAACGGATGCACATCTACCAGCGCGCCCGTGCATTTGCGATTGATGTACAGATTGCCAACATGGAATTCGCGTTTAGCGCGGTCAATGCGGCTGCGATTGTTGGAATAGAGCGCGCCCGTCAAACCGAATTGTGTGTTGTTCGCAATGTTGAGCGCATCGTCAAAGTTTTCGGCTTTGATGAAGGCCAGCACGGGGCCAAAGATTTCTTCCTGCGAAATGCGTGCTTGCGGCGCGACATCGGCAATCACCGTCGGCTGAATGTACCAGCCTTCGTTTGCCATTTCGTGCTGCCCGCCACCGACCACGACGCGACCTTCCTGTTTGCCGATTTCGATGTACTTGCTAACGGAATCGAATTGCTTTTTGCTGGCGACCGGACCGGTGAAGAAGTTGTTCGTTTTGACATCGCCAACTGTGAGTTGCGCGGTACGGGCGGCGACTTTTTCCAGCACTTGCTCGTAGACGGAATCCACAATCACGGCGCGCGAACAGGCCGAGCATTTTTGCCCGGAATAGCCAAACGCCGAAGTCACAATGCCCGCCGCCGCTTCGTCCAGGTTTGCGGTTTCGTCCACGACAATCGTGTCTTTGCCGCCCATTTCAGCGACCACGCGCTTGATCCACAATTGACCGGGACTTGTCTTGGCTGCGAGTTCGTTGATATGCAGACCAACTTCCATCGAGCCGGTGAACGAGATGAAGCGGGTTTGCGGATGCGCGACTAAAGCATCGCCGACCTGTCCGCCGCTGCACGGCAAGAAGTTCATCACGCCGGGCGGCAAACCGACGCTTTCCATCAACTCAAAGAACTTCGCCGCAATGACGGGCGTATCGCTTGACGGTTTCAGCACGACGGTATTGCCCGCCACGACTGCCGCTGTCGCCATGCCGGCCAGAATCGCCAGCGGGAAATTCCACGGCGGAATCACGATGCCCGCGCCGAGTGGAATGTAAAATGCTTCGTTGATTTCGTCCTGCAACGGCGATTGGGTGAGCGGTTGCGATTCGGCGAAACGCAGCGCTTGCCGCGCGTAGAACTCCATAAAATCAATCGCTTCTGCTGTGTCTGCTTCCGCTTCGGCCCACGACTTTCCGGCTTCCAGCACGAGCCAGGCATTGAATTCCAACTTACGTCGCCGCATTTCTGCCGAGGCTTTGACCAGATATGAGGCACGATGTTCTGCCGTTGTGGATTGCCACGTCTTAAAAGCTTCGTTCGCGGCCAGCACGGCTTGATTCGCCTGTTCCGGTGTTGCGCGATGCACGCGCCCGACGATTTGTTGGAAGGACGACGGATTGTAGGAGTTCAGCAAATCGCCCGTCTGAAGGCGCTCGCCATTGATGACCAACGGATATTCGCGGCCCAGTTCGGCTGCGACTTTGGCAACGGCGGCGGCCATTGCTTCAGCATTGCGTTCGTCGGTGAAATCAAGAAATGGTTCGTTTTTAAAAGGTGGAAGATGCATGCATAACCTCGTTCGCAGAGTCTCAGTAAAAGGAATCGAAATTATGCAGGCTCATCTGCGATTTCGCAATTCACGCCTGCGTCAATTGCCAACTCTGCGATGGTCGCGCCCCAGCCCCCTGCTTCCGGCGGTGCATCGCTGAAGTGCAAAACGAACGGCGTGTTCGCCAATACCTTGCGCGTGATTTCGCGTTGCACGCCGATGCCTTTGCCGTGAATGATGCGCACGTAGCGGAACCGGCGCGCGTAAGCTTCGCGTAAATACTCTTCAATGACAGCCTTCGTTTGCTGGGGCGGGATCGAATGCAAATCGAAAACGTCGGTAATTTCCAATACGACTAGGTCAGGAAACGGATTCTCTTCCGCGTCTGCGTCTCTTTCCGCCTCCGGTTCTGTGGAGTGGCGCGACCACCAGCCAAAGAGTTTCATCAAATGAGCATATCGAGTACACTCTCGCTTCGCAATCGCCCCTGCGAATAAGGATGTTATGCTTGATAAATACGCTAATCCGTGGAAAAAGCTGTCCTCGCGCACCGTCTATGAAAATCGCTGGATTCGCGTGCGCGAAGATCAGGTCATTCGGCCCGACGGCGAACCAGGCATTTATGGCGTCGTCGAATATCACGGCTGCGTTGGTGTGCTGCCGATAGATGCCGATGGCAATTTGCATTTGGTCGGGCAGTACCGATATGTGTTGGATCAATACTCGTGGGAAATTCCTGAAGGCGGTTGTGATATTAGCGAGCCGCCCGAAATCGCCGCCCGACGCGAGCTACGCGAGGAATTGGGATTGGAAGCAGGCAAGCTGGAGTTGTTAGGGCCGGTCGCATCTGTCGAATTCTGTTTCGGACGAAGAAGCGTTTTATTATGTGGCGACCGATCTTGTGCAGGGTGAAGCAGAGCCGGAGGGAACTGAATTACTTGAACGCCGCATCGTCCCGTTTGACGAAGCGTTGCGAATGGTGCTGAACAGCGAAATTACCGATTCCCTGAGTCAAATTGCAATCCTTCATTACGCCGTCATCAGGCAGCAAGCATGAACGAACTTCCGTTAGCGAGCGATGAACCTCTGGAACGCGAACCGCGCTGGCCAGCGTTTGTCGCAATGCTGGCAGTCGGCGGTGTCTATGCCGCCCTGCCGACTTCGCTCACGGTTGGGCCGCGATGGTTGTATTGGGCGGTCGTGTCGGTGTTGCTCATTCCGACAATTATTTCGCATCACACTCGACAGCACGACATCAATAAAATTTTCAGCATTGCCACGATCAGCGCGGTGACGATTGAGGTGATTATCTCCGTTATTTTGTTGCTGCGTGCACTCATCATTCACGCCGAAAAGCCGAGCGATTTATTACTGTCTGCTGGCTCGCTGTGGCTGACGAATGTGTTGGTTTTCGCGCTGTGGTACTGGCGCTTGGATGCGGGCGGGCCAAATCATCGTGATTTGCGCACAGAACACACCACGGGCGCATTCTTGTTTCCGCAAATGACCATGGAAAACGCTGAAGGCTGGTCGCCGACGTTTGTGGATTATCTGTTTCTTGCCTTCAATACCAGCACTGCATTTTCGCCGACGGATGTGCCCGTGCTGGCGCGCTGGGCCAAGCTGCTGATGATGCTGCAATCATTTATTTCGCTGACGGTCGTAGCCTTGCTTGCTGCGCGTGCGGTGAATGTTTTATAAGCTTCGGCTTCCGATGACAAACCAAAATATGCACTACGAAAATAAAGTCACGATTATTACGGGCGGCACCAAAGGCATTGGCGAAGGCTGTGTGCGCGTTTTTGTTGATGCGGGAGCCAACGTTGTTTTCTGCGCCCGCAATGCCACACAGGGCAGCGCACTCGAAGCCGAAATGAATGCGCTTGGCAAAGGTAAGGCGACCTTCATCCAATGTGATGTGTCCAACGTCGCAGAGATTGAATCGCTCATCAACGCCACGGTCGAAAAATATGGCCGTTTGGATTGCCTTATCAACAATGCGGGCTGGCATCCGCCGCACAAGTCAATTGACGATTTTTCGGTGCAGGATTTCCGCGACTTGCTCGAATTGAATCTGGTCAGCATTTTTGCGGCCTGCAAAGCCGCGCTGCCGCATTTGCGCCAAACTCAGGGCAACATCATTAACTTGTCGAGCTTGGTTGGCTCGATGGGACAGCTGCACGCAACGACGTATGTGGCCACGAAAGGCGCGATCACCGCGTTCAGTAAAGCCCTTGCGGTAGACGAAGCAGCGTACGGCGTGCGTGTTAACTCCGTCTCGCCCGGCAATGTGTACACACCGCTGTGGCAGGAGGCGATTGACGCTTCGCCCGATCCGGCGCAAACGCGCGCTGATGGCGACGCGGCACAATTGCTCGGACGGATGGGCACGATTGAAGAGGCAGGCAAGTTGTGTTTGTTTATTGCCGCCGACGCGACATTTTCTACTGGCACGGATTTTTTGCTGACGGGCGGCGCAGAGTTAGCCTACGGTCGCAAGAGTCGCGTGAACTAACAACCCAATCCTCCATTTCCCATTGTAGGTTCTCCATTCTTTACCAGAACCACAGCGCATTTTTTCTGGTAAAGAACAGAGAATTTACGATGGGAAATAAGACGAAAGAAAGTGTCTATGACCCCTTATTACAAAGCCTTGCTTGCCGTTGTTTTCCTCTTTGGCGCTTGCCAAACACCGCCATCGCAATCAACTTCCACGCCGCCGCGCTCCGCGTTGGATGAAAGCAAACTCGTTGATCTGACCTACAGTTTTGACGACAAGACGATTTACTGGCCGACGGCCAAACCCTTTACCTGGGAAAAAGAAGCGTGGGGGCCATCGGCAGGTGGTTATTGGTACACGGCGGCGCGCTACGCGGCGAGCGAACATGGCGGCACGCATCTGGACGCGCCAATTCATTTTGGGGAAGGCAAACAGGCGGCAGATGAAATTCCTGTGACTAAACTGGTCGGCCCTGCCGTCGTAATTGACATCGCCGACGCCTGCGCTAAAAGCGCAGATTACCTGTTGACCGCCGAAGACGTTACCAAATGGGAGAGCCAGCACGGGCGCTTGCCCGACGGCTCCATCGTGTTGATTCATACGGGCTGGGGCAAATTCTGGGGCGACAAGAAAAAATATCTCGGCACCGATGCGCCGGGCGACACGGCGAATCTGCATTTTCCCGGCATCTCGCGCGAAGCCTCCAAGCTGTTGGTCGAGCAGCGCCGCATTGATGCGATTGGTATTGACACCGCGAGCATTGATTACGGTCAGTCAAAAGATTTCATTGCGCATCAGTTGTTTTACGGCGCGAATATTTATGGTTTGGAAAACGTAGCGAATCTGGAAAAGCTGCCACCGACAGGCGCGACGTTAATTGCCCTGCCAATGAAGATCAAAGGCGGCACAGGCGGCCCGGCACGCATCATTGCCATTTTGCCGTAGCCAGCAGGCGATAGAACGCAGACGACTTGGATCTGCGAAAATCCGCCCGATCCGCGTTATCTGCGTTCTATTCGATCATCATTTTCAGGCGGAGCACGTTATGAGCGAGTATTCCCAAATCCTGTACGAAACTGACAGCGCGATTACGACGATTACGCTGAATCGCCCGGAAAAACGCAATGCGCTCGGCGATCAGATCGTGCGCGAATTGTTGCAGGCCTTCACCGCTGCCGATGCTGATCTCGCCACAAAAGTCATTGTGCTGCGCGGCGCGGGCACGGACTTTTGCGCGGGCGCTGATTTGGCGCAGCTTGAGCGCGTGTCACAGGCTGGGATTCTGGATAACTGGAACGATGCCGCTGCGGCCTCCGAAATGTTCAGCAAGCCGCGCCGGATGCGCAAACCTGTCATTGCTGCCGTACGTGGGCGCGCCTTTGCCGGTGGCGCGGGACTCGCAACAGCGTGCGATTTGATTATTGCGGCGCGCTCAGCGCAGTTCGCTTATCCTGAAGTCAAAATTGGTTTCGTTGCTGCGATGGTGATGGCGTTTCTGCGCCGCAGTCTCGGCGAAAAACGTGCGCTTGAATTACTCGTGACTGGCAAAGTGATTCCGGCAGAAGAAGCCGAACGCATCGGCTTTGTGAATCGTGTCTGCAATGACGAAGACTTTGATGCCGAAGTCGCTAAATTCGCGGGCGAAATCGCCGCCGTCAGCGGTTCAGCCGTGATGCTGACAAAGTATCTGCTGTACCAAACCGACGCGATGAACTTTGAGCAGGCCATTCGCGCGGGTGTGGATATGAACGCCATCGCGCGAATGACCGAAGATTGTCAGGCAGGCGTCAAAAAATTCCTGAGCAAGTCGTAAGAGTTTTAGCCACGAATTTACACGGATTTTCACGAATAAAACGAGCCACAGATTACACAGATTGGCACAGATTATTTTCGGCAGGCGAGTAATCTGTGTAATCTGTGGCGAAAAACAATTCGTGAAAATCCGTGTGAATTCGTGGCTAAAAATGCTTTCCTACTCCCTCGTTGACCGGTTGTTGCGGCTTGGCCATTTGATAACAAACCCACGCGCCCAGCCAGAGCGAGACGAGCCAGACCACCAGTCCCCCGCCGCGTGTCAACGTCGCTATTTTGGCGTCCTGTTCGAGCAGCCCCAGATGCACAAGCAAATATTCCCAGTCGTGATACGCATCGCCGCCGCCAATGCTCACCAGCGGCAATTGCATCGCTTGCGCGTCGCCGATGTAGGTGGCCAGATTGTAGAGGCTGAACGATTCCCAGCAGCCCGCCACCGCGATGCCGAAGTAATCGCGCTGGTATAAAAACATCCCGACCCCAATCAGCGGCACCGCAAGTTGTGTCAGGCTTCCGCCCGCGACGGTCATAAATTCGCCCAACCCGCTAAACAGCACATGCCCCAATTCATGTAGTCCAAACGTCAGCCCGCCGAACCAACTGGAATACAACGGATCACGCACGTGCTGCACGCCCACGTAAACCAGATAAAGCAGAAACGGCAGCCGGAGCAGGTTGCTGCGACCCTGACACCACTGCGCGGCGTCGTCTTTGAGCGCAGAGAAAAAATCGGTGAATGCGGGCATGGAAAATCGCCTCCAGGTTTTTCGAGGCCAGCGCAAACTACCGCAAGATGAGGTGGCAGAACAAGCAGAAAATTTAATGCCGGAGGATTTCTGAAGTCCGACCCCGGAATGCTTGGGTGTCGGGGTTATATCTGCGGCTGAGAAAGGAAAATGTCATGTTTTTCCAGTTCTTTGCGCAGGCTTTCAGCGAGGCGTACGTTGAAGGGAATGAGATATTGGTATTGTTGCCGAGCATCCTGTTGGCGACCTGTCAGCGCATAGAGCATCGCCAGACGACAGCGGCGGACATTGTCATACAAATTGGCGTTGACGGCGCTTTCCAATTCCCGCCGCGCCTCAACGGCTTCGCCCGTGGCGATTAGGGTTTGGGACAGATCATAGAACAGCGCCGAATATTCCTGTTGCCAGTTGTCTTCGCTGACAAATTGCAGCGCGGTCATAAACATCATTCTGGCTTCGGAATAATTTTGCCGCGCCAGGGCTTTCTTTCCGGCCTGATAGCTGTCGTGGAAATACTGGCTATTGTCTGCACTGCCAGCAGGCACCTGCACGGTTGAGGATTGCGATTGTGGGGCAGTGCTTTCGCGCACGACGCCCACGCTGTCATCGTAGTACGAATCCGTGAAAGAGCCACCGCTAATGAGGCCGAAGAGAAAAGCTGCGAGCAGCATCAACGTGAGCGGCCACATACGATTGCGTTGACGCAGGATTTCCAATTCTTTTTCAGTGCGCGCGTAGGTCTGCCGGGCTTGTTGCAGCGTGGGCAGCAATTGTTGACGTTGCACGTCCATTTGTTGCTTGAGCTGGCGCAGGTGCAGGGTGGTGCTGGTGATTTCGTATTCCAACTGGCATTGCCGCCGCTCGCCTTCTTCTTCAATTCGCTGGCGCGCTTCTGCCGGAATTTCGGTGGCGGCGGAGCGGGCTTGGGCTTCGAGGGCGGCGAGTTTCTTTTGGCGCAGGCGCGTCAGATTTTCGTGGGCGCGCAGCTTCGCCTGCAAATCGCTGAGCTTGGCAAAATAGGCCTCGCGTTCTTTGGTGCCGCCGAGCTTTTGTTCGATTTCCTGCCGTTCGGTGTCCGCCTTTTTTTGCCGGGCATACACCTGCTGCGCCAGTTTGCCATCAGCGGCAGGCGGCGGCGCGCCGAACAGCGTTTGCATCGCCTGATCGTGCGGCACTTGTTTTGCGCCTGCAATTGCCTTGATGGCAACCCACAACAGCGGCATCAACCAGAACATTGCACAGACGCCGCCAATCAGCCCGCTGAAGAAGCCGCCGAATACGGCGAACACGACAGCGACCCAATGGCGACTGCGCCGTTCGTTAACAAACGCCACGACTTCCCGCGAAAGCTGTGGCAGCGGCAAGACCTTTTGTTCGGGCATTTCGAATGCCTGTAGCCGTCCCACTTCGGCCCAGATGTCGGGTAAACGAAACGCGCTCTGATGCCGCCTTGCTTCGCCCGGATTGAAATTGAACAGGCGAATGCGCGCCCTCGTTTCAATCTGGCACCACGGACAAGCGGTCAAGCCTTCGTAGAAGTAATGCCCGCTGTGTAGCATGCAGCGTTGCAGCGTCGTGGCTAAATTCGTCAACGGCGCAATCCATTCGTGGGCAGGCGGGCGCGATGCGCGCAGAAATGCGTTGTGCAACAGTTCGGTAAGCGCGTCAGGAATCGCTTCGAGCGGCAGGGTACCAGGCGGCGGTTGCATCTGCCGTGTTGCCGCATCGGTGCCGTAAGCAAACCGCCCCTCCCGAATCGCCTGCTCCAATGTCATCTCGCCCACGCCCAGGAACCGACCTGAATACGGATGCCGCCCCAGAAACAATAACTGAAAAATCACGACCGCTAAGCCGAAGCAATCGTGTTCCTGCGTGCGATTGATCTCGCTGAACGGAATGCCTTGCAATTCGGGCGGCGTGTATTCGGGAAAACCGCCTTCGCAGCGGTACGTCTTGTCGCCGTCCACGAACTGAAAGCTGTCACAATCGAGCAGGTACACGGTTGCTTTTTTCGTGACCAAAATGTTTTTCGGGTTTACATCGCCGATGACGAAGCCTTGTTCGTGCAGCGTCGCCACGGCGCGGGCGATGTTTGTGGCGACGTGCAGCAGAAATGACCACGAAGCGTCGGGGAATTTGCGCAGGCGACTTTTCGGGCTGTGCAGCGCGTGGACTTCTTCAGCCTGCCCGATTTTGTGCATCACAAAACCGATAACATTGCCGTCCGGCGTGTCACGCAACGCGTCCACTGGCCACGCAGCAATGCGGCTTAAGCGGGCGGCGTCGAAACGGGTCATCGCTACGAGCTTGGCGGCTTTTTCGGCTGACGGCGGTTCGTGATACAGCTTGGCGACGAAATCCGGCTGGCCTTGAATCTCGTAAACCGTCCCTTCGCCGCCCACGCCGATTTGTGAGCCTAACGTCAGGGCTTGTTGCGCAGTGTTGTAAATGCCCGGCACCACCGCAGGCGGCGGGTGAAGCGGAAGCGGCGGCGATTTGAGGCGTGTACTCATAGCTTGAGGCTGATGACGAATTGCAAAAGCTGTATGCAACCGCCTGGTTTGCACCCTTGATCCGGGGGCAGCGGACAGGCAACCTCTGCAAACGGGACGTTTGCAGTACGGTTTTTCTGCTACGGCATAAACGACTCCAGTTCGACGCCGTGTTGTTGCATTTCAGTGCGAATGCTGGCGGCAATAGTGGGTTCGCGTTGTTTGAGCACCTGGTATTCTTCGTGCGCCTGTGCCCAACGACCTTCGATGGCGTACATCATCACCAACTGCAACCGGTAATCCGACCGAAAAGCATCCTGCGCCAACTGCCTTTCCAAAAACTCTGTGTATACGCGCCCCTCATTCAGTTTGGCTTTGGTGTAGCAGTAATTGTGATAGAACGAAGCGTACCGATCCTCCCAGCGCGTGATGTCAACAAACGGGAGCGCGGATTGAAACGCATCTTTCGCGGCTTGGTAACGGCCTGCGCTGACGTGCTGTAAACCTTCGTTGATGTGATCATTGGCGAGTTTTCCTGCCTGCTGTATGGTGCCTGGCATTCGTTGCCCATTGGGCGGATACTGCGACCACGCCGCCGAATCAGTCACAATGGGAGACGGGGTTAAGGCGGTCGCCAACAGGAAGGCGATAATCAGTGCCAGCACCACTGGCAGCGCACGATTTTGCCGGGCCAGGGCGGTGAGATCGGCTTCGGCCTGCGCGATGTCGCGTTGGGTTTGCACGTAGGGTTGCAGCAATTGGCTGCGCTGCTGTTCCAGGCGTGGTTTGATGACACGCAAGGAGGCCAGTGCGTGACTGATTTCCGTTTCCAGCCGCATTTTCCAGGTTTCCAATTCCTGCTCAACCCTAACGCGCGTTTCCGGCGGCAGGCTGCGCGGAGCGGCGGGCTGAAATTCGTCTATGAGCTGCTGTCGCCAATTGAGCAATAACTGAAATTGCGATGTGCTGCCAGCGGGGCGGAAACGATGGGAGGTTAAACCAGCGGCGGTGGCGATGCCGCGTTCGCGCAACCAGTCTTTCATTTCCGGCGTCAGCTTCGCTAAGCGTGGGTCATCGAAGGTGTATTTTCTGAGGTGTTTGGACAGCGCCTTTTTTTGCAGATTTTCAAGCGCCGTTTGCAGGCGTTCGGCGCGCCGCTCGGCGAAGTTTTGATACTCGCGCAGGCGTCCGCGAATTTCCTTGATCCGATTGAGATAACCTTTGCCCTTCCTGATCGCCCCACACCTGATACTCAAACCGCCGCAGGTTTTGTGCCTCGCGTCGCCGCTCCTTAATTTTGTCGGCTAACGAGGGCACGGGGCTTGTGTGCCAACGTGGAAAAGCGAGCGCCACAACGACACTTCCGGGCTGCTTTCACAAAGCTACGCAGCAGAAAACCTGCGCCCACCAGGAACCAGAACGCGAGTGGCAAGGTGGTGAACCAACCAATCAGGCCGCCTAATGCAGTGGCCAGGCCAATTGCCGTCCAAAAACGCACATCGCGTTTTTGCGCATAACGCGTGGCGTCGGCAGAAAGCACCACTGCCGGTGCGGACGAAGCCGCCGGAAAGGGTCTGACCTGTTCCAACTCTCCCACTTCGGTCAAAATTTCCAGCAGTTGAAAGGGGCCGTTTGCCCGCCCTGGTTTGAGATGGAAATTGAACAGCCGAATGCCTGCGCGGCCCTCCAATTCGCACCACGGGCAGCTGGTCAACGCGGGCGCGTAAAAATGCCCGTTATGCACTTTGCAACGCTGCAACGATTGGCTGAACGCTTCGAGCGGGGCAATCCATTCGTGGGGATTGGGCGATCCCGTTCCAGAAATGCGCCGCAACAGCGCCGCTATCGGATCAGGCAAAGCTGCAAGTGGTGGGTGCCGGGCGGCGGTTGCATCTGTCTTGCCGCCGCGTCTGCGCCGTAAGCAAACCGCCCTTCCCGAATCGCCTGCTCCAACGTCATCTCGCCCGCGCCCAAATACCGGCCTGAATACGGATGCCGCCCCCAGAAACAACAACTGAAAAATCACGACCGCCAGCCCAAAGCAATCGTGTTCCTGCGTACGATTGATGTTGCTGAACGGGATGCCCTGCAATTCGGGCGGCGTGTATTCGGGAAAACCGCCTTCGCAGCGGTACGTTTTGTCGCCGTCCACAAACTGAAAGCTGTCGCAGTCGAGCAAATACACCGTCGCCTGCCGCGTGACCAAAATATTTTTCGGGTTCACATCACCAATGACAAAACCCGCTTCGTGCATTACGGCAATCGCGCGGGCGATGTTGGTTGCGACGTGAATGAGGAAGGCCCACGACGCTTCAGGAAATTTTTTGAGACGGCTTTTCGGGCTATGCAGCGTGTGGACTTCCTCGGCTTGCTGAATCCTGCGCATTACGAAGCCGATAACGTGGCCGCCGGGCGTGTCGCGCAGCACGTCCACGGGCCACGCCGACATTTTGCTCAGACGGTCAGTCCCGCGTGCGGTCAGGGCGACAATCTTGGTGGCTTTCTCGGCTGACGGCGGTTCGTGATACAGCTTGGCGACAAAATCCGGCTTGCCTTCAATCTCGTAAACCGTGCCCTCGCCGCCCGTGCCAATTTTTTCGCCGAGGGTGAGCGATTGATGCTGCGTGTTGTAAATGCCTTTGGCTGGGGCGGGCGTGAATTCAGGATTGATCCGGGCAGCGGGGGCAACCCGCTCTTCCGTAATTTCTACGGGAAGATGAAACGGCGGGCGAGTTTTCAGCTTCGTTGTCATGTCGGCTCATCTTCTGGTGGCGAGGAGTAACGTTTTATCGTCGTCGGTTCGGGCATTTATTTTGTCTGAGTTCAAATAAACGGCAAGCGACGCGGAAAGTTCCTCGGAAAACCCCGTCGCGCGCGGTCGCAGCCAGGCAAAAAGCGGCGTGAAAAACGGCGCGTGGGCTGCCCTGTTGCGATAATCCAGCACGAGGTTTTGAATGCCATCGGTGAACAGCGCGACTTCGTCTACGACGTGCTCGTGTCGTGCAAAAAAGCATTTCGCGGCGGCGTCGGCATCGGTCAAAAAGTTCGTCGTGTTCGCGTACTCGCCCTGCTGCGGCCAGCAGACAATCGTGAAGGCATCGGCTTGTTCCCGTGTCGCCGCCACCATCGCCCCGTCGCCGAGTTGAAAATACACGGCGCTTTCGGGGCTGATCACTGCCGCGAGCAAAGTGCAGGCATAGTCCACAATCGCTTGCGTTCCCGCTTGTTGCTGCACTGCCTGCTGAAACCGCGCGATCCAACGCACGATGAATTCCTGCGCTAGTTGCGCCACCGTGCCGCCACTCACGAAGTAATCTTTGACATCTGCCAAAAATAACTCACACGCCAGCCGCGAACCGATCTGCGCCTGCGTCGCACTGCCCGCACCATCCGACGCCACCGCAACCAACACCGTCACGCCCGCCGCATCCGTAACCACTTCCGCCGCGCACGCATCCTGCAACGGCGTGCCCGTGCGCGCGTGTGAAGTGCCGAGGACTGAAGCGAAACCGAATTTCCACATAAAGCAACGTTAGTGGCTGGTGGCTGATAGTCGGTAACCACTGACCACCAATTACCGCAACGACGCCCAGCCATCGGGCGCAATGGGATTTTTCAGCGGGACATCATCGCCAGGAATGGAACGCGATACGGCGCTGAGCGAGGACGAGAGCCAGACGAACATCTCGCGAAAACGCAGGCCATTCAGGCGTAGCGGTTGTCGCACAGCGATGCGGCTGAGCACATCAAAATCTGCGCCTTCGACGCCGACGGCAAAAAAGGCAAATGACTTGGCCGCTTCACCTTGTCGGATTAGTTCGGCAGCGCGGCGATAATCATCGGTCGGCTCACCATCGCTCATTAAAAAAATCCACGGGCGATAGTACGAAATGCCGTTGTGTTTGTAAGCGGCTTTGCGATCCTGCAAGAGTTCAATCGCCTTCTCAATTGCCTTGCCTATCGGCGTATCACCTTCGGCCTTGAGTTTGGGCGGGCGGAAAATATCGGGTGTCTGAAAGTCCGTCAGCCGTCGTACCGGGCCAAACGTCACGAGCGACAATTCGACCCGTTTGACCGCCAGTTCATCCATCATCAACTCATCACGGAAGGCGGTGATGCCCGCGTTTAGCTCATCAATCGGGCGCACCGTCCCCGGTGTGACGCCTTCGTGCAGAAGGCGCTGCACGGGCGATGTGGGCTGCGCGATTTTCTTTTCATCATTCATCGAACCCGATGTGTCGAGCAACAGCACACACGGGCAACGCGGTTCGGGGTTGTCTACGAATTCAGGATCAGGAAAGGGAATTTGATCAAATGCTTCGGACACGGCACAATCTCCTCAACCTTGTAAGCGTTATTTCGGGCAGAAAAACGGAACTGATTGTAGCAGCAAGACAACATTTGTGCGCAGCAGAATCAGGACGTGACAGAAACTTGTCCTGGCTGCGACAAATAATTTCAGGAGACCCCATGACCCCGTACGAAAACTCGTCCTCTAACACAGAACTCCAACAGGCAGAAGCCCAAGTGACTGCCCACAGCCGCGCGCTGAAACAAGAGCTTGGATTATTCGATCTGGTCTTGACGCAAATTCTCTTCATCGTCGGCCTGGCCTGGGTTGGCGTTGCGGGCAAGCTGGGAGCCTCGCATATTGTGTTTTGGCTATTGGCGATTCTGTTGTTTTACGTGCCCTCGGCAGTTGTCGTCGTTTATCTCAATCGGCTAATGCCGCTGGAAGGCGGGCTGTATCAATGGGCGAAGCTGGGCTTCAATGAAACGACGGGGTTTCTAGTGGGTTGGAATCTGTGGCTGTACGTTATCACGCTGACAGCGGAGATCGGTTTACAGGCGGCGACGATGATGTCCTACGCTTTCAACGCACCGTGGCGACGACGAAATGGGTCATCATCGCAATTAGCTGTGTGTTGCTCGGCGGCATCACACTTGTGACGGTGCGCGGTTTAGGCGTTGGTAAATGGGTGCACAACGCGGGCGGCATCGTGATGCTCGTACTATTTGCAGCGCTGTTTTTGCTGCCGATTTTGGGGCACTTCAACGGTACGGTGGCGACGTATCAACCGTTCGCGATCACGATGCCCGCGCTATCGTTGTTTAGCCTGAATATTCTGAGCAAGCTGGGCTTTGGCGCGCTCGGTGGATTTGAGTATGTGGCGATTTTGGCAGGCGAATGCCGCGAGCCGGAACGCACGATCAGCCGCTCGGTCTGGATTGCCGCGCCCATCATCGCATTGATTTTTATTCTCGGCACCAGTTCAATGATTGCGCTCGTGCCGCCGGAGCAGATTGATTTGATCGGGCCGATTCCGCAGGCGTTGAGTGTTGGTGCGCGCCTGCTCGGCTTCGCCGCGCGCATCGTGCCTATCGCCATTCTGGAGCGTGCTGTGGTTGCGCATCGCGCAGGCGAGCATCAACTTTACGGCGAACCGCGCGGTTGCCGATGGTGGCAGGATGGGACGCGCTGTTGCCGCAATGGTTCACGCGCTTGCACCCGCGTCACCGCACGCCGCTTAATTCAATTTTGCTGGTCGGCGCGTTGACGCTTGGACTAGGATTAGCAAGTTTGATTGGGGCAGGGAATCAAGAAGCGTTTCAATTGTTGTGGAATGGCGGCGCGATGTTTTATGCGCTGACGTATCTGGTGATGTTTGCGATTCCGCTGTTCGGCTTGTGTGGAATTAAGCCGCGCCCGCCGCTGTGGTTGCGCATCGCGTCGGCGTCAGGCTTTTTGATGACGCTGTTGAATGTGATCTTCGCGCTGTTTCCCATCATTCACGTCGAAAACCGTTGGTTATTCGCAGGCAAGCTGCTAGCCGTCATCGGCGGTGCAAATCTGATGGGGATGTTATTGTTGTGGGCATCGGCACGCAAGCGGACGCGGCAGGCACAGGTTGCTGCACTCGCGGATTAGAAGACAGTATGAGCGTGAGCGACCCGGCCCTGATCAACGCGCTTCCTGATCAGGGCACAGGTCGCTCACGCTCCACGTACCGCTCTAAAAAATCATCCGCACGCCAAACTGAAATTGCCGCGCCGGATCACTGTTGCTGATACCCCCAATCGGGCACAGGAACGGCGCGAGCGGCTGGGCGTTGTTGCCGTAGTTCGCATTGACGCGAATCAGATTGGCGTGATTCGTCAGGTTGAAGCCTTCGGCACGCAATTCAAGTTTGAGCTTTTCGGTGATGGCGAGGCGTTTGGCAAGAGAGAGATCAAGGCTCACCTGCTGCGGCGTGCGGAATGAATTGCGGGCGAAGACGGTGCCAGTTGCCGGATTGACGGGGCGATCCACAACATTACTATCGCCGTTGTTATCCACCCCTGTGCGCGGATCAACGGGCAGGCCGGAAGCCAGCGTCAGCACAAACGACGCCTGCATTTGCCCTGGCAATTCGAGTAAGCCGTGGCCGACAAAACGATGCCGCTGATGAAAATCGCTCGGCGCGTGCTCCAGTCGCAAATTCCCATTCCAATCGTTCGGTACACCCGTATTTGGCTCACCAAAAAACATCGCATCCGTCGTTGCGCTGCTGTACAGATAATGCGCTTCCACTTGCAACCGCCGCGCGAAGGCTTTGACCAGCGCGACATCGAGCGCGTCATAATCGCTCATCGCGCTGTTTTCCACGACCACCACATTTTTCACGGGTACGCCCAGATAGGTTGTGAACGGGCGCGTCGCATCGGCAGTTGCTCCGCTGCGGATTTGCCCCGGCCCAGTGCGCGCAAACGGCGCGGGCGCGTTGATGTCTACGGCACGCATCTGCCGTACCGTGTGTTGTGTAATGCCGTCCACAGTCAGCGCCAATCCGCCGAACAGTTTTTGCTGAATGCCGAAGGAAAACTGCGTGCTGTACGGATTCACAATGCGCGTGGGCGCGAGGTAAATATCGCGTTTGGCTGTGGCGAGGCTGCCAGGAGGCGCGAGGAGTGAATTCGGAAAGGTCGGAAAGCCCGCGTCCGTCGGTTTCAGCGTGATGGTTGCGGTGTATGAGTATGGCCCCTGAAACAAAAAGCGCCGTGTGATGTACATATAATACTGATCGTAAAATACGCCGCCGCCGCCGCGAATCACCGTCGCCCCATCGCCCCGCACATCCCACGCAAAGCCGAGGCGAGGCGCGAAATTATTGCGCTCCGCCGTCAGCGTTTGCATTTCGTAGCGTAAACCCAGATTGAGCGTGAGGCGTGAGTGGGCGCGCCAATTGTCCTGCGCAAACGCCGCAACCGCCGTCTGGCCATAACGCAGCAACGTGCGGCCAAAGGTTTGCGCATACTGCACAGGCTTTTCGTTGACCTGCGGCGCGCCCGGCGCAAAGGTGTAGGTGCCAAATAGCGAGAACGAATCGTCCACGACAGTTTGTCGTTTGTAATCGCCGCCGAAACGTAGTTCGTGACTCCCGGCTTGCCACGCGAGTTGATCGGCTAATTGATAATTCTGCGTGCGGGTAAAGGAATAACTGGACGTGCCTTCGGTGCTGTAATTCGGGCGAATGATTGTGACAGAAGGCTGACTGAGCGGACGGCTGCCGCTCGGCACGGTGTTGAGGTAGCTGAAGCGAACTTCATTCATCACGCCGCCCCAAATCTTGCGATCCGTGAGTTGCCCTGTCACGTTTTGCCCGTAGCTGTTGCGCGCCGTGCTGGCTTGATTGAAACCGCTGACCGCATCGTTGCTGTTATCATTCGTGTTGTAGTTGCCGTTGAGCCGCAGTCCCACTGTATGCGTGTCACTAAACCGATAATCCGTGCGCACCAACGCTAAGTTGTCGCGATACTGTCCGATGAACGTCGCGGGCGCAGGCGATTGAATGAACGCTCCACGATTTTGCCGAATGCGTTCGTAGTTGGCGAAAAAGTTTAGTTTGCTTTTGACCAGCGGGCCGCCGAGCGCGCCACCAAATTGCCAGTTTTCATTCGGCACGCGCAACGTAGCAGCAACCGGGCGTGCCTGCATCCCGGATGGGCGCAAAAACGCGAAGCCTTCGCCATGCCAATTGTCGGTGCCGCTTTTGGTCGTCGTGCTGATAATCCCGGCAGTCGTGCCGCCATATTCGGCGGAATATTGATTCGTCAGCACCTTAAATTCCTGCACCGCCGTCAGCGAAATCTGCTGCTGCGGCGCGTTGGCATAGACGGACTCATAATTTGTGTTGCCGTCAAGTTGATAATTCGTGTGCCGAAAGGAACTGGCATTGATCGCCAGCCGCGCGGCGCTGGAACCGTCGCTGCCTTGCCCTGCCGTGTTGCGGATGTGCGGATCAAGCAGCGCGAAGGTGTTGACGCTGCGGCGCGCAGAGGGAAGTTCGGTGATGCGGCGCGCGTCTACGACCTGCGAAACCTCTGGTGCGTTGGAAACGAGCGGCGGCGTGTCGGCAATGATGTTTACCGCTTCCACCATCGTGGCGACTTCCAAGGTGAAATCCTGCGTGACGGAATCGCCAGCGGAAATTATGGGCAGCGCGCGCTGGCTACCCTTGAACTGCTCCGCCTGCACCTGCATTTCATACCCGCTGCCCGGCGGCAGGTCCAGCAGCACGAACGCCCCGTCTTTATTGGTTGTGGTGACGCGACGCAGGTTAAGCGCCGGATTTGTGAGCGTAATTTGCGCATTCAGAATGACGCCGCCGCTTTGCTCTTTGACCGTGCCGCGCAGTGCCGCACTTTGCTCCGTTTGGGCTTGTGTCGTAACAAAAGAGAGAAGGGAAAAGAATGCAAGGGCGAGGCGAGAGAAGACCGATGGCATGAAAACCTCCTAGCCGTAGTTACACGTAGTTTCGTTACCGACGGTATGTGCTAGGATAAGCTGCGCACACCGCCTGTTAAATTGACCAGAATTGACCGGGTTGGTCGTTGCTCGAAAAAAGCCGTTGATGTGACCGCATCAGCGGCTTTTCGTTTGCGAATAATTTTTGCGTTTAATCAGCTCATAAAAATTCTGCCATAGAGGCGGTTAATATTTTTTTCTTCTTACGATAATGAAAGTCGTTTTCAAGAAAGAGGAGGATACGAGCGAGGCGTTTTTTTGTCAAGCTGAGACTTTTACCGCCCGCCCATTGTTAACGAAACAGGCAGGCGCACGTCTAAGGGGGTATGACGCACGGGGCGGAGCGCACGAAATAATGACCCGCAGCATCTGAGCGTCGTTTGACCGTTACGCACGGTTGGTTATGCAAGGAATCTTTTCAAGGAGAATGTTATGAAATTATCGTATCGCCTGCGGCAACTAGGGTTGTGTCTGACGTTTCTTTCCGGCCTGGCGCTGACAGGATTGGCTTACGGCAAGCTGGTTCCGCCTACTCCTGCAATAGCCGATGCCATCGCGTTATTGCCCGCTTCAGATGGCGTAGCGGTGGTGGATGTGGCGCGGATGGTAAATGAATTGCTGCCGCAGTTGCGCGCACTAGCCCCCGCGCAAGCCGTAAAATTTGAAAAAGAGATCAACGAGTTTAGAGGCGAAACGGGTATTGACCCCTACCGCATTAAATCAGCGGTGGTTGGTTTCAAAATGGCTGGGGGAAACAATGTATCTGCTGTTATTGACGGCATTACGTTTGATCCCAACCGCCTGCTGACCTCCATCAAAGCCAAAGACCCGAAACAAGAGGTTAAGACCATTGAATACAAAGGCAAGCAGGTTTTTGTCGTCACGTCAGCTCAGGCAGAAAAAGCCGGGCTTAATGAAGATATGGCGTTCACGCAACTGGATAGTGACCGTGTGGCGCTTGGCAATCTGAGCAGTGTCAAAAGCGTGCTGGACGGCGGCAACAGCGGGGCGAACAGCGCCTTGAGTGCATTGCTGGCACAAACAAACGACGGTCTGCTGCGCTTTGCAACCAACCTGCCGGAGAATGCAAAGAAGGGCTTAGCCGAGCAGGGCGATATGTTTGCGCAATTTGCTACGATCAAGACGGTATTCGGCTCACTTGATCTGACGCGCGAATTGAGTTTGCTGCTGGACACCAAATTGCGCACGAACTCCAATGATGAAGCAGCGAAACTGCAAAGCAGCCTGTCGGCCCTAGTCGGCCTGGGCAAGATGTTTTTGGGCGGCAACAATGATCCGGCAATGGCCGCGTTGATGCAGGTAATTGATTTGGTCAAGATCAACGCGCAAAGCACAGATGTCGCGGTGTCGCTGACGGTTCCGAAAAGCGTATTTGACCGCTTTGCCGAAGCCGAAAAGAAGAAAGAGCAAAAGTGAGCCGAACCGCCGCACAAGTGAAAAGCCGGAAGAGAAATAGTTTCTTCCGGCTTTTGGTTTGTCTGCTTATGCCGCGGCAGGTGCGGTGGACTTTGGCTTGCCTCGCTACCGCGCCAGTCTCATAAAAACCGCTTGATGTGATTGATATTTTGTTCGGTCGCGCGATCATAATCCGCGGCGCTGAGCAGGCCGGAGCCATGTTCTTCGATGAACTTCAATTCGGCTGCGGTGTATTGTTGATCGGCTTCCTGCTTGGCTTTGGCGCGTGCAATCGGCGTGTAATCCATCGGAATCACAAATTCTGCCGTGAGCCTTCCCTGATAGTGAATAGATTGAAGCGTATCTACCACTTCGCGCCAATCATATTTGCCGAGGCCAGCGGGCATTCGGTTATTGTCGGCAACGTGAAAGTCAACCAGCTTGTCGCCAACCTTGCGAATCGCGCCCATTGGGTCAACTTCTTCGATGTTGATGTGAAACGCATCCAGCACAACGCCCAGCCCGTTGCCGACTTCTTCGGCCAACAGCAACGCCTGATCGTGACGATTGATGAAATACGTCTCAAAGCGGTTTAGTGGTTCGATGCCGCAACGGATGCCGAGTTCGCCTGCGACCTCAGTGATTTCCTTGAGACCTGCAATCGCCCACGCCCATTCTTCTGCTGCCGAGGCGAGCGGCTTCACTTTGCCGACGGTTGAAGGCACGATGCAAAACATCTGGCCTTCCAGTTCGTGCGCCATTTTTAGGCAATCGCGGCAATACTGAATCGTGCTGCGTCGCACATCGGCATCGGGGTGAAGCAGATCGCGTCCGGCAAACATCATCGTAACGGTACCCCAGCATTCCAGACCGTATTTATCCAGCAAGCCACGCACTTCTTTCGTGTCGTAGCGTTCTGGATCGCCCATGATTTCAATACCGTCATAACCGAAGCGGTGTAGGCGTTCCAGGGTCGTTTCAATCGGTTCGGGTCGCATCCAATTGTGCATGGAAAATTTCATTGCCCAGTTCCTCGCAGTAAAAATTGTCAGGTGATTTTTGCTGCGGTCAAACTAAGCCACGATGCACAATTCTGCAATGGGCGGAGGCGGTTTTAATTGAGCAAAGGCTTTTTTGTTTCGCTCTGCAACAGTGCGCTCAACAGGAACAAAAAGCCTGGTGCAGCAAACAGCACAAAGTACCAGCCCATTGCCATATTGCCGCGCACTAGCCCGCCGTAAATCAGATAAAACGCCAGTAAACTCGCCATCGTAACGATGCCACCGAGCTTTTCCTTCCACCAACCGAGCACCATACCTATGCTCACGCCAAACGGAAAGAACGCCAGCCCAACCCATTCCTGCGCCTTGATGCGCGCAGGATGAATGCCATCTTCGCCTGTGGCAAAGGCGAGCAGTATCAGCAAACTCGCAATGCTCAGCAGGCGCGCCGTCCAACGAAGAATTTGTGTGCTTGAAAGTTGCATATTTCCTCCTTGCCTCGGATGGTAAGCAATAAGGCACAACAAAGAGAAAGGCTTGTGACAGTTTTTGCTTTGTCACAAGCCTTTTGGTTGATTGGTGCGCTATAAATTATTCGCCTGCCAGAATTTTATCCACGCGCCGACTGACTTCCTGCAAATATGCTTATCGCCGCCGCGCAGTTCTACGGTCAAATAGCCGCTGTAGCCAATGTCGCCAATGGCTTTGCGCACGGCAGGCCATTCGATGCTGCCTTCGCGCAGGTCTACGAAATTGCGGGTTTTGGTGTCGAAATCTTTCAGGTGGAATTTCGCAATGCGTTTGCCGAGCGCGCGAATCCATTCCTGCGGATAGCCGTACATCACGATGTTGCCGACATCGAAATAGGCCTTGATCCACGGGCTTTTGAATTCATCAATGTAGCGCGCGTGTTCATACGGCGTGAGCAAAAACTTATTCCAGACCTCTTCAATTGCAATGACGACCTTCAACTCCTGCGCGAGTGGGATCAGCTTTTTAATATTGGGAACAGAACGCTGCCAGGCTTGCGGAATTGTGGTGTTCGCATCCACTACAGCGGGCACGAGCAAGACCGTGTCTGCGCCCCACAGCTTCGCATTGCGCAAACTGGTTTCCATCCCTTTCATACTCGCTGCAACTTTATTCGGATCATCGCTCGACAATGGATTCGCCCAGTGCCATGTTCATCACTGAATGAATGCGCAACTTGCCTTATCTGCGCTTCCTTGATAGCTTCGGCCTCTTTTGGATCGGTGACGGTTTGCGCCTCCATTGCTTCAAAGCCGCAATCAATCGCGAGTTTGAAGCGATCCAGCAGCGGCATATCTTTCGGCAGCATGCTAATCAGCACGGCTTTTTTGAGTGGGTTGGAAGACTGCGAGAAACTTGGTTGCGGTAACATTGCCGCCGCCGTTGTAAGGGCAGCAGCAGTGAGAAATTCACGTCGTTGCATAGGTTGTTCCTTTCCTGAGTATGGTTCAGCGCGTCTCGAAGGGAATTACACGAGTTTTTTTCGGTTGTTTCGGGAATTTTACACGACGGTAAATGCTGGCTACACTGAGCGTCAATCCAACGGAATCAAATCGAACTTCTTCATTTACATCCGTGAAAATTTCCAATTGCCAGCGGTCGCCACGCATCCGGCGAAAGACATCTACTCGTACTGAATCCTGCGAAACGATCACATATTCTTTCAAGCTTTTGATTTGTTTATAAGCCAGCAGTTTTTCCGAACGATCAATGTTTTCGGTGCTGGGCGAAGTGACTTCGACAATTAAGCGTGGTTGTTTGCGGTAGTAGGGATCAGCATTCGCGCCTTCACAGGCGACTACGACATCAGGATAATAAAATACTTTTTCATTCGCCCAGACCTTCATATCAGCAATGAATGGCTCGCACGGATTATCTTCGAGATGATTATCCAGGCGATTATAAATATTCCCTGCAATCCGAATATGTCGATCACTCGCGCCTGCCATTGCATAGACGACGCCATCAATGTACTCGTGCTTGACCGGGCTTTCTTTTTCACCTTCCAGATATTCTTCAATGCTAATGTCGTCAATCGCTTCTTCCGCGAATCCCATAGGCTCCTCCGCGCCGAATTATTGTCCTATTGCTGCGACACGGCAAGCTCCTTAACCACATCGCCAGCCACGCGCCCCCCCATCAGGGAGATTTTGCGATCTGCTTTATCGGCCAGCACTTGATCGTGTGTCACGAGCACGAGTGTCGTCTTGCGTTCGTGGTTTAGCTTCAGCAATAAATCGAAGATGTGCGAGCCGTTGTTCGTGTCCAGATTGCCTGTGGGTTCATCGGCGAGCAGGATCGGCGGTTCGTTTGCAAAGGCGCGTGCGATAGCGACGCGCTGTTGTTCGCCGCCCGATAGTTGCGAAGGATAATGATGCCCGCGTTCGTGCAGTCCGACTTGATCCAGCAGGCTTTGCGCGCGTTTTGTAGCATTGCCAACGCCCATAATTTCCATCGGTACTAAAATATTCTCATACGCCGTAAGCGACGGGATCAGATGGAATGATTGAAAAATGAATCCTAATTTCGCGCCACGAAATTCCGCTAATTGGATCTTCGCTCATCTTGGTGATGTTCTGTCCATCCAGAAAAATGTCGCCCGTCGTCGGATTGTCCAACCCGGCAATCAGCCCCAGCATCGTAGACTTGCCGCTGCCCGACGGCCCAATCACCGAAACAAATTGTCCACGAGGAATCGTAATTGTGACAGAATAGAGAATGGTGAGGTTTTCCGACCCGCTGGTGACGACTTTAGAAACATTGGATAGTTCAATCATGCCCAAGATTATAAAGATGCTAAATCATAATATTCGAGAAAGAAAAACCACTATGCCTGCAAATATGCGCAATTTCAAATTTCTTGTTTTCATAAGCTTATTATCCGTTCTTGTTCTTCTTTCGGCCTGTGGCAAGACTAACGAAACGACGGCAGAAGCGACCAGCGAAACGCCTGCGGTGGCCAAAGAGTCCGCTACGCCTGCAACAGTGAACGATGCGCGTCCAGTGATTCTGGCGTTTGGCGACAGTTTGACTGAAGGCTACGGCCTGGAAAAAGCGCAGGCGTACCCGACGCTGCTGCAAAAGCGGTTGGAGGAGAAAGGCTACAATTATCGCGTGGTCAATGCAGGGATTTCGGGCGATACAAGCGCGGGCGGCTTGAACCGGTTGGAGACGGCCCTCCGCAAAAACAAAGTTGAAATCATGCTGTTGGAACTTGGCGCGAATGACATGCTGCGCGGCAAAGACCTGCGCGACACGCGGCAGAATCTGGCGACGATAATTGAAAAAGCACAGGCGCAAAATATCAAAGTTGTGCTGGCCGGAATGGAAGCCCCAACGAATTTTGGCGAAGATTATCAACGCGCTTTTCACAATCTCTTTGTAGATTTGGCGAAGCAGTATAAATTGAAGCTGATTCCATTTTTCTTAACGAACGTAGCTGGCAAATCGGAGTTGAATCAAGGTGACGGCATTCATCCCAATGTACAGGGCGTCAAGATCGTTCTGGACAATGTTTGGCAGGTGTTAGAGCCAGTGCTCAAGAAATAAAAATGCGCGACAAGCGTTCGCTTGTCGAAAACAGCAGGACAGGCAAGCCGCCTGTCATACTCCTTCATGAAAAAAGCCCTGTTGATCCTTGCGTCGTTGATTGTGCTCATTCTCGTCGGTGTCTTTGCCTTTGTTCCGGCACAGATTGAAAAGTCACTGAATCGTGTGTTGCACTCGCCGCCGTATGCGGCTTCGGAAAAAGCGAAGGTGTTGCACCAACAATTGTTCGTCGCCGATTTGCATGCTGATTCATTGCTGTGGAATCGCAACCTTCTCGAACGTAGCGTGCGCGGTCACGTAGACGTTCCGCGTTTGATCGAAGGCAATGTCGCACTGCAATCTTTCACCATCGTCAGCAAAACGCCGCGCGGGCAAAACATTGAGGCCAATGACGATTCGACGGATAACATTACCTTGCTGTCTGTCCTTGAACTATGGCCGATGCGCGCGTGGACGAGTCTAAAAGAGCGCGCGTTGTTTCAGGCGCGCAAGCTGCACGAATACGCTGCAAATTCGGGCGGCAAACTCACGCTGATCAAAACCAAAAGCGATTTGGAAACCTATGTCGCGCGCCGTCAAAAAGAGCAGGGCATTACCGCCGGGTTCCTCGGCATCGAAGGCGCGCAAGTCCTTGAAGGCAAACTCGAAAACGTAGACGTGATGTTTGACGCGGGCTTTCGGATGATGGCTCCGACACATTTTTACGACAACGACATCGGCGGCTCGGCGCACGGCGTCAAAAAAGGCGGCTTGACTGCGCTTGGCAAAGAAGTAATCAAACGCATGGAAGCCCGGAAAATGCTCGTAGACATTGCCCACGCTGCGCCCGCGACGATTGACGATGTGCTGGCGATAGCGACACGCCCGGTGATCGTTTCGCATACAGGCGTCAAAGGCACCTGCAACAACACACGCAATCTGAGCGATGATCATCTGCAACGCATCGCCAAAACGGGCGGCGTTATCGGCATCGGTTATTGGGAAACAGCAGTGTGCGGCACCGATGCAAAAGCGGTTGCCAAAGCGATTCGTTACGCCGTTACGGTTGCGGGCATAGACCATATCGGCCTCGGCTCAGATTTTGATGGTGCCGTGACGGAACCGTTTGATACGACAGGGCTGGTGCAGGTTACGGAAGCATTGCTCGGCGAGGGGTTCAGTACGGACGACATCAAAAAGATTATGGGCGGCAATGTGCTGCGCGTGTTGCGCGAGGCGCTTCCCTAAACGGCGGAAGTTTGACCGTGAGGGAGGGCGCAGTACCAAAGTTGTCTGCGCCCTCCCTCAGGGGCGGGCTTCCGCCGTTGATGATCCTTTGCTACACTCCCGCCGCGAGATACTTCATTTCGGAATAACCAACAGTTAATGACAACACTTCGGAGGACTTGATTATGCGCTCGGCCCCTCGTTTTCTTGTGCTTATGGCATTTGCCGCTGCAATGCTGTTGCAGGCATCAGCGCAATCCACGTACGACGCCAAATTTTTCAATGCGCTCAAATGGCGCAACGTCGGCCCGAATCGCGGCGGGCGTTCGATTGCCTGTGCGGGCAGCGCGAGCCGTCCGCTCGAATATTACTTCGCTGCAGTGGGCGGCGGATTGTGGAAGACGACCGATGGCGGTGTAACGTGGAAGCCGGTTACTGATGGGCAACTGAAAAGCTCCTCGGTCGGCGCGATTGCCGTATCCGAATCAAATCCCGATGTTGTTTACATCGGAATGGGCGAAACGGAACTGCGCGGCAACATTATGCAGGGCGATGGCGTGTACAAATCTACCGATGCGGGCAAGACGTGGAAATACCTTGGCCTCGGCGATTCGCAAGCCATCGCGCGATTGCGGGTGCATCCGACGAATCCTGACATCGTGTACGCCGCTGCGTTTGGGCATCCGTATGGGCCAAACGACGAGCGCGGCGTGTTTAAATCTACGGACGGCGGCAAGACGTGGCGGCGAGTGTTATTCAAAAGCAACAAAGCGGGCGCAGTGGATTTAACGATTGATCCAAACAATCCGAATGTGCTGTTTGCCGCAATTTGGGACGCGAATCGGACGCCGTGGAGTTTGTCGAGCGGTGGGCCGGACAGCGGTTTATATAAATCCACCGACGGTGGCGAAACGTGGACAGACATCACACGCAATCCCGGTTTGCCCGGCGGTGTCGTCGGAAAAATCGGCGTGAGTGTTTCGGGCGGAGATGGCAAGCGCGTCTATGCGATTGTTGAAAATGAAAATGGCGGCGTATTTGTTTCCGATGATACGGGCGCGACGTGGCGGCGTGTGAGCGAAGATCGGCGCTTGCGGCAACGCGCGTTTTACTATTCGCGCATCTACGCTGATCCGAAAGAACGCGAGACGCTGTACGTCCTCAACGTCGGCTTTTTCAAATCCACCGATGGCGGCAAGACGTGGAAGACCGTGCGCGTGCCGCACAGCGACAATCACGATTTGTGGATTGCCTCGAACGACAACAAGCGAATGCTGAACAGCAATGATGGTGGCGGCAACGTTTCGGTGAATGGCGGCGAAACGTGGACGGGGCAGGAATATCCGACCGCACAGCTTTATCACGTAGCGACGACGAAAGATTTCGTCTATCACGTCTGCGGCGCACAGCAGGACAATTCGACTGTGTGCGTATCGAGCGCAGGCGGAGGACGTGGTGGCGGTGGCGGCGAACGGACAGCGCCAGTGATGTATGCGGTGGGCGGCGGCGAATCAGGCTACATCGCACCGCATCCGAAAAATCCGAATCTGTTTTATGCGGGCAGTCAGGGCGCGCTGCTCACGCGGTTTGATCGCGCAACGGGGCACACGCGCGATATTCAGGTCTATCCGTTGTTCTTTTCCGGGATGCCTGCGAAGGATTTGAAAGAGCGTTGGCAATGGACGTTTCCGATTGTGTTTTCGCCGCACGATGCGAACGTGCTGTACACCTCGTCGCAGCATTTGTGGCGTACGACGAATGAGGGCTTAAGTTGGGAACGCATCAGCCCCGATTTGACGCGCGGCGACCCAAAAACATTGGGCGATTCGGGCGGGCCGATTACGAAAGATCAAAACGGCCCCGAAATTTACGGCACGATTTTCACGATTGCGCCTTCGATGTACGGCCCCGGCATGATCTGGACGGGATCAGATGATGGCTTGATTCATCTGACGCGCGATGGCGGTCGCAACTGGGCGAATGTTACGCCGAAAGATTTGCCAGAATTTAGCCGCGTCAGCATTATCGAACCGTCCGCGCACGAAGCTGGCACGGCGTATTTCGCGGCGAAACGCTATCAACTCGACGACCGCGCGCCGTACATTTACAAGACTTCGGACTACGGTAAAACCTGGACAAAGATTGTGAACGGCATTCCCGCCAACGATTACGTTCACGTCGTACGTGAAGACCCGAAGCGCCCCGGCTTGCTTTACGCGGGTACGGAACACGGCATTTATGTTTCGTTCAATGAGGGCGCAAACTGGCAATCGCTCGCGCTGACTTTGCCGGATACGCAAGTGCCGGAGTTGGTCGTGGAAGAAAATGATTTGGTCATCGCCACGCACGGACGTTCGTTTTTCATCCTCGACGACATCGCGGTGCTGCGGCAATTGAATCCGACCGTCGCGCAGTCAGACGCGTATCTGTTCCAACCCCGCACGGTTTATCGTGGGGTGAGTCAGGCATCGTTTGATTACTATCTCAGCAACGACACGGACACCATTACGATTGAAATTCTGGATAGCAAAGGCGCAGTGATTCGCTCCTTTGTCGGTTCGGCGGAAGAGGAGAAGAAACGCACGCGCCCGGCGGGCAGTGACGACGATGGCGAATCGTTTGGGCCTCCGGCAGCGCGTCCGCCTGCGCGCAAAGCAGGCGTGAACCGCTTCGCGTGGGATTTGCGCTATCCCGGCGCGACCGTGTTTGAGGGAATGATTATGTGGAGCGCGCGTCCTGAATCCGGCCCGTTTGCCGTACCGGGCAATTATCAAGTGCGCCTGACAGCGAATGGGAAAACCACTACGCAACCCTTCACCATCAAAAAAGACCCGCGCCTGTCAAACGTCACCGAAGCCGATTTGGCCGAGCAGTTCACGCTGGCAATGCAGGTGCGTGACAAGACCAGCGAAACCAACGAAATGGTCATTCGCATTCGCGCCCTGAAAAAACAATTGCAGGAACGCAGCGCCAGCGATACTTCGCTCAAAGCCGCTGCTGATGCGGTCGCCAGTAAACTCAGCGCGGTCGAAGAGGCGTTGTATCAGGTGCGCAATCGCAGCAATCAAGACCCGCTGAATTTCCCCATTAAACTTAATAATCAAATCGCCGCGCTACGCCGCAGCATCGAATCCGGTGATGGAAAACCGACGGCGCAATCGTATGTTGTCTTTAAAGAACTGTCCGCCTTGATTGATGCTGAGCGCAAGCGATTGGATGATGTGTTGCGCAATGACCTCGCCGCGTTTAATCGAATGCTCACCGATCATAAAGCCGAGCCGGTGCGGGATGCCGTGAACAAATAAATGGGCGAGGCAGGCGCTCAACCTGCCTCATACTTTTTCGGAGGGATTCGATGAGCCGATGGGAAAATATACCGAAGACTTGAGTCCGAAAATTGCGTTGCCGATGGCGGAATCACTGGTTCAGGGATACAAGATGACGCACTCGGCGAGGTTGATGATTGTTGGTTACTTATCCTTAGTCACTGGTTCTCCTTCAGTAACAACTCACAAATGAGCCGCCGCGCCCGTTCCCCTTTGCCATCTGAATTTCAGCGGGAACGGACGCGACAGCCTTCAGGCTGCGAAATAAGCCTGAGACTTTACGGCACCACAATCGTGTAGGTGCGCACACTTTCACAGGTCGAATTGCTCTTTGTCGCCTTAATCGTGAACGTGTACTGTCCTGCCGTTGTTGGCGTTCCGCGCAGACTGTAAATTCCCAGCGTATTGACCAAACTGATCCCCGGGGGCAATTGTCCTGCCAACATACTAAACACGTAGCTGCCCGTCGGTGAGGCTGAGAGCGTTTGCACGAACGGCGTACCGCGTGTAGCGGCAGGCAGCGTGGCCGGATTGATCGTGATGCCGCAACTATTGAAGATCGTCAGCGTACCCGGCATATTCGTCACCGTGTAATTGCCGAGCCGGTTGTTCGGATCATTCAACGTCGCTGTGATCGGATAGGTGCCAGGGGCGCTGGCCGCATTCGCAGTCGTGCTGTAACTGGCGGTGATCGCATCGTTGTTTTTCAAGCCCGTGAGCGTGCCGGAGAAGGCCGGATTGGCTTCGCCCTGATTGCGCGCGGCATTGTTCACTGTGACGCCGAGCGCGGCCTTGAGGACATTGAGCGTGACCGATTTTGTGACCGTGCTGTAATTGACCGTGTCGGAGGGCGTGAAGGTGACGCCTAGCGTCTGTGGCCCAGCATTCAGCACGCTGCCCAGCGCCGGGCTGTAAGTCAGACTGCCCGCGACAGAAGGTGTAGCATTCAACTGCGTTCCGCCAAGGGCTGTGCCGTAGGGGATGTCCGCCGGATAGTTCCAGGTTACGGTTGGTGTGAACTTGGCGATGCCGAGCGTGAAGCTGGCCTCCTGGGTAAGGTTGCAGTTGTCGGTGGCGCGAATCGTGACGGCGTACGTATTCGCCGGGACGGTGCTGGCGACGGTGACGACGCCCGCGCTACTGACGGTGATGCCGCTCAAGAGCGCCGGTGTAATGCTGACGACCTGGAAGGATTGAATCGAGCCGTTGTCGGTCGGCGGGGCGACCGGATTGATGGTGAGGCCCTGCCCAAAGGCCGTACCGGGATTGTTCGGATAGCCGATGACAGGCTTGGTGTTGGGGGTGACGGAGACGTTGAGTTGCGCGGTTGTCACGGTGCCCGCCTCATCCATAACGGTAAGAGTAAAGCTGGCGTTCGTGGCCAGGCAGTCAGCCTGCAGAGTGGCCGAGAGCAGGCCGTTGCTGTTGGAGAACTGCGAGAGGGTGACACCGTTGCTCGGATTGGCGCTGGTGAGCGAGACCTGCAAGCCACCGATGGGACTCTCGACATCATCGACGGAGCCGAGCGCGACGCCGGACTGCTGAGAGCCCTGTGAGAGCGAGGGCGCAGTGGTGTTGAGCGTGAGCGTGGGCGCGTTGTTCTGGACTTCAAACGCGCCGATGTCGGGTGCGGAGCCGACCTTGCGCGGGAAGCCGGGGCCGCGCTGATCGAAGGCCGGGTTAACGGCTGCGCCATCATTGTGAGCCGCCGGAGCGGTGTTATTCGCGCCGCGCGCGACGGTCAGTGTGTTGTTGGCGACGACGGTGACGGTGAGTTGTTCGCTGTCGATTTGCAGCACAGCACCGACGGGGAAGGCCGCAGCATTGCCGAGCGTGAGCATATCGGTACTGGCATTGATCGCGCCATTGAGCGTGGTGACATCGCCGCCCTTATTGAGCGCCGGAGAGTTGGCATCCAGCGCGTGCGTTTGTGTGAGGCCGCCGTTGTTGGCGAGTGTCACCAGGCGCGGATTAAGTGGATTGTTACTATCGCCGATCTGATCACCTGTGGTCGGGGTCAGCGTAGCGCCCGTGCCATCGCCGATCAGGTTGTAGCCGCGTGAAGTTAGCGGGCCGTTGACATCCGGGCTGGCGGCGGTGTTCCCAGCAATGATCGTATTGCGGGCTGTCACAATAGGAATGCCATTAAATGCCTGGGAATCAATGCCGCCGCCGCGAGTAGCAGCATTATTGACCACGGTGCTGTTATTGATTTCAACCAGCGTATTACCTGAGACTCCGTTTGCGTTAAAAATGCCGCCGCCCTGGCTAAGGTTGCCGCCACTAACGGAGTTGCCGGAGAGCGTGCTGTTAACGATACACAGCGTTGTGGCGGAGTCGAATCCGCATGCGGTAAAAACGCCGCCTCCCCTGTTCAGAGTGCTATTGCCGAGGGTGCTGGCAAAATTGCCGGAGAGGGTACTGCCGATCAGATTCGCCGTGCCGCTGTATATGTAAATGCCGCCCCCAGCGTTACTGCCGGTGTCACGAGCGAAATTGTTCGAGAGTGTCGTATTCGTCAGTGTCAGCGTACTACGCTCCGTGTAAATGCCGCCGCCCTCGCTATTGTTTCTGCCATTGCGGGCGGAATTTCCGGAGAGCGTACAGTTGGTTAAGGACACCGTACTGACGACACTCGCAAGGCCGCCGCCCCTGACAGGTGCGAGCGAGGTATTGAATGAATTGTCGGAGAGAGTACAGTCGGTCATTATCAGCGTGCCGACGCGGGTAGCAAGACCACCGCCATAGTTGCCGCCACTGCTACCGCCGATAGAGTTGCCGGAAATTATGCAGTGCGACATTTGCAGGGTGCTGGCTTCGTTTAAAATGCCGCCGCCCCAAATAATTTCAGCACTATTACCGCCATCAACCTTCCCTTTCTCAATCTTTAGTCCCGTCAACGATGCCGTGGCTCCATTGGTGATGCGAAAGACCCGGCTTGACAGGTTCCCGCTGATGGAGAGCACCTGCTCGCCCGGCCCCTGAATCGTTAGATTCTTGCCGATGACCAATTCGCCCGAAGTTAGCGTAATGACGCCGGTCACATTGCTGGCAAAGGTAATCGTGCTGCCGGGGCAGGCATCGTTGAGGATTTGCCGCAAGCTGCCAGCGCCGCTGTCATTGGTGTTCGTCACTACCGTGCTGTTCGTGCAGAAATTGGCCGTCACGGTTTGATTTCCGCTGGACAGATTCGCCGTACAGGTGCCGGTGCCGGAACAACCACCGCCGCTCCAACCTGTGAACGTATAGCCATTGGTCGGTGTCGCGATAAGGGTAACGGTCCCTTGTGCTTGCGCCGTGCAGGTGCCGGCGCAACTGAGTCCGCCGCCCGTCACAGTGCCGCTGCCGCCCCCATTGACTGTCAACGTATTCAAAGCTGCGCCGCTGAATGTGCCACAAATGTTCGCCGTGTCGTTGCCCGGACACGTTGCGCCCGTCGTGTAAGGCGCGGCGGAATTGCCGATGCCCGGCTGTCCGAAATCGGCGGCGACGCTGCCCGCGAAACTTGTATTGGTCAACGTGGCAGTCGCGCCGCTGTAAACAAATAACGCGCCGCCTTTAGCCTGGCCGTTCTGAAAGCCGGTGCCGCCCGTGGCCTGATTGCCGCCGAAGCTGACGGCATTAAGCGTGAGCGAACCGCTGCGCACAAAGATCGCGCCGCCAAAACCCGCGCCGCCGCCGCCGTTAGTGGAACCGCCGGTACTGTGATTGCCAACACCACCGCCGAAGCCACCGAGTCCGCCACTGCTGAGGCTGCTGTTGCCAACGCTGCCGCCGCCACCGCCGAAGCCGCCCAGTCCGCCAGCAGCGCCATCTGTAGCACCGCCGCCCCCGCCGCCAAACCCGCCATTTCCGCCACGCGAGTTGCCAATTCTGCCAATGCCCACTCCGCCCCCGCCGCCGTCCCCGCCGTCAATCGGCCCAGCGAGTCCACCCGCAAGACCGCCCACCCCGCCCAAATCGCTGCCACCTGCGCCGTTGTTATTAGTCACACCCCCGCCAAAGCCGCCGCCGCCGCCCCAACTATTACCCTGCGCCGTGCCGCCGACCGCGCGATTGCTCAGCAGCGTGACGTTGGTCAGCGTGAGCGCGCCGCCATTCTGGAAGATCGCGCCGCCCATCCCCGCCGCGCCACCGCCATAATCCGTACCGCCGCCCTTGCCCAAGCCGTTCGCCAGCGTCAGGTCGCTCAGACTGATCGTCCCTGCCTGCACGAAAAACAGGCGCGTCGCGTCGTTGCCGCTGATGGTCAGCGCATTCGCGCCCGGCCCCTGAATCGTCAGGTTCTTATCCAGAAACAATCGGCTTTGCAGCGTGATCGTGCCGCTGACAGCAAAGTTAATCGAATCGCCCGCCGCCGCCGCTGCAATCGCGTCGCGCAACCGGCAACTCGCGCCCGGACAATTCGCCGCCGTCGCTGTGCCATCGCCCGTGCTGGTCACGGAGATGGTGGAGGCGAAGGCAAACAGCGCCGCTACCGCAGCAGGTGCTTTGGTGGCGGTGACCGTTTTAGCGACCGGCGCAGAGCGTCCGAACGCAGGACGCGCACCGGCCTGAGCACGCCAGGCCACGACGGTAAGTGCCACGCTCATCAGGCCCAGCAGCACGATCAATAATTGACGGGAAAACCAAAACTTCTTCAGGGTTCGTTTCGACATACGCAATTCCTTCCGGGGTAGTAGAGTCAAGTTAAGAGGCGCGAGAAAGCTTCCGGGATACGCTTCTCCGGGACACGCACCAGGCGTTTTGGCGCTGCCACTACGCCTGCCGCCACGTTTTCACACAGACGGTTTTGGCCTCTCAATCAAGTAATGCGGAAGGGGTGAACGAAACCGGCAGAAAAATTTTTCAGGGAAAGAAAAAAACTTTGGCGGGCGCAAATCCCTCCTGCTAGAGAACGGGGCGGTTCTGCTATACTCCACGGTGGCCTCTCAAAGACGAACAAACCATGTCGAACAATGCACCTTTAGAAATCACGCAATTATTGCGTGCCTGGAACAATGGCGATGAGACA
>JAXLQQ010000034.1:0-56791 GCA_046331525.1 Blastocatellia bacterium
TGGATTCCCTCAAGTTAGAAATTAGCCAGCCTATCCTGAAGTTCACAGATACAGACAAAAAACTCCTGCGAGGAACGTTGAACCAACAAAAGTTGGATAACTCGTTAATGCAGTATGTTCCTTATAGACTCTTGCGACCATTCTTTGAAGATGAGGTGAGACGGCTGCCAGATTATCGGATTAACGCAGAGATTGCTAGACTGGCAACGGAAAAGTTTGCTTCTCGAAAACCGCTCTATCGGTTCAATGAGAATCAGGATCAACTCATCCCGCATCCAGATTGGGTTGGTTATATCAAACAGCATTTCTCGATTATCAAAGGCTGGACGGCTTGGAATTGGCTCGAATACATGCAACGGTGCAATCAGGGCGTGCCTGCGGTTTCTTCCAAATTGTTTGCGCCGCAGCAACGTGATTCGCTCAAAACGCAAATTGAATATTGGAAGATAGTTCTCAACCATAGTGACGTGATCTGCATTTACACGAATGAGAAACTGCTCGCAGACAAAATCTCGATTGACCATTATTTGCCCTGGTCTTTCGTTGCCCACGATCAGCTTTGGAACCTTATTCCTACGTCGCCGGAAGTGAATTCATCCAAGTCAAATTGCTTACCTGCCAATAGCTACTTTGACCGCTTTGTTGCGCTTCAGCATTACGGTCTCACAATAACGAACCAACATGCCGAAGCTCGAAGATGGGAAAAGTACATTGAGCCTTTTATTGCCGACTTGCGACTCAATGACAAACACGATTTACTTGACCAGAACAAGCTCAGGCGTGCTTATGAAGCGACTCTAAAGCCTTTGCTTGAATTGGCGAAGACTCTCGGATTCTCAGCTAATTGGCGTTATCGCCACCTCAACCCATAGTCTATTTCTTCTTCAAGGCAACATCACTCACACCTCACTAACACACTGTTTCAATCAGGACGCGACCTCAAGGTGCCCCCAAAAGGAGATGAGAATGAGACACATTCTCGGTATATCAGGCGGCAAGGATAGTGCAGCTCTTGCCGTTTTATTGCACAAACAAATTCCGCAGATGGAGTACGTCTTTGCCGACACGGGGAAGGAGTTGCCCGAAACTTACGCCTTCCTCGACCGCTTGCAAGCGCGACTTGGCATCAAAATCCAAACGTTAAATGCAGAACGCGATTTTGATCATTGGCTGGAAATGTATGGTGGTATGTTGCCTTCGGCTCAAGTGCGTTGGTGTACACGTATGCTGAAACTGATTCCGATTGAGCAATACATCGGCACAGATGAAGCCATCAGCTATGTGGCCATTCGTGCGGATGAGCCAAGCCGAGAAGGCTACAAAAGCAGTAAGCCTAATATCCAAGTCGCTTTTCCTTTCCGGGAACAAGGCATCACCAAAGAAGGTGTTATACGAATCCTTGAAGAGAATGGTATTGGAATGCCGAAATACTATAGCTGGCGCACTCGCTCTGGTTGCACCTTCTGTTTCTTTCAGCGCAAATATGAATGGGTAATGTTAGCGGAAAAACATCCTGATAAATTCCAGGAAGCTACTGCCTATGAAAAGGAATTGCCCGATGGTCGGCGTTACACGTGGAGTCAGGGCGAGACACTGACTGAATTACTTGACCGCAAAGATGAGATCATCGCCGATCATCATCGGATGATGGAACAGCAGAAAAAAGCGAATCCGAATCGTGCCTTGGTGGATGTTTTGTCAGAGGTGTTGGATACCGAAGATGAAACGGCTCCGTGTGTCGTTTGTCATTATTGATGTTCGTTCGCCTTCAGCACGAATGAACTCAGTGAGGTGGTCAAGTCCCGCAGGACACAAAACTCACGCTCCTTTCCTCTTTTTTCGTTCTTTTTTCCTCTTGCCCTTTTTCCTTCTTGGCCAGTTCTTTTTCAAACTCCAGCGGACTCAAATAGCCGATGCCCGAATGCCTGCGAATGCGATAATACCCTTCGATATAACTGAAGGTTTCACTGCGGGCTTGCCCCCACATCTTCAAATCTCGCCTTCCACCAACTCGGTTTTGAACCGCGCAAAGAAACTCTCCGCTTGCGCGTTGTCATAACAGTTGCCTTTTCCGCCTCATGGATTGCCTCAACTCGTACCGCTTAACACCTCTCGATAACCATCCGCCACATTGACTGCCCCGGTCGGTATGGATGATGATGGCATTTTTCCCGATCAGCCCACGCCTTAATCCCATTTGTAACGCGCTGACGACTAATTTCGCCGTCATCTCTTCAATTGCCCAACCCACAATTCGTCTCGTGTATTTGTCTTGATAGGTCGCCAAATACCAAAACTTCCCATTGCTTAACGCCAAATACGTGATGTCTCCCACCATCACCTGGCCTTGCTGCTTCACTTCAAGCGGGTTGTCTTTCAACAAGTTCGGCGATATCCGCCCGCCGTGCCTGGAGTCCGTCGTGCGCGGCACATAGCTTTTCGGCTGAATCGCCTCCAGGCTTTGCTCTTTCATTAACCGCCGCGTCCGCAACCGTCCGATTTTCAGTTCTTTGGCAATTCGGTTCCGCCCCGTCGCCGATGCAAATAAAACACTCTTTCACTTGCTCGCGGTGGCGCTGCTCTGCTTCCGTTGGGGCCTGGTTCTTCCTCTGCAAGTAGGCGTAGTAGACCGAGCGATGCACTTCCATCACTCGACACAACACCTGAATCGGATAATTGCCACTTTCACTCTCAATAAATCCGCACCGCTTTACGTGCCCCGCCCGAAGATAAGCGCCGCCTTTTTTAGGATGTCACGCTCCATCTCCACTTCTTTGAGTCGTTTCCTTAATTCCAGCACTTCCTGTTCGGCGCTCGTTGCCTGGGCTATTTTCGTTTTGCGCCAGTGTGGTGTAAAACCCTTCGGCCACGCCCACTTCTGACACCGAAGCGACCGATTGGCCCTCCAAAATCTTCTTGACGGCTTGGGCTTTGAACTCATTGTCATATTTCTTCATGCTGATATTCTACAATGAGTTTCGTGTCCTGTTTTATTAGACCACATCACAGACCCGATTTAGCTACAGCGAAAGACTTTCCGACCCCCACTTTATCCTTAGACCAAAGGAGGCTGTCTCATGCCTGATAGCAGGTCGCATCAACTCTCTCCGTGGGATCAGCTTTTGCGTCAATATGGGCCTATTCCGCAAATGAGAATTCTTGATGAACGAATCGGAACTGCCCTAAAAAGAGGGCGCGTGGCTCCGATCAAAGTAGAACTGGATTTCCTGGAAGATTTGATTGACAACTTTAGATCATCATCTCCACGCTCCATCATCCTGACTGGAACAGCGGGAGACGGAAAAACCTATTACTGCCGCGAAATCTGGCAGCGATTGCAAAGGCAATCAGCCTAACTGGAATCCCGAAGTAGAATCGCAGGAAATGAAACTTGGAGACATCACACTTGAGGTAATCAAGGATTTGAGTGCGATTGTTGGGGAAGAGAAAAAAGAAAAACTCTCACTTATTGCGGATGTTTTAGATCGGCAGCGCAACGACCGTGTTTTTTTAATAGCCGCCAATGATGGACAATTGATGGAAGGTTGGTCACAACTTGGCGCAAAAAGCCACTTTCTAGGAGTCCGAAATGAAATCGAGGACATGCTTGTCCTGGGAATCTGCAAATCGCCAACCTATGAATTTGATCTCTACAACCTGAGCCGAACCAGCGCAGAAAAGACATTTCCGAAAGTGCTAAAGGCAGTCCTTGAACATCCTGGCTGGAAACAATGCAATGATTGCAAATATCAGCAAGGCGATAAGCAACAGCCCCCCTGTCCGATTTGGGAGAATAAAACTCGCCTTGAGGGAACCGCAGAAAACAAGGTCTTGCAACAACGGCTCAGTGATCTGCTGGAGCTTTCCGAACTGAACGGCTTTCATCTTCCCATCCGTCAATTGCTGATTCTGGTATCCAACATAATCCTTGGTCATTCCGAAGCAAAAGATGGCGTAATGTCATGCAAAGAAGTTCCACGGCTGGTTGCACAGGAAACCATTGCAAAAGGGAGCCTTTACCGTAATGTCTTTGGGGAAAATCTGACAGAGCGAAGACGCGAGTCCAAAGAGGTTTTCCGGGTCTTACGTCGCTTTGGCATCGGGGCAGAAACCAGTAACTTTATTGACAACGTCCTGATCTTTGGTGAGGACGATCCGGGAGTGAAGAAATACTATCAGGAATTTGTTTTGTCTGATCCCCATTATGGATGCGATGCTGATTTCCTCAAGCGACAAAAAGCTTATCTGGAAGGTATTGAAGACACTGATGCCGCCGCTTTTCTCAAGCAGCTTGTTGCGCAACGCCAACGTCTCTTCTTATCCATTCCGACAAACCAGGCCGCAGAAATGCGTCTTTGGCAACTCACAACCTTTCACTATGCAGATGAGTATCTCAATGAAGTTCATCGAACACTACTCCGTAAAGAAAGAGTACGGGGCGAAATTGTTGCGCGACTCGTGCGTGGTCTGAATCGAATTTTTACGGGGATGTTGGCAAGAGACGATCATCACATCGTTCTCGCTACTTCCGGCAGCTTATCGCAGTCCAGGGTGAGTCGCGTCTTTGAAGATTTCATTTCTGTCCGGCGTAATAAAGGTGAAAGCGTGCAACTCGAATTGGCGTTCGAGGCCAAAATTCCTGCCCTCAAAGTTTCCTTATCAGAAAAGCACTGGGCCAGCTTGCCACTCAATCTCAGAAGATTTGAATATCTCATCCGAATCTCTGAAGGAGCCTTACCCAACAGTTTCTCGCGTGAATGCTACGAAGACATTATGGCATTCAAGACGGAACTCCTACGCCAATTAGAGGCACGCAGACTTGAGGAACAGGCTGATGACGAGGATACCGGGAGACTCACCCTTAGCCTCATTACACGCTTAAATTCTGATGGGCTAATTAGCAGTCCCGATAACATAGAGATAACAATGCGATGAATAAGTTACCATTTCCAGCAAAGATAAATTCGGACATGTGGGTTGACGAAGCGATCTGGGGACATCGTCTTTATGATGAACAAACTCCCTGGATGACGGTACTGGAATGTCTTGGCATTCTACAGTCGGAAATTGAAAGCGGGCGGGCCTTTATAGAAGAGCAACGGAATGCGTTGCAATATCGCCCCCACAAACGGCTTTATTTACGCAATGTGCTTTTCAATAACCCCTACCTTGAGGCCGTCATTGAGGACGCCCCAAACGACGAAGAGTCACAATGGCAGAAATGGTTCCAGTACATGAGCGAGACAAAAGGCGGCCTGGATGCGCCTGATTACACTTACCTGCGAAGGCGATTTTCGTCTTTTAAGGGATTTGCGGCACTTGTACAATTTCTACAAGCTACCGCAATTGAAGGGGACAGCAATAAACGATGGACTTCCAAGTTTGTATTTCCTTACGGGCCGCATTGTCTTTATGAGGATTTAGACGCGAAAGGAAAAACGAATGATCGTCGGTTCTTCGGACGTACCGGCGAATTACTCTATCTGATGTTATGTCGCAGTGAACAAGGAAAAGAGATATTAAGTCAGCTACAACAGCTTAACCTTGTTGCTGAAAAGGAAAAATCTCTTGCGCAAAATGCGAAATGGGATCAGATCGTGGCCGCCCTGCAGCCGGGTAGCGATCTAAATGAGTCAAGGATGAGTGAATCCCCTCCTTATTTACCGTATGAATCCTTGAATGATTACAGGCTATTAGCAAAGGATTGGCTAAATCTTCTTCAATGCCGAATGCCCGGCTATGATGTGCTGCCCCACATAGTAAACATTACAGGACTTCATTTGACGCGGTATCTAATCAACAGAGGACATCAGGAAACCGGGCAACAAGGGGAGCCGACTTTCATAATAGAGATCATTTCTCCTGCAAAGACGGGAGTACGGGAGCTTTCAGCCAATTCTTATCTTGAAAATAATTTAATTCCAAGAAAAGCAATGCAGGTTTATATCAGGCGGATCACCGATCATCCGAAGTGGAAGGAGATTGTTGGAGTTCCAAATTTATTTGACCCGGTGCAAGAGGCAAGGGAGTTATTTACTGACCTGTTCCGTTGGCCTAATGAAGACGCTGATATACATGGAATTAACCAACCTGAAAAATTGTTGGAGCGATTGCTCGAAAAGGCTGAAACACGACACGAAGGGCATTTGGCTAAATGTCATCGCTCGTGGACACGAGAGATTGGTTTCTCCTCTTCTCGCGGCAGTCGTCGAACACGATATGCGCCCACTGATTCACTTTTGAAAACGCTGGTCTTTGCCACTGTCGAAAAGCGTGATGAATTTCAGGCCTTCCTGCAAAAGCTCTATGACAAATACGGTTTCATTATTGGTCACGTCCAAGCTCGCCCCTTCACCCGCAGTGGCGATGTGGACGAGAAAGATTTTACGGATAACGCGCTACGCTTAGAGGAGCGATTGGCCAGTATGGGACTGCTGAAACGCCTTTCAGACGCCTGTGCCTATGTGGTGAATCCGCTACGAGGAGGATTGAGTCAATGAATAGTGATGTGGTCTAATAAAACAGGACACGAAACTCATTGTAGAATATCAGCATGAAGAAATATGACAATGAGTTCAAAGCCCAAGCCGTCAAGAAGATTTTGAGTACAATCGGTCGCTTCGGTGTCCAGGGAACTGGGCGTGGCCGAAGGGGTTTTACACCACTGGCGCAAAACGAAAATAGCCCAGGCAACGAGCGCCGAACAGGAAGTGCTGGAATTAAGGAAACGACTCAAAGAAGTGGAGATGGAGCGTGACATCCTAAAAAAGGCGGCGCTTATTCAAGGGGCACGTACGTGCGAATTTATTGAGAGTGAAAGTGGCAATTATCCGATTCAGGTGTTGTGTCGAGTGATGGAAGTGCATCGCTCGGTCTACTACGCCTACTTGCAGAGGAAGAACCAGGCCCCAACGGAAGCAGAGCAGCGCCACCGCGAGCAAGTGAAAGAGTGTTTTTATTTGCATCGGCGACGCTATGGGGCGAGACGAATTGCCAAAGAACTGAAAATCGGACGGTTGCGGACGCGGCGGTTAATGAAAGAGCAAAGCCTGGAGGCGATTCAGCCGAAAAGCTATGTGCCGCGCACGACGGACTCCAGGCACGGCGGGCGGATATCGCCGAACTTGTTGAAAGACAACCCGCTTGAAGTGAAGCAGCAAGGCCAGGTGATGGTGGGAGACATCACGTATTTGGCGTTAAGCAATGGGAAGTTTTGTTATTTGGCGACCTATCAAGACAAATACACGAGACGAATTGTGGGTTGGGCAATTAGGGAAGAGATGACAGCGGAATTAGTCGTCAGCGCGTTACAAATGGGATTAAGGCGTGGGCTGATCGGGAAAAATGCCATCATCCATACCGACCGGGGCAGTCAATATGTGGCGGATAGTTATCGAGAGGTGTTAAGCGGACACGAGTTGAGGCAATCCATGACCGGAAAAGGCAACTGTTATGACAACGCGCAAGCGGAGAGTTTCTTTGCGCGGTTCAAAACCGAGTTGGTGGAAGGCGGGGGATTTGAAGATGTGGGGCAAGCCCGCAGTGAAACCTTCAGTTATATCGAAGGGTATTACAATCGCATTCGCAGGCATTCGGGCATCGGCTATTTGAGTCCGCTGGAGTTTGAAAAAGAACTGGCCAAGAAGGAAAAAGGGCAAGAGGAAAAAAGAACGAAAAAAGAGGAAAGGAGCGTGAGTTTTGTGTCCTGCGGGACTTGACCACCTCATAGTCTTTCCATGATTGGAGCCGTAGCCCTCGAATACCTCAACAAAGACTTGGCGAATAGGCAATCAGACGAGGGGACAGCGCGCTTCGTACTTGACCGTTTGATGGGAGAGCAAGTTGCGGTTATTTGTCAGTCAATTTTGCAATCGGATTTGGCCGAACAAGTAGAGATCAAGGTTCGTGAATCGTTAGGCCGTGAATTTGAGCTTCCTGACAATGTGCTGACTCAACAAGGACTGGTTCATTGGCGGCACGCAGAATGTCATAAGCCCGCCTTATTGATTGCTGGCGTAGATGACAGCGAAGAGAAATCCTTCGGAGTTCTGACGCCCATCGGTGCCAAAGACCTCAAAGCAGAATTGGATTGTTGGGTTAATTTCGCTGCTAGGGACATCATTGTTCCCGATACTCACCTGCACTGGTGGAAACAGGCGCTCAAGGGATTGCTGAATGCGGGTGAATTCAGCCTTGAGCAATTCGCCCAATATGTCGCGCTAACACAGGAAAGCATCGCCACTTCAGGCATTCCCGTCCGAAACGCTCTTGGCTGGGCCTTGCCAGCTTTAGAATTGCCAAGAGATTCGGGCTTCTTCCAGGCCATCCCCGATAAGAAAATCGGACAGGTGGCAGCGTGGGAGAAACGCTACAAGGACTGTATTCGGCAACGAAAGAATCTTTTGCTGAAACAGCGAGCGAATGGCAAGGAAATCGAGGCAGAAGACCTGCTAAAAGCTTTCAGCAATGTGCGAGAAGAAATCCCTGCCGCTGTCCATTCCGTGATTGAGCAATTTATCAATAGCTCTCCTGGTTGGCATGAACAGGCAGAAATGCTTTCCCAGCAGGAATGGGAACAGGATCGGATCAACTCCCTCTTTAGTGGGATGAAAACGAAATCCACTGATCTTAGTTCAGCAACGACAGAATTCTTTGAAGAAGAGTTTCCCAATGAATTGACGCAGGACGAAATAGCCTACCTAGAAAATCTAAAGAAACGAAAGAAAACAACAGAAATCGTAGAGGAGGATCGCGAATTCTACGAAAAACACCGTAAGGAGTTGGAAAGTAACCGCTCACTCAAAGCCAAGTGGGACAAATTCGTCTATGGCCAACCTCTTGAATGCACCGATTTCCTTTCAGGGTTGCTGTCTGCGGTGGAGCGGCTCTTTGAACGAGCGGGGAATCCGGTTGGAAAAAAACAATTGGTCATCAGTACGAAAAGAGGCAAACAGAGCAAATGGTTGGAGCTAAATGCCGACCTTGGTCTGTATTTTTGCACTCGCTACCGAGGGCTGAAAGAATTGACCGCTCCACAGGTGAAAGGGGAAACCGAGTTGCTTTTCAACTACGATGAGGTCTTGGCGAAAGCCCGCGAAAAAGGCAAAAAGATCAGCGAGTCTGCTGCCAGAAATGCAACCGAAATCAAATTTTTCATTGAGCTTACTTATCAGGCCGGAACCGGTGAGGATGTGGAGTCAGTACAACTGATTTGGCGCGGCAAGCCTGAAACGATAGGTGCAGAACTAAGAGATGATCTGCAACGATTAGAGAAAACGCCGTTATTACTCACAGAGGTGCGGCGAGAGTTAGTGAACAAGAAAGGAAAATTACAGGGCATCTCTTTGCATGATGTCACGACGCTCACCGCTGTATTTGGGAAAGACAGTGGCTCATTGGTCAGTACACAAAAAAATGGGATTGATCTTTCCAAAACTTTTCCGAAAGCTCTGAAAGAAGTTGTTGCAGATCAACTATTGACCGAAGAACAGGCGAAAGAGATTAAGCTGTCTTGGGAAAAATTTGAAAAGGCTTACGAAAAAGCTGTCAGCGAGTTCACACAAGCTGGAGTGAAATCGGAAGCCTTACTAGCGCAGACGGACGCTTACAATCAGCTTTTACTCTCCCTCTTGAAAAATGCCACAGGAGACAAAAATCGTAGTACGTTGCTTGCCCCAGCCTTACACATTGGTTATGTCAGAGTAACAGGCGGAAAACCCGTAGCGATTATTGCCCCTTGGCATCCGTTGCGCCTTGCCGCCATCGCCAGCCAAAATGCGACAGGTAGCCGCTTAATCAAACATATCTCAACCGAACACGCAGATTTTGGCGATCAGAAACTCTTCTTGCCGATCTTCGCGAAGAACTCAAGCACCCGTATTATCCAGAAATATGCGGCTCATTTGGAGAAGAGCCGAGGCTCTTAGGTGTTTCAGATACTATCAACGATTACTCTCTAATGGAGCGCCTCATTCGGGATGAGGGGGATCAGCCGACAATGAAGACCTGGCTGAAGCCGCCAATAAATTACTTGCACTTACCAAACGTTATATTGAGTTGTTGCTACACGAAAAAACGAATCTAACAGTGGTTTTGTACAACTGTGATTCGACCAGGCTTCCACAAACAGTAGAAAGACAAAGCAGCCGAAATGGAAGAGGACGAAGAAGAAGTTCGTTGCCAGGTAACACTCCGGCATCAAAACACCGAAAAGCTGAATCGGTTATACAGGGAAAATGGATTATTGCCGATGCCGACCCAGATGCTTATGTGGCAAGCGAGATGTCGCGGGATTATCTTGCTAAACTCAGGATTGGCGTAATGGCGGATGAAGCACCAGCATCACGCGATGAAAAGGAAGGGGCCGTGTTGCTGACATCGTGTTTCTTCAAGATGTCATCTCTCGTCTCGCTGAAGAAAAATGGGAGGCATCGCCCTGTCAAGCGGAGCATCCTTCATTGTTGGATCATGTGCCACCAAGATGGAGCCGCAAGCGCGTACTCAATAAAGGCGATCTGAAATCCACTGCGTACTTGGTTTGCCCCAGACAGCCTGAAGTTGGGGAAAATTACATCCGTGCGGTTTCCCGTGTTGTAACAGCCGTGATGCAGAACCGCATCATTAGCCTGCCTGTCAGACAAATCCTCTTCAATCATAAGAACACGAGTGACATTTTTGAGGAAGTGCGACGCCTCGGTGAATGGGTCGTGAATTATGACAGCCTCTTGGACCATGAGCGCCAATGAAGAACAAAGGGGTAAAGGTTATCCGCTATCAACAAAACGAAACGGAAGACCGAAACCGTTTGTTTCTTCCAAATCGTCGTTGACCTTACTTGAGGTTTTAGTGCGGCGACGCCTGACCGATCTCAATTTGGGACTATCCGACCAGGAGCTTGATGAATTGACGACCAGGTTCATCAACGAAGCGAATTCCGTTTCCGGCGATATTGTTTTATGTGCGGCAAAGCGCGGCAGGTTTGCGAGTGAACTGATGGGGGTCGTGCTGAGTAAAAGTTTGCTTGCTGCTGAAATGGGTAAAGATGCTTCCATTGGATGGTATTTCCTGGATGATTACGCTTCGTGGCTGGGGCAAAAAGAAGAGCAAATTGCTGACATCATGGCGATCTGTCCCAAAGTTGATGGCGACAAACGCTATCTGAAAATCATTGTCTCAGAAGCAAAATATGTCAGTGATGAAGGGCTGGCCGAAGCAAAGAAAAATTCCAGCAAACAGTTGTGGGATACGGTGCGGCGTATCGAAGATGCCGTATTTGGCAGGCCTGGCAGACTGGATCGAGATTTATGGCTTTCCAGAATTAGCGACATTATGCTGGAAGGTATTGAGCAGATCAGCAATTCATCCATCCAGATTGAAGAGTGGCGCAAGGATTTAAGAGAAGGACGCTTGTTGATTGATCTTTCGGGCTATTCACAGGTTTTCATCTCCGGCCCGAATGGATCAACAAAAGGATGCGAGCAAACCCCAATACCAAAGGTGAATCGCTGCCTACAGGAAGTCTTCAGCCGAGATCAGGTACGTGACTTAGTGCTGGCGATTTATCGCAAGGAATCTCTATCACAGGTTCGTCAACGGCTTGGTAGTGAAAGACCTTGGAAACAAGACAAGCCAGAAAAGCCTGCGGACAAAGTCTCCTGGGTCAAAGCAGTTGAGGCGACAACTGAACGCGAAGCGCAAAGCCAGCACGCAGGGCAACCTCAGGGGGGAGTGGATGATACAGTAATTATGGCGGGCAACTCAAACGTACCTAACCCCGCCCGTAATACCGAAGCAGACGATAGCCAAGCCGTTGTTTCAGCGAACGCAAATGCGCAAAAGTTGCAGATACCAGATTCAGAACCGGCCCCATTCCTGTTATCGAATGAGGGTGGACATTCTGCCAATGGTGTTGAGGGTTGGATCAAAGCTAGAGCCATACAGTCTGAGACAGATGAAGCAGCACAAAAGTGGCTTCACGAAACGGTGCAGCGCCTAAAGACAGCCTTGATTAGTTATGAGTTACAAGCCCAAGTGTTGGATCAACGATTAACCCCTAATGCGGCATTGATTCAATTGCGAGGAACAGATCGGTTAACAGTTCACGGTATTGAAGCAAAGCGTACCGAATTGCTGACGACACACGCGCTCAAGCTCATCAATGTTTCAGCACAGCCGGGGAGAATTCTAGTTTCCATTGCCCGCCCTGAACGAGAAGCCATAACACTGGCGAATGTGTGGGTACGACGCAAGCTAAATAATGTGGGTGGTATCAATCTCAGTTTGGTCGTTGGAGTAAAGGAAATTGACGGCGAAATTCTATACCTGAATCTCGGTAGTGAATTTGAAAGCTTACAGCAACACGCACCGCATACTTTGATTGCTGGAGCCACAGGTAGCGGCAAATCCATTTTACTGCGAAATCTGCTGCTAGATATTTGCACGACGAATTCACCAGAGATGGCACGCATCTATTTGATTGATCCCAAAGCAGGCGTGGACTATTTCACGCTTGAAGGCTTGCCGCATCTCGGCGAGGGGATCATCACAGAACAACACCAAGCAATTGATATTTTGGAAGATGTCGTGATTGAAATGGATCGGCGCTACGCTGTTTTTCGGGAAAATAAAGCGACAAACCTAGCGGCATTCAATGCAAAGGTAGCGAGCGAAAAAAAACTTCCGGTACTGTGGGTTGTTCATGATGAATTTGCTGAATGGATGTTGGTTGATGATTACAAAGATCGAGTATCGGCAGTAGTACAGAGACTAGGGGTAAAAGCTCGTGCTGCTGGCATTTACTTGATCTTTGCAGCCCAACGTCCAGATGCGACCGTCCTGCCAGTACAATTGCGGGATAACCTTGGAAATCGGCTAATTCTGCGTGTTGAAAGTGTTGGCACTTCAGAAATCTCACTAGGACAGAAAGGAGCAGAAAACTTGCTTGGCAAAGGACATATAATTGCCCGACTGTCTGGCGAGCCAGATTTTATTTTTGCACAGGTGCCACTCATTTCTGACACCGATGCGGAATCATTAGTAGAAATTGTTCGTGGCAATATTGAAAGTAGAGATATTCTGTAAAATATTAGGCAATGCGACTCCAATTAATATTTCTCCGCTTTCCTGCTTAAGAGCTATGTTTCTTTTTGTCTATACTTTTCACGGGTCTTATCTCGTATTCTATTCGGAATGCTAGGCGCATCCTTATCAACGGCATCGTATTTTGCCCTCAACTCATCAAGTTTTTTTTGATCCGGCTCTTGGTTGGTAGCAATTAATATCTCGAGTTCTTTACCCACAGAACTATATTGGGTTGCAATTGCTCTGTGTTTTTCCGCCCTTTCTGAAAGCTGTAGAAAAGTTTGTAACGAAGTAAGTACTGCCGCCAAAACACCAAAAACACCTGCTGCAATTTTTATGCGAAGATCTGTGGATTTATCTATAGTAGCGTAAACCGTAGTGCCTACAATAGTAGCTGAAAGGGCTGCGGGTATGCCTAGTCTATAATGCCACTGGCGATAAAACCGAGCAGTTTCATAGTGCGCATTAAGAGCGACGAGTACACGATTATTCCATTCTTTGATTAACGCCTTTGGGTCATTCATGCTTTTGCCCTCTAAATACTTCTCACTTTGAGACATCGGGACAACCATTCAATAAGTATATGGAGAAACAGGTGCTTCTGTATGTAAAAGAAGCGGTCTCCGGCTTATTTCCTAAATCTTTCACTTACGCTAAGAAAATAATAGCATGAGGTTGCGTTGAAGGCACTTTTGAAGAGTATCGGCGGGAGTCCATCTAGCAATTCACCTACAGACGTGAGGTAGCAATGCGCGGGGCTAGGGTGCAGCTTGGGCAGACGTCTTGAACACGCGCGCGGGCAATTCCTGCATGTTCATTTCAGCGAGCATCTGCGACGAGGGGATCGCAGGCAGACGCACGATTTCTTCATCGCTACGCGCCTTGCCTTTCCACGCCCGCGTCCAACCCGGAGATACCACGATGAAAAATGCTGAGGCATACTGTCGCTGCGGCCCGGTAGGAAACGCCCAAAAAGCGCAGGTGTCCGCGTTCACTTTGGTGTACCGATAGTAGTAGTTTTTCGTGCGTGCATCGCGCCCGTCCTTCCCATAATCCGGCGATGGTGTGGTATGCCAGAGACGTTGATTGATTTCGGCAAAGTCGTGCGGGAATTGCTTCGTGTTGGTGTGATAACTACGCAGGTCTTTGAGCAGTTTTTCAATCTGCGGCTGCGGCTTGTGATGCTGGGCATCGCGTATAAGCGTGTAGATATACCAACCGTAACTGCCGAGTCCCGCAATAACACTCAAGAGCATAACGATGTAGGTCAGCCGCCATTTGCTCAAACGCATGCCTGTTTCTGAATTGGGCATCAATTCTTCTCCGGTGTGGCGTTGGATTCCGGCGCGTCCTGTATGCTCGGATCAAAACTGGGCATGAGCTGAGCAAGATCGTATTCCGGTTGAAACGTCAGAGTTGCAGCAAAGGAAAATGCAGGGCGATTGTCTGTCACGATCACGGCGGCGGGAACGGCAGGAGTTTTCGCCTCGACTATCGCTTCCACCTTCTTGGCTGTCGGCGGAGCGGCAATCCAGGTCTTTTCTCGTTGGGAAAGCGGTGCATTGATAAGCCGCGCTTGCGGTGGATAGGAAAAGCGCACAGGCGGCGCATTGCCGATGATGGCGATGGCTTGTTGATGCTTGACCATGCGTCGTACTTCTGCCGCATCCAGCAGCGAGCGTCCCACTTCGGTCGTGCGTTCGGAATCGAATTTCGTTCCTTCCTTCACATCTACCGACGTCGCCTGCCAGACCGTCGCCTGACCGATGCGTTTGCTCGCATATTCCGCCGTGCGTTGATCGAGGCCGGGGAGAAAAATCATGGTGCCGATGGAACCGAGCACGGCATCGCCGCCATCTGTGCCGTAATGGTGATAGACCTGCCCGATGTTCTGGAAGCCGAGCGCAATGGACATCAATCGCCCGCGTCCGACACCGAGCAATTCATTGAGGCCGTGAATGAAGATGTTGCCCGCTTCGTCAAAGTTGAAAAGAACGGGCGCAGACTGGTCATTCAATTCGCCCTTGCGCAGATGACTCGCGGCCAACCCGAATAACGTTGCCAATACGACTTTGTACCGCGCGGCATCGCCTTCCGGCACGACGACGTAAATTGCCGTGCGCGGTTGTCGCAATTCCGCAAAGTCTATGAGCCGGATGCCACGCGCCGCCATCTTCGTCGTAATGGGGGACGAAATCGCTTTGGCATTCGGGATATTGAACGCGGCACAGCGCACGCCGAGGCCGATCAGCACACCGCCTTGTAATTTCGGTTCGGACCTTCGTAAACATGCCCCAATAGAGCGGCACTTTGGGATCGGCTGACGACATCATTAAGTCATTCAATTCGGTGAGCGAATACTGCGACACCATCTCCTGAATCATCGCGGGCGTCGGTCGCTCGTGCCACTGCGCCAGATGCAGGATGAGCGCAGTGAGAGCTGCCGTTTCCGCCTCTTTCCAGAAGGGTCAGCGGAAGAGTTTTTGTGTTGATCTACGTGCAGAATAATCGCAGCAGCTTCGTGGGCGAGTTCGGCATTGTGTTTACAGGACGGCAGAAAATTCCAGCGATCCGAGCGTTCGGGATGCTGTAAATCAATGCGATAGACGCGCTCAAAACAGTAGGCGGTTTTGTTCATACAATTCGCCTTTCGGATCAAGCACAATTGTCGAGCCAGTCGTGGCCCACGCCCGCAGCCAAGTCTTATGAAAAGGTCGCGGATTTCCCTGCCCCCGGCGGGCCAAAGAGTGCAAGGTGACACATCGTTTGCGCACGGTTTAGCACGACATCGTATTTGGTTCCCAGTCCACCAAGCGGCAGTTCGCCAGGCTGGATGGATTCGCCTTTACGTCGCGCCAAGTGTAAATCACCCAGCCAGAGCGGATCGGCCCAACGCGATGAGCCATAGGTGGAGCGTTGTTGTAGCGGATAAAACGGGAGAGAACAATTGCGCGATTTCCAGCAGCGGCATGAGCAGGCTCAGCAAAGCACAGAGATGGCAGATAATTTCCACCTCAATATTGATGAGCAGCCAATGCGTGCATTGCCGCCAGATCAGAGCGGAGAACAACCCACAAGCGAGCAGCAGCAGACCTTCGCCCACCAAGCCAAGCAAGGCACTCATTGCTTGCAACGGCGGCAGGTGCGGCGCGGTCGCGGGACGTGGAATGCCCCAGCGTGCATCCACCTGTTCACACAGATGCGTGAGGGAACGCGGTTTATGTTGGAAGAAAAAAACCACGGAGCGCACGGAGGACACGGAGTTTTTTTGGACAGGATTCACAGGATGGGCAGGATTGAGGTTCTGAATTTTGCGCATGGGATTCCTCCGGTCAAATTTTTCCCCGTGATCTCCGTGGTTTCTTCTTCAAGGCTTGGTTTGGGGAGTGCGCAGGGCGTGCTGCATCTGCTCCATTTCCTGCGGAGCCAAAGCACGTTCACGCCACGGCTCGGCGCTCCAATTGAGGGCGATGACCTGTGCTGCCGGTAAAAAGGGGCCGGGTAGTGTTGCGCCTTTGCTTTGCCGCGCGATGAACAGCGCCGAGTGCTCGTCACTGCCCGTGACAATGCGGCCAATGATAGGTGGCCCATCTTCTGGCATCCGCCCCAGCGAAACCACTTCCAGCGCGAGCGGCTCGACGCGATAACGAACCTAGAGAACAGCCGTATCCGATTCCAAAACCGCACGAGCAGAAGAAACACGAATGGTTGGCGGCAAAAGTTGCCGGGCGACAAAATGCTCCGTTAAGGTTTCGCTGCTGGTGACGGCGTGTCCGGCGATAGCTTCCTGTACCGCCAGCAAGGTCAAGCCCATCACCAGCGCCGAGACTTCGCGCACGCGCGCGGCGGTGTGTTCCACTTCGCCATCGGGCAACGCTCCCTGTTGTGGCGAGACAGATGCTTTAGGCGGCACAGTGTCTATTTGCGGAGCCGCTACCTCAACGCGCGCCGTCACTCGTTGCCGCCGCGCCGCAATCCAACGCATTAGCAATAGCCCACCAACGACGCAAAGGGCCGTCACCAGCACAATGATGTGCGGTTGCAAGAGCCAATGGCGCGTCGCCTGTTTCATTACTCGCCTCCACACAAGGCTGCCACCCACGCATCAATGTCGGCATCGGGCAGTTCCATCATAAGGTCAAGCCGCGCCGTTGCTTTCCGCAAATTTTCCCAATCCAGATGCCGCTTGGCGAGAAAGCACAAATGCTGGGTTAGTGTGGTGGCGGTCAGGTCGGTGTAGCCCGCCGTCTGAAGCGCGTGCAACAAGGCAATGGATTCGCGCAGTCCCGGCTTATCCATGATGCCGGGGAGACTGCGAATGCCGTGCATCAGCTTGATCATTTTTCTGAGTAGTAGTGGATGAACTGCGGGACAGCGGGCTTGCAAAATCCCGACCTCTTCGCGCGGCGTCGGCGGTGCGAGCCAACTATACAAACAACGCGACCGCATCGGCGAAGACAGATCGTGGCGTTGATCGTTCGAGAGCAGAATCACGAGGGGCCAGCGTTGCTGCTCACGCACACCAATTTCGCCGTAGCGTGGAATATGCGCGAAGCCGCGCGCGAATAATTGCACAGCAGCATGTCTTCTAATTTTCGCTGACCTTATCGAACTCATCACAAATCAAAATCGGAACGATCTCATTGTTGGTTGCCCATTCATACGCCGCCAACGCTTCACCAGTTTGAGAAACTCGCGCGTCCATTGCCCGGCGCGCCTCGGAGAAGCTGCTGCCATTGGCGACGGCTTGGCGTACCCATTGCGTTTGTCCTTCCCGATCCCAGTCATACAACACATCGGCGAGCGTCAACCCTTCCATGCCTTGCAGATAAAACACCGGCAGGTTACAGGCCGCCGCAAGCGCCTCGGCGAGTGCGGTTTTGCCCCCACCGCGTGGGCTTCAATCAGCCAGGGCAAGCCGCTGCGCAGTACGTGCGCCAAATCGCGCAGCAGTGCAGGTTGGATGACATAGCCAGTTTCCCGGGTAATTCGGCTAAGCCATCCGCTTCCTGCTCGGCGAGCCGGACACGGGGATTGATCGTTGGTTCGGGCCAGACAATAGGGTTGCATTCAATGCTCCATTTCTTTAAGCGATTGCTCGACAACACGCCGGACTTCGGGCGTCAGGCGCGGCAAGGCAGAGCGAATCCGCGCGGGATCAGACGTACTGAATAAATCCGCCAACTCTGCATCCGTGAGCGATGGTTGAGCAGCATTGTTATTCGTGGCGACAGTCACATCAGCGGGCGCGGTAGTAGGTAAAGCGGTGACTAGCACAAAGCCCACCGTTCCCGCCCCTACCTCAACAAAGCTGCGATTGTTTTGCAGTTGGGACGATTCGTTGTTCATGGCGCTGCGATACATGCCTGCGGGATCAGCCGCGATGATGACCTGCGAACCGTTGCGGCCTAACAGGCTCGTGAGAAGCTGTGTCCCAGCTTGTGCGGCGCGATCCAACACGCGCAAGCAGACGGAAGACAGGCGGCGTTCCTTCCCGCGTAAGCCTGCGCCGCCATCGCTGCCGAGCGCCTCGCCTTCCAGTTTGGTGAAGCGCTCCGTCGTGGGATCAATGAAGCCTTTGATCTGCACGTAGGCGCGATCTCGCCCTGCGCCTTGCACCGCTCCCACGAAAACCGTGCCGCGCGGCAACTGCCAATGTTCCGTCTTGCTATCACGCAGCAATTCCAAGCGCGCCAATGTGCCAGGGCGTAAGGTATAGAGCATCCCCAGCAACCGAACAGGCAGCATTGCACCAAAACTCGGCAGCGCACGAATACTCTTTTCTGGTAGCGTCGCAAGGGCTTTGAGAGGAAAGGGCTGAGGACTGTCGTGATAAGCGGTAGTGGGATTCTCTTTCTTTTCTGCCTGTTTGGCAGGCAAACTAGCGAAGACAATGGAAGCATCGGTTCTTGGCTTCCCGCCTGCCACTGCATTTGTGTTCGCGGTCGCTGCGCCGTTTTCTGTGGAAACCGTAGTGGGTTGATTCAGAAGTATAGATGGTTTTGGTGGCGCATTATTCGCCGCGATCTCTGGTGGTGGCGCAATCGTCATCGCAATGCCGGATTGAATCGGTGCAGCAGTCTTTGGCGATGCACTGGGACTAGGTGATGGCGAAGGCCTGACACCCGCCATGCCAATGTTCGTCGGTTGATTCGAGCCAATGTTGCTGCCGGACTTGTGTGACCGAAGGCGTTGGAGGAACTACTGAGCGAGCCGCGCAAAGAGTCATACGCGGCCTGTTGTAAGTCGCTGCCATTCGTCACCCGTTCCGGCGTTTTGCGCACCGCTTTGACATTAACCTCGTTGCCGCGCAACAGGAAGTAACCGCCCAACGCTGTCACCAGCAGTAACGTCACGAGGCCACTGAGCATCAGCCATTTCTTTTTCCGCGCTTTCGTCGGCGGAGCGATGACTTCGGTCTCGTCTTCGGTCACATCCTGCAAATGAACTTCGGGCAAATCTTCTGGTTCGCTGTGGTTCATATTCCCCTTCCTTTTAGTTTCAAATGCTTGTTTGTGAATGAGCCACGGGGAGCTTGGGGAGGAGCAAAGGAGGCAATGCTTCTTTTCCCCGTTCGCCTGTCCCCGTGGTTCATGGCCTACACAACGAAAAGCCGATCTATTGTCCTGGCATGACTTCGAGCAAGAGCGGATCGTCGGCAGCATTGGACGCTGCCAGCACGACAAAAAGCTTTTGCCCGGTTACCAGCATCGGCGTTGTATAGGTCAACAGATAGCTCGCAATGCCCTGCGCCGCGAGCAATCCCGTGGTATTTGTCGCATCCATTGACAGGGGTTTGAGGGTTTCGATTTGCAACACATGCCCCTTCCGATCCAGCGTCCGCAGCGATAACTCCGGTTGGCCTGGCACGAGATTGACGGGTGTGCGTGCGTGTTCCGCACAGTGATCAGCACTTGTCCTGGCCATTCTTCAACGTCAATGATTGCACAGCAGCCTGTATCCCGTGCCGAAGCTTGCTCCACGCCTTGGGCGCAGCGAGCGCCTCCAAGCGATGTGAGTAAAAGCGGTTCCTCCTCTATTGCCTTGGTCGGAGTCGGTGGTAATGGAATTGGCTGCACGGGCGGCACAATCGCTGGTGCAACATCTGTGGCAAGCCTCAGCAGCGCTGCTACTTGCCACGAGGCGGGTAACCTGGCCACGACCGTTTCCATCGCGGCGATCCAGGTTCACGTCCAGCCCCGCCGCTTGTCGCGCACTGAGAATCGCCGCGCGGTCATAGCGCACCACACAGCGATGCGCCGTTAGGTTAAAATCACGCGTCGGATACAGCAACAATGTAATCACCATCCCGGACGTCATCTGCACAATCATGGAGGTCGCTATGGTTTGCGTCGCCACTGCACTCGGTAAAAACTGCCGACTCGAACGTAGCAGCAAATAATGATCCGTCGCTTTGGCGGCGAATCTTCAATCGTGACCAGATCGGGGTCTGCCGGGTTTACCTTGAAGATGTGATCCTGTGCCGGAAACTCGACGAGGATTTGCCCGCTCGGAATCATCTGCAACCGAATGATCGGGTTTTCGTCCCCAGTAACTTCCACTTGCACTTCGCCGGATTGATACGAGGGCGTTGGGTTATTGAGTACCGTCAGAGCGGAGCCCCTCTCCCGCTCTGACGGCCTAAGCTCTTTTCGTCGTTGCGCCTCGGTTATAGTTGTTACGAATGACAGTCCAATGACTATCATGACCATTGATGCACAATGCTGCATGTAACTCCTTTCCTTAGTGGAGACGATGTAACGAAAGAGGCTCAGGAACTGATTTCCTTGTAATCGAGGGCAGCCACCAAAAAGCCCATGCGTTTGTTTTGATCCGTGCGACCTGCCGGGTCAGCCACGAGCTTGACGGTGAGTTGCAATTGTTTGGTGTCCTGCACGACCTGATTGTTGATGACTTTGGTGATGTCCTGTTTGCCGATGATGCGCACGGTGTAGAGATCATTGCGATCAATGGTCACGTCCTGCGGTGACCAGACCGTTTGCCACGATTCGGCGCGCTGTTGCTCCAGAATATGCTGCTCTTTCAGATAGGCCGCAAACTTCGTCGCCGAATGCGGCACCATCATTTCCAATGCGGTCTTAATGTCGGTAGCACGTGTCGTGGGGTTGATCGCATATAAGCTGCGGACAAATTCGCGGACAATATATTTCTTATCACTTTCTTGCGGACGATCCGGCGTCAGCTTGACGGCATCGGTTTCGCCAAACTCGCGATCATTGATGAGCAGAACACGTCCATTGGAGCGGTCTACCACAATGCGATCCGGCCTGCGCCAATATTGCCAGGCGTTCCCCAGCGCACTCAGGACAAAGAGCACGACGAGCACCAACAATGATGAGAGCAATTGAAAGATCGTCCGCACATCTGCCGGATCACGATAGATAACGGATGGTAGATGGTTTTCTAACGCCGCGACGACTTCGGTTGCTTCGGTGTTAGGGCCAGTGTTAGGGAGTGCTTCTTCGCGCATAACTTTCCTTTGCTGTTTTCGCTCGTACACATTCTTCCCTTTACAATTTTGGTGCCACAGCTTTTGTTCGTTAGTAGAGCTACAGAAAACTCGCGGCTGTCGCGCAGAGGCCCATTTTCAGGGATGCTAACAGCTCCCAGCTCATTGGTAGCACCGTTGAATTCCGGTGGCGCTCGTCAGCCGCAGCGTTGCTCAACGGCCTTGGTAGGAGATCGAACGAGACATTGAAGTAGTTGAGGCAGGCTGAATGGAAGGAGCAGCTTCCTCCGCATATGAAATACTTTTTCTCATGGTTGTGGATATGATGAGGGCATCGCTATTGGATGACTGAACAGTACGAGGCACAGGGGTGTAAACGATAGTGGTTGCCGGATTGCTTACTGACAAGCGACGCAACAAGGCAGTCCCATTGTAAACATACGCGCGTGTCTCTCGATAAGGCGGTACGCCATCCGTTCTGAGGCCGAAGGGATTGATGAGCTTGTGCCCAACGCGCACGGTACGGCCTGCACGATACGCTGCTACTGCAGTTTCACCTGCATTGTAGGCGGCGAGCGTTAAGTCTACGCGCCCTGCAAAGCGCTGCCCTAAATATTGAACATAACGCGCGGCTCCAGTAATTGCCTGCGCTGGCTCATACGGATTTCGCACACCCCAGCGCGCCGCTGTTGCGGGCATCAACTGCATTAAGCCACGTGCGCCTTTCGGACTGTTTGCTTGCGGGCGAAAACGCGATTCCAAATACGCAATCACCCATAACAACCGCGCATCAATGCCGTGTTGGCGTGCCGCTGAAATGAAAAGTGATTCATAGCTGCGCGCGCGTTGGCGGATGCCTTCATCAACCGATACAGCTTGCGCTTGCGCCTGCGCCATCAGGGGCGCGAACAACAATAGCCCCAAGGCAATCCCACGATTATAAAATTTGCTTGTCGCCAGCTTTCTGATGATGTGATTCATTGACTGCAATCTCCTTTCTGATTTCGCCTCCGATCTTGGCAAACCCCATGCCGCACAATTTGTGGCGCGCGAGTTGCCAAGCACTTGCCGCACGCGCACACATCGCGCCTCTGTCCTATGCGGCGTTCCCGCCGTTAGGACGAGCAAACTATCATCACAAGGAGTCAATCACATGCAGACAGAACAAACCTTTTCACACGTTCCCCAAGGGCTCACGTCCTTTGCCGACAATACCGCTCAGCCGTGTCTTCTTCGTCTGGGAGACACATTGATTCGCTGCGCGCAATGGATTCATCTCATTGAGCCGCTCGCCATTCTGGCGGGTTGGTTCTTGACCTTCAGCCTCTCCGCCTTCGCCCAGGCACCTGGTGGCAACATCTTTGGCAGCGATCAGCAGGTCGGCAATGCGATTCGGGAAGGAATCAAATGGGGCCGCAATCTCTTGTTCTTAATGGGCATCATCTTTGTGGGCTGGGCCGTGCTGAATTACGGCACTGAGAAGCCCGCCACCAAACAACTCATTGCTGCCATCTGCTGTTTTGCGTTCGGCGGCATTGTCGCGCTGGTCTTCTCCATCTCGCAGGGCAACGCCGTGAATTTCGACACGGGCTTCGGCAACTAGCTTCGTTAATTAACCGGGGGCACACAAAACCACGTCGTTATTCAACGCTATGCAACCTCGACCGATTCGTTCGCAGATTTATTTACCCGTCCTACGCTTTGGCATTACGGACGAAGATTGGGGCATGGTACTGCTCGCCGGAGTGCTGGGCTATGCCCTACCCTTTTTCCTGAATGTCAAAATTTATCAACTGCCGGTGGAATTGCTTGGCTGGCTGATTTGTATGGGCGTCTCCATCTTGATCCTCAATCTAATTCGCCGCAAGCAACGACCGAGCTGGCTCCAGCATACCTGTCAATGGTATCTGCGCAAGCGTGTCCAGCGGTGTTGGCAACCGGATGAATTTCACCCGGATTGGTTACGCACCCAACCCAGCACAATAACTCCCACGCACAACCAAAAGAAAGGAATCTTCTGATGGACGCATCCGCTATTTTTATTACTGCGAGCGCGGCGGCTGCCTTTGGCGTCGGCACTGGGCTGAGCCTCAAACTCATCCCCGCGTTTTTCCAAGCCAGACGGGTTTGGAAGACCATTTCCAAGATTCCGCTCATTCATCCCTCTTCCCCAAAGACTTCCGCCACGAGACAGCGAGACACGTCCATCATTGGTTTGTACGAGGATGCGCTGCGACATGCGTATTTTTATGAAAATGAATGGCGAATTTTGCTGATGGCGAACCAGCAATTTTGCGATGGCGAACACCGCGCTGAGCGTGACGCCCTGACCTGAAGGTGTTTACTGCGCCGCGGGTGATTTGGTCAAGGGCTTGGTCGCTTTGCGCAATGAATCTCCTTTCAGTTCGAGGCGATGTGCGGCGTGCAGTAAGCGATCCAGCAGCGCATCGGCCAGGGTGGGGTTGTTCAAGTATTGATGCCAGGTCGCAATCGGTAACTGGCTGGTGAGGAGCGTAGCACGTTGGCCATGACGATCTTCAATGACTTCGAGTAAGTCGTGACACTCGGCAGCCGTCAGTGGCGTGAGTCCGAAATCATCCAGGATGAGTAAATCAACTTTGGCCAATTGCGCCAGCCGTTTGTGATAGCTGCCATCCCCGTGCGCGATGCGCAGGCTTTCCAGCAAACGAGCTGTGCGCTCATAGCGGACGGTGAAACCCTGACGACAGGCTTGTTGGCCAAATGCACAAGCGAGCCATGACTTTCCCGTGCCGGTGGGCCCCGTCAAATGTAAATTATGGTGCTGGCGAATCCAGTCACAGGTACTGAGTTGCGCCACGACACTGCGCTCCAGGCCGCGCGCCTGACGATAGTCAATTTCTTCCACACAAGCCGACTGGCGCAAGCGCGCCAATTGCAGCAGACGTTGTAAACGCCGGTTTTCGCGGTAGGTCGTTTCGCATTGCACGAGCCAGGCAAAGCGTTCGTCAAAGGCAAGCTGTTGCGTGGCAGGTTGTTCCAGTTGTTGGGCAAAGGCTTCTGCCATACCAATTAATTTGAGCGTGCGTAAAGCGTTGAGGGTTGGTTGATTGAGCATAGATTCTCCGTTCTGGAAAGGTTATTGGTAATAGCTCGCACCACGCAGATTCTCGTGGGCGGGCAGGGCGAGTTGGGGTGGTGGTTCCGGTATGGGTTGCGCGTCAAGTCCCTGGGCCAGAATAGAAGCGACACTGCGCCGGGTGAGCGCCCCAATGACGACGGCTCTTTGACAGGCAGCTTCCAGGCGGGGCGCGGTAAAGCGTTTGGCCAGTCCGAGCAGCCCCAAACAGGAGCGATAGCCCATTTCGGGATGGGCGCGGTGTTCAAGCAGATACTGCACAATTTCCTGCGTGGCGGGGCCGATCTCTCCCGCCCAGTGCAGGAAGCGTGTGGGCGACCATTCCAAGTGGGCTTGATGGGCTTTGGGCAAGTGTTCCGGCAAGGTCGTGTGGCGGCCTTTGCGCTCCGAGCGGGAATGCACGGCGAGGCGCTGTCCGTGCTGGAAAACTTCAATCGTGAGTGAGGTCACGCGCACCTCGAGTTCCTGTTTGAGATACTTGTGGGGGACACTGTAATAGTGGCCGTCCACTTCAATGTGGTAGTCCAGATGAACGCGTACTTTCTTCCACTCGGCATAGTAGTAGCGCTGCGGCGGGAGTGGTTTGAGCGCGGGTTTGTCGAGCGCCTCGAATTGGGAATGGCGTGAGCCCGGCAGTTTTTTGAAGGGGCGCTGATTGAGCCAGGTCAGGAGCGGGTGGAGCGCGGCATTCACGTCGGCTAAAGAGAAGAAGGTGCGTTTGCGCAAACGTGCCAGTAACCAGCGCTCGACGACTTGCACGCCGACTTCGACTTTGGCTTTATCGCGGGGTTTGGCTGGGCGGGCAGGCAAAGCAGCAGTGCCGTAATGTTCCAGCAGTTCCTGATAACTGCGATTGAGCAGCGGCTCATAGCGACAGGCTTTGGTGACGGCGCTTTTGAGATTGTCTGGCACGAGCAGCCGTGGGACGCCACCAAAGAACTCGAAGGCCCGCACGTGGGAAGTGAGCCAATCGGGCAAGCTCTGTGTCCAAGTGGCTTCGGCATAGGTGTAATTGGACGCGCCCAAGACGGCGACAAAGATCTGGACGGGGCGTACTTCGCCCGTCTCAGCATCAATGATGTCCACCGTCGCGCCACAGTAATCGAGAAAGAGTTTGTCACCCGCCACGTGCGTTTGGCGTAAGGTCGGTTTGAGTCGTTGCCGCCAGGCGCGATACAAAACACAGAAGCGCGTATAGCTGATGGGGTCGGTAGCCGTGGCGGCATATTCTTCCCAGAGCAAAAGGCGCGTCACACCTTTGTGTTGGAGTTCGCGGTGGATGGTGGCGAAATCCAGCGCGGGCGGAGTGTCGTGGGCGGGATCATCGCTGAGTCCGAGGCGTTGGGCTAAGGCCGCTTCACTCAGTTCAGCCGGCAAGGGCCAACGCAGTTGCTGGGCCTGGGCGAGCTTGAGATATTTACAGACCGAGCCGACGGAGAGGCCGAGGCTGTGAGCAATTTGGTGTTGCGAGAGTTGGGCTTCGTATTTGAGCCGTAAGATTTCTTTGATGGCGTACATGGCAAGTCCGGGATTGGGCATGTTCTTCTATCCTTTCTGAAAGCAGTTGCAGGGATAGAAGCCTCTGCCGAATTCATTGGTTTTGCCAGGACGTCACACTCTCAAACCTTATTGCCGCTTGTTCACGATGACAAAATTCCGTGTTCAAGGGACAAAATTCGCTGTTCACCATCAACAAAATTCCGCGTTCGAGTTGGAGAAAATTCGTTGTTCATTTTCGCGGAAATACGCAGTTTAGTTCTCCGCTTTTTTCTCTATTGGCCCTATCAACCCGGCATTTTCTATACGTTATTCATTATTACTCCTCCCTTCTTAATCTTAACTTTTCATCAACCTATAGAGAAAATGAAAAGTTAAGAAAGAAGGCAAATATTAGTCTGGAAGGCGAAAGAGGAGGTTTAACGAGGCGCACTCGCACGGATTGTAAATTCCGTTCCTCGTTTTAGTTCCAGGTCTTCGCGGCCTTGAACGATCACCGACCCTGCGCCTACTCCCGCCCCAACGCCAGCCCCAATGGCTGCGCCTTTTCCACCACCTGCAATTGCCCCGATAATCGCGCCTAAGGCTGCCCCAATTCCTGTTCGTGTAACAGTATCGCGGGTTTGGCTTTTTTCTCCTTGCACATCACCCTCTGTTGCAACACGGATTGTTTGTCCGTCAGGTGTACGGGCCGTTTCTAAGGTTCCAGCAAAATTATAAGTTTGACCATTGCGCAAACGAATACGTTCGAAATTCAAGTTTAAGCCTGCCCGGCCCGATAACCGACCCGAACGCTCAACACTTAAAATAGTTCCTTCGATTACGGCTCCTTCATATTGTCGCGGTGATTGTACTGTCATCGTAAAAAGATCCCCGTCCTGGACGTCTTTGGTATTTAGCTCTGCGTCGAGCGTCGATATAATTTCAACTCCATTGGCCACAATAAAGCCCGCCTGCTGCCTTTCTGTTTGAAATTCGGTTCCGCTGGCAGATTGGTTCCATTGTGCTCGATCAGACGTTTTCTCATAAACGCTTTGCGAAAGTACAGGCTGCGTCAGACGGTTATTTGAAATAGTACGAGTGACTCGCAACCGCCGACAGTTATCCAGGGGCTCAAACGAAACACTATAATCATTGCCTCGATCCCCTGTAGTAGTGACTGTTAACCGATCACGATTGAATGCCGCCATTACACTTGTGTTGCGCCCTTGAGCATTTTGTTCGTTATGTGATCGGCCATCTGCCGTCAACATTACTTGAGAAGCGCGAGAAGAGGCGATAGTCATATCCTGTCCATTCCGTTCTAGTAGCAGCGTATTTGGTGCTTCCAGTCGCCGCGTTAAGCTGGTACGAACACGATCTCGATAACGTACATCTAGGTTAGTGCTGGCCCGATCCGCAATTTGTGATGCAACATCGCTGCGTCCAGCATCCAACCGATAAGTTCCTGTCAGGCAGGTATTTGAGTAGTTATTATAAGCCGAACTGGAAGAAGGTGACGGATCAATGGCATTATTCCAATCCCATCGCACATTATAATACTGCGCTAATGTATTCAGATCAGCCCGTAAGCTCCTCCAATCACGTTCTGCATTAGACGCCCGCAGATTCGTGCGAAAAAAGCTCTCAATCGGATTTGCCCGCACTAATAAATCCCTCACGTCCGTATTCACCGATTGTCGGTTTTGAAAGCGATCTCGCAAGCGATTCAATGCCTTGGTAAAGTCATCGAGATTATTCCGTACTTCGCCTTCACGCGCTGCCCCATTGAGTTGAGTTCGATTTAAAGCTGCCTCCACTTCATTACGAAATAGATTTGCCCGCGTTTCAATCCGTGTCAGCAGCTGTTCTACTTGACGGTCATTCACACGGTAGGGGCGTTGGGCTATTACGCTCAAGCTATTTCCCGCTATTGCGAGTGCAAATAAAACTATCAGCATATATTTGACTATCTGTTTCATCGTTACTCCTTGGCTATAAATTGGGGGCATTACTATTCAGATGCGCTGCACGAATCTGCCCCTTTGGAGTTAGAAACAAAGCTTTCTAAACTCACAGATTAGTGCAACGCAAAATAAAAAAGCTGCAACTACCAAGCCAAAACTTTGGCTTATAAATTGCCTGATAGGGAAAGTGAAGATCTGCTTATATAGTAGCCTCGTTAGGGTAAGCGGCTGAGGCTTGCCTTAGACGACGATGAAAATAAAGGGCAGAAAAGTAATGAGATGCGTTGGTATACAGTACATCAGGCATTTTTCGGCTGCATTTCTCTAATACGGCGAAAGCAGTTCACAAGTAAACTTGTTACCAATAGGAGAAGAATAAGTATGAAAAACAGGTTCTTGTTTTCACTTGTTATGGCAGTAAATCTGCTGAGCTTTTCCAGTTTATCTGGATGGGCAGGAACTGACGACAAAGGGCAAAGCAAAGATGGGGCGGAGCAATCAGAAAAAGCCTCGCGCGTTTTTACGGAGATTATGAATACCCCTGACAAGGCCATTCCTCAGGAACTGGTAGATAAAGCAGAGTGTATTGCCGTTTTCCCTTCTGTTATTAAAGCTGGCTTTATCGTCGGCGGTCGTGGCGGACGCGGGGTCGTTAGTTGCCGTACCGCACAAGGTTGGAGTGCTCCTGCATTCTTGAACCTTGGCGGGGGAAGTATCGGGTTACAAATCGGAGCACAGGCAACAGATTTTGTCCTGCTTTTTATGAACCGGGGTGGTGTTAATAGTTTACTTTCCTCAAAATTCACTTTGGGCGGGGATGCTTCAGTTGCTGCTGGCCCCGTCGGTCGGCAGGCAGGGGCAAGTACCGATATTGCTATGAAGGCGCAAATCCTGTCTTATTCTCGTAGCCGTGGCGCTTTTGCTGGGTTAGAGCTTAAAGGGGTTGCCATCACAATTGATGATAGTGATATGAAAGGCGTTTATGGCAATGATGTGACAGCCAAGGAAGTCTTACAGGAAAATAAACGAACTGCACCAGAAACCGTCCGCGACTTTTCGCGCACGCTGGAGAAGTATTCGTCTCGGCGTGCTGAAAAATAAGTTGTACTATATTTTACAAGGCTACAGATTTATTGCAGGAGGTAATGATACGGAAGTAAGAAAGGGGACTGCCTTTTGCCCTTTCGTATCATTCCTGCGTATTTCGGGGTTACGTGAATAGTTATTTAACTGCTTGATCGTTTCGCGTAGTTCTTGTGCCTGATGTTGGAGCAACGTTTTATAGGTTTTAGTTAGATTGTGCAGCAGATGCCAGCGATCCGCGAGCTGTTGGGCTTGTGGCGCTCCCAGCGTGGCCCCCTCGATATAAGCGCCCCGCGCGATCTCGCGTGATGACCGCTACTTCAGGATGTGCGCGTAACCAGTCCGCCAAATCCTTGGCTTCGCGGCTCGGCAATAAATCCACCACGCAATGCCGCTCGTGGTCAATCAGAATCGTGCCGTAGCGTGTGCCGCGCCGGAAGGAAAAATCATCCACACCTAAGACTCGTACCTGAGGCGTCACACGTTGCGCAGTCATTTTCCGCACGCGTTGTAAAATCGCATCTGCGCCCAGTTGGAGTCCCGCCCGGGAAATCAGCCGGACGACCTACGCCTTCGGCGTAAAATCGAATCACCAGTTTTTCATCCTTTCCGAGCATTTCCTGGTGATTTTATACCTGTACTTTTCGCCTCATCATCCGTACTTTCAATGCCTTCTGACTTTTTCAGGGACGACTAAAATAACGTGAGTTCGATGTACGGGATGCCGCCGACTACCCCGCGCCTGGCCCTCCTTCTGGCGAGGCTTTGGCCTGTCCCGCAACTCCCATGATGAGGGCCATGGTCTTCATTTCCTCTGAGTCAGAATTTCTACAACTTCTCACCACCTTCAAAGAGCCTGAAAGCAAAACGACGATAGGCAATTTCTTGGGGATTATTTTCGTTTATCCGAACCAGGTAAAATTCGGATGAGTTTAACCAATACCCAGGATTCATAAGGCTTCCGTCCCCAATTCACGAGGTCGTGATTCCTGACACATAGGTAATTAAGGAGAGACCTGAAACGTTTTGGCCTGAAGCGTCACATACTCCCGTGCAATTCATTGGAGACGAAGCCCATCTTATTGCTAGGGCGAGAGCCGCGCGGACATTAGCGAAACGCTTAGAGTTTCTAGCTTTGCGCATCTTCTGCTCTGTTCATTACCAAACTGAGATTGGCTTGTGCCCAAAACAGTACTAAAGCGGGTTGCTAACCACCTACTGGTTCATCGTTTGAAACGAGACCTGGCGGCAGCACTAAACACAGTCAAGGGAGAAACAAAATGACGGATTTGAAGGAAGCGCTACGGCGTCTCAGAAAAACACCTGGATTCACCGCCACTGCGGTGCTTACACTCGCCTTGGGGATTGGTGCCACGACTGCGATTTTCACCCTCGTTCATCAGGTGATGCTCAAGTCGCTGCCGGTCACCAAACCCGAAGAACTCTGGCGCATCGGCGACAAAGTCCGCTGCTGCAACTGGGGTGGGTATACGCAGAGCAGCGACGGCAATTTTTCGATCTTCTCCTATGAAGCCTACCAGCATTTCCGTACCAATACGCCTGAGTTTGTTGATCTTGCCGCGTTGCAGGCTGGCAATGCGCCGCTCGGTGTCCGTCGTGCGGGGGCGCAGGGCGCAATTGACACGCGCAATGGGCAATATGTTTCCGGCAATTTCTTCCGCACCCTCGGCATCAATCCCTGGCTGGGCCGTCTGATGAGCGATGCTGACGATCAGCCCGGCGCGCCGCCAGTCGCCGTCATGAGCTATCAGGTCTGGAGCGAGAAATACGGCGCTGATCCTTCGGTAGTGGGCGCGGGCTATCAGATCAATGGTCATCTTTTCACCGTGATCGGCGTCGCGCCGCCCGGCTTTTACGGTGCGAAGCTCGCCAGCGGTGGCATGCCGGACATCTGGATTCCGACCAACACCGAGCCTCTACTTGACGGCGAAGGCAATCGCATCAAACGCCCCAACGCGAACTGGCTCGACCTCATCGGGCGCATCAAACCCGGTGTGGATCCCAAAACGCTTGAAGCCAAGCTGCGCGTCGAATTCCAGGGCTGGCTCGCAAGCCACGAGGGCGAAATGGAACCCGGTGAAAAGCAGACCTGGCGGCAGCAAACCCTGAATATCATTCCCGGCGGCGCTGGCACGGCGGCGATGCGCGAGCAATACAAGGACGGCTTGAAGCTGCTGCTCATCGCTGCGGGCTGTGTGTTGCTGGTCGCTTGCGGCAATCTTGCGAATCTCATGCTTGCTCGCGGCTTTAAGGAGAGTGCGCAAACGTCGCTTCGGGTTGCGCTCGGCGCGTCGCGCAGTCGTCTGGTGCGCAAAGCGATGGTGGTGTCTACATTGCTGGCGCTCATCGGCGGGATTTTCGGCATTGGCGTCGCATACGGCGGCAGTAAGCTGATTCTGTATCTCGCGTTCCAGAGCGGCAGTGGCGCGGCGCGCTATATTCCGGTGGAGGCGTCACCGTCCTGGCCTGTGCTGCTCTTTACGCTTGCGGTATCGCTGCTCACCGGCATCCTGTTCGGCGTCGCGCCTGCCTGGATGACTTCGCATGTTGATCCGATTGAAGCCTTGCGCGGTAGCCAGCGTTCCGTGCGCGGCGGCAGTTCCTTTGCACAAAAAGCGCTGGTCATCGCGCAGGCTGCAATGTCGCTTGTGCTGCTTTCTGCCGCTGCGTTGTTGGGCAGAGCCTGCGCAATCTCGAACACCAGAAATTTGGATTTGAAACGCAGGATCGCTATCTCGTTTCCCTCAACCCGACGCTCGGGGATTACAAACCCGAACAGATGGAGCAGGTCTACCGTCGGATTGACGAACGCCTGCTGAAAGTCCCCGGCGTGCGTATGGTCGCGCCCGCGCTCTACGCGCCGATGAGCGGTGATAACTGGGGCGAGGGCATTCGTATCGCAGGCCGCCCTGAACCGGGGCCGAAGGAAAACTCCGGCGCTAGTTGGGCCCGCGTCATGCCCGGCTTCTTTGAAACGGTAGGCGCAACAATCATGCAGGGCCGTGCCATTGAAGAGCAGGACACCGTCACGACGCGCCCGATTGCCGTTGTCAACGAAGCTTTTGTGCGACGCTTCTTCAAAGATCAGAACCCAATCGGGCAGCATTTCGGCATGAACCGGATTCAGTACGCTAATACTTTCGAGATCGTCGGCGTGGTGCGCGATCTCCGCTATGTGCCCTGGGATTACCAGGAGCCAATCCGCCCGATGTTTTGGCTAAGCGAAACGCAAAGCGTGAAATACGACGATCCGCAAGCCACTACCTTCGATCTCAATTCCCACTTCCTCTATAACATCGTCGTCTGGGCTCCCGGCAATCCGCCCAGCCTCGAAGTCGAAGTGCGCAAAGCGATCACCGACGTCGAACCCAATCTGGTGGTCTATAACGTGAATTCGTATGCAACTGTGCTGGCGGGCGCGTTTCGGCAGCAGAACATGATCGCCACTCTCACGCTGCTCTTCGGCGCGCTTGGCTTGGTGCTGGTTGCAGTGGGTTTGTACGGCGTGCTGGCCTACACCGTCGAACAGCGAACGCACGAAATCGGCGTACGGATGGCGCTCGGCGCTAATCGCGCTAACGTGGTGGGAATGGTACTGCGCAGCGCCTTCTTCCAGGTCAGTATCGGACTCGGCCTGGGAATCCCGCTCGCCATCGGCGCGGGCTGGCTCATGACGAGTCAACTGTTCGGCGTCTCTCCGTGGGATCCGTATATGCTAACGCTCACGACCTTATTCCTGTGCGCTGCTGCGCTCCTAGCCTCCTGGATTCCCGCCGCACGCGCTGCGAGCGTTGATCCGATGGTCGCGCTACGCACCGAATAGCCGGGGGGGCGTCTTATCTTTGACGACGCATCTGGACCAGCGCCCCAGACCATCGTCTATCGTATAGTGGTCAGCACTGGCCTTCTCATGTGTGTTTTTAGTAACGCAAGGCAGTCCTTGGTTGAGTGCTTTCATTGGGCAGTCACTGCACTCAGAAAATCTATCCGCACGCGCCCTAATTTTCCTTTGTAAGTGGGGTTCAGCAGATCGGGGTCAAGGCCAGAGCTACTAATAATCTTGCGCAGATTACTGCGGTTCAGATCAGGCGCGAGTGCGAGCAACAGTGCCGTTTCTCCGCTCACCAAAGGCGTTGAGAAAGAGGTTCCACTCCACCACGCCCAGCGATTGCCGGGGTAGGCACTGTACAGACTTATGCCGGGCGCACATATACTCATTGATGAAAAGGTCAACTGAATAACTTTATCTTCTCCTATTACTTTCTTTTCTTCTCGTTACTCATTCCACACTTGTCCCTACTTCGCCCCTAGGGGCGCGGCGTCACAATTTTGGAGCGTCCTTTTTGAATCAGTCAGTAATGGGCGGTTGCGGAACTCGTGCGAGTAACTCCGCATAACGTTCGCCTACTTTCTCTAATATCCGCTGCCAATCGGCGGAGGTGGGACGCGTTGGATCAAAACCCAGCGGATGGCTTAAAGGTCTTGCATCCTTGCCTTCCTGTCGGTGCTCGACAATCGCTTGATAAAGCGCTTCCGATTGTTCGGCGGCCAGGCGAGCAATGTCGGCTTTGACCTGTTTGCCCTTCAGCCCGCTCCCATACAACGCCGGACGTTTGGCGAGCGGCGGTTCGGCAGCAGGCGTTTTGCGGCCTGTCCGACGCCGTGCCATTAAACGGACATTCGAGCGTTTGTCCTGTGTGCGTTTGGGCTTCTGGTAGAGAAAGTCTTCTTCCTTGGTCAACAGATGCCAAACTAACTCGGCCAGCTTGCGTGCCACCGCCACTACTGCCACATTGTGCCCACGTTTCGTACTGACGCGCTGAAACAAGACCCGCAGTGGCCCCGGGGCTTTGCGCAAATGTTCTGCCGCTTCTACCGCTCACAAGCGGGCATCACTGCGGCCAGTTTTCGTAATGCGTCCGTGCCGCGCTTTGGTGTCACCCGATTGATAGGTAGAAGGCACCAGTCCGAAATACGAACCCGGTTGTTTGGCGTAGCGGAAACGTTTGATGTCGCCAATGGCAGCTAAGAGTCCCGCTCCAACCACGAGCGAAACGCCCGGAATGGAGAGCAGGCGATCCAGTTGTTGGCGTAGCTGTGGGCGCTCCACGACAAAGGCCGCAATCACCCCTTCTACCTCTTGCAGATGCTGTTCCAACCGATCCAACTCAATCAGAATCGCCCGCAGCCGTAAACGATCAAGTTGGTCGCACTGCTCGTTGCTGGCTTCACACAACTGCTCCAGCCATTGCCTGCCCACAGTCCCAAAGAGGTCGGCAAACTGATATTCCAGCAAATTGCGATGAAGAATCGAATGCACCGTGTTCTTGAGTTCTGTCCGCCGATCCACCAGCGAGCGCCGATCACTAAAGAGATGGCGTAAGGCTTCGGTATCTGGATCAGGCAACCAGACCAGTGGCAAGTAGCCGGCTCGTGCGAGTTCGGCCAACACGCGTGCATCAATCTTGTCGGTTTTGATTTTGGCTGACCCCGGTCATCTTGGTGCGGATCGGATTGGAGGTCAGAATTTTAGCGGGTGATTGCTGTAAGAGGCGAGTAATGGCATTGGAATTAGTCGTTACTTCCAGTGCAATCGTATCGAACTCGGTGAGTTCAGCGCGTAGCAACTGAATATTCTCGCGGGTGGTTTGAAACCGTAGCGCCGCGATTTGTTCGCCTTCTGCATTGAGCGTTACCAGTTGGGATTCGCGTTTGGCCAGATCAAGGCCGATCCAGCGCAAAGAAACATTTCCTGCCAATCGTGGTGGTAGAAACGTCATCGGATACTCCTGTTGAAAAAGCCTTTGGAAAGGGGAGAGCCGAACACATCGGGAAGCCACCTGCGCTTCGCTGGCGAAAGGTGCAAACTCAATTGCGACGCCGAAGCGAGCGACACACATTGATGCGATCTCTGGGATCAAAAAGGCGCGTGCGGCGCGCGACATTCACTTACGACCGCAGGCTCGTAGCCTATAGGTATAGTCGAACGTACCCGCTGCGACTCGTTTCGTGATGAAGTAAGTCTCACAGCGCATCCCGATGCCTTCCCCACAAGCATGCAATACTTCCTGCGGATGCGTCCACCCGCAACAAGTAATGCCTCCGTTGGGAAAGTAATCTAGGAGTAACTGCGATACTGGCAATCACGGTCTTTTCATACCATTTACGACGAGGTTGTTGTATTACTTGGTGACCGGGTAGATAAAACGTTCATCTTCCACTGTTCATTTCGGTGAAATGCAGAAGGGTAAGATCCTCACTATCTTCTATGAGACGCTCATGCCCGTAGCAGAGGGGCTGAAACGTCATTCTGCTCTCCCTATTTCCCTCCAGATTGTGTGAATAAAGATTGCTATTGTAAAATCGCTTTCCCCCGCACTGCAATTGCATAAATTCATTTGAAAAATTTCCCCTGACAGGCCAGCACTGCACGCTTCAGAAGCGTTATGGATGTGCGCAATACTGGCTGGCTGTAATCTCAATCCCCCACCTTGACAATTCGAAAGGAGGTTCTTTGCGCAAGCAGAATCCGAAAGGACAGATGAAAAAAAACAGGTTGCCTGGCGCTGGCCTGCCGACACTTCCCAAAGTGCCCACGGGAATTCAGGGGCTGGACGAAATTACGAATGGTGGTTTGCCCGCTGGCCGCCCGACACTCGTCTGCGGCAGCGCGGGCGCGGGCAAAACCATGCTCGCCGTGGAATTTCTGGTACGCGGGGCGACCGAGTTCAACGAACCCGGCGTGTTTATGATGTTTGAGGAAAATGCCGCCGAACTCACCGCCAATGTACGCTCGCTCGGCTTTGATTTGGACGATCTCACCGCGCAGAAAAAGCTGCATCTCGATCACGTTCATATCGAACGCAGCGAAATTGAAGAAACCGGGGAATATGATCTGGAAGGATTGTTCATTCGGCTCGGCCACGCGGTGAACACGATTGGCGCGAAGCGCGTTGTTCTCGACACCTTGGAGGCGTTGTTTTCCGGCTTGCCCAATCACGCCATCCTGCGCGCGGAACTACGGCGATTGTTTCGCTGGCTGAAAGAACGCGGACTGACCGCCATCATCACGGGCGAGCGCGGCGAACAATCGCTCACGCGCTACGGTTTGGAAGAATACGTCGCGGATTGCGTGATTGTGCTCGATCATCGGGTGAACGAACAGATTTCGACGCGGCGGTTGCGCGTGGTGAAGTATCGCGGCTCGGCGCACGGCACGAATGAATATCCGTTTTTGATTGGTGCGCGCGGCATCTCGGTGCTGCCCATCACCTCGTTGACGCTGAACCATCGGGCTTCGACCGAGCGCGTCTCGACGGGCGTGGCGCGGTTGGATGAGATGCTGGCGGGGCAGGGCTTTTATCGCGGCAGTAGCGTCCTCGTCAGCGGGACGCCAGGAACAGGCAAGACGACGCTCGGCGCGGCGTTTCTTGCGGAGACTTGTCGGCGGGGTGAGCGTGCGCAGCTCTTTGCTTTTGAAGAATCCGCCGCGCAAATCATCCGCAACATGCGTTCGGTCGGCATCGAACTGGAGCCGTGGGTGAAAAAAGGCTTGCTCGAAATCCACGCCGCGCGCCCGACGCTGCAAGGTCTTGAGCAGCATTTGTTGATGATGCACGATGCAGTGCTGGCTTGGCGTCCGGCAGTGGTGATGGTTGATCCGATTAGCAATTTCACCTTTAAGGCCAACGAGGAACAACTGAAACCGGCGCTGATGCGGTTGATTGATTTTCTGAAGCAACAGCAGGTCACGGCGCTCTTCACCAGTTTGACGGAGGGCGGGGCGGTGCTGGAGGATTCGCAACTCGGCGTGTCTTCGCTGATGGATGTGTGGTTGCTGCTGCGTAATACAGAATATAACGGCGAGCGCAACCGCACGCTCTATGTCCTGAAAGCGCGCGGCATGGCGCATTCCAACCAGGTGCGCGAATTTTTGCTGACCGACAAGGGCATTGATTTGATGGATGTTTACTTAGGCAATGACCGAGTGTTGACGGGCACCGCGCGCGTGGTGCAGGAAGCGCAGGAACGCGCGACTGCCGCACTCCGACAACAGGAACACAAGCGCCGCCTACGCGAACTTGCGGCCAAACGCCAGGCGCTGGAAGCGCAGATCGCTGCGTTACAACTCGAAGCCGCCACCCTCACCGCTGAAACGGAATTGGTGAGCACGGAAGAAGCGCGGCAGACTGACGTAACCCGCCAAACCGCACAAACAATGGCCAGACAGCGCAACGGCGCAGCGACGACGTTGAATAAAAAATCATCCTCTCGGAGGAAAGTATGAACTCCCGAAGCAAAACGCCCCCCCCCACGAAACCCGAATGGCAGTTGCGGTTATATGTCGCCGGGCAGACCGTAAAATCGGTCACAGCGTTTGCGAACCTCAAACGCCTCTGCGAAACGCATCTGGCCGGGCGGTACGAAATCGAAGTGATTGATTTGCTGGAAAACCCTATGCTCGCCGCTGGCGATCAAATTCTGGCCGTGCCAACGCTGGTGCGTAAATTGCCTGAACCGATCAAGAAAATCATCGGCGATCTGTCCAATGAATCCCGCGTGCTGGTCGGGCTGGACATCAAACCATTGACTTAAGGAGGTGGCATGAATAAGCGAGAGAAGGAGAACGCCGCTACCGCGCTCGCGGAAGCAGCGGCTGCGCAGAATCCCGCGCAGTACGTGCTGCGGCTGTACATCATCGGCGTTACTCCGGCCTCGATGCGCGCCGTAGCGAACATTCGTCGCATTTGCGAAGAGCATCTGGAAGGTCGCTATGATCTGGAAGTGGTTGATCTGGCGGAACGCCCGACGCTGGCCGCGGGCGAACAAATCATTGCCGCACCAACGCTGATTCGGAAATTGCCGCTGCCGCTCCGCCGCTTTATTGGTGATTTGTCCCAGACCGAGCGCTTGCTGCTCGGCCTTGATTTGCGCCGGGCGTGAAGGCCAGCGGGAAGGATCATGGTTCATGAAAACCGTAAGACAAGATGCATTGCAGGCGGAAAACGACGAACTGCGCGCGCGGTTGGAAGAGGCAGAAGAAACGTTGCGTGCGCTGCGCCAGGGCGAAGTGGATGCCATCGTGATTGGCGAACAGCTTTATCTGTTGACCAGCGCCGAAGCCGCGTCCAATCAGATACGGGGTCGCGCGCTCGAACAGGTGAGCAATGCCGTGATTACCGTGGACACGCAGCAGCGCGTAACCTGGATGAATGCGGCAGCCGAGCGGCAATACGGCGTCGGACAGACGGAAGCATTGGGTCGTCCATTGGCGGAAATTTACGAGTGTCTCTGGCTGCACCCGGAGGACGAAGCAGCGTCTCTGGCTGCGCTTGAGCAAACCGGCCAGTGGCGGGGCGAAAACCTTCATCGCACCGGCAGCGGCGTGCTGTTGCGCGTCGAGACGGTCGTGAGCGAGTTGCGCAATGACCAGGATGTGTCCGGCGGTTGGCTACTGGTGATCCGCGACATCAGTGAGCGCCAACACGCCGAAGAGCGTTTGCAAGCCTCGCACAATACTTTTCGCCAGATGGTCGAAGATTCGCCGTTTGGCATTTATGTGGTGGATGCTGATTTCCGGCTGACGCTGGTCAGCACAGGCGCGCAGAAGGTGTTTGAGAATGTCCGCCCGCTCTTGGGGCGTGATTTTGCTGAAGTCCTGCACATCGTCTGGCAGGAGCCGTTTGCCAGTGAGGCCATCGCACGATTTCGGCACACGCTCGTCACGGGCGAGCCGTATCACCAATCCCGCACGGTCGAACAGCGCGGCGATATTTCGGCGACCGAAGCGTATGACTGGAAAATCGAGCGCCTTCTGCTGCCGGATGGTCGTTATGGCGTCGTCTGTCACTTCTACGATTTGTCCGAGCGAGAACGCTTTGAAGCGGCGTTGCGCGAGAGTGAACAGCGGCTACGCCTGGCGACGCGCGCAGCAGCGATGTTTGCCTGGGAACTTGATCTCGTCGCCAGAACGGTTAGGTGGGGGGATAATGCAATGCAGATTCTCGGCCTCCCCGCCGACTGGCTGCCACAGCAGATGGAACATCTTCCCGCTCTCGTTCACGCCGAAGATTGGGAACGTTGTCGGCAGGAATTTCAGGCCGCGTTGGCGAGCGGCAGCGACAATTATCTAACGGAACATCGCATCTGCAATCCGGTGACGGGCCAGGTATTCTGGGTGGCAGCACACAGTATGATCGTGCGTGGGGCGGAGGGAACGCCCATCCGCCTCTACGGCGTGATGCAGGACATTACCGAGCGCAAACGGTTGGAACTGGAACGCGAACGTCTGCTGACCGAAGAACAGCGCTTGCGCGCCGTTGCCGAAGCGCATAATCGCGCCAAAGATGAATTCCTCTCGGTCGTCTCACACGAATTGCGCAACCCGCTCAACGCGATTCTCGGCTACACCCGACTGACACGCAGCAAAATGCACGATGCGCCGACCGTTTTGCACAACCTCGCCATCATTGAGCGCAACGCAAAGATGCAGCAACAATTGATTGAGGATTTGCTCGACACGGCCCGCATCACGAGCGGCAAACTCAAACTTGAAATTGCGCCCACTGACTTGCACCTGGTTTTGGAAGAAACGGTGGAGGTGGTTCGCCCGACAGCCGTTGCCAAACGGATTGACTTGCAAACAGAGCTGCGCGAAGCGCCCGCGCAAATGCTCTGCGACGCGGCGCGGCTGCGACAGGTCGTGTGGAATCTGTTACAGAACGCCATCAAATTCACGCCCGAAGGTGGGCGCGTCACCTTGCGAGTCGAACAGCAAGGCCCGCACGTTCGCCTCCTCGTCAGCGATACCGGCAGGGGCATTGAACCGGATTTTCTGCCGCACATCTTTGACCGTTTCAGTCAGCACGATATGACGCGCACGCGGCGGCATGGCGGCTTGGGGCTGGGCTTGTCACTCGTCAAGCAGCTCGTCGAATTACACGGCGGGACGGTGGAAGCAGCAAGCGCCGGAGTGGGGCAGGGGGCCACCTTCACGGTCACCTTATTACGCAGTGCGCCGCAGAGGGCTTCTTATTTCGCTCCCTTGCCTCCCTCTGAAGAAATCCACACCGGGCTGGAAAGCCTGCCGCTCGCCGCCTTGCCGCGCCTGGACGGTGTGCGAATTTTGGTTGTGGACGATCAGGAAGAGGTGCGGCTGCTGATGACACAAACGCTCAGCGAATGGGGCGCAACCGTTACGGCAGCCGCTTCCGGCTCTGCCGCACTTGCCATCTTGGCGCAAACGAAATTTGATGTCCTCGCCTGCGATATTGCCATGCCGGACATGGATGGTTATGAGGTGGTGAAACGGTTACGGATGCGGGAACGAGCACAGGGACTCACGCCGGACGCGCGCCTGCCCGCCATTGCACTGACCTCCCTGGCTCGCACCGAAGACCGTTTGCAGGTGTTGGCCGCTGGGTTTCAACTGCACGTCGCTAAACCTGTGGAACTGGCAGAACTCATTATGGTGATTGCCAGCCTGACACAAAATCAACAGCAGCATGCAGCCCGGAACGGGGGCCGGATTCCGGCCACAGAATAGAGAATTGCGAAGCTGGGGGAGCTGCCTTTTATGCGGTGCGTTATACCGGAGTTCAGTTGCGTGTAGGGCGCACGTAGTACCGCGCTATGGGTCAACGGCGGCTTGGTTGGTGCGCACAAAGGCGGCTTCGATGCGTTCAGCTTTGACATCACGCTGTATTTGAAAGACGGCGCGAACGAAATTTTGTTAGCGGTCACCGACCCCAGCGATACCGGCGAACAGCCGCGCGGCAAACAGCAATTGCAACCGCAAGGCATCTGGTACACGCCTGTCTCCGGCATCTGGCAAACTGTGTGGCTGGAACCGGTGCCGGCGAATTTGTACCTCGCCGAATTGCGTTTGACGCCTGACGTAGACGCAGGCGGATTGCGCGTCGTGCCGCTTGCCAACGAAGCGAGTGGCGATGACACGTACGCCGTGCTCGTTACGGCAACGGCGCAAAACCAAACCGTCGCAACCACCATCATTCGCATCAATCGCGAAGGCTTGCTGAAAATTCCAAACGCGCATTTGTGGTCGCCTGCTGATCCGTTTTTGTATGACCTGAAAGCTGAACTGATTCGCGTCAAGAATCCGTGGCCGCCCGCGCCTGCCGGGCAGAATCCGCGCCGCGTACGCTTTGGCGCGCAGGAAAGCGAGCTTTACGCCAAAGCCGAAGCCGAAGGCGCGCCGCTGGATGTGGTGACGAGTTATTTTGGCATGCGCAAAGTCTCGCTTGGCCCCGGCACGGTGGCGGGACAACCTGCGATTTTGCTGAACGGACAGCCAGTGTTTCAGCACGGCCCGCTCGACCAGGGCTGGTGGCCTGACGGTTTGCATACGGCGCCTTCGGATGAAGCGATGAAATGGGAAATCGGTTGGTTGCGTAGCGCGGGCTTCAATATGCTGCGCAAGCACATCAAGGTCGAACCGGCGCGCTATTACTACCATAGTGACCGACTCGGCATGCTGATTTGGCAGGATATGCCATCGGGCTACAACAAATCGCTGCGCAACGGCACGCAGGACGTGGGCGAGCCAGTACGTTTGTCCGTTAGCCGCGAACAGCACGAACTCGAATTGCGCCGGATGCTGGGACATTTGCACAACGCACCGAGCATTATCACGTGGGTTGTCTTCAATGAGGGCTGGGGGCAATACGAATCGAAGGCGATGGCGCAGTGGGTCAAAGCCATTGACGGCAGCCGTATCGTCAATGCGAATAGCGGGTGGCTCGATATGAACGTCGGCGAACTCTTTGACATTCACACCTATCAGGAAACGCCGCTGCAACCAGAACAGAAAAAAGATCGCGCGATTGTCGTGGGCGAATACGGCGGCGTCGGCTGGCCGATTGCCGAGCATTTGTGGAATCCACAGATGCGCAATTGGGGCTATCAGACGTATCAAAACAAGGACGATTATTTGAAAGCCCTGCGCCATAAGATCGAAGCCCTGGTGCCGATGAAACAAAAGCTTGGGCTGTCCGCAGCGGTCTACACGCAAACGACGGATGTTGAAGGCGAAGTCAACGGGCTGATGACCTACGACCGCAAAGTCATCAAGGTTGATCCGGCAGTGCTGCGTGAAATGAATGCGCCGCTGACCGGCAACAAATAACATGCATGTAGTACCGGCAGTACCGGCTTCAGCCGGAATCGTGCGGGTGTAGCCCAATTAGCTTTATGCGAACGATTCCGGCTGAAGCCGGTACTACATGCAATAACCGAGGACAAATGCAGATGAGGCCGCAACCACTACACAAATGGATGTGCCAATTATTATCGTTAGCTTTGTTCTGGCTGTTGCTGACAGTGCCTTTGTGGGCGCAAGGCAACCAACAAGCTGCCGTCAAAAACCGCGCGCCACTGGCACCGAATGCAATGTATTTGTTGCCGCTGATGGCAATCAAGCCCAAGGGTTGGCTCCGGCAACAACTGCAAATCCAGGCGAACGGAATGACTGGGCATCTGGATGAGTTCTGGCCCGATGTCGGCCCCAACAGTGGCTGGCTCGGCGGTACGGGCGAACTGTGGGAACGCGGGCCGTATTACCTCGACGGATTGCTACCGCTGGCCTATTTGCTGGATGACGCAAAGCTGATTGCCAAAGCCAAAAAATGGGTGGATTGGACGCTCGATCATCAACAACCGAACGGCGCGATTGGCCCGCTGCCTCCGGCGAATGCGGACGCGAAATTGCGCGAGCGGTATGACGATTGGTGGCCGAAATTCGTGATGCTGAAAGTGCTAACGCAATATCACGAAGCGACCGGCGATCCGCGTGTGATACCGCTGATGACGCGCTATTTCAAACATCATCTCGAAGAGTCCGCCAAACGTCCGTTGCGCGATTGGGGGCGGCAACGATGGGCAGATGAATTGCTGAGCGTGTTGTGGCTCTACAACCGCACGGGCGACGAGAAGTTGTTTGATCTGGCGCAGGTGCTCGGCGCGCAAGGCCGCGATTGGAAGGCGCATTTCGCCGATTTCAAATTCACGCAGAAGATTGATGCGAATCTTTTCAAGCAATATCAGAATGAGGGGCTGTCAGAATTCGCGCTCGGCATTCACGGCGTGAACAATGCGATGGCGTTGAAAACCAACGTCGTTTGGTCGCAAGTCTCGAAGGCCGATGCCGACCGCAAAGCGATTTATCAAATGCTCGGCACGCTCGACAAATATCACGGGCAACCGAACGGCATGTTCAGCGCCGACGAGCATTACGCCGGGCTTGATCCGTCGCAGGGCATTGAACTTTGCGCCGTGGTAGAAGCGATGTTTTCGCTCGAACACGCGATTGCGATTCTGGGCGATCTTTGCTAGAGGATCGGCTGGAAAAAATCCTTCACAACGCCCAGCCCGCGACGATGAGCGGTGATATGTGGTCGCATCAATACGATCAACAAGCAGAATCCAGGTGATGTGTAATTACGACCGTCGCGCGTGGACATCGAATGGCGCGGAATCAGATCTGTTCGGGATGGATGTGAACTTTGGTTGCACGGCGGAGTATCATCAGGGCATTTAGCCGAAGCTCGCTGCGAGTTTGTGGATGGCGACGGCAGAGAATGGTTTGGCGGTGGTGGCGTATGCGCCGAATGAAGTGAAAACAACCGTCAAAGGTGGCGTGCCTGTCAGCATTGTCGAAGACACCGAATATCCTTTCCGCGACGAAAATTCGCCTGACGCTCAATCCCGCCCGCACGGCGGAATTCCGTTGCAATTGCGCATTCCCGCGTGGGCGACGAAAGCTTCCCTTACGATCAACGGCAAGCGAAGTTAGCGGCGTTAAAGCAGGCACGTTCCACACGCTGAATCGCACATGGCAAAAGGGGGATCGCATCGTACTGAAGTTGCCGATGGAGGTGCGGACTTCGCGGTGGCTGAACAACTTCGGTGGTGATTGAACGCGGGCCGCTTGTCACCGCAGTCTGAAAATCGGCGAAGATTGGCGCAAAACACAGGCAAAGTTGCGTAATCAGCGATTCCCCCCGGTGTTGATTGAAGTTCATCCCGACCGCCTGGAGATTATGGCCTCACATTGAATCCCCCAAAAACCTGCTTTGCAGGTCATTGAAAAAGCTATCGGCAAGATGCGCTTTTCTGCCGACGGCGCGCCGCTCGAACTGAAAGTCAAAGGGCGCAAATTGCCGGAATGGAAGTTGGTCAATGGTTCGGCGGGGCCGTTGCCAGAAAGTCCTGTTCAGAGCAACGAGCCAGAAGAAACGCTGACGCTGATTCCGTATGGAGCGGCGAAATTGCGTATCACCGTGTTTCCATTGTTAGCACGTTAGCGAAAAAAGAAATACCAACCATTTGCTTTTGCTGAGATGAAATATTCTGGTGCAAACGGACTTGGCAGTGACTCCATTTGGCTTCAATCGTCCGACGCTGACGGCTTCGATGTTGGATGCGCGCGGCGGCATCGTCGGATTGCAAACTGGTGTCGGAGGCGTTGACGAATCTGAAGACACCCAAGACGGCACCAATTATCTGATTGGCGTCCAGGCGTGAAATCTGGGGGCGCACTGTCGTCGGCATCAACTACAGCAGCTCGCGCACGTGGGACTCGATTATCGCTGGACTTCAATCGGTTTGCGGGCGATTTAAAAGCTTGGGCTGTCCGCAGCGGTCTACACGCAAACGACGGATGTTGAAGGCGAAGTGAACGGGCTGATGACCTACGACCGCAAAGTCATCAAGGTTGATCCCCTCGGCGCGCAAAAACCTGGGGCAACGCGGCATGTTGCAGGCATCGTACACGCTCAGCCACATGACTGATTTGTATCAGGGTGGTTCGCGTTCGGTCGGGTTTGAATCTGCGGCTGACCCGCGCCAGTTGGGAGATCGCCCCGCCGATGCGTTGTTTGATACGCGGCATCGCGTGTCGAGTTCCGGCGTCTACCGCTTCCCCACACCGTTTGGCGAAAATGCCTTTGACAGGAACCTGCTCGGCGGCTGGGAAATCGGGATGACGGGCATTTTGCAAACCGGGAATCCGTTCACGGTGACGAACAACGCGCCGTTCAATCCGATCCGCGACGCCAGCGGCAAAGTCATCGGCATCAATCCACTTAGTGGCGATTACAATGCTGACAGCTTCAACTTTGATTTTCCGAATCAGGTCGCAAACCTGACGCCCAAATTCGACCGCAGCGCCTTCCTCAATTTAGGCGGCGTGGTGAGTTAGGTGAATAACGTAAACTTTGGCAAGATCACCGGCCAGGGCGATCCTCGCGTCGTCTAACTTGGCGCACGCATCGCATTTTAGTATGTAGTACCGGCTTCAGCCGAAAGCGTTCGCCAGATTTGTGCCGAACTCAAAGTGGATGCTTCCGGCTGAAGCCGGTACTACATGCATTTTTCAGGCATCTTCCGGCTGAAGCCGGTACTACATGCAAGGTTTCTGAAAACGTTATGTACCTTTGGCGGCAATTGACAGATGCACAACGCAAAGAGGTTTTGGCCTTTCGCATCCAGCAGCACCGTCCGTGGCACAGCCCGCCTACGTTATTCAATCAAGGGCAGTTTCATCTCAGTGCAGCGTGTTACGAACATGCAGCGCATATTGGGCGCGCACCTGACCGCATGGCAGATTTTTGCCGACGATTGTTACAAACGATGGAAGACCAGCACGTGCAGGTTTTTGCCTGGTGTGTCCTGCCGAATCACTATCACTTGCTCGCCGCAACGGAGAATTTACGGGCGCTCAAAAAAGCGGTTGGCCGATTGCATGGTCGGACTTCGCGGGAATGGAATTTGGCCGAAGAGGCAGCGGGGCGTACCGTGTGGCATAACTGTTCTGATCGAGCCATGCGCAACAAACGACATTTCTGGGCAACGATCAATTACATCCACAACAACCCCGTGCATCATCGCTATGTGGCACGTTGGGACGAATGGCCTTATTCCAGCGCGATTGAATACCTTGCCGTGATGGGGCGTGAACAAGCCAAAACTATCTGGCAAGAATATCCTGTGCTGGATTTCGGAAAAGGTTGGGATGACCCCGACCTGTAGCATGTCGTACCGGCTTGAGTCGGCAGTCAGCCGACTTGTGGCATGTAGTACCGGCTTGAGCCGGAAGTATTCACGCGGCATTGCGTGGATTATAGGCGAACACTTCCGGCTCAAGCCGGTACTACATACTGCCGGTACTACATGCTGTTGGTACAGTTGCTTATGCGCCTTCTTCTCTTTTTCTTTAGTTTGAGCTTACTTGTACAGTCGCAAAGTTTTGAGCAAACGTGCGACCTGATTCGGCGCGGTGATTTTGCCGGAGCGGCGCAGGCGTGCTTGCCTTTGAAAGCAAAGACTGCGCGGCGGCGCTCAAGCATTACGAAGCCGCAGGCGAGGCCGCGCGCGATCCGGTTATTGCGCGAACAATTGCAACGCACGCCGAACGATGCACAGGTGAGCCTGATGCTCGCGCAGGCGTTGCTGCAAAAAGATTCCTCACCCGCCGAATTGAAAGAAGCGCAAACGTTGTTGCAAAAGCTGATCGCACGGCAACCAGACAATGCCCGCGCATTCGTTACTCGGCAAACTTTATTTGCGCCGTGATGATTCTGCGAATGCCGCCCGCGCGCTTGAAACCGCCATCAGGCTTGATTCCTCAGATCGTAATTCCACCTATCAACTGATGACCGTCTATCGCAAACAATGGCTTCGGGTAGCTTGCACCGTATGCGTGTGATGTTGTGAACAATTTTCTCTGCCTTGCAAAATTTTTGGGAAGAATTCGCCTCGTTGTTGTCCCTACCTGGATGAGCAGCAGGCAACGGGCTTAACATGGCCGACGGGCAACCAGGCTGCCTCATCAAAAACCATGAAGCAAACGTTTGACCATCTCAGCGATGAAGAATTGCTGCGGCTGATGCTGGCCGGAGATGGCGGAGCTTTTGCTGTTTTGTATCAACGCTGGGGCGCGCAGGTGTATCGGTTTGCACTGCGCTTGAGTGGAATGGAAGCTCTGGCAGAAGACGTGATGCAGGAAGTGTTTTTGACGTTGCTGCGCGAAGGGCAACAATACACCGGACGCGGGAGCTTTGCCGCGTACTTACTAACCATCACGCGGCACAGTACGCTGCGCAGATTGCAACGCGAACGCCGCTTTGTGGCGTTGGAGAAGGACGACGAAGAGGGGGAAGATTTGCCGGTCGAGTTGCTGACAGCAGAGGCGGATCCGCTAAGGGAGTTAACACGCAACGAACAAATTGATGCGGTGCGTGCGGCAGTATTGGCATTGCCACTGCATTATCGGGAAGTCGTTTTGCTGTGCCATCTCCACGAATTGAGTTATGCCGAAGCGGCGCAGGTCATTGGTTGTGAGATGGGGACAGTTTGTTCGCGACTCTATCGCGCGCGCGCGCTGCTCGCGGAACGGTTAGCGGCGCTCAAGACCCAGCAGCGCGCGCCAGCGCGACCCGTACCGCAAGAGCCTTCGACGTTGAGGAGGTGCGTAGCATGAATTGTCAGGAGTTTGAAAATCTCATTGTCAAACTAGCGTGCGAGGTGCCAATGGATACGGCAGCGCGGGCGCAGGCACTGGCCCATACGGACGCCTGCCGCGCCTGCCGCCTGCGCTTTGTTCGGCAGCAAAATATCGCCTCCGCGTTGCAAGTGCTGGCAGATGATGAGCAGGCTATACAGGCCCCGGAACACATCGGGCGACTGTTGCTGGCGACCTTTGCACAGCAACAGGAACCTGCCATCGTCAAAACGATAACGCCGCGAAAGAATTTTGCGGCGGCATTGCGATGGAAGTGGGCGACGGCGATGGTGGCAACCGCACTCTTGCTCTTTGCCCTATCGCAGTGGTGGCACACGCCGCAACCTGTGCCCCTTGCAAGTTTGCCCGCGCGTCAAGGCACGAACGCCGCTCCGCAATCAGCGGCCTCAACAGGGCAAACAATTCAACCGGAAGTGACTGCACAAGCGACCGTTGCTGCACGGGTGATAAGCAAACATCCGCTGCGACGAAAATTGCATTCCGAGCGGCAGGCAGAAGAAGAAAACGGCGCGTTTCTCTCGTTGCGGCCAAACATGCCTGCCGAACCGACGGAATTTGAGCAGATTGTGCGTTTGCAAATTCCGCGCACAACGCTGGCGCTGTGGGGCGTCAAGCTCAATGACGAGCGCGATGGCGAGCAGGTGCAGGCGGAAGTCGTGTTTGGCGAAGACGGCGTAGCTCGTGCCATTCGCATTCTGAATTAACGCGGAAAGGAGTAGCCGATGAGAAAGCCCTCTGTAATTCATTGCCTTGTGCCGTTGCTGTTGTTGCTGGCGACCTTGCAAGCGCAAAGCCGTCAGGACAAACCGCTGGCGCGTAAGCTTCCGCCGCAGGAAAAAGGCCCTTCCGATTTTCTTTCCTCCGAGATGCGTTCCGGCGGCAAGGTTGTGAAAGGCTCACCGTATTCGGCAGACACCATCACCGAAAGTCTGCAAACCCTGGCGAATGGCACGAAACTTACACAAAAGACCACGGCGCGCGTCTACCGTGACAGCGAAGGCCGCACCCGTCGGGAACAATCCGCCGCCACCGTTGGCCCGTTCGGGGCCGCAGGCACGACGCCACAAATGATTTTTATTAACGATCCGATAGCAGGCGTGGCGTATACGCTCTATCCTGCCACCCGCACCGGGTACAAAGTCGCCATTCCTCCGGCGACAGTCATTATTGAGCCGGGCGATAAACCCGCGTCGGAAGGGGGTAGGCCGCGTCCGCCGAAATCACGCAAAGAAGGTCAAGACAACAACCGGCCAAAACCAAAGCCAGACGGTGCCGCGCAAATCGAGCATCCATCTTTTATCCCCGACAACGCCAAGAGCGAAAGCCGCGTTGAATCGCTTGGCAAGCGTCAGATCGAAGGCTTTAATGCGGATGGCGAACGCACGACGATTGTCATCCCGATCAATCAAATCGGCAATGACCAGCCCATCGAGATTGTCGAGGAGCGTTGGAAGTCGCCCGAACTGCGCACTACCATCTGGAGCAAAACCAGCGACCCGCGCTGGGGCGAAACAACATACAAACTCCTAAACATCAATCGGGTGGAAGCTGATCGCGCGCTCTTTACCGTGCCGAGCGATTACACCATCGAGGAGCGCCGACCTGAAAGTGGAAAGCCGCGCGCTCCACGCAAGTAAGAAACATAACAGCAAACAACTTGATCCCTCTGACGAGGCAACTGCGCCGCGCTGGGATTTGTGTTGTCTGCGGACAGAGACAAGCTATGCGAAATTATGTGATGACAATCGGACTGTTGATGATGCTGATGACCCGCGTGCTGGCGCATGTCGGCGGTCACGGAGCAACCACCGAACCATTACGAAGCTGGACAAATGCAGTAACAGGCGCAAGTGTGAACGGCTCGTTTTTGTTGGAGCGCGACGGCCAAGTTTATCTCGAAAGCGAATCCGGCCAAACGATCCTCTGGCCACGCGGCGAATTATCCAGCAACGATCAACTCTATGTCGCCGCCCAACAAACACGCATTCATTCTTTGAATCAGCAACTCGCCGCGCGAATAAGTGCGGCAGCTCCAGCCACGCCTGCTTTTTCATTGCCTGCCTTTTTCATTGCCGCGTCGCTGATGGCTTTGCTTTTGTGGTGGAAGCGCAGTGGCGTGTGCTTCGTTCGCGTTGCGGTTTGTCTGTTGCTGCTGTGCATTCTGCTTTCCAGCTATGCGTGGCGGCAGCAGGCACAAACCAACCGTCCGGCGATTGCTGCTTCGTTCGATGCCTTCAGCCCGAAAGTTCGCACGCGCTGGGACGCGAAATATTTGTACGTCGAATCCGACGGCATCCCCGATCATCCGATGATGAAAGGCATCAAAGCGTGGCAGCAACAAGTGCCGATTCCACAACCCTATATCAGCGAAAATGCGTGGAGCATTCCGCTCAATCCGGTGATTTCGGCCACACCGATTTCAGCCAAAACGGCTTTGTTTACGGGTGCAATCGCGCTTGCTGTTAACGGCATCCCGATTTTCAATGCGCTCAATAATCGCGGCGTAGATTCGTTTTCCATCGGCGAATTGGATGATTGGGGCGGGCATTGCGGGCGTGCGGACGATTACCACTATCACGCCGCGCCATTACACCTTCAGCAAAAAGTCGGCACCGCACAACCCATCGGCTATGCGCTTGACGGCTTTCCGTTGTATGGCTTAAATGAACCGGACGGCGCGGCAGCCACAGGCTTAGACGAATTCAACGGGCATTTTGACGCGAACAACAAATACCACTATCACAGCACCAAAACCTATCCGTACATCAACGGTGGACTGCGCGGCGAAGTCACGGTCAGCAACGATCAAATCGTGCCGCAACCACGCGCCAATTCACCGCGCCCGGCGACATCGCCGCTGACTGGTGCCGCGATTACCAACCTGCAATCCACGAGCACGAATTCCTGGTCGCTGGAATACACGATCAACAATCAAGTGTACAAGGTGAATTACAGCTACGATTACGCGGGAGCGTTTGTCTATGAATTCGTTGATCCGAACGGCAACAAACGCACTGAGAATTACACGCGGCGCGGTGTTGCGACAACGGTTTCTGCCGCGAGTTACAAAGGCGTCACCATCGCGCCCGAAAGCATCGCCTCTGCCTTTGGAACAGGACTCGCCACGGCTGCGCGATTTGCGCAGTCAACGCCTTTGCCAACCGACCTGAACGGCACCAAAGTACGCGTGATTGACAGTCAAGGCATCGAGCGTCTTGCTCCGTTGTTTTATGTATCGGCGACGCAAATCAATTATCAAATTCCCGCTGGAACGAGTGCGGGGCTAGCTACGATTTCGGTGGGCACGAACGGCAACTTTGTCAGCTTCGGAACCGTCAATATCGCGCCTACGATGCCGGGCGTATTTTCTGCGACTGCGAATGGCAGCGGGTATGCGGCGGCGAATATCCAACGCGTCCGCAATGGCAATTCCACTTACGAAGATGTAACGCGCTTTGATACGGCGCAAAACAAAATTGTGCCGATCCCGATTGATTTTGGCGACGGCACCGATGCGCTGTATCTCGTGCTGTACGGCACTGGCATTCGCAGCCACAGCGGGCTGAACAATGTGCGCGCAACGGTGGGCGGTATCGAATGCGAAGTTGTTTATGCCGATAAACATTGCTGTTACGAAGGCGTGGATCAGATCAACATTCGCTTGCCGAACAGTCTGGCCGGGCGCGGCGATGTGAATGTCGTGCTGACGGTGGACGGCGTTGCTGCCAACACGGTCAACGTCAATTTCAAAGGCGCAGCAGCGATTGCGTGGTCAATGCTGAAGCTACCGGACACGGGGCAAACCACACATGACGCGACGGTCTTTGGTGATGATGCCGATTACACGCGCAACGCTCCGTCGTTTGCGAATAACAACGACGGCACGATCAACGACCTCGTGACCGGATTGCAGTGGCAGCAAGCGGATGGCGGCGAAATGACGCGTGACGCTGCGCCCAGCTATTGCACTTCGCTCACGCTCGCGGGGCGCAATGATTGGCGATTGCCGACGGTCAAAGAACTCTTCAGCATTCAGGCGCACAACGCGCTGAACCCCGCGCTCAATCAGACGTACTTCACCAAAACCGCCGCCGAATACTGGTGGGCATCGGATTTGCGCGCGGACGACACAACGCGCGCGTGGGCAACAAATGCAGGCGGCGGTGCGGGTGCGCACCCGAAATCCGAAACCATCAGCGGCGGAGGCACGAAACGATTTCACGCGCGCTGTGTGCGTACGCCGGGCAGCGGCCTCAACCTGACCGAAATTTTCAAGAACAACGGCAACAACACCATCACCGACAATCGCACCGGCCTGACGTGGCAACAGGCGGATGCAGGCACGTTGATGACGTGGGAAGAAGCGATTGCCTACGCCGAATCGCTGTCGCTGGGAGGCTTTGACGATTGGCGTTTGCCGAACATCAAAGAATTGGTTTCGCTCAATGATGAAGCGCGTGTGCGGCCTTCGCTGAATGCGCTGTTTGCTACGCCCGCGTCGAATCTGTTCTGGTCTTCGACGACGCAATTCAATCAAACGCCGAATGCGTGGACTGTGGATTTCACCTTTGGCATTTCCAGCTACAACTCGAAAACCGACAAGCTGCGGGTTCGCTGCGTGCGCGGCGGCAATTAGGAGCCATAGTTATGAAACGCCAAGTTGTGCTGCTTTTCTTCATTGTCTTGATCATTGCGTCAACCGCCCTCGCACATCCGGGCGGACATGGAGCGATTGCGCCAGATGAATTGCGAACGTGGACAAATTGCGTGACAGGCGAAACATTCACAGGCGCGTATTTGTTGACGCGCGATGGCAATGTTCAGCTCGAAGACGAACGGGGTAATATCGTCGCGTGGCCACTGGCAGCACTCTCCGAGCGTGACCAGGAAGCGGCAAAAACCAAACAAGCGCAGATTCACCGATTGAATCAATTCGCAGCACAAGCAAACATCGCTACAACGACGAAGCCCCCGTTTTCGTTGGCTGCGCTTGTTTTCGCCTGCTGCTTGCTGAGTGCATTTTTGTATGTCAGAAAATGTGGCGTGCGCTTTTCTCGTGTGACGATCAGTTTGTTGCTGCTGTGCGGGTTGCTTTCCTGGTATTCGTGGCGACAACAGGCACAAATCAATCGTCCGGCAATGGCGGCGGCGTTTGATGCTTACAACGCGAAAGTCAAAACGCGCTGGGACGAAAAATTCCTGTACGTCGAATCGGACGGTTTGCCCGATCACCCAATGATGATTGGCATTCGCGCGTGGCAGCAACAAGTGCCATTGCCGCAGCCGTACACAGGCAACAACGCCTGGCAAATCCCGCTCAAACCTGTGTTGGCAGAACAGCCCATTTCGGCGAAACACGCATTGTACCGAGGCGCAATCGCGCTCGCAGTAAATGGCGTACCGATTTTCAATGCGTTGAATAATCGCGGCGAGGACGCGTATGCGATTGGTGAACTGGATGAATGGGGCGGGCATTGCGGGCGCGCCGACGATTATCACTACCACGCCGCGCCGCTGCATTTGCAGCAGAAAATCGGGACGCGCCAACCGCTTGCCTACGCGCTGGACGGCTTTCCACTGTATGGCCTGAACGAACCGGAGGGTAAGCCTGCGCGACCGCTGGATGAATTCAACGGACACGCCGACAGCGCGGACATGTATCACTATCACAGCACGAAAACCTATCCTTACATCAACGGCGGAATGCGTGGCGTCGTCACCGTGCGCGACGATCAGGTTGATCCGCAACCGCGTGCTGCGCCTGTGCGCGAGTTCTTGCAACCTTTGCGCGGCGCAAGCATCACGGATTTCAAAACCGTCGAGCCAAATCACTGGCAACTCAAATATCAACTGCGCGGCCAAACGCACGAGGTGAATTACCGCTTGAGCGATGACGGCAAAGCGGAATTCACCTTCATTGATGGCGACGGCAATCGCACGACGGAGCAATACAGTCGGCGTGATCGCAATCGTCGTGGCCCGCCTCGTGATGACGAACGAAGACCACCGCGTCGCAATCCGAATCCAACGAGTGACACACAATCTCTTTCACGCTGAATATGACGAAAAAAATAGGCTCCCTGATTTTGTTTTTCGCCATCGCAGTTGGCATTTTCACCCCAGCATTGCTGCAACAACCTGCTGCCCAAGTTTCCGAAACCTTTGGCGGCAACATTGTGCTGGGGCGTCCGACAGATCGTTCGATCACCGTCAACGTATTGTTCACGGCGAATCAGGACGACGTGTACTTGGAATACGGTCTCGCCTCCGGCAACTACACGAATCAAACGTCCGCGAAACAGACCATTCGCGCGAATGTGCCGTACGAAGAAGTCATCAGCGGGTTGGAGCCGAATACGCGGTATTTCTATCGCGTGCGTTCCAAAGCGGCAGGGCAATCCGCCGTGAACGCCAGCGCCGAACACAGCTTTCACACGCAACGCGCAAAGGGCAGTACGTTTACGTTTTCGCTCATTGCCGATTCGCATTTGTTCACGGCGCAGCATTGCGATCCCGCGCGGTATGCGCTCGCGCTGGCGAATGCGCGCGACGACAACCCGGACTTTCACATTGATCTCGGCGATACGTTTCGTACCGATACGATCACGAACAATCCGAACGACACGACGTATCAACTGGTGCTCAATCGGCAAATCGCGCATCGGCCTTACTTCAATATTCTGACGCCTTCCGCGCCGCTGTTTTTGGTGAATGGCAATCACGACTCTGAGTATTTGTACTACACAAAAGCAGAGTCGGGCGAAAACCCGAATTTGCCCTTGTGGTCTACCAACGCGCGGCTGTCGCTCTTTCCAAATCCGCGCCCGGACAGCTTCTATTCAGGCGATCAAACAATCTATCCCGGCGTGGATGGAGGCTTGCGCGAAAGCTTCTATGCGTGGGAGTGGGGCGATGCGTTGTTTGTCGTGCTTGATCCGTATTGGGAGATGCCGGGGCGCGGCGGGACGAATTGGGATACCGTTCACGGCGACAAACAATTCGCGTGGTTCCGCGACGCGTTGCGCAACAGCAAAGCCAAATACAAATTCGTTTTTGAGCACCATCTACACGGACAAACACGCGGCGGCGTAGAGGTTGCGCCGCTGTACGAATGGGGTGGCAAGGACAAAAACGGCAACAATACTTTCAAGCAGAATCGTCCGACCTGGGATAAACCGTTTCACGATTTGATGGCAGAAAACAACGTGACGATTTACTTTCAGGGGCACGATCATCTCTTCGCGCACGGGCAGTACAACGGTGTGACATACGTGTCCGTGCCGCAGCCCGGAGCCGGGCCTGATCCTGATGCGCCGGATTACTTTCCTGGCAACGTAGACGATGGCAATTGGGATGCGTATCCGCAAAGCCGTGTGCTGCCGAACTCGGGTCACGTGCGCGTCACCGTCGGGCCTGCGGGCGTGAAAGTGGATTACGTGCTGGTGAAATTGCCGAAGGACAAAGGCACGAATAAGACGGTAGCGTATACCTTCAATGTGGGCGGGCAAAACAACCTCGCGGTCGTATCCGCCGCGAATTTTGCCAATATCGGCGCAGCGGCGGAGTGCTTGCTATCAGCCTTCGGCACGGGCTTGGCGGGAGCAAATGGCGCGACAACCTTGAAGGTCAAAGACAGCACGGGAACCGAACGCGATGCGCAATTGCTCTACACTGCGCCCACACAAATCAACTTCATTGTCCCGCCGGGCACGGCTCCCGGCAATGCGGAAATCACCGTGTGGTATGCGGGCAATGCAGTGGCCAGCGCTAGTTATGCAATGGATACGGTTGCGCCTGTTTTGTTTACGGCCAATGTGACGGGGTTGGGCGTGGCGGCGGCGAATGCTGTTCACGTGCGCAGCAACGGAGTGCAAGTCATCGAACCCATTTATCGCTGTGGCACGACGGCGGGCAGTTGCGTGCCGGTTCCGCTCGAATTCGGCGGGGTGACGGATGAACTTTTCATCACGCTTTATGGCACCGGCTTGCGCCATCGCGCGCAACTTTCCGACGTTGCTGCGCGCCTCGGTGGTGAGTTGGTTGCCGTCGAATACGCCGGTACGCAGCCAGAATATTTCGGCCTCGATCAAGTGAATGTGAAAGTGCCACGCACGTTGATTGGACGCGGCGAAGTGCCGTTGATTTTCGGTGTTGCAGGCCGCTCCATCACACCCGTTACAGTGAATATCAAGTGAGGCCATTCTGTTCGCAAACAGCTTTTTCACCGCAGTGGCGCGGAGATCACGCAGAGGTTCACCGCGAAGTGCTCTGCCCAGCCTCTTTGCCGCTGCGGTGCATCTCGTTTTCTGCACCAGGAATATTTCATGAAGACCAACCACCCGATCTTTCAGGCAGTGCTGCTGGTTTTGTTGACCGCTGCCTTCCAACAACCTACCCAACATCTCACCGATGTGCCGGATCATCCGTGGGATTTGATTCTTGCGCGTCCGACCAACAATGCGGTGACGGCCAGTTTGCTCGCCTACAAAGATTCTGAAGCATATTTGGAGTATGGCACCAGCAGCGGCACCTACACCGCGCAAACCGCCGTCAGCTCGTTTCCGAAAGGGCAGCCCGCGAACATCGCGCTGAGCGGATTGCCCGCGAACACGCGGCATTATTATCGTCTGCGCATTCGGGATGTGGGCTCGACGGAATTTACTGCGAGCCAGGAATTCAACTTCATCACAAAGCGCCCGCCCGGCTCCACCTTCACGTTCACAATGCAGGCGGATTCACATTTGGATGAAAATACTGACCCGCTGATCTACGCCCAAGCGTTAGCGAATATGCGCGCCGACAATCCCGATTTCCTGATTGATCTTGGCGATACGTTTATGACCGACAAATACGGCACGACGTACAAAGATGCCGCGAAACAATATCTGGCGCAGCGGTATTACTTCGGCTTATTGTGTACGAACGCGCCGCTGCTGATGGCGCTTGGCAATCACGACGGCGAGCAGGGGCGCTATCTGAACGGTACTTCGGACAATATGACTATCTGGTCGAACACGATGCGCAAGTCGCATTTTCCG
>JAXLQQ010000035.1:0-56456 GCA_046331525.1 Blastocatellia bacterium
TGTTGCCTTTTCAAATTGCTATTCTGCCCAAATAGGGAGAGGCAGAACCGAGGGGAGTTATAGGGCAATGGGTTGTTATGAGCTTAGGACTGCGCGGGGTGCGCGAGGGGTTTTGACTATCGAAGAAATGGTGATGAAGTCGCTTAACTCATCACGGTAGCAGGGGCATCGTTGAGCACGCGCTCAAGCATGCTGGCGACATAGCTTACCACATTTATAGTGCGAGCGTATTCCATTCTTAACGGGCCGACGACACCCAGATTGCCGGTCATTTGGCCGCCATACCGGTACGAGGCTGTGACGACAGCGCAACCGCGCAAACTGGGCAAACGATTTTCCGCGCCAATACGAACTGTCACAAGGGGTTGTTCTTCCATCGAAACGCATTCGCTCAGGATGCTGACTAGGCGACGTTTTTCTTCAAAGATTTGGAAAAGTTCGCGCAGGCGTTCCAGGTCGGCAAATTCGCGGCGGGAGAGAATATTCGACGCTCCATCTACAAAAACATCTGGTTCCGACTCTTCTTCTCGGCTTAAGCCGCGATGGCAAAGCAAAATCGCGTTTTGCAGCAAACGATCATAAAGCGCTTTCTCTTCTGTCATTCGCCGCACAAGTTGGCTGTGAATGGCGCTGAGAGTCAGTCCCGTGAAATTGGCATTAAGGTAGCGTGCCGTTTTATCAAGCTCGTCCTGGCTGAAATCTTCGGCCACGCGCACGAGCCGATCCTGCACCAGCCCGGCACGAAAGACAGTAATTACTAAAATGCGACCATCGTTGATGCGAACAAATTCGATGTGGCGAATCACATCGCGGCTAATGCTAGGAGAAACGACGATGCCGACGCTTTGGGAAAGGTAGGAAAGCAGATGCGACGCGCGCGACATAATCTGATCGGCGCTTGGCAAATTATCATTCAGCATTTCGCGCTGAATCGTATCCTCATCATCCGGCGAGATGTGGGTTTGCTGAAAAATGTGATCCAGATAGAACCGATAGCCCTGATCAGTGGGAACTCGTCCGGCAGAAGTATGGGGTTGTTCCAGAAATCCCGCTTCTTCCAAATCCGCCATTACATTACGAATCGTGGCAGGCGATAATCCTTCACTGGACAGCTTGGAAATCGTACGTGACCCAATCGGTTCGCCAGAGGCAAGATGAGCCTGGATAATGAGCGTTAATAGCTCACGTCCGCGTTGATCTGGAATTTCCGTGTGGCTCATCGTCGTCGTTGTTCAGGTTAAAGCAAGGCTTTGAATTACTGCATCGTAGGCTACGTTTGCGTTTACGTTCAGGCACCACAAACGCTTCCGTGAAAAACTAACATCGCGTGTGGAACCCTGTCAAGTTTTTCTCCATAGAGGTTAGGGCTGTTCTTGGCCTTTGGTAAGACTCAACCTATTGCCATCAAATGTCTACAAAGTGACCTCTCAAAATCATGAAGGAAAAGGACTTGGCTTTTTTAACACTTCTGTGTAGAATGCCAAACGGTTAAACAAGTCGCCGGAAGACACAAGCTCTGTGTTGTTATTTTGGCGAGACAAAACCTTCAATTGAATAGAACAACTACTACTTTACTACTACGGAAAGGATCGCCCACTCATGAAAAGAAAAGGCGTATTAATTGGAGCTTATGTGCCCCCGGAAATGAAGGAGGCACTAAAACGGCGCTCACAACTGCAACACCGCACGTTATCACAAGAACTCATTCGCATCCTGGCCGAAGCGCTGGGACAACCTATTCCTGGTTCGCCAGATCGGCGTGGAGAAGCCTCCACACCCCGACGACGTGCGACTGACCCATTTCCGCGGCGGCGCACGGGTGACCTTGTTCCCGGCGAAGGAATCGCGCAACCATCTGCACCCGATCAAGATTGATCGCTGCCCCACAGTTATAATTATCACAGGAGCCGGAGGAAGTTTTTTCCGCCCGGCTCTTGCTTATGACAGAGACAAAATTTCCCTGTCAAGCGAGTCTCAAGCTATCCGTGATTTGCATCGCACGGGAGATTGTACTATTCTTCGCAAGCTTACTCGCTGAACTTTTTCCGCTGTGAATTTTATGACGTAACGTAATTAAGAATCTCCTCCTTGAGGCAGAGATAAAATGAAAGAATACCTCCCGATCCTTGTTGTTTTCCTATTCGTTCTCGGTTTTGCCGTTACCAATTTAGTGCTGGCACATCTCTTTGGGCGTCATCGCAACACACGCGCAAAGTTGATGCCCTACGAGTGCGGCATTGATCCAGTTGGTTCGGCACACCAGCGCTTTTCGGTACGGTTTTATCTGGTGGCGATGATGTTCATCCTCTTCGACATTGAAGCGGTATTTCTGCTGCCTTGGGCGGTGATTTTCAAGTCGCTGTCAGAAAAGCTTTCGCGCCCGTTTGTGTATGCGGAAATGATGGTGTTTCTAGCCGTGCTCCTGGTCGGCTATATCTACGTTTGGAAAAAGGGCGTTTTCGAGTGGAACCGCGGATAGGAGAAGTATATGAAAGGTTTGGAAACAATTATTGCCGAAGTTGCGCCCGATGTGCTGACCACGAAATTGGATTGGCTCATTAACTGGGCGCGTAAATCGAGCCTCTGGCCCGCGACGTTCGGGCTGGCCTGTTGCGCGATTGAAATGATGGCGGTAACGGATGCACGCAACGATCTGGCGCGTTTTGGTGCCGAAGTCTTTCGCGCCAGCCCGCGTCAGGCGGATGTGATGATTGTTGCGGGGCGCGTTTCGATCAAAATGGCTCCTGTGCTACGCCGCATTTACGATCAGATGTCGGAACCCAAGTGGGTCATCTCGATGGGCGCGTGTGCGTCGGCAGGAGGTGTATTCAATAATTATGCTGTTGTGCAGGGCGTAGACAAAATCGTACCGGTAGACGTCTTCGTTCCCGGCTGCCCGCCGCGTCCCGAAAGCTTAATATACGCAGTGATGAAATTGCAGGAAAAAATCGAGCGCGATTCGGTCTTGAATGAGCGCCCAGATACACCAAGCGTTTTCTAACACAATGGCTGAAGAACTTCCACAACCTAACGAAACCGCGCAACGCCTCGCCGTACGGGGTCCGAATCAAACATCCCGCTACGTGGATGCAACGGCGTTGAGCGCCCGCTTCACCGATGCTATCGAAGAAGTTACCGAAGCTCTCGGCGAGGTTACCGTCAGCGTCCGGCGAGATCGCTTAGTCGAACTGATGGAATTCCTGCGCGACGAGCCGAGCCTGAAATTCGATTTTCTCAGCGATGTATCCGGCGTGGATTTGGGCGAATTTGCGGAGCCGCGATTTGCTGTCGCCTATCATCTCTACTCACTGAGGCACAATCATCGCCTGCGTCTCAAAGTTTTCCTGGCCGAAGACGATGCGTGGCTTCCCACCGTGAGCGAAGTGTGGCTGGCGGCAAATTGGTTGGAGCGCGAGATTTACGATATGTTCGGCATTGATTTTCAGGATCACCCCGATTTGCGCCGCATCCTGATGCCGGCTGATTACGAAGGCCATCCGCTCCGCAAAGATTTTCCGGTCAAGGGGTACTAAAGTTTTATGAAAAGCACGAAAGAAATTGTTGTTCCCACTGCTTCTGTCACAGCTTTGGGCAAACGCGATCCACTCGGCGATCAGCGGATGACCGTTTCGCTTGGCCCACAGCATCCCTCGACACACGGCGTCTTGCGCGTCGAAGTCGAATTAGATGGCGAAGTGGTCGTGGCGGCGCGCCCGGACATCGGTTATCTCCATACCGGAATGGAGAAAACGATGGAAAATCAGAAGTGGCAGCAGGTTGTGACAATCACCTGTCGAATGGACTATCTAAATTCGATGGGCAATGATCTCGGCTACGTGCTGGCGGCGGAAAAGCTGCTTGGCGTCGAAGCTACTCCGCGCACGCAAGTATTACGCGTGATGATGACGGAATTGAATCGCCTCTCCTCACATCTGGTTTGGTGGGGCACGCACGTAATGGACATCGGCGCGATGTCGCCTTTCTTTTACGCCTTCGATCAGCGCGAGAAGATTCTGGATTTGTTCGAGTGCGTGTCAGGCGCACGACTACATCAAAGCTATTTCCGTATCGGCGGGCTGCAAGCCGATTTGCCGGATACATTCCTGCCGCTTTTGCGAGAGTTCATGGCGCAGTTCCCCGACTTTCTGAAGATGGCGAACAAGTTGGTTTCCGGGAACAAGATTTTCCAAACGCGCACGAAAGGTATTGGCATCATTAGCGCGGATGAGGCGATTAACTGGGGCTTGAGCGGCCCTCCGCTGCGTGCTTCCGGCGTTAACTGGGACATTCGCAAAACTGAACCATACACGGGTTACGAAACCTACGATTTCGATGTGCCCCTGGCGCAGGACGGCGACATCTGGGCGCGTTATTTAGTGCGAATGCGCGAGATGGAAGAGAGTTACAAAATCGTCCAACAAGCGATTGATCGCCTGCCCGCTGGCCCCGTGCAATCCGATCATCCAAAGCTCAAATTGCCCGACCGCGACTTGATGAAACAGCATATTGATGTGATGATCCATCACTTCCTGATCGCGTCAGAAGGGTTTACGGTTCCGATTGGCGAAGTCTATTTCCCCATCGAATCCGCACGCGGCGAATTAGGCTATTACCTCGTCAGCGACGGCAAAGAAAAACCCTGGCGCGTGCGCGTCAAAACGCCTTCGTTTATGAACCTGCAAGTGCTGCCCAAAATGGCCGAAGGCCAATTGCTCGCCGACTTAATCGGCATCATCGGTAGCATTGATATTGTGCTGGGAGATATTGATCGGTAGGAAAGTGGAATTAGGATTTAGGAGCCAGGATTTAGAAAGCACCTTCCGATCCCGCCCTAAATCCTAAATCCTAAATCCCAAATCCTAACTTTATGTTCAGTCCTGAAACCGAAAAACGAATTGACGAATACATTTCGCATTATCCAGTCAAGCGTTCGGCGATTCTGCCTGCATTGCATCTGGCGCAGATCGAACACGGCTACGTGACGGATGAAGACGTGCAATACCTCGCACGTCGACTAGACATGCGTGTGAACGAAGTCGAAGAAGTCGTCACGTTTTATTCGATGTATTCGCGCCAACCCATCGGACACTACAAGCTGCAAGTGTGTCGCACGCTTTCCTGCCACTTGGCAGGTTGCGAAAAGATTAGCGAACGCATCACCGAGAAGCTCGGCATCAAGGTTAACGAAACCACACCAGACGGCAAGTTCACATTGCAGGAGGTCGAGTGCCTGGGCTATTGCGACCTCGCGCCCGTGCTGCAAGTTAATTACGACTACCATGAACAAATCACTCCTGAACGCACGGACGAAATCATTGAGAAACTGACGTAAGCTCGTAACAACTATGACCAAAGTTCTGACATCAAGGTTCGATCTCAAAGGCGAGGCTTGTGACATTGAGGTGTACAGCAAAACCGGCGGTTATCAAGCCCTCACCAAAGTCGTCAAAGAAATGACGCCCGATCAGGTTATCGAAGAGGTCAAAAAATCCGTCCTACGCGGACGCGGCGGCGCAGGATTTCCGACCGGGATGAAGTGGAGCTTTGTCCCGAAACAGTCGAACCGCCCGAAATATGTCGTCTGCAACGCTGATGAATCTGAACCCGGCACAGGCAAAGACCGCGACCTGATGCGCTGGGATCCACACATGCTGCTTGAAGGAATGGCAATCGCGGCATACGCGCTAAATGGCGCGCCGAATAACTACATCTACATTCGCGGCGAGTATTGGTACATCATCGCCATTCTGGAAAAAGCCATCGCACAGGCAAAAGAACGCGGCTACCTCGGCAAGAACATTTTAGGCACGAATTTCGAGTGCAATATTTTCGTTCATCCTGGCGCAGGTGCATACATCTGCGGCGAAGAAACCGCGCTGCTCGAATCGCTCGAAGGCAAACGCGGGCATCCGCGCCTGAAACCGCCCTTCCCTGCCGTCGTTGGCCTGTACGGTGGCCCGACGGTCGTCAACAACGTCGAAACATTGGCTGCTGTACCGTGGATCATCAATAACGGCGGCGAAGCTTACAAGGCGCTTGGCACCGAGAAAAGCGGCGGCACCAAGCTCTTCACCGTCAGCGGCCACGTCAATAAGCCGGGCAATTACGAAGTCCCGATGGGCTATCCGATGCGCGAGTTGATTTACAAAGACTGCGGCGGTATCAAAGACGGTAAGCAGTTGAAAGGCGTGATTCCCGGCGGTTCCAGCATGCCAATTTTCACTCCCGAAGACGTTGACAAAGCCACGTTGGATTATGAGTCCATCGCCTCGCTCGGTTCGATGCTCGGCTCCGGCGGCGTCATCGTGCTGGATGAAACGGTGGACATGTTCGAGATGGCGATGAATACGCTGCACTTTTACAAACACGAATCCTGCGGCTGGTGTACGCCCTGCCGCGAAGGGACGCGCTGGTTGTACAAGGTCTGCGAGCGGATGAAAAAATACGAAGGCAAGCCGGGCGATGTGGAATTGCTCGATGACTTGGCGGGCAAGATTTTAGGCAAGAGTTTCTGTGCGCTCGGTGATGCCGCAGCAATGCCGACGCAAGGCTTCATCAAAAAATTCCGCCCGGATTTTGAAAAGCGTATTAAGCACAATTTCGTGCAGCTTACTGCGGCAGACTAGATTCGATGGGTTGGGCCATTCAGTTTATTGCCAAATTGAAGAATCGAGAGACTGTTTCCTTTCGCCCGCGCGGCAATTCGATGAGAGGGAAAATTGCATCAGGCCAGCTTTGCACAGTCAACCCCGTTGAGCCGGAGGAAATCAAGGTGGGCGACATTGTTTTGTGCAAAGTAAATGGGCGCGAATATCTACATTTGGTGAAAGCGATTCAAGGCCAGCGCTTCCAAATCGGCAATAATCGCGGGCGCATTAATGGCTGGATTAGTGCCAATTCTATTTTTGGGAAATGCGTCAAAATTGAAGACTAATCCCAAGCCAAAACGAAAATATGGAACTCGTCAAAATCACACTCAACGGACAAGAGTTTGAAGCCCCGAAAGGCGAACTGCTCATCGAAGCCTGCGAAATGGCGGGCATTTATTTGCCGCGCTTTTGTCATTATCGCGGCCTGACCGCGCAAGCCTCGTGCCGCCTCGGCGTCGTGCGCGTAGACAATCCGAAAATCCCAAAGCTGCAAACGGCCTGTACGATGCCCGTGAGCGACGGCATGATCGTTACAACAGATTCCGACGAAATCGAAACCGTGCGCGCTTCGATGATCGAATTCCTGCTCTCGAATCATCCGGTAGACTGCCCCGTCTGCGACCGCGCAGGCGAGTGCGAATTGCAGGATCAAACCTTTGGGTTTGGCGAAGATGCGATTCGTTCGCAGTACAAGGACAAGGAAAATAAACTCGAACGCCAAATCGCGCCGTTCATTTATAACGATCCGCAACGTTGCGTTGTCTGCAAACGCTGCACGCGCGTGTGCGAAGAGTGGATGGATGAATTTGCCATCACGACGATCAATCGTGGCTCGCACACATACATCGGTTCGTATAACGGTTGGGTCGAATGCTCCGATTGCGGCAATTGCGTAGACGTTTGCCCGACTGGAACGCTCTTGCACGTACCATACAAATACATCGCGCGCCCGTGGGATTTGAAGCAAACGCCGACGATTTGCAACTTCTGTTCCGATGGCTGCTCAATGCTCGCTGGTTCAAGAAGCGAGAAGCTGGTGCGCTCTGTCGCGCGTGATGGACGCGGACGCACAGCGGGCGGCATCAATCCTGATTTTCTGTGCGCGCTCGGACGCTACACAACAGATGTCGTTCATCATCCTGACCGCATTGATCGCCCAATGATCCGGCGCGGCGAGCATTTAATTCCAACCACGTGGGACGATGCGTTGAATTACATCGCACTCAAACTTGGCGACATCAAGTCCCAACACGGCGGGGATTCCATTGGCGTCATCAGTGGCGCGCGGTTGCTAAACGAAGATCAATTCACGCTGAAAAGATTTGCCAGCGAAGTCATCGAAACGAAAAACACCGATTTCTATCATGATGAAGACGAAATTGATCTGGCCTCGCTCTTCAAATTCGGTTCGCCGCCGATTGCGACGCAAAAGCACATTCAAAGCGCCGACACGATTCTGCTGATCGGCTCCGATCCAAACGAAGAAAATCCGCTGACGGGATTTTCAATTCGCTGGGCCGTACGCCGCAAATCCGCGCGGTTGCTGATGGTCAACTCGGTCGCCAGCCGTTTAGAACGTCAGGCGGAAATTGCTGTACGAGTGCGTCCAGGCAGCGAAAATGCGCTGATTGCCGCGCTACTGGACGAGAATCTGACGAACGAAGCGGCGGATGTAATGGGCACACTTGCAGAAAACCTGAAGGCTGTTCGGCAAGTCGTGTTGGAGAGCGAAAAAGTAGTCGTGATCTTTGGCGACGAACTGCGCGGTGCGGCGCTCGAAGCACTGCCTCTGCTCGAGGCAGTGCTCGCCACGCCTAATCCTGAAGCAGCGGCGGCAGCGCGTAAAGCGTATCTCGACGCGCAACAACGGCTCGCGCAATCCACGCAATCCACGGCGAAACCAGCGATCAACGAAAATCCATTCTCCAACATCACCCCGCAACCGACACTCGAAGTGGGGGACGATCCCGTACGCAGTGCGACCAAGTTTTCATTCATGCCGCTCGTTCGCTATGCCAATTCGCTCGGCGCGTATCAGATGGGAATGGATGCGTTGCATAACGACGGTATGATTGCCCAGGCGATGCTCGTCGGTAGCGGGCAAGCAATTAAGGCGTTGTACATCGCGGGCGAAGATGTCGTGGGCAAGGCGGAAGAACCGAAAGGCATGAAGCATCTGCTCTCGCGCCTCGACTTCCTCGTCGTGCAGGACACGTTTATGACCGAGACGGCACAACAAGCGCACGTCGTCTTACCGACAACCACCTCCGCCGAATCACAAGGCTCACAAACTAACAATGGCTCACAAGTGCAACTCGTGCGGCGCGCGATTCCGCCCGTCGGACAAGCGCGCCCTGACTGGATGGTGACGGCTGGAATCGCCAAAATGATGGGCAAAGATTTCGGCTATCAAGGTGCGGTGAAGAATGTTTTCAAGGCAATTGCAGAAGCAGTGCCGGGTTATGCCGAACTCTCGCACAATCGCCTTGCCAATGAAGGCGCAACGGTGATTGCCATGCCGCCGGTAGACGCCACACTCATCAATCGCAAAGATGTGATGGATCGGCTGAATGCAGAAATCGCGCGCGTCAACCGGCACGCCATTGTGAATTTAGGTGAGTTGCGCGATAAAGCGGGTTCACGACTGCACAAACGCTATCCATTAATAACGCGCTACTCGAACATCCTGCCGTTGCATCCGACAAATGGGCAGGAAGAGAAAGCGAAAGTCGTGATGTTCCCGGCATAACAAAAACCACGAAGCATGATTCAGACAGCACGCAGTTAGATGCTCATTTCGTAGACTATGCCCATTGATCAACAATCCATTCAATATTTTGTCGGCATTTTGCTTAAAATCGTCATTGTCTTTGTCATCGGCCTGTTGTCGCCGGTTTCGATGAACTGGGTGGAGCGGCGGGCGCTGGCCTGGATGCAAATGCGTTTAGGCCCGAATCGTACGGGGCCGTTCGGCCTGCTGCAATCCATTGCCGACGGAATTAAGTTTGCCTTCAAAGAGGACGTAGTACCGCTGGCCGCGAATAAATGGCTGTACATCTTCGCGCCTGTTGTCGCAGTCGTACCCGCGTTTATGGCAACGATTGTGTATCCGCTGGGGCCGACGGGGGTGCCGATTCCGTTTGCGAATTCGATCAACTCGCTCGTCGCGTCGCTGACGGGAATTCAACTGAATTTGAGTACGATGAATTTGCACGTCACGAGTTTTAACGTCGGCCTGTTATATGTGCTCGCCGTGACGAGCATCGGCGTGTATGCGATTGTAATGGCGGGCTGGGCATCCAATTCCAAATTCAGCCTGCTTGGTGGCCTGCGGTCTTCGGCGCAGATGGTGAGCTATGAATTGAGCCTGTCGCTAGCGTTAGTCGGTGTCTTGATTCAAGCAGGGACAGTGGATTTGGTGAAGATCGTTGAGATGCAGCAGGGCGCGTACTTTGGCTTTATCCCGAAATGGTTTGTGTTTGTATTTCAGCCGCTCGGCTTTTTCATTTACCTGATTAGCGCGATTGCGGAAACGAATCGGACGCCGTTCGATTTGCCGGAAGCGGAAACAGAACTCGTCGGCGGCTTCCATACGGAGTACAGCAGTTCGCTGAAGTTTGCGATGCTGTTTATGGCCGAGTACGTCAATATGCTGACGGTTTCTGTGCTGGCGACGGCGTTGTTTTTGGGCGGCTGGAGCGGGCCGTTTGTGAGCGATTTCCCCCTGTTGGCACCGGTCTATTTCCTGCTGAAAGTATTTTTCTTTATGTTCCTCTACATTTGGCTGCGCGGGACGTTGCCCCGTCTGCGGTATGACCAATTGATGAACTTTGGCTGGAAGTTTCTCCTGCCCGCAGCGTTGCTGAATATTTTCCTGTCGGCGACGATTGCGCTATTTGCTTATTGAACTTAGACGGGATTAACAAGATGAACAGGATCGAGAAAAGCGACATCGTGCCGAATGGTAAAAACTAATCCTGTTAATCCTGTCTGGTTAAATTTTTATGTTCGAGCTTCCGATTCAACAACTAATTTTCCTCTTTGTCGCAGCGGTAGCGGTGTTCGCGGCGTTCAATGTCATCCTGCAACGCAATCCGATTTACAGCGCGTTGTCGCTGATTATTACGATGTGTGCGCTGGCCGGAACATTCCTGCTGCTGGAAGCGCAATTCGTCGCCACAATGCAGGTGATTGTGTACGCCGGGGCGGTGATGGTGCTGTTCGTCTTCGTAATCATGCTGCTGAATGTGCGCACGGAAGAAGCCCGACAGGATCGGGTGAAATATCTGAAACTGGTCGCGCCGCTGCTGTTCATCGCGCTGCTCGCCGAAGTGTTCTTTGTTGCCCGCACGGTGACGACGCCGATTCCGCCGATTGCTTCGGTTGCAGGGCAAGCGCCGTTCGGCACCGTCGAAAACATTGGTGAAGCGATGTTTTCCGAGTATCTGTTTCCCTTTGAAGCAACTTCCGTCCTAATTCTAATGGCAATGGTCGGCTCGCTCGTTCTGGCACGTAAACGGACGACGCAGGAAGCTGAAACGCTCGGCAAAATCATCGAAGAAGCAAGCAAGCCGCAACTCGCGCCCGCGTCGCCCATCACTGCGCTGGAAGCGGAGAAGGAAGAAATCGCGGCGTAACCCCTGAAGATTATGGTTCCTCTTTCCTGGTATCTCGCATTAAGTGCCGTGTTATTCACGATTGGCGTCGCCGGCGTGTTGGTGCAGCGCAACGTCATTTCGATTTTTATGTGCATTGAATTGATGCTGAATTCCGTGAATCTGACGCTCGTTGCGTTTTCACGATTCCTCAATCAAAGCACCGGACAGTTATTCGTCTTTATTGTGATGGCCGTCGCCGCTGCCGAAGCTGCCGTAGGTTTAGCCATCATCATCTCCGTTTTCCGTAACCGCGAGACTTTGAGCGTGGACGAGGAAAGTTTACTGAAGCTATAACCCCGACGCTTATGCAAGTATTAAAATTGATCACCTTCGCCCCTTTAGCTGGTGCCTTTCTTTGTGGCTTCCTCGGAAAAAAACTTGGCGAAAAATTTGTGAGCCTTGTCGCTTGTGGATCAGTCGCGGTCTCGGCCTTGCTGTCGTGCTACGCTTTTTTCTTCCAACTGCTTCCCTTGCCGGAAAATCAGCGGCAGGTAAAAGAATTCTTTTTTACGTGGATTGAAGTCGGCACGTTTCGCGCGGATTTTGCCTACCTGCTTGACCCGCTTTCCGGCACTTACATTCTGTTCATCACGGGCGTTGGCTTGCTGATTCACATTTACGCAACGGGGTACATGCACGGCGACGAAGGGTTCTATCGCTTCTTTGCCTATCTGAACCTGTTTATGTTCATGATGCTGACGCTGGTGCTGGGCGATAACCTGCTGCTGCTGTTCGTCGGCTGGGAAGGCGTTGGGCTGTGTTCGTATTTGCTCATTGGCTTTTACATTGAACGCAAGGAAGCTGGCGATGCGGCAAAGAAAGCGTTTATCGTCAACCGCATTGGCGATTTCGGCTATTCGATTGGTGTGATGGTCGCGTTCACGACCTTCACAACCGTCAGCTTCGTAGACAAGGAAATCGGCGGCAAGATGATTCCGAGCCTGCTAACACAGGCAGCCGAAAAACCCGTCGAAGCAGTTGGCGTGTTTGGCGTAATGACGGCAATTGCATTGTTGCTCTTTGTGGGCGCCTGCGGCAAAAGTGCGCAGGTGCCGTTATTCGTCTGGTTGCCGGACGCGATGGCAGGGCCGACACCGGTTTCAGCACTGATTCACGCAGCAACGATGGTGACAGCAGGCGTCTATTTGACGGCGCGTTGCAGCGCAGTTTTTACGCGGTCGCAAACAGCTATGCTGATGGTTGCGGTTATCGGGGCATTTACTGCGATGTTCGCGGCGACGATTGGCATTGCGCAAAATGACATCAAAAAGATACTGGCCTATTCGACCGTGTCGCAGCTTGGGTATATGTTCTTGGCCTGCGGCGTCGGTGCATTTACGGCGGGCATTTTCCATGTGATGACACATGCGTTTTTCAAGGCACTGTTATTCCTCGGCGCGGGTTCTGTTATTCACGGTATGCACGAGGAACAGGACATCACGAAAATGGGCGGCCTGAAGAAATATATGCCCTGGACGTTTGGCACAATGGTCGTAGGCTGGCTGGCGATTAGTGGCGTGCCACTCCTTTCCGGTTTTTTCAGCAAGGACGAAATTCTCTGGCAAGTCTGGGCTTCGCCGTCTATTCCTCCCGGTTTGAGCAAAACGCTCTGGTTCCTCGCGGCAGCAACAGCAATGCTCACGGCGGTTTATATGACCCGGTTGATGGTGCTGACGTTTTGGGGGAAGGAACGTTTCAAGGTGGCGGACGGCAACAATCACGGGCATCACGATGACCATGCCATTCACCCACACGAATCGCCCAAAGTCATGTGGGTGCCATTGGTCGTTTTGGCAGTGCTTTCGGTCGTGGGCGGCTACGTTGGCATATCCGCCGCGTGGGGTGGTCATAACCAGATTGAGCATTTCCTCTCGCCTGTCATTGCGAAAGCTGCGCCGTTGGTAGGGGCCGCGCACGAAGCAACAACGACAGCTGCGCACGCAGTCGAAGCCGAAGCGCACGATGTCACGACCGAACGCATCTTTACGCTGATTTCGGTCGTGGTCGCCTTCCTCGGAATTTTCCTGGGCTGGCAGATGTTCACGGCAAAACCATTGCGCCGGATGCCGCGCCTGCTCGAAAACAAATACTACGTGGACGAACTTTACGATGCGGCGATTGTGACGCCGATTCAGGGTGTGTCACGCAATTTTCTCTGGCGCATTTTGGACGTACAAATTATTGACGGTGCTGTGAATGGCATCGCTCGACTGTTTGGCGAAACGGGTAGTGCAATGCGATTTTTACAAACCGGCTTTGCTCGCAGCTATGCGGCGATTATGCTGGTGGGCGCGATTGTGCTGATTTTGTATTTTACTTTTAGATAGGAATAGACGAAGTCAATGGAGTTGTATCTCATCACGATTTTACTGTTGCTGCCGCTGGTGGCGGCGGCTTCGATGTGGGGACATAGTTTGGCGTTTCTCTCGCGGTTTCCGCTGGAAAAAATCCGCGAGCATTATCGGTGGATTGCGCTGATTTTTGCGGGCGTCGAGTTTCTGCTCTCGCTCATTTTGTTATTCAAGTTCGATAGCACCAAATCCGAACCACAGTTTCAACTCAACATTCCGTGGATCGAAGGGTTAGGCGCGCATTTTCATCTCGGCGTAGACGGTATCAGCCTGTGGCTGGTCGTGTTGACAACATTTCTGCTGCCGATTGCGATTTTGGTGACGTGGCGCGTGAACAATAACGTTCGCGCGTATTTCACAACCTTGTTTCTGCTGGAAACCGGCATTATCGGCGTGTTCGTTTCACTCGATATGCTGTTGTTCTATTTGTTCTGGGAAATGTCCATCATCCCGATGGGGTTCCTGATCGGCGTCTGGGGCGCAGAACGCGATCATCGCGTCCACGCGACGATCAAGTTCCTGATCTTCACCGTCGTCGGCAGTCTGTTCATGCTCGTCGGCATTATCGGCGTGTTCTATTACAGCGGAGCAAACACGTTTGATCTGATCGAGATCACGAACCATTTGCAAGTTGCGCGCGCGGGTGGACGCGAACTGATTCCAGCGAATTGGGCGATGTGGTTCTGGTTGGCGTTTGCGTTGGGCTTCTTCGTTAAGCTGCCTATCTGGCCTTTGCACGGCTGGATGCCAGAAACATACGTGCAAGCGCCAACGTCCGGCTCAATTATGCTGGCAGGGGTAATGGCGAAGATGGGGGCGTACGGCTTGATGCGTTTCAATCTGCCGCTCTTTCCGGACATTTCACGCAAACTTGCGCCATATGTGATGGCGTTGGCGGTGATTGGACTGATTTACGGCGCACTGCTGGCCATCGTGCAGAGCGATTTGAAACGGCTGGTCGCCTATTCCTCGTTGAGCCACTTAGGCTATGTCATTCTGGGTATCTTTGCTTTCACAAGCCAATCCATGCAGGGCGCACTATTTCAGATGATCAATCACGGCATCTCAACGGGCGCGCTGTTCGTTTGTGTGGGACTGCTGACGCAGCGACGGCAAACACGCGATATTTCGGAATTTGGCGGGATGGCAACGCAAATGCCGGGTTACTCGACGGCGTTTATGATTATCGCCTTCAGCAGCTTGGGCTTGCCGTTGCTAAATGGTTTCATTGGCGAAATCCTGATTTTGATTGGCACCTTCTCCTCCTCGGTGCCGTATGCCAAAGTCTTCGCCATTATCGGCGCTTCGGGCGTCGTGCTAGCCTCGATTTATATTCTTTGGAAAATGCAGCGCGTCCTATTCGGCGCAGTAACCAAAGAAGAAAACAAAGAACTCGAAGATTTGACGCGGCGCGAGCGGATCGCGCTGATTCCAATGGTTACGCTGGCCGTTGTGCTGGGCGTCACCCCGATGGTTTTCCTGAGCGCCACCGACCGCACCATTAATCAAGTGCGCTCAGCAGTTGTGCAACAAAGCAGTAAATAATTTGGTCATTGGTCACTTGTCATTGGTCACTTGTCATTAGTCATTGGTTGCAGCAAGAGCGCAACAACTGGCGTCGAATAACAAGTCACCAATGACTAATGACAAGTGACCAATGACAAAAGGACAATCTGCCTATGAGTTCATCACTTGTTACCATCACCACCTTCTTCCCTACGCTCGGAGCGATTGTGATTATGCTTTACAGCATCATCCAACTGCGGCGCGGCAAATCGCGCGAAGAGATTCGCCCGCATTATCGCTGGATCGCGTTTATCGTTTCGATGATTACGTTTGTGCTGTCGCTCGGCTTTTTGCTCGGCTTCGACGGCGCAAAGAGCGGCCCGCAGTTGGTGACGAAGGTGAGTTGGATTCAGGAACTCGGCGTGCATTATTACATCGGTGTGGACGGGATTAGCTTGTGGCTTGTGCTGCTCACAACGTTTCTGGTGCCGGGCGCAGTGATGGCGAGTTGGACGTTTACGAAGCGCGTACACGAGCTGATGATTTTCATACTGATTCTGGAAACAGGAATGATTGGCGTATTCGTCTCGCTCGACCTGTTCTTATTCTATCTGTTTTAGGAAATCGTGCTGATCCCGATGTACTTCCTGATCGGCATTTACGGCGGCGAAAATCGCGTGTATGCCGCCATCAAGTTTGTCGTTTACACGGTCGTCGGCAGCTTGTTGATGCTCGTGGCAATCATCGCGCTCTATTATCTGAACACACAGGCAACCGGCGTCACGACTTTTGATCTGGTCGAAATCACGAACAATATTGCGGCGGGCAAACTGGTCATCGCGCGCAACTTCCAATGGTGGATGTGGCTGGCGTTTGCGCTGGCGTTCTTCATCAAAGTCCCGCTCTGGCCGTTCCACACCTGGCTTCCGGATGCGCATACGGAAGCGCCAACGGGAGCTTCGGTACTGCTGGCTGGCGTCTTGCTGAAAATGGGAACGTATGGCTTGATGCGCTTCAACCTGCCGCTCTTCCCCGAAGTTTCCTATCAGGCTGCGCCTTGGGTGATGTTGCTCGCGGTGATCGGCATTGTGTACGGCGCGCTGGTCGCAATGGTGCAGCCGGATATGAAAAAACTCGTGGCCTATTCGTCGGTCAGTCACTTAGGCTTTATCGTGCTCGGTATCTTCGCGTTTACGAGCCAGTCTATGCAGGGTGCGGTGTATCAAATGCTCAATCACGGCATTTCGACGGGCGCATTATTCCTGTGCGTCGGCATTTTGTACGACCGTCGCCACACGCGCGAAATTGATGAATTCGGCGGCGTGGCGCAACGCATGCCGCGTTATTCGACGATGTTTTTGATTACCGCAATGTCGAGCCTCGGCTTGCCGTTGCTGAATGGTTTTGTCGGCGAATTTCTGATCCTGCTCGGCACCTTCTCTTCCACTGTCCCGTATGCAAAAGTCTATTCGGTAATTGGCGGCGTGGGCGTGGTGTTATCAGCCGTCTATTTGCTCTGGATGCTCCAGCGCGTACTGTTTGGCCGCATCACGAAACACGAAAACGAAGAACTGGATCACCTGTCCGTCCGCGAACGCTTCTCGCTCATGCCGCCCGTCGCGATGGCGATTTTGATGGGCGTGACGCCGATGCTGTTTTTGAAGGCAAGCTTTAATTCGGTGGATAACGTACGCGCCATCGTCGAAAGCCAGGCATCGCGGGCGGCGAAATAGCCGCGACTTTCATTTTGCCAGAACAACTCATGCAACTTAGCAATCTCAATCTTGATTATTTTTCGATTCTGCCCGAAATCATTACCGCCGTCGCGGGCGTCATCCTGATGTTGATTGACGCTTTTGCGAAAAAGGGCGAACGCAGAATCGCCCCGTTATTTAGCCTTGCGAGCTTGCTCGCGGCACTCGCTGCTGTCGTTGCGTTGTGGCCGCGTTCGTATTCCAGCACTTTTGCCGGAATGATTGTGAATGATCACTTGAGGCTCTATTTCGCGCTCGTCGTGATCGTGTGCGGCATCATTGCAACCCTGTTGGCCTCGCAATTTCTGGATGATGAAGCGTTGCCACCGGGCGAGTTTTATGCGCTGATGATGTTTGCGACGACGGGGATGCTGATGATGGCATCGGCGGGCGATTTGGTGATGGTGTTTTTAGGCTTGGAAACCTCGTCCATCGCCACGTACGTGATGGCGGGGTATCGCCGTACCGATCTGCGCGCGAATGAATCGTCGCTGAAATACTTCCTGCTCGGTTCGTTCTCGGCGGCATTTTTGCTTTACGGCATGGCGTTGACCTACGGCGCAACCGGCACGACGAATATCGAAGCCATTCGGCAGGTTTTGATTGCAGGCAAAGTGGTCTATCCGCAAATGCTGCTGGTCGGCGCAGCGATGATGCTTGTCGGATTCGGCTTTAAGATTGCGACGGCACCGTTCCACCTATGGACGCCGGACGTGTATGAAGGTGCGCCAACGCTCGTGACAGCCGTGCTGGCAACCGGGCCAAAGGTTGCCGTCTTCGCCGCTTTCCTGCGCGTTTTTGCCGAAGGCTTCGGCACCCCGAATGCTCCAGCAGTCGGCGGGCAGATTCACGACAACTGGATCAATTCGCTGGCAATTATGGCGGCGATTGGTATGACCTTCGGCAACATCGTGGCACTGGCGCAGCGCAACATGAAACGGATGCTCGCCTATTCCTCCATCGCGCACGGCGGTTACACGCTGATTGGTTTCCTGACGACGGAATATGCGCCGGTCGGATTTTATATGCTGACCTACGCACTGATGAGCCTGGGCGCGTTTGCCATTGTGCAAATGCTCGCGCGCGAAGGCGATGCCAAAACGGAAATCAGTGACTATGCCGGCATTGGGTTTGAAGTGCCGAATCTGAGCTTCCCGCTTGCCATTTTTATGCTGAGTATGGCTGGCATTCCGCCGATGGCTGGCTTTATGGGCAAGTTCTATGTTTTCAAATCGGCATGGGTCAGTTCGCCCAATTTGCGCTGGCTGGTAATCGTTGCCATCGTGAACAGTATCATCTCGGTTTACTACTATCTCTACCCAATCGTGACGATGTTCTTCCGGCCACCGGTGGGCGAGTTTGTAAAACCACGCCTGAGTCCGATGTCGCAAATCGCGTTAGCTTTGACGATCATTGGCACGCTTTATTTCGGCCTCTTCCCGAATGGTGCGCTGAAGGTCTTGCAACAAAAGACACCCGCCGCGCAACAGGTCGCCATTCAACGATAAGACAGAGACATTCTCAATTCTCAATTCTTTTCCAGGAGTGTAATGGAGAACGGAGAATTGAGAATGTCTCTATTTTGGTATAGCGTTCGGCTCCCACCACTTCTTCCCGCCACACCACACGAATCGCCCTGTAAAGACGTGCGTTACTGAACAGAATACGGTATGCTTGCGCCTGCGTCTCAGCTATTACAAGATGCGAAAAAGTATCGTGGACAAGTGATTGCCCGGCAAGGATTCATTGTCCCGAAAGAGAAACACGAAATTGAGCCCCCAATTGGTTGGTTAGCAGAGCGCCATGACAAACCTCGATTCTGTGCACAACCCGGTGACGGTGCCTTCGCCTCAGTACGACGTGTTTCTGAGCCATAACAGCGCCGACAAACCCTTCGTCGAACAGCTTGCCGCGCGGCTGGCGGATGAGGCGAGGTTAACTGTGTTCCTCGACAAATGGCATCTCGTACCCGGCGATCCGTGGCAGGAAGCGTTGGAAGAAGCGTTGGATGCGAGCCGCACTTGTGTAGTGTTTCTGGGCCCCAACGGCCTCGGCCCGTGGGAAAATGAAGAGTTGCGCGCTGCCCTTGATGACCGTGTCCGCAATCAGGAATTCCGCGTGATTCCGGCGTTGTTGCCGGGCGCTGATCCGCAAAACCGGGAGGCGGTGCCGCGCTTCTTGCGGCGGCTGATGTGGGTGGACTTTCGCAGTGGCTGGAGCGATCAGGAAGCTTTTGAGCGCCTTGTGGCAGGTATTCGGGGGCATGCGCCGGGGCGCACACATTCGTCGCCTTACAATCCCGTGCCAGAACCGCCTCGGTTGCCTGCGGTCAGGCTGCCATCGCTGCTGCCGTACCTCTGCAATCGCAGCGAGCAGGAAACCTTGCTGGGAACCGAACTGCGCCGGCAACAGCAGGGGAAGCCACGCCGCCCGTTTGTCTGCGTCATCCACGGCGATGAAATGGAATGTCACGGCGATTATTTAGATCGGCTGCGCTGTCACTCCCTGCCAAAATTCCTGAATCTGGAAGCGCGCCAACAATCCGTCCGGCATTGCGAATTATCATGGCCGACGAATTTTGTCTCGCAGGAAGATTTCATCGCACGACTTTGGCAACGGCTGGGCGAATCGCTGCTGGAAAATGGGGCGGCAACGCCAGAGGAAATCTTTGCCTATATTGCACGGCACGAAGAACCGCTGATGCTCTTTTCGCATGTGCTGACGGAAGATTTGGAAACGTGCGGCGAGCGCTCGCTCCAGGCACTTTTCACTTTTTGCGACCAGTGGCAGGACTTGCCGCCGGGTCGGCTCGTGTTTTACAGCTTGTGCCTGAAATACCAACGCTACCCGAACGTCCGGCTGTGGGATTTTCGGAAAAAGAAACTGCGCCAACTCAACAGCCAGATGAATGCCTGGCTCAGCCAATTGCAATTTGGCAAATGGTCGGGGCTGCACGGGCTGGTGTTGCCGGAACTACGCGCCATTGCCCGCCGCGATGTCGAAACATGGAGCCGCACTGCATTGGTGCGCAATTACTGTCAGGTACAGGAGCGCGAAATTCGCCAGTTGTACGAACGCACCGAACTCTGTAACGAAGACGGCCATATTGCGATGGAAGCACTGGCCGAAGAACTCAAACAATGGGTCGCACGCAGCGGCCATTAGCTGTTTGGGGCAGTGGCTGATTCCCATTATCCCCATTTATCTTTGGCAAGGGGAATAATGGGAATAATGGGAATTATGGATGAGCCGACCACCGTCCACTGACCACCAAGCATCAACAAAGGACAAATGAATGCCATTTCCATATTACACAGGCAAAGTTGCAACGCCGCCCAGCAGTCCCATGCAATTGCCAAGCTGGCAGCGGGAACGGCAAACGGAATCAGCGCGCTACCTGCCAGATGCCGGGCTGGTACAAGCGGTGAATGTGTCGCTGTTGCTGGGGCAGCCGTTGCTACTGACGGGCGAGCCGGGCACGGGGAAAACGCAGTTGGCCTATCATCTGGCGTGGGAATTGGGCTACGGCGAGCCGTTGATATTTGAGACGAAATCGAGCAGCACAGCGCGCGATTTGTTTTATACCTACGACACACTGAGCCGCTTTCACGCTTCGCACACGGGCGCGGGCAGCACGAACAATCTGGATTACATCACCTGGAATGCGCTCGGCATAGCGATTCTGCGCTCGCAGCCGCAGGACAAGGTCAGCCAATGGCTGCCGTCCAATTTCCTCCACGACGGGCCGCAGCGCTCGGTCGTGCTGATTGACGAAATTGACAAAGCGCCGCGCGACTTCCCAAATGATTTGCTGAACGAAGTCGAAAACCTGTATTTCCGCGTTCCCGAACTCAACAATGCACAAATCAAAGCCAGCAGTGAAATGCGCCCGATTCTGATTTTGACCAGCAATTCGGAAAAACATTTGCCCGATGCGTTTCTGCGGCGTTGCGTGTATTACGACATTCCCTTCCCTGAGCAACACCGACTGCAAGACATCGTGATGGCGCGCATCGGAAGCTTCACCAGCCGCGACAATCAATTGTTAACGGATGCGCTGGCGCTGTTCTTCAAGTTGCGCGAACCGAGCAGCGGGCTGCGCAAAAAACCGGCGACAGCAGAGTTGATCGGCTGGTTGCTGGCATTGAATCAAATGAACGTCATTGCGCATCAATCGTTATTTGAGCAGCGAAAAATCCTCTTCGGCAGCCTGAGTGCACTGGTCAAAAGTAAAGAAGATCAAGCCAGCGTACGCACCATTATCGAACATTGGCAGGAGTGATATGCCCGCACAAAACCTCCAACTGGAAGACCTGCTGGCGCTGGCCGAAGAATTGCGGCAGGCAGGCTTCGATCTCAGTACGCAGCAGTATATCGCAGCGCAAAATCTCCTGCTCGCGCTCGCTTCGCGCGGCCAGTTACCTGACGATCCGCACGAATTGCAAACGTGGCTCGCGCCGATTTTCTGTTCTTCGCCGCGCGAACAGGAAGAGTTTTATCAACGCTTCGATCTGTGGCTCGCGCGGCGGCCCGATTTGGGCGGAGCGTGGAGGCAGTCGCACGTTATTGACGGGCCGGAAATCCTGGCCAGGCAACGGTGGAACTGGACAGCCTGGCTACGCCGCCCACAATTTTTGACGTTGCTGGCAGCGGCGCTCTTTCTCCTGGTTGTGGTGGCGCTCGCTGTGGAATCTACGCATCAACTTACCGGACAAATCTTCGACGACACGAATCAGCAGCCACTGACGAATGTCACGATAGCGACATCGACACAGCGCGTAAAGACCGATGCCAAAGGGCGATTTACGGTTTCTTATCGAATCCGAAACATTTCCTATTTACGCCGCACCCAATCGCTTACGCTCAAGATCGAAGCGGGCGGATACGACAACACCGCGACGTCCGTTCGTGTGCCTGCGCCGGAAATGCAGAGGATTCCGCTCCATAAAAGCAACGATGCCGCCGGAACAACGACGGTGCAAGCACCAGTAATTAGTGCAACGCCTATTCCGCTGCTGCCGTCACTGCCTGCACCAACCGCTACGCCAGCCGCGACGGTGTCGGCGGACAACGACAATGAACATCAGCAGCGGATTTGGTTGGCAATCAGTGTAGCGCTCATTTCCTTGCTGCTTCAGGCGTGGTGGCTGTGGCGCTTGCAGCAACAGGGGCGCTTGCAGCCGAAATATATCTGGCGCAGCTTGTTGATTAGCCTGCCGCCGCTCTTGCTGCCGTTTGTACTGGAATGGGGCGAGTTGTGGCCGCTGAAAGCAACGCCGCTGTCATTGACGCGCAAGGATTGGCTGCGAGTACTGCCCATTGCGGCACCGCTCGCGCTGTTCGTGCTGTGGTGGTCGTGGCGCAGGTTTCGGCAACGCTTGCTGCTGCAAAAACTACAAGCCATCAGTACGCCCAGCCTGCAACGATTGCGCGTAAAAGGCGTCGCAGAACTGTTATTTCAAGGGCCGTTCTTTCGTCGCGTCGTGCAGGAAATGCGACGGCATCGGCAAGTCGGTGTGCACGACCTGGACATCGTCCGCACGGTGCGCGCCACGATGCGCAAAGGCGGATTGTTTACGCCCACGTTCGGCACACGACAAGCATTGCCGGAATATCTGCTGCTGATTGATCGCGCCAGCGCGTGGGACGAACAGGCGCGCGTCGGCGAAGAACTCTTCACGCGGCTGGAAGCGGGCGGCGTCTTTATCGAGCGGTATTTTTTTCAAGGCGATCCGCGCACCTGCCGCAAGCCCGGTTCCCCGACTTATTCCCTGGCCGATTTAGCCGCGCGGCATCCCGATCATCATTTGCTGATTTTCAGCGACGGCGCCAGCTTCCTCAGTCCGCTGACGGGCGAGCCGGAACTGTGGCTGAATCTATTTGCCAATTGGTCGAGCCGCATCCTGCTCACACCGGAGCGAGCGGCGCAGTGGGGGTATCGTGAATGGAGTTTGAGCGAACAGGATTTCACGCTCCTGCCCGTCACGGCGGAAGGGCTGACCGCCCTGATCGAATGGTTCAGCACGGGCACGCCGCCCCGCTTTCACGGGCAACCGCGCCGCGCGCCCTTGCCAGAAATGTTACAGGAACGCCCCCAACGGTGGCTGGAACGACACGCGCCCAGACCCGCCGTCGTGCAACAACTCGAACGCGAACTGAAAAACTATCTCGGCATCGAAGGCTGGCATTGGCTTTGTGCGTGTGCGGTGTATCCGGCGTTGCATTGGGATTTGACGTTGTATCTGGGTTATCAACTGCTTGGTCAGTGCGAAGACTTTGCCGAGCGGTTGCTCACGCTTGTCCGCCTGCCCTGGTTTCGCTACGCCACAATGCCAGATTGGTGGCGCGAACGACTCATCGCCTCATTCACGCGAGAGCAGGAAGCCCAAACGCGCCACTGGCTGGAAACTTTGCTGCTGAGTTCACTGGACAATCCCGCCCAAGGCGCGCAACTGGAATTTGCGCAAGCGGCAACCCCGGAAACCAGCCGTACGCGCCAACTCCTTAACAAACTCAAACAAACCTTCACGCGGCAACGCCTGCGCGCCTTCATTCGCAGCGCTCCAACGGACAGTCCGTTGCGTGATTACGTCTTTCTCAGCTTCATCAGCGGTCGCAAGCCGCGCCGCCTGGATGTGAATGTGCCTGACCTGCTACGCCGCCTGCTGTTTCCACAGGGACAGTCCGTGATGGGATTGCGTCCCGTGATCGTGATGCTGGCCGTTGCGTTTTGCGTCATCTCGCTGACCAATAAAGTTGATAGCGTTCGCTCGAATCTCAACAGCATTCCCCAGGTCACCCCCACGCCGCTCGTGTTTTACCGGCAGATGTCAGAAGAGCAGAAAGTACTCTTTATTAAGAAACAGGCGGAGCAGCTTTCTTCCCGAATCACGAACGACGCAGGCCAGTTCCCACCGGAGGCAATCGCCAGCATCAAGTATTGGCTGGATGCCTACACACGTAGAATCGGTTCCGGCAATACAAGGCTGTGGGCAGAAGACCTGCGGTTTACATTCACGCGCGCCATCACAAATTTTGCTCCGAGTATTTCTCAGGAATTTACTCGTCAACAGGTTCCGGCTTTATTGGGCATCTATTTCGCGCTGATCGAAACGGAATACCGCAATATTCCCAGCACCAAAGCTCCCGCTGCCGCCGGACTCTTCCAATTCCTCCGCGAGACGGCAGCGGCATACGGCATGTCAGCGGATGAACGAACGGATGTGACCAAGTCCGCGCGCCTCGCCGCACTCTACTTAAAAGATCGCATCGCTATCTTTGGCCGTGACGGCAAAGGACTACCGCTGGTCATTGCTTCCTATAACCGCTCCCCGTCAGGGATTCAGCGCGACCTTGACACGATACTCGCAAAGTATCCTGCCGAAGAACGAAGTTTCTGGACGCTGATGAAATATCAGACGCAACTTGATCAATATTTCCAGCAGGAAAATGTGAACTATGTGCCGAGGTTTTTCGCGGTAGCGATTCTCGGAGAAAACCCGAAGCAATTCCAATTGGATATGCAACCGCTCTCCTCCTATACCCAAATTGATCCGGCCCTGACCACTAATCCAGTGTCGGCGCTGCCCACCGCAGATGACGTAAAACGAGCCAGACGCCACCTACCGCGCCCAAGCTGGTGTGGGAGCGAAAGAATGCGCCTAAACCACGCGCGAAGCCCCTCGCGCCCTCGCTCATTTGGCCCAAACCAGGCGGAAGACCGGCAGCTACTCCCCGTCGCAGTCCGGCAAGGAAGGCACACTCAATCAGGCGGAGGTTCCAGAGCAGAGTAGCGCGACCAGCTTAAGGCGCGAGAAAAAGGGCGGCACCGATGCAACCCGGCAAATCGAACTGCCCGGCAGATCTCCAGAGAGCGCGGGCTGAACTTAAACGCTCCCTCCAGTGGAGGCGAAGCCTACGCCTAAGCCAACCGTACCCAAAAGGAGAGGCCAAAGGGCTATGAACCTCAATCAGGTTACGCTTCCCTCCCGTAATGTCCCGCGCGCCGTGGTGTTTTATCAGCAACTGATTGTAACCATCGTAGATTCCGCGCCGCGTTATGTGCGCTTTGTCTGTCCTGACGGCAACACGACGCTGTCGCTGCATCACGTCGAGCAGCTTTCGCCAAAATCCCGACCTTGTGATTTACTTTGAATGCGAAAGACTGGATGATGTCGTGGCGCAGCTCAAACAACAGGGCATCGCGTTTGACGCCGATCCACAAGATCAAAGCTGGCTCTGGCGCGAAGCGTATTTACGTGACCCGGATGGCAATGTGATTTGTTTGTACTGGGCGGGCGAAAATCGTCTCAATCCGCCGTGGCGCATCAACCGCGAGTGAAACTTATGGCCGAAATTATTGACATTACCGGACGCCTGAAACGCAGCCGAAAACCATCAAAGCCGATGCTATTGCCGCCGAAGTGGAACGATTGCTCGGCGAACAACAAATCGCCGTGCTGTACCGCGAACGCATCCTGCCGATGCGGACGCGCAAGTATGAACTGAAAGCGCCAACCAAACCCGCGCTGGTCGAAGTTCTGCATACACTGCTCGGCATTGAACTGAAAATCGGCAAGCGGCGGCTGTGGTGCCCTGATCTGGCGACGGCGCGGTATCTGGCCGTCTTTGCCCGGCTCGGCCTCGAAGCGGTGGCCGTGCCGTACGACACTCGGCCAAATTTCCGCCTCGCGGATGATCTGGAATCAGCCTGGTTTCGATGCTGACGCTGGCGGAACACTTGACCGCAGGGCGCAAGCATGCGACTGCGCGGTCTTTGGTGCGCTCCTACCTGATCGCCAACCAACGCAGCGAAATCATCAACCTCGGCGCGGGTACCGTTCGGCCTGAATTTATTCAGAATACCAACAGCGTCGGCGGTAGCCTGTGGTCAGTTATCCATCGTCCGCTGTTTTTTCCTCCAACCCAACACGCCCCTGACAAGGGACGATGGGCAAGTGACCAAGTCTGCGTTAAATCGGTTGTCAGCACGTCGCTTACCCGGTAAGATGTCGCTTGTGCCCAAACAATTAGCAGAGTGTTTCAGTTAGGAATCAGATTTATCGTATGCGTCATTTTGCCTTGTTCATTGCCACCCTCTCCTCGCCTTGTTACCGGCATGCACCGGCAGCGTCGTGCAGGAAAGACAAAGCAGCACCAAACAACCGCCTCCGCAGGCCGCACCAGCAAAACCGATGGACGTGAAACAACCCGTCGATTTTGAGTTGCAGATGGTTGAAGACGGCGGGAAGTTAAGCCCGCTGAAACTTTCGCAGACCGTCGGGCGCGGAAAAGTCGTCGTGATTGATTTTTGGGCGACGTGGTGCGGGCCGTGCCGCCGCTCCATTCCCGATTTGGTGGCGATAAACAAAGACTATCAAACCAAAGGCGCGTCGAGATTTTCGGCCTTTCCATTGAAGACCCTAACGAAGAAAACCGGATGGATCCGTCCAAGAAAAGCCACGAAGCAGTGATTGATATGTCGAAAGATTTCAAGATCAATTATCGCGTCGGGTTTGCGCCGCAGAATATGTCGTTTGTCGCCTTCGATCAGTTGGCGCACGCGGGTTCGATTCCGCAAACGTTCATCTTTGGCAAAGACGGCACACTGGTCAAACATTTCATCGGCCTGGCTCCGGCCAGCCTCATTCGCGAGAACCTGGACAAAGCATTGAATTCCTATTCTGTTCGTCGTCAACGGTTCCGGCAAGCCGGATGACGGACGCAGTAACAGCTAACCACTATGATGATTTGTGAAAAATGCGAGAAGGAAATGCAGGGCAGCGCCGTGCGTTGCGCGCATTGCGGGCATAACCACGTCCTACAACGAATTGATGCCTGGCGCGAACGCCGCAACCATCAGATGTCCGCACGGCAACGCGATACGCAACCACCGGCTCCCCGCGTGACACCACCTGCGCCCGTGCAACAGGCGCGTGCGCAGGCGAAAGATTCGACGCTGATTCGTTTTCCCAAACGACCCCAACCCGCCGCTGAGAACCCGCCGTTGCCATCGCCCACACCCAATATTGAATCGTTGCCGGAATGGCGACAAAAGCTGGATGTACGGCTAAAGCAAATCCGCGATCAAAAGGCGATGGAAAGCGAACTGCCCACACCGAAACCGCGTGTCGAAGCGGAAATGGATCGCAATCCCAGAATCTCCTCTGCCTGAATCGCATTCAGCGGGTGAACTATTTGCAGCCCATTACGCCGCCACCGCGCACGCGCTTTGCCGTTGCCGCTGAATTGACGACGGCTGAACCACAACTGGAGTCGCCGGTCATTGCCACTCCGCCTGCCCATCGCCACGCCGAAGCGGCGGTCGCCCTTGCCGCGCCCAAGGCAGTGCCGGTGCTGGAATCGTTCGCCGAACCGGAATTGGCCGTAACAGAAACGCCGGAAGACCCATTGGCCGAAGTGCTAACGATTCCGACCCCGAAGCAGGATGAACCTGGCCCAGCCCAGGGACTGTCAATTCTCGAAGCCGCTTCGCTCGCCAAACGCGCGGCGGCAGCGGTAATTGATGCAGAAATCATCGCGTTTTCACTGTTGCCATTGTTTGCGGTGTACTTTTTCCTCGGCGGATGGGTTGAGACGTCGGCCATTTACGTACCGATTGCCGTCGGTGCGGTACTGGTGGCCTTGTACTTTTTCGTGACCTACGCCCTCGCAGGCCGCACAATGGGAATGGCGTTTATGAATCTGCATCTGGCCAGCCAATCTGCCACCACAGAAAACACGCCGCCAGCCGGGCCAACGACGGTCACTTTTACGTTTCAGCAGGCCGCCCTGCGCGCACTTGGTGGCACGCTTTCACTGCTGCTGTTTCCCATCAATTTTATCTGCATTGCGAGAAGCTATGACCGGCTGAGTCTGTCGGATCTGTTGTCAGGAACGCAGGTGGTGAAGATCAAGAAATAGGCCACGGGCAATGAGTATTTTCGAGAAAATTGCCGAGAACAAAATTCAAGAAGCCATAGAAAATGGCGATTTCGAGCGGCTGACCAACAAAGGTCGGCCGCTTTGCTTAGACGAGTATTTTGCCACGCCCGAAGACTTTCGCCTCGGCCAGCCTGGTCTTGAAAATGCGCAAATCCTGCCGACGGAAATAGACTTTGCTACGAGAAGTCGGGCGACTGAATGAATCCATCAATGCCTGCGCAGACGAGCAGAAAAAACAACAACTCCGACACCTGCGCGACGAAAAACAATTGCAACCTGCCTCTGCTAGAGCGCAACTAACGCAAGGTTTAATGTTCGTCTTCCATACTCATTTTTGGCTCTACATTCTTTTCCTGAATGAAATGGAGAATTTTGCCTCGACTTACTTTTCCGGCAACACATCCGCGCCACTGATTTTAAATACAAATGCGTGCTGACACGGCACTTGTTCCGGGTTTAGCTCCGGCATCGAAATCGTAAGTGTGTTGCCAACAACATTCGCCCTCAGCGTTCCCGGCACACCCAGCATTGTGACCGTCGGGCGGGCGGGTAATTTCAAGTCACGCAGCACAAGCTGTTTGCCCGGCCAGCCGGTCGTGACGGCGTAGAGTGCATCAGGCTTCTTCGTAAAGAAGGCTTGTTTGACGGCAATGCCGTTTTTTGGTTGTTGCCCGATTTGCTCCATCAGTTTGTACTTCACCATGAACTCGCCGAACTGCTGGTCAGGCCGTTTCCCCTCGCTCCACTGCGCTGAACGTCCGGCAGTGCGCGTGCCGTAAATCGCCTCGCCATTCACTTTCAGCCAGTCGCCGATTTCCAGCAGGCGTTGTTCCATTAGCGGCGGAATCGTGCCGTCCCCATTCGGCCCGATGTCCAGCAACAGGTTGCCGCCACGACTGACCAGATCAATGAGCGTGAAAATAAATTCGCGTGACGATTTGTAATCATCTACGCGCTCGGCACGATTTACGCCGTAGGAATACGCCATACCGCGACTTTCCTCCCAAGGATGCGATCCGTCTTTTAGCCCAGCCGCGTATTCCGTCGTCCAGTATCCACCGTGCTTATGCCGCGAGTCTTTGCCCCAGCGATCATTCACGACGACCTCGTCTTTACTGGCCGTTTCGTTAAAAAGCCAAGCCAATAACGCTTCACTTCCCCATTCCTTCGAGTGCATATCCCACTCGCCATCGCTGAAGATGATCGCGGGCTGATAGCGCGTGACCACGTCCTTAAATTGCGGCGTCATATGTTCACGGACGTAGCGGGCACGGTCGGTTTTCCAGAGCGGGTTGTACCATTCGTAAAGCGAATAATAAAATCCAAACTTCATTCCTTCGGCCCGTGTTGCCGCCGCGAGATCGCCGAGCAAATCCCGTTTTGGCCCCGTCTCGACCGCATTCCACGGACGCCCCCAGGTGCGGCTGGCATCAGCGCTTGGCCACAGTGCAAAGCCTTCGTGATGCTTGGAGGTCAGCACGACGTACTTGATGCCACCGCGCTTGAAAATATTCGCCCATTGCTTCGGATCATAAAGCTCCGCCTTAAACTGCGGCGCAAAATCCATGTAATCAAAGCCGTAGTTTTTCTGATGAAAGGCGCGCCACGGAGCAAACTTTTCCCGATTGTCCATAATGCGGTTCCAGTACCATTCGGCGTATTCGCCAACCTGACCGTAGGCAGGCACCGAATACACGCCCCAGTGAATAAACACACCAAATTTCGCATCCAGAAACCACGTCGGCGTCGGACGTTGATCCAATGATTCCCAATTTGCTTCATAGCGCTTGCCTTGTGCGACTGTCGGCACAGCGAGAACCAGCAGCACGATAAGGCAGGAAAATGTCAGAGCAGTTTTTTTCATCATAAGCTATCTCACTTTAATTACGTCTTCCCATTTGCGCCATTTCGCATAACCAACGCGCGGCGCAGCGCCGTCCAATTGCAGGCCAAACGTATTCGGCAATGATTCTTGCAAGACCTGATCGCGGTACAAAATCTTCGTCATCGTCGTGGCCGAATACGCGATTTGCCCATCGGCAATGCGCGCAAACAAATAACCCGCATCCGTTTCAAAATCGCCGTATTTTACTTTGCCCAAATTGAATTGATAACGCGGGCGAATGTTCTCACGCGCCAAGTCCATTTCCAAATCCAGTTTCACGCAGAGCAGCGATTTTGCAGCGCCTTCGTTGATTTCCAGCGCCACCGCCTGCCCCGCTTTGCCCGTGTCGAGCAAGCGGAAATTCGCCAATTGCTGGCGCGCGTCTTCGCCCTTGTTATGGGGCAACAAGACTGTCACGAAGTATTCGGTATCGCCCGTTTTGTAAAAGCTCGACTGCGTTTGATACATCCCCGTTTCGTCCTGAAAATGGCGCGTTTCTTTGAAGGTGCCGATCTGTTTGCCAAACGTGTTTTCGGGAAAGTGAATCAGCAGGGCTTTGTTGTCAGGCAATTTGTCCGTTTGAATTTGATCGTAAAACGTATCGAACGTCTGCGCTTCCTGGCGCAAAATCTGCCGCGTGTGCCAGAGATTTGTGAACGTGAACCAATCGCTACGTAACGTCTTAATGCCGTCAATGACGACCCAGTAATTTTTGTCGCGCACCCACGTCACGACGCGATCCCATTGATAGCCCATTTCTTCGTCCACCACGCGCGTGCGGCTATAATCTACGTCGCGGAATTTTTGGAAATCAATTTTCTGCGTGCGGACTTTGCGATACGCGCCAGAGTTTTGCAGAAATGCAAACAAGTCTTGATTCTTAGCACGCTTGTTTTTCCGGGCAACTACACGGTTATGAAAGAAATCGGCGCGCCATTCGCCGCTCGGCCCGCTCGGCACATCAGGGCGATAGCCGCCGTCGTGCAACAAAACAGACGTGCCGCTCATCAGCAGCGCGATGCTGTTTTCGTCGGCGTGGCCGTGGTGCATTTTTTCTTCTTCGACGGAAAGATTGTTGCGCAGGTAATCACGCGCCAGCCAGCCGCCATCGCCTTCATCACGATAGTTAAGCAACAAAAAATTACTCGTCCGCGCCCAGCCATCACGGAAGACAATCTTTTTGCCGACGACATCTTCCAGCACATCGCCGCTCAGATTCGTCGGTGCCACCGGCTTCAGCGAATCATCCGCCCAGGCGTGCGCGTCGGTGAAATAGGAGCCGTTGCCGATACCAATGTTGACGGCTGCGGGCGCGACGTTTTGCTGCTTCGCCATTCGTTCCAGCGCACGGCGCAGCAGTTGCTCAGCGAAGTATTTGTATTGCGCATTGTGATAGACCGCCGCCGCTTTTTCATAAATCGAAACGAAACGTAGCGTATTGCCTTCGTTCCAATGCGCATCGCCAAAATCCGCCACGTTGCCGTGCGGCGTCAGCAATTGCACAAAGTAATCCAGGTAATATTTCACGACCGGCGACGTGATGACATCCGGCTGTTTGCTCACCTCGGCATACGAAAACAGCGCGTAGAGCCAAACGCTGTGATAGCCGGTCGCGTCTTCGATTTCCCATTGCTTCAGGCTATCGCTCGCCAGCGTTTCCGCCATCTGCCGCCACTTCTTCGCATCAGGATGCTGTGCGAGCGCGACCGAGCCGTAATACAAACTCTCTGCCCGCAGCATTGCACGATTGTGCGCGCCCCATTCGGGAAAATAGAAAACGTGATTCAGACTAAAGGCCAAATCGCGCTCAATGCGCATCCGTGTGTTGTTATCAAAGACGCCGCTGTCGCGCGTGCGCATATACGACCGCATATACGGCGGCATCACAAAGAAGTCCGTAATCGCGGGGACGCCGTTACGATATTCGGCGCGCCGGCCTTTGAATTCATCGGCGAATTGCTCGCGCATATCCACGACCGAAATCAGCATATCGCGCGCCTGTTCCGCATATTTTTTGTCCTTCGTTTCGAGGTACAAATAGCCAAGCAAGTCGGCGAGATAAACCTGACTGCTCGGCCCCAAATACCCGAACAACTCAAAATATTTCGGATTCTTCTTCCACGTCTCCAACGTCTGCGGGTAGCCTTTGACGCCCTCGTCAGCGGCGCGTTTGATGAGCGTGAGGTATTCGCCTTTCGTCACTTGTGCGGACGCGGTGAAGGTGAGAAAGCTGAGAACAAAAACGCTCAGCCAAAACCGAATGTGCATTATTTCTGACTCCTACTTTGTTCCCTGAGAGCGTGCGCTCCCAGGATTATTTCTTCAGTATGGCAGGCTTCAATGTCCACGCCTGCAATTTTGCGAGTTGCATCAGTTTCGGGGCATGAAAGCCTTCGGGGTGAATGACCCAATTGAAAATTTTCGGATCGTCATCGGCAACGTATTTGTCGGCGGTGAATTTGCCGTTGCGAATGGCAACTGCGCGCGGCAGATGCCCCGGCTTCATCACCTGCAAGAGAACTTCGCCCAACGTAGCCAGATAATCCGCCGGAGAGATGGAAGCGGAACCGATTTTGACGGCCTCAGGGATTCTCTTCGTAGTGGCAAGTTGTGACGACACTTCCTCCACAACCTGCTTGAAAGAGGCAAAAGGGATGGGTTGTAACGCTGATGAAGGCACCGCTTTTTCCGGTGGTTTTACAGGGCCAAGCAAAGCTTCCATTCGTGGCAACGGGAAACTATCGTCGTACAGAAGATTCCGCAAAGCTTCCTGCAAAATAGAAAACGTGTCCGCCGCAGAAAGCGTATAGCCGTTCATTCGCACAAATGAAATCCCAGTTTGTACGGCTTGCGCGATCAGCTCAACTTCCGGCTTGCTGAAAGATTTCTTTTTTGCCTGATCCTCGTAAAGCAACTTCAATTCATTTGCGGTGACATACTGCACACCCTGTTGCGCCTTAATGAATTTCACATACGCTTCAAAATCACGAAAGGCGTTGTCCGTCTCTTCGCTCGTTCGCGTGCGCGGCAACTTCCATTCGCTACGCGGCGGATTTGCGCCGCGACTGAAATTTACGCCGTCCCAAAATTCTCGGTGTACCCATTCGCACGGATGATAGTAAATGCTGATCGTGCCGCCGCCTTTGGCCTTGAGCTTTTCGTAAGCTGCTAAAAATTTCGCCTTGCCCTTCGCCAGATTGTCTTCGCCAAACAAATCCATCCGAACGACGTTCGACCGCATCTTGAAAATGTTCAGCAGCCCGCCGTAGTAAAACGGCTGCTCATCAATCCCAACGTGATCGGCTTCGTCGAGGTAGACATTGATGCCCAGTTGTTGGAGCGCGGGATAACTTTGCGGCCCCCACGAACTGCCGGGCTGACCGTAACAACTTGGTGTCTGCCCGAAGATGCGCTGGATGTCTTTCACGCCTTGCACTTCGCGCCGGTAAAACGTCGCAACGCCTTCGTCCCAGTCCGCATTCTGCAAGTATTCGGCGGGCGTCGGATGTTGACTGTGCAGATTTGAGTGATAGCCGATTTCGTGTTTCTTCAGCGCCGCAATCACATCCTGGCGTCCGCGTTGTTCCAGCACGCGCGCCTTTTCGCCCACAACTTTGAAGGTCGCTTTAATGCCGAGCCGCGTCAGCATTTCCGCCAATCGTTTCGCCGCATCATCGCTTTGCGGCAGAATGTAATCTTCCGTATCAAACCAGAGCGTGACGTAAACAGGCGGCGGTTGTGCGGAAGCCAGATTCGCCACGCAACAAACGCTCAGCAATAACCAAGTCCAAAATACTTTCATAATCTGCTCTGCCTGATTCCTGATTCCTGACTCCTGACCACAAAATACCTTTCCGCTTTGTGGTCAGGGATCATGGAACGGGGATCAGGAATCAGGAAAATACGCGCTGCATCGTAACTGAATGGCCATCGTCTTTCACGATTCTGAAGCCAAGTCGTTCATATAATCGCAACGCTGGATTTTCCCGTGACACGCTCAACGAAAGGGCGTTGTAGCGGGCCAGCAGCGTAAACAATTCGCTCATCAGCCGCGTGCCGATTCCCTGCCCGCGATAATCCGGCAACAGCGCAATACTCAATTCCGGCGTGTCATCATCCACAAATCCATACGCGCGCAGGCGGCGAGTCCACACCGCGCCAATGGACGTTTCGCCCTCGCACGCGAGCAGTCCCACGTCATCCGGCTGTCCCCAGTCCCGCACGTACTGCGCGATTTCCGGTTGCGCAATGATGGCGCGCGGAAAGGGTGGCGCGCCTGCTGGCACATACAGCGCGTGATACAACATCTCCCACAAAAAGGTTCATCGCTCGACGTGATCGGGCGGATCGTGAGGTTCATTTGAATCCTAGTTGTTTGGCGATGAAGTTATCAAACATTCGTTTCGGCAGCAGCCGCGGCAACGTCCAGTTCTTGAATTTTTGCGGCACGATTGATAACGCACTTTGGTTTCACGGTCGTCAGAACGTGCAATACCAACTCGCCCATCTGTTCCGCGGGCAATCCGTGCTTGCCACGTTCGACCATAAACGTGCGGAATTTGCCCATCACGTTGCCATAGTCAGTCTGCAAAAACGGCGTGATGTCCAGCTTTTCAGGCCTTCTCCCAAATTGGCGTCACGATGGAGCCGGGGCCGATGATAATGACATCAATGCCATACAACAGCAGTTCGCGGCGCAGCGATTCCGAGAAGGCTTCGAGCGCGTGTTTCGACATCGCATACGGCCCGACAAAGGGCATCGCCATTTTCCCGGCAACGGAACTGATGTTGACGATGCGTCCGGGCTTGCCCTGCAACGAACGATCCGCGCCGAGCAGCGGCGCGAAGGCTTGTGTGACGATAACTTGTCCTGTGACATTGATTTCCAGTTGTTGTCGTAATTCAGCAATCGGCAAATGCAGCAGCGGCCCTGGCACCGCGACGCCTGCATTATTAACCAGCCCCGCCAGCGTTTGCCCGTTCAGTCGTTGACGGACGAGACGGGCTGCCGCGTGGACTGCCGCTTCGTCCGTCACATCAAACAGCAGTGGCGTAAAGGCCGCGCCGAATTCGCGCGCCAAACGATCCGCATCAGCTTGCTTGCGCACGCTGCCAAAGACGTGAAAGCCGTGCTGCGAGAGCGATTTTGTAATTGCCCAACCGATGCCGGTGGAGACGCCCGTGACTACGATGTAGTTCATAAGATTGCCGATAACAAATCGTCCTGAGGATAAGCGTGACCCAGATGTTGGCGAAAGCCCTCGGCATACGCCACGCCGAATTCGCCGCCGCGTTGGGCTGACCAGTCCTTCATCGCTGCCAGATAATGATCCATCCCGTGTTGTTTGAGCAGCCAGGCGCGTTGGCTGTCGTGACAGGCGAGCATCGCAGCTTTGGTTTCGATCACGGTCGAAATATCCACATACAAACCGGGCTTAATCGCCGTGCCAAAGATGTCTTTGCCCTCAATCGCGTCGGCGTAGTACAAGTGCGGAATCGCGGCGAGCGGTGGCGCAGCGTTCTCTTCCTGCGAGTGTGCATTCGGTGCAGGCGCGCCAAAACAAGCCGTGCGCACAATCTGCGCTGTCTGTTCGTGATCGGTCATATAATCCTGCGGCGAATGCGTAATGACCAAAATCGGATTCGTCCGCCGGATGATTTCCAGCGCCGCCTGAATCGTGGCCTGACCAAAGATCACAAAAATCCCGTTGCTGCGCGCAGGATACTCCGCGCCCAACAACGCGGCGGCCTGTTCAGCTTCCCGGAGAGCGAATCCGCGCAATCTCTTCATTCGGCAATCCGCCTGCCGCCATCGCCCGCCGTCATCGTTGCGATATGAATTTGAAAGCCCTGTTGTTGCAGGCGCGCGAGCGTTCCCGGCGCAGAGAAATTCCGCATCGTCAGGGTGCGCCATAAACGCGAGGATATTGTTATTGGCTTGGCTCATTTTATTACCGGGCTATGGCGCGGCAGTTCGGCTTTAAAATCGCCGAGACTCGCCCAGTGCAGGCGTTGATTTAAATCCACTTCCGCCAGCACGACCGTGCCGAATTTTTCGGCGTGGCCGAGCGTCTTGCCTTCGTGATCGTAAATCGCGGTCAGCATCCAGTTGCGCGAAATGTCTTCGTAGGTGCTACTCACCAGATAAACGTGATTTTCGACCGCGCGCGCCTGCGCCAGCAGCGGATTGCAGCCCCAGACTGGCCACGCGATAACTTCGGCACCGTTGCTGGTCAATTGCCGCGCAACTTCAGGGAAAAAGCCGTCGTAGCAAATCATCATCCCCAACTTGCCAAAGCGCGTCTCAAACACCGGGTATTCATTGCCCGGCGCAATGCCGCCTGCGATTTCGCCGCGCGGCAAGGCGACCTTGCGATATTTACCTGCGATTTTTCCTTCCGGCGACAATAAAACGGCGACGTTATAAACCAAATGCTGCTCGCGTTCCAGCAAGCCCGCGACAATGTAAAGATTGTGCTGTTTGGCCAGCGCGGCAAAATATTCTGTCGCTGCCCCCGGAATCGGTTCGGCGCATTGCACATAGGTTTTGCCGAGGCCGTAATACGTCAGGGTTTCCGGTAACACGATCAGATCGGCTTTTTGCCTGGCGGCTTCCACAATGAACGGCTCAAACTGTTTGGCATTATCGAGCGGCGTTTTTCCGCCTTGCGGACGATAATGCACAGTCGCCAGGCGAACTTTGCGCGCGGGCGGCGGCGACGTTTCAGCAAAAGAAACATTGCTCCATTCGACTTTCGCATCCGGTGCCCAGCGCAGATGCAATTCGATGACGGCGCGCTTGGCTTTCAGCGGCGCGAGATAGGTGTCAGAAACTTCTGTCCAGCCGTCGCGCGTGCTTTTGTCCATCGGATATTCCGGCTCAGCAATCGCCGCCGCACCGCGCAGGTAGTTTGTGACAACCGGCGTATCAAGCAAGACTGATTTGCCCTTTTCATCCTGCCAGAGAATGCGCACAACGACGCTGCGACGCGGGGTTGCAATGTTGCTGATGCGGCGTAGCGCGGCGAACTGGTAATACTTGCCGCCCGTCACGGGAACCGTTTTTTCCCAATGCCCAGCCAATCCGTCGCGTTCGTCCGTGACGATCAGAAACGCGCCTTTGCCGTCTTTGCCGCCCGTTGGGTCATAGCCAAATTTGGGGCTGATCTCGCTACGCGGCGACGAAATCAGCCAGCCTTCCGGCGGCGGCACCTGGTTTTGCGCCAGCGTCACAACCGTCAACAGCAGCAGCCAACAGAATCCTGGAATGCGGGCGAAAGTGGGCATAAACACCTCCCATAATTTTCTTACGATTTGAATGGCAGTGAGAGTAGAACGAGGGCGCAGAAATTACAAACTCAGTCGAAGCACTTTTCCCAGGCCTGCGGTCTAGCGAAAGTTATTTTGCTGGATTGGCATAGGCCTGCAACGCAGCTTGCTGCACTTCGCGCACGGCTACTTGATGGTGCAAGGCGGCGGCGTGGCAATCGTCAAATTCCGGTGCGGCGTTCATCACTTGCCCATCTGGCCTGCGACCTACTTTGATTTTGATCGGGCCGAAAGGCGTAGCAACGGTCACGAATTTGCGCTGCAAAATCTCGCGCTGTTCTTCGCGATAGCGTACGCCGAGCGTGGTGGTTTCGCGAAAGATCAATTCAGTCAGCCGGGCGCGGTCAGCCGTCGCACATAACAAGGTCAGCAACACGCCGGGCCGATTTTTCTTCATCTGCACGGGCGTGTAAAAAAGATCGAGCGCGCCCGCCGACAACGCCTGTTCCATCAAATGCCCAAACACCTGCGGGCTGAGGTCGTCCAGATTCGCTTCGATGACGGTGATGGTGTCCGGCGTCGTGTCGGCGGTTTCGACCTCGCCAAGCACAGCGCGCAGAACGTTTGGGAATTTCTCGTACACGCGCGTGCCTGCGCCGTAGCCAACGCGCTCAATCCGCAGTGCTGGCAAGTGGCCAAAGCGGTTGGCTAACGTGGCCACAATGGCTGCACCTGTCGGCGTGACCAATTCGCCTTCGATGTCTTTGGCATAAACGGGCACGCCGCGTAGCAACTCTGTCGCTGCCGGGCCGGGAATCGGGTAGGTGCCGTGCGCGCAGGTGAACGTGCCAAAACCGACGTGTAAGGGCGAGGCGATAATTTGTTCAATGCCCAACGCTGCAAAGCCGATGCACGCGCCAACGATGTCTACGATGGAATCAAGCGCGCCGACTTCGTGAAAATGGACGGCTTCGATGTCCATTCCGTGAATCTTCGCCTCGGCTTCGCCAATGCGCTGAAAGATGGCGCTGGCCTGTTGCTTGACGCGGTCGGAAAGCGACGAAGTGGCGATCAAATGCTTGATCGTGGAAAGCGAGCGATGATCGTGCTGATGCGGTTCGTGGGAATGATGGTGATGGTGATGGTGATGATGATCGTGATGTTCGTGCGAATGAGCGGTGTGCAAATGGGACGAGGGCGCAACGGCTACGTCAAACTTGGCCGCGTTGATGCCGCTGCGATCCACGCGCGTCAGGCTCAATTCATAGCCCGCGACGCCGAGTTTGGCCAATTCGCTTTTGAGATACGCAAAATCCAGTCCCAGATCGAGCAGCGCGCCAATTGTCATATCGCCGCTGATGCCGGCGAAGCAATCCAGATACAATGTTTTCATAGTCAGGGTTCTATTTTCACTGGCGTTTTCACCGGGAGCAAATCGAACAATTCTTTAATGTCCTGATTCGTCAGCGCGATGCAGCCCGCCGTCCAATCGCTGACGTTGCCGCCGCCGTGAATAAAAATATCGCCGCCGAGTTTCGTATTTTGCGGCGGTTTCTGCTGGGCATTGATGGCCGCGACAATGGCGTCGTGTTGCGCTTGCGAAATCAGCTTGCGGCGCAAGCCAGATTGCGCGTCCGCGATATTCGGGTAACTCACGCCGAGCGAGAGGTAGAAATTACTCCTCGGATTTTTGTGGGTGAGGTAGTACTCGCCTTCGGGCGTCGCGCCATCGCCTTGTTTTTGCTTCGTCCCGAAAGGATGCGGGCCGAGCGCGATTTTGTACGTCTTCAGCAATTTCCGTTTGCCGTCGTAGAGCAAGAGTTGCCGTGTCGATTTTTTGACGACGAGCTGATAAGCAGCGGGCGTGACCGCGGCAGGCGGTGCTGCTGGCTCCGATTCGTGCCGCAGGGTCAGCGTCGAGACGCCGCCAAACAGCAAAAGCAAAGCCGCTCCGCTGATGAGGAAAGGGAGAGTCATCGTTTATACCTTTGCACGATTTCGGCGGCCAATTCCTGGCCCCGCTTGAGGCAATCGCCAATCGCTACGCCGTGCAAATAATTTCCCGCAAGCCACAGGCCGGGATGTTGCGCGAGCGCCGTTTCGATTGCCGCCACGCGTGCGGCGTGTCCGAGGTTGTATTGCGGAATCGCGCGCTGCCAGCGTGTAATGGGCAGGCGGCGCGGCTCGCCTTTGATGCCCAGCACGGTTTGCAGGTCACGATGCACGTTGGCAATCAATTCGTCATCGCTCAACTCAATCGCCGCGCGATCCGTTTCGCCGCCGATAAAATTATTCATCACAACCCAGCCCTTCGGCGCACGACCAGGAAAAAGCGAAGAATTCCAGATGCTGCCGAGTGTGCGCAAGCCCTGATCGCGCGGCGCAAGAAAGCCAAAGCCAGCCAACGGACGCGCGAGTTGTTCGACGCGATAGGCGAGCGGCACCGCGCAAATTTTTGTGTACGGAATTGCAGTGAGAGGCGCGGCGAGTTCCGGCGCAATGTCTTGCAGCAGTTGCGCGGCGGCGGGAGCGGGCGTGGCCAAAATCAATGATTTGGCTTCGACCGTTTTTGCTCCTGCCGTGAGGCGAAACAAACCCGTTGCATCTTGGGTAATTTTCGTGATCGAGGCCGCAACGCGCAGGCTTTCGCCCAAGGCTCGTCCGATGGCGAGCGGTAACGTTTCCAGGCCACGGCGAAACGAACACAAGCGATAGGCGCGCAGTGAGCGTTTGGGCGCTTCTGTCTTGGTCGCCTTTGACGCCCGCATCGCTCTGATCCCGCCTTTCAGAATACTGCCCGCCTGCGCCTCAAATTCCGCCAGTCGCGCGAACGTAGCCTGGATGCTGAGTTGGTGCGGATCACCTGCGTAAACGCCCGAAACAAAGGGTGCGACTAACCGTTCCTGCACTTCATCGCCGAGGCGGCGGCGGAAAAAAGAATCCTGACTTTCTTCGCCTGCCGCGCGGCGTGGGGCGATAAACGGTTCGCGCAGCAACCGCACTTTGCCTTTCGTCGAAAGCAGTTTAGTTTTTATCAGCGCGGGCGGCGACATCGGTACAGCTTGCAGCGCGTGCTGAAAATAGACGTACGCGGGCGCTTTCGGATCGGCGGCAACAAGTTCTTCGTGCAATTGCAAATCGTCTACGAGGTCGAGTAGTTCGTGCGTACCGCGCAGGCTGTTTGGGCCGCGTTCGAGCAGAAAGCCTTCCACTTCGACCGACTGAATCACGCCGCCGACGCGCTCGCTCGCTTCGAGCAGCAAGATGTTTTGCCCCGCTTTTTTCAAGTAGTGCGCGACGCTCAGGCCGGAAATGCCCGCACCGATGATGATGGAATCGTAAGTCATGAATTATTTCAATTTCGTAAACACGCGCGCGGTTTCGGGCGAACTCGTAATCATATAGGCTTTCCACAAAATCGCATCAGCCGCAACCGTGCCCCAAAAGCGACTATCCTGGCTGTTGTCGCGCGCATCGCCCATCACAAAATATTGCCCGGCAGGAATTTTATACGGGGTTTTCACTGCGTAAGACATCCCCTCCGTAAATTCCTCTTTCTCGTCCCACGTCAGCTTGTCATAAAACACGCGGTACTCGCCTGCCCCCTCTTCGGCCAGTTCCCGAAGCGATTTTTGCGCGGCGGGTTCCTCCATTGCCAAATCTACTTTGACTCTTTTTTCCGCTAACGCCTGCCCGTTAATGAAGACTTGTTTGCCGCGTACCTCGATATTTTCTCCGGGCAAACCGATGACGCGCTTGAGGTAGAGAATGCTAGGATTTTTCGGATAGCGAAAGACCACAATGTCGCCGCGTTGGACAGCACCAAAGAATTTTGTTACGGCGACTTGTTCGCCAGGGATAATCGTGTTGGCCATTCCGCCAGTGGGCAACGACATGATGCGAAACCCGTAGGCAAAGACGCCGAAAAATACCGCACAGCCCAGAATGACAACAACAATTGCTCCCCAAAAAAGTTTTTTCTTCACCACGTCCTCACTTTCGCGCTCACCAGATCGGCCAGCGCCCGGATAAAGCGCGCATCCGCATTGAAAGCGGGCACGCGGCGGTAATGCGGCAATCCGATTTCTTCGGCGAGTTTTTTGTAAAGGATGTCCAATTCGTACAGCGTTTCGATATGCTCAGAAACAAAGCTGATGGGAATCATCAGGAGCTGCTTCACGCCCGCTGCGTGTAAGTTCCGAATCTTTTGTTCCGTCGAAGGTTCGAGCCATTTCACCGGCCCGACTTTGCTTTGAAAGCTGAGCGACGTGGGACTGACATTGCCGAGCGCGTCCGACACGAGGCGCACGGTTTCTTCCGTGTGGCGCAAATACGGATCGCCGCGTTCGATGTAACTTTGCGGCACGCTATGCGCACTGAAAAGCAAATGCACCTGACTTGGATCAGGATTCGGAAACTGTGCGATTTCCGCTTTGATCTGCTCCACCAGCGTTTGAATGTAGGCGGGCTGCGTGTGCCAGCGCGTGATGTAACGACGGCGAATCTGTTGCCATTGGCGGCGACCTTTCAGCAGTGCGATGAATTCTTTCAGGCTCGACCCCGTCGTCGAAACCGAATACTGCGGATAGAGCGGCAGCACCACCAAATCCGTGATGCCGTCGCGTTCGATGCGGTGCATCGCTTCGTTCGTGAACGGATGCCAGTAGCGCATCCCGACGTACACCTTCGCCTCAATCCCTCGCGCCTGCAATTCCGCCTGCAACGCCTGTGCCTGCTCGTCTGTAATGCGACGCAGCGGCGAGCCGTTGCCGATTTGTGCGTAATACGCCGAAGATTTTTTCGCGCGCGTGGTCGAAATCAACCACGCCAGCGGCTTCTGCATAAACCGCGCCGGCAAGCGAATGATTTCGGGGTCGGAAAACAGGTTGTACAAAAACGGTCGCACATCCGCCAACGTTTCCGGCCCGCCGAGATTGAAGAGAAGAACGCCTAGACTCATAACAGTAAGAGAAAGAGGGACGAAGAGAAAGAGAGATAGAGGGATAGAGGGACGGAGAGACGGAGCAAGCGGCAGCCAATAGCTTTTCGCTCTTTCCCTCCTTCTCTCCTTCGCTCCTTCTCTCTGTCACAGCTTCACCGCCACCGGATTCTTGGGATCGCTGTAGTCATAAAACCCGCGTCCCGACTTGCGCCCGTGCAATCCGGCCTGCACCATCCGTTTCAGCAGCGGCGGTGGCGCGAAGCGCTTTTCGCGGAACTCGTCAAACATAATTTCGGCGATGTACACGAGCGTATCCAACCCCACGAAATCCGATAGCGTCAATGGCCCCATCGGATAACCGCAACCCAGCTTCATCGCGTTATCAATATCGGTCGTCGAGGCCAGTCCCTCTTCGTACACCCGAATCGCGTCCAGCATGTATGGCACCAGCAGGCGGTTGACGATGAAACCGGTCTTATCGCCTGTCTGCACCACGGTCTTGCCGACGCTCGCGCCAAAGGCCACGACTTCGCTGTACACATCGTCATCCGTAAGAATCGTACGCACCGCCTCAACCAGCTTCATCATCGGCACAGGGTTGAAGAAATGCAGCCCGACGAATCGCCGCTGCCGTTCAGGCGAAGTCGCGGTCATCATTTCGGTGATGGAAAGCGAAGAGGTGTTGGAAGCAAAAATCGTGTGCGCGGAGCAAAGCGCATCCAGCCTGGCGTAAGTCTCGCGTTTGACGTCGAGGTTTTCGATGATTGCTTCGATGATAAGGTCAGCATCGGCGAGGTCTTCGATCTTCGTCGTGCCGCGCAGCCGTTCCATCGTCGCCGTTTTCGCTTCGACACTGAACGAGCCTTTTTCAACAAATTTGCTCAGCGATTTTTCGATGCCGCTCAAGCCTTTGTTGAGTACCGTTTCATTGACTTCCAGCACTGTCACGTCATACCCACTCACGGCAGCGACCTGCGCAATGCCTGATCCCATCAAACCGGCACCAAGAACGCCGATTTTTTTGATTGCCATAAATGCTCCTCTAAAAATGAAAAGGACGTAATAAATACGCCAGCCCAAAACATACGCCCACAATCAAGACACAAATGGCGACCAGCCATTTTTCGCGCGTGGACAGATTGATTTGCGACGGCGGCAAAGCGGGTAGCAACGCTGCTAAAATTGCGCCGGTCACTAAACCGCCCACGTGTCCGCCAATATCAATCATATGCATCGGCCCGTTGCCGCCGCCACCCGACAACCAGCCGGAATTGTTGCCGAGGCTGAATACAAAATTGATGACCAGCACATTGAAAATATCTCTGCGCAACGCCTTGCGGAACGGTTCCGGCAACAAATCGCGGTACTTGTAACTTACGACCAGCAAGACGCCGAACAAACCGAACAACGCGCCCGAAGCGCCTGCCGAAGGCGTATGCGGGCTGCGCGTGCTGAGCCAACTGCCGATGACGCCGCCAATGCCCGTCAACAAATACAGCACGGCAAAGCGTCCCGCGCCGTAAAACTTCTCCACCATCGGCCCGACCATCCACAAAGCGTACCCATTCAGCCCCAGGTGCAACAGGCCAATATGCAGAAAAATCGGCGTCACAAAGCGAAACCACTGATGTTGCTGAATCAGCAAATTATTCGTCTTCGCCCCGAAATTAATCAGCGTCGCAGTGTCGCTGCCAACCATCAACGAAGTAGACAACGACGCATAACTCGCGCCCAGCATCAACACAAACAGCAGGACATTCACACCCAAAATGGCGTAGGTCAACTGCGTCTGCCGCGCCAGAAAAGCTTCGATAAAGTGCGGGGAATGGGAATCGTTCACGCGGTTTCCAGGCGGTCAATCTTCGCGGCCAGAATGAAATCGCTTTCGTGCAGGCCGTCAATTTTATGCGTCCAAATCGTAACTTCGACCTTGCCCCAGGCTAAGTAAATATCGGGGTGATGATCTTGTTCTTCGGCAATCGCCCCGACTTGATTTGTGAACGCCAGCGCGGTGCGAAAGTCGGGAAATTTGAACTCTTTGCGCAAGTGATGCTCAGTCACGACTTCCCAGCCATTGCTTAATTCTTTTTGCAACCGCGTGATTTCCGCACTGCCGAGCGGCGGAATACCGCCCCGACACGGAACACAGGTTTTGTCTGCTAACTCTGCCATAACACTTCCTTCTGTGAAATTACTGCCACGTGTTTATATCATCGCGGTTCGCGCGCCGACAAGCGATTGTCCTGGCGATCAGAGGCAATTCATTCTTGCCGCCTCAGTGAGGCAGCTAGAAAAACCGCCCAGGTGAAGTTCACCGGCTTCTCCAAATTTTCAGGATTGATAGGATGGTTTGCGGCGGGGAAATAACATTCTCCCTTTTCTGCCCCCCTGTTCCTTTTGAAAGCCAGGGAATCCGATGAAATTCCGCAGCGCCGACGAGAGAAAGAATAGCCCCTGCACACAAATAGACAAGCCAGTGCGATTGGGTTAGATTGTGGCGGCTGCAAATTTTACTCCACTCATTCAGGCAATTCTTTTCGGCGAAAGGCACGTGATGCAACGAACAAATACGAATACCAAACAGGTCTATGATGCGATTGTCGTCGGTTCTGGTGCGACGGGTGGTTGGGCGGCGAAAGCATTGACGGAACGCGGGATGAAAGTCCTCGTCCTCGAAGCCGGACGCGACATTGATCCGATGAAAGATTTCACCGAACACCAATTCCCCTACGAATTGAAATATCGCGGCCTCGAAGACGGCGGCCCCGGCGCTCGCTATGCGCCACGCCAACCGATTCAGAGCCGTTGCTATGCGGCGAATGAATACAGCGCGCATTTGTTCGTGGACGACCTGGATAATCCGTACACGACGCCGAACGACAAACCCTTCTGGTGGATTCGCGGGCGACAGGTTGGCGGTCGTTCGCTGACGTGGGGGCGGCAATCGTACCGGCTCTCAGATTATGAATTCAAAGCGGCAGAACGTGACGGGTTTGGCGAGCCGTGGCCAATTAGCTACAAAGATTTGGAACCGTACTACGACCGCGTGGAAGATTTCGTTGGCATCAGTGGCTCGTATGAAAAGCTGCCGCAATTGCCCGACAGCAAATTCCTGCCCGCGATGAAAATGACGTGCGGCGAGCATTTGCTGAAAAAGGGCGTCGAAAGCAATTTCAAAAATCGCAAAGTCATCATCGGACGCGCGGCCATTTTGACCGAGCGGCATCAAGGCCGCGCGGCCTGTCACTTCTGCGGTCACTGTGATCGCGGCTGCACGACGGCTTCGTATTTCAGCAGCCCCGGTTCCACTTTGCCTGCTGCACAAAAGACAGGGCGAATGACACTGCGCCCGCATTCGGTCGTGCGCGAAATCCTGATTGACGCCAACACAGGCAAAGCCAAAGGCGTGCGTGTGATTGATCAGCAGACGAAACGGGACTATGAGTTTTTAGCGAAAGTCGTGGTGCTGTGCGCTTCGACACTTGAATCCACGCGCATTTTGCTGAATACGAAAACCATTCAGCATCCGAACGGATTGGGTAATGAAAACGACGTGCTGGGGCGCTATGTGATGGATCACGTCTTTCCGATTGGCGTCGGCGGGATCGTGCCGCAGTTGCGGGGACAAGCCTATGATTATTCCGATGGCCGCGCCAACGGAATTTATGTGCCGAAGTTTCGGAACGTGTTTGATAAGCATCCGAATTTCATTCGCGGTTACGGGATGCAGGGCGGTGTGCAAATGGGCTACAGCTACGCGCACGCGAAACATCAGCAAGGCTTCGGCGCGGCGTTCAAGAAGCAGGTGCGCGAGGCACCGACGGAATTATTTTTCTCGCTCAATTGCTGGGGCGAGATGCTGCCGCGTCCCGAAAATCGTGTCAGGATTGATCCGAACCGCGTGGACAAATGGGGTATCCCCGTGTTGCACATCGAAGCCAAACACGGCGACAACGAACGGGCGATGATGAAAGACATGCAGGAAACAACAGCCGAAATGGCGGAAGCAGCGGGCTTCAAAATCACGACACATAATGACATCGCCGCCCCGCCCGGCTTCTGCATCCACGAAACCGGCACTGCACGGATGGGCAGCGATCCGAAAACTTCGGTGCTGAACCAATGGAATCAGTTATGGAAAGTGCGCAATGTCTTCGTGACCGACGGCGCGTGCTTCACCTCGCAGGGGTGCCAGAATCCGACGCTGACGATGATGGCACCCTGCGCGCCTGTGATTGGGTGGTGGAAGAGGCGAAAAAAGGGAACCTATGAAGCCCTGCCGTTTGTCGCGAGCCGTGCACGGTAGACATCTAAAATCACCGCCGCCAGGATCACACATCCAGTAACAACTCGGCGCGTCGGTTCCTGCGCGCCGAGTTGCGCAAGCCCCGCACCAAGCACGGCAATCAGCAGCACGCCGAAAAACGTATTCACCACCGAACCACGCCCGCCTAATAAACTTGTACCGCCAATCACGCAGGCCGCAATCGCCTGCAATTCCGCGCCCGTGCCTGCGTTTGGATCCGCAGCGGACAAGCGCGCGCTTTGCAACACAGCAGCACAGGCCGCCAGCAATCCACTCAAGGCAAACGCAGCCACTTTGAGCGGGCGCGGATTGATTCCGGCATAACGCACGGCTTCTTCATTCGCGCCAACCGCCAAGGCATAGCGTCCCCACACTGTTCGCGTCAGGGCAAACTGCGCCACCACGACCGCCACCAATGCAAAAGCGAATGGCAGCGAAAACCCCAAAAACGAAGCCGCGCTGATTCGTTCGACTGCCGCACCAAGGTACATTGTTTGCGACTTTGTCAGCCAATATGCCGCGCCGCGCGCGACTTCTAACATCCCCAACGTGACAATAAACGACGGCAGCTTCCATTGCACCGTTATCAGCCCGTTCAGCCCCCCGCACAGCAACCCCATTGCCAGGCAAGCTGCCAGCGCAGGCAGCAACGGCCAATGCCATTCAACCAAACACACGCCCAGCACCGCGCCGCAAAACGCCATAACTGAACCAACCGAAAGATCAATGCCACCGATGATCATCACTAACGTCATTCCAACGGACAACAGCACTGCATCGGGAATTTGATTGACAATCGTGCGTAGAGTGGTGAGCGAAAGAAAGTGGTTTGTCTTGAGGCTGAAGGCGACGACCAGCAACATAAGCGCCAGCAGCAACCCTGCGTATTGCAGCAGCGTGCTGCGCCACGCGGCAGTGGTTTTGCTTGCGATTGATCGGGGTGCTTGCGCCATTAGCGATAAAGTATTGCGCGGCGCAGCGCCACGTTCCTGCCTTTGGAACGCGCATCGGCATCGTCGCGCGTCACGATCCGCAGTGTATGCTTGCCGGGCTTGAGGTCATACGCACGCCACAGATCGTAATCAAACGTCCGCTCGACCACGTAGGCGTCAATGTAGTCCATTTTCTTGCCGTCCAGATATACATCGGCGCGCCCGCCTTCCTGCGTCATCGGGCCAAACACGCAAATGGCTTTTCCCTCAAAGGTCAGCACGGCTTCTGCGCCTGCACCGCCCGCGAGTTTGCCAACGACTTTGCTATCTTTGGGCTGGACTTCATCACGCCACTTCCCTTTCCATTGCCACGCGGGATCGTTGAATTGGACAAACTTTTCCGGCACGCCGGGATTCCATTGTTCCAGTTTGGGCGCTTTCGGCGACTGCGCAGGCACGATGATTTCGCTATCTGTCACTTTGCCGCCGACGCTAGCGATGACTTTGTGTGCGCGTTTGATGGTTGAATCTACGATAGAGTTGAAAGAATAATCGGTGAACTGAAATTTCTTATCCGCAATTGCCGCCAGCCCGGACTTCCAGCGGTCGGGGATTTGGTCGTAGCCGATCATCACGCCAAGCACGCCAATCGCGCTCGACGGATTGCAATCAGAATCCTGTCCGGCGCGCGTCGAAATGTCCAATGTTTTGTCAAAATCGCCCTTGCCCCACAGCAAGCCGAGTACGATATGCCCGCCGTTGAGCCGCGCATCAATATTGAAATCTTTCAGCACGCCTTCAGGGCAGGGATCATCCTTGTCCCATTTATCCTTCAGCATCTGCCACGCCTTTTTCCAATCGTCAGGATACTGCTGATGCCACGCCAGCAAATCGCGGATGAGTTGGCCGTAGCCGCTCTGCGCCGGAATGCTTTTCAATCCCGCTTCGACGACCTTGCGCGGGTCGGATTCAAAAAACGCGGCGGCGTACATTCCGCTCACGAACATTCCGCCATATACCCCGTCGCCGAAATTCATCACGTGCCCGACGCGGTCAGCGTATTTGTTCGCTTCCTGCGGCAATCCCGGCGTCATCATTCCGATGAAATCGGCTTCGATCTGAAAATCAATATCGTTCGCGTGAAAGTTGTATTTTGGATGCCCGCTCCACGGCGCTTTGATGCCGCGATTGAGGTTGCGCCGCGCGCCCGCATTGGCGTGCCAGAGGTTGTATTTTGAATCCTTGAACGCCTCACCAAACTGCTCGCACGTTGCATTCAGCCCGATGTCATCCAGCACTTTCGTAAACGTCATTTCGACGTACAAATCATCCTGATCTATCGCATTGTTGATGCGTTCGGGCGTCCATTTCAATTCGCCTTCGATGATCTTGCCATTGGATTTGAATTCCGTCGGCGCGCCAAACGACACGCCAATCATCTGCCCAGCCCAACCGCCGCGAATTTTATCTTTCAGTACGGCTTGCGAAAGTCGGCGTTGGTTATTTTGCGCCAAGGCAAGCGCAACAATAGCTATGCTGACAAGCAGGATAGACAAAGACTTCTTCATAAAATTCTCCTGTCGAAACGCGCATCGCCTGGGAGCGCACGCGGAAGCGCGTGCTGAGGCGTGGAAAGCAAATCCGCTCTGAGAAAAGTTACAGCGTACAACTGCAAGCACGCGAGCCGCGTGCGCTCCCAGGCGCTGCGCGTTCTGCGTAGGGTTGCGCTGACTCAATTCATTTTTCAAGCACCTTTTCCACTTCGGCGCGCGTGGGCAGCGAAGCCTGTGCGCCGAGTCGCGTGATCGAAATCGAAGCAGCAACATTAGCAAAAACAATCGCCTCATCAATCAATCTTCCTTCCGCCAGGGCGGTTGCCAATGCACCATTGAAACAATCGCCTGCAGCGGTCGTGTCTTTCGCTTCGACAGCACGCGCCGGAAAATGTTGCGCGCGGTTGCCATCACAGAAAAACGCGCCCTGTCCGCCGAGCTTCAGAATCACCTGCTGCGGCCCCAGCGCCAACAATTGCCGCGCAATATCGGGCGCAGCAGCCAAATCAATGTGATGCCCGGAAGCGCCAAGCAACGCAAGCGCTTCGCTTTCATTCGGCGTCAGGATGTTGACATTGCGCAACAACGCTTCCGGCAAAGGTCGCGCAGGCGCAGGATCAAGAATTATGCTTACCCCAAGATTGCGCGCGTGCGCGGCGGCAGCGGTCACCGTGTCGAGTGGCGTTTCCAATTGCAGCAACAGATGCGAACCACCCAGTGCCGACAACGCTTCGGTCACATCGGTTGGACGCAGGCAATCATTCGCGCCCGGCACGACGACGATCTGATTTTGCCCACTGACCTCCACCAAAATCAGCGCGATGCCCGTTGCCGCTTCCACGGTGCCGCGCACGTAGCGATGATTGACGCCTGCCGCGCGCAAACTCTCCTGCAACTGCGCGCCGTACACATCCATTCCAACGCAACCAATCATCGCGGCAGTGTTCGGCTGTGACAGCCGCCCGACCGTACAAGCCTGATTCGCGCCTTTGCCACCGGGCAGCGTGAGGAAATTGCTGCCGGGCAGCGTCTCACCGCGTTGCGGCAATTGCGCGACCTGCACCACAAAATCCAGATTGAGGCTGCCAACAACAATGACAGAAAAAGCGTTGTTCATACGTGCTTTCGATTAGCCACGAATTGACACGAATTGACACGAATTTAATGAACCGCAAAAAGCGCAGAAGGCGCAAGGCAAAAATTGTGCCTCTTGCGGTATAGCCAATTCGTGAAAATTCGTGTCAATTCGTGGCTAAATCTTCTTTCGTAATCAAATCCACCGCTGTCTCTTTATCCGCTGGTGTGGTTTTGTTTTTCAGCACTTCCAGCGCGTATTCAATGCCGAAGACGGCCAGTTTATCGCCGTGCTGATCTACGGTCGCGAGCATTTGCCCATCTTTAAGCAAAGGCCGCGCGGCCTGAATGTTATCAAAGCCGATGACTTGCACCTGCCCTGCCTTGCCTGCGGCCTTGAGCGCAGCCACAGCGCCGAGGGCCATGCTGTCGTTCGCACACAAAATCGCTTTCAATTCCGGCTTTTCGACGAGTACGGCGGCTGTGACCAAATTGGCTTTGGCCGTTTCCCAACTGGCGGATTGCGAACTGACGATGTTCATCCCTGCCGCTTTCATCGCGTCTTCAAAACCGGCTTTACGTTGCTGGGCGTTGAAGGCGGTGGGTACACCTTCGAGAATGGCAACCGCAGCGCCGGGCTGAAGCTGTTTGGCCAAGGATTCCCCCGCCAGACGCGCGCCTTTGCGATTGTCAGGGCCGACAAAAGGGATGCGCAAATTGCGTTCGGCCAGGACAGCGGCATCGAGTTTGTTGTCAATATTGATGACGACAATACCTGCGGCCTGCGCACGCTGACACACGGCGATTAAGGCTTTGGAATCGGCGGGTGCGATAACAATCGCCTGCACCTGTTGCGCGATCATCTGTTCGACTAATTCGACTTGTCGCGCGACATCCAACTCATCCTTGATGCCATTGGCGATGAGTTCGTATTCCGCCGCGTGCGCCTGTTGATGCGCAGTTGCGCCGTCCTGCATCGTTTTGAAGAATTCGTTCGCCAGCGATTTCATCACGAGTGCAATGCGCGGCTTTGTAGTTGTGGGAGTCGTGCTGCAATTCGTCAGCAAGACAAGCGATAACGCGAACAGACAGGCTTTGAGAAGAACAGACAATTTCATGACGTGCGTAAACCTGATTTTCCTTTGCGACAATCTTGCGGTGCGGTAAATCCTGCGCGAATATTACGACTCGGAAGGCGACGAGGTAAAGCGTGCGCCGGACGAGAAGCAAAGAAATATCCATCACACGAATCCAATATTTTCAGGAGTCTCTGATGAAACCTATCTTTGGCAGCAGCCTTGTTCTCCTGCTCTGCTTGATGTTCCTGTCTTTCGCCGTTCTTGCGCAGCAGCCCGCGCGCACCAAAGTCATCCTCGACACGGATATTGGCGATGACATTGACGATGCTTGGGCACTGGCTTTTATCCTCGCGCATCAGGAATTTGAATTGCTCGGTGTCACAATCACTCACGGCAACACGCCCGCCCGCGCGCCGATTGCAAGCAAAATGCTGCACATTACGGGGCAAGGCAAAATCCCCGTAGCCGTTGGGCGCAAAACGTCGGATGGCTACGCGTATCAATACACGTGGGCAGAAAATTTCACGACCAAACAACCGATCAAACAAGCCGCAAATTTCATCGTCGAGCAAGTTAAACGCTATCCGGGACAAGTCGTGCTGCTCGCCGTTGGCCCGCTGCAGAATGTTGCCGATGCGCTGCGCAAAGAACCGAAGCTCGGCCAATATGCCAAGCGTGTCGTCCTAATGAGCGGCTGCATTTACGGCACTGCTACAAATCCGACGAAACCGATTCGCGAATGGAATGTGTTTCAATCCACCGCAGATTCCCAACTTGTATACGGAGCAGGTTTGCCGCTCACCATCGTGCCGTTGGATTCGACCACACATTTGCGGCTGAGCGAGGAAGAACGCAAGCAGGTGCGCGATTACAAATCGCCGCTGACCTACGCACTCGAAAGCCTCTATCGCCTCTGGCTAGACAATCCGACTTCGCGCATGACATTGCACGATCAATTGGCCGTTGCCGAAGCGGCGAATCCAGCGACGTTTTTCGGCAAGCAGGAAACATTGCCGCTCATCGTAGATAACGAAGGCTACACGCGCATTGACCGCGAGCGCGGCAAGCCGGTTACAGTTTGCCTGGAACCAAAGCGCGATGCGTTTATGAATTATTACATCGGCGAATTGATCCACCAGCGATTGGGCATGTGAGCACGGGCAAGAAAAGTCTAAAGTGCGCCTTGACAGACAGGCGAAGGCAGCTATACTTATGCCCGCCTGCGGAGACATGGCCGAGTGGCTTAAGGCGGCGGTTTGCTAAACCGTTGTAGGGTGTAAAGCCTTACCGAAGGTTCGAATCCTTCTGTCTCCGCCATTTTCATTTCTACTTCCATTAAAAATTCACCGCAAAGGGACAAAGCAGCAAAGGTTCAAAGGAGCTTTTTGGGTGTCATTCTTTGCGCCTTCGCTCTCTTGTCCCTTTGCAGTAAAAACGGCTTCACGTTATATACTGCTCGGCGCTATGAAACTTTCCGAACTTGCCCAACAAACGGGCGCAATGATTCAAAATGGCGATGGGGAGTGGGAGATAAGCGGCGCGGCAGGTTTAGCCGAAGCAGAGGCCGGACACGTTACATTTCTCGCCAATCCGCGCTACACGCCACAGGTCAAAGAGACCTGCGCCTCGGCAATTTACCTAGCCCAAGACGCGCCAATTGAACGTACCGATATTGCCGTGTTGCGCGCCAAAGACCCGTATTTAGCTTACACAAGAGCGTTGCGCTTATTCCATCCTGAACCCAAAGCCGCGCCCTTCATTCATCCCGCTGCTGTGATTGATCCAACGGCCCAAATCGCACCGGATGCCTACATTGGCGCGTGTGCTGTGATCGGCGCGTATTGTGTAATTAATAGTCAAGTAATGATTCACCCGAATGTTACAGTCTACGATCACGTGTGTGTCGGGGCCCAATCAGTGATTCATTCCGGCGTCGCATTGCGCGCTCATGCGCAAATCGGGCAGCGCGTCATTATTCATAACAACGTCGTCGTGGGTTCCGACGGTTTTGGTTTTGCGAAAGCCGAAGACAAAAGCTGGCTGAAGATTCCGCAGACGGGTCGGGTCGTCATCGAAGACGATGTCGAAATCGGCGCAGGCACAACGATAGATTGCGCTTCGGTCGGAGAAACGCGTATCAAACGCGGCGTCAAAATTGATAACCTCGTGCAAATCGGTCATTCCTGCACAATTGACGAAGATGCCCTGCTCTGTGCGCAAGTCGGTCTGGCAGGCAGTTCGTCCATCGGCAAGCGCGTGATCCTCGCCGGACAGGTCGGCATCGCCGGGCATTTGCACATCGGCGATGATGTCGTGTTGACCGCCAAAAGCGCGACGAGCCACGACATTCCGCCCGGCAAAGTGATTTCCGGCATTCCAGGGTTTGATAATAAAGACTGGCTGCGTTCGATAGCTGCGTTTCGTCGCCTGGGCGAGATGGCGCGGACGATTCGCACGCTGGAGAAGCGGTTGGCGGAATTGGAGAAGAAGAAAGAATAGAACGCGGATGCGGCGGATTTACGCTGCGCTGATCTGCGAAAATCCGCCTGATCCGTGTCATCCGCGTTCTATTTCCCCCACGCAAACTGTCAACTTGACAGGGTGCGGCGAACCCAGTAGATTCGCTGCTCTGACAATTCGAACGTGGCGATTTATGGCGACTTGCTCCACTGATAAAACTGCTAAAAGGTCGGTTGCCTCCGCGTCATTACACGTGCGAGGCGATTTTCTTTTGAGAATGCTATGAGTAACTTTCGTGACTTCCTGCATGAAGATCGTGTCCGCGTCTTTGACGGTGCGATGGGGACGATGATTTATCATAAGGGCGTGTACATCAATCGCTGCTACGACGAATTGAATCTGTCCAGCCCTGACCTCATCACTGACATTCATCGCGAGTATTTGAAGGCAGGCGCAGAGATCATCGAAACCAACACCTTCGGCGCGTCCCGGCTGAAGCTCGCGCAACAAGGTCTGGATGATCGTCTGGCCGAAATCAACGTCGCTGCCGCCAAACTGGCGCGCAAAGCGATCAACACTGCCGCACGACACGATGCTTTCATTGCCGGAGCCGTTTCGCCGCTTGGCGTGCGCATCGAACCGTACGGCCCGACTTCGATTGACGAAGCGCGCGAGATGTTCCGCGAACAGGCCGAAGCCTTGCTCGAAGGCGGTGTAGATTGTTTCGTGTTGGAAACTTTTCATGACCTCGCCGAAATTGAGCAAGCGATCAAAGCCATCCGCGAGGTTTCCGACGTGCCAATCTTTGCGCAGATGACGGTCAACGATCATTTGCAAACTGCGTTCGGCACGCCGCTGGATGTCATTACCACGCGTCTCGACAGGTGGCTCGACACGGCAGGCGTAGACGTGCTGGGATTGAACTGCTCCGTCGGCCCGAATGCGATTCTGGCCGCGATTGAAAAGATCCGTCCGCTCACGGCGCGTCGTCTTTCGGCACAACCAAACGCTGGCAATCCGCGCGATGTACAGGGACGGCAGATGTATATGCCTCGCCCGAATACGTTGCCAAGTTTGCGAAACGCCTCATCAACGCGGGCGCAAAATTCGTCGGCGGTTGCTGCGGCACGACACCCGATCACATCAAGCTCATCGTAGACGCCGTGCGCGCCCTGAGCCCCGGTCGCCGCACCGTCAGTACCATTTCCGTCGAAGAACAAGCTGTACAGGTCGAACCCATTCCGCTCGCCGAACGTTCCAAACTCGCGTACAAAGTCGCCAACAATCAATTCATCACCAGCGTAGAAATCGTCCCGCCCAAAGGTATTGATCCCGCGAAAATGCTGGAAGGCGTGCGCAAGCTGAAAGACGCGGGTGTAGACGCCGTGAACGTTCCCGACGGCCCACGCGCACAAACTCGAATGGGCGCGCTTGCCGTATCATTATTGATCGAACAACAAGTTGGGATGGAAGCCGTTACGCATTACTGTTGCCGCGACCGCAATTTGTTAGGGATGCTCTCTGATCTGCTCGGTGCAGCGGCACTCGGCCTGCGCAATTTCTTAATCATCACGGGCGACCCGCCGAAAATGGGGCCGTACCCGGACGCGACGGCGGTTTTCGATATTGATTCCATCGGCCTGACAAACGTCGTCAATCGCCTGAATCACGGCCTTGACCCCGGCGGCAATCCGATTGGCCAGCCGACGGCGTTTTTCACTGGCGTCGGCGTCAATCCTGGCGCGATTGATCTGGATCACGAAATCCGCCGCTTTGAATGGAAAGTCGAAGCCGGAGCTGAATACGCCATCACGCAACCGATCTTCGATGTCGCACAATTCAAACAATTCCTCAAACGCATCGAACACTGCCGCATCCCCATCGTACCCGGCATCTGGCCGCTGACGAGCTTTCGCAACGCTGAGTTTCTGAATAACGAAGTGCCCGGCGTCTCCGTCCCGCCCGAAATTCTCGAACGGATGCGCAGATGCGAAGACGGCACCGCCGCCCTGAAAGAAGGCGTCAAAATCGCTCAGGAAATGTTGGCGGAAGTCCGGCCATACGTGCAGGGCGTGCAGGTGTCTGCGCCATTCGGCAAGATTCCGCACGCGCTCGAAGTGTTCGAGGTGCTGAAATAAAAGTTGCCAAGCACCTGACGCTTCCGTCCGGCAAAGCGGCGGGCGCGGGAAATCTCGTTATGGCGCTCGTTGCGGTTCGCGTTGCGGAAGGGTTGCTGCCGGGGGTGGCAATCGTTGTGCAGCGGCGGTTTGTTCGAGAACTTCGTGGGCGGTAGCGGATTGCCACAAAATAATCAGGCTGTCATCGCCGCCACTGGCCAGCCGACGCCCATCGGCGCTGAAAGCTACGGCGCGGACGGCATCTCGATGCCCCTTCAGCGTGCGCAGTTCTTTGCCGCTGGCGACATCCCACAATTTGATGGTTTTGTCTAAACTGCCACTCACCAGCGTTTGCCCGTCTTCGCTGAAAGCAACTGACACCACAAAATCGCCTTGCCCGCTCAGTGTGCGTAATTCTTTGCCGCTGGCGACATCCCATATTTTGATGGTTTTATCCTCGCTGCCGCTGGCCAGGAGTTTGCCATCCCGGCTCCACGCCACTGTTCTCACCGCCGCATCGTGGCCGATCAGGGTTTGCAGCACTTTGCCACTGGCGATGTCCCATAAACGAATCGTCGTGTCGCGGCTCCCACTCGCCAGCAGTTTGTTATCGTGATTCCAGGCTACCGCGTAAACATACGACTTGTGGTCACTGAAGGTGCGGAGCACTGCGCCGCTCGCCACATCCCATAAGCGAATCGTGTTGTCGCGGCTGCCACTCGCCAACGTCTGCCCGTCGTTACTAAACGCGACGGTGAAAACGTAGGAGCGATGCCCATTCAGGGTTTGCAATTCTTTGCCGGTGGCCACCTCCCACAGTTTGATGGTTTTGTCCAAACTGCCACTGGCCAAACGGCGGCCATCCTGACTAAAAGCCACTACTGCGACCGAGTCTTGATGACCGTGCAGCGCCTGCAATTCCTGCCCGTTGGCCGCATCCCAGACATGAATGCCGTGATCCGCATTGCCGCTGGCC
>JAXLQQ010000036.1:0-54595 GCA_046331525.1 Blastocatellia bacterium
GATGAGATCAACCATCTCATCTATAGCTCTCATCGCTTCCAGGATTCCCCCCCGCTTTCCCCAAAAAACGACTGGAAGGCAAGTTAGACTGGGTTCGATATTTTATTGACGGGCAATGGGCTGTCGGCGGAGAACCCATCGTCGAGCGCCTGCAACGCAAAAAATAGGAGCAGTCACAACCTTGAAGAATCAAACCATGCAAAACCAATCAGGCGACGAAACCCGCGCTGATCTGACACGCCGCGACTTTCTGCGGCACAGCGCGCTTGGCATTGGCGCAACATCGCTGTTGACGGAAGGGGCTGATGCCGAACCACAAGCCACATCGCCGCGCAGCAAAGGCTTGCTCTATCCGCTGCAAAATCAAATTCGCAACCTGACTGACCTATCGGGGCTATGGCAATTTCAGCTTGATCCGCAAGACGAAGGCGAACGCGGCGGCTGGTTCAATGCCTTGCCCTCGCCGCGTCCTATCGCGGTGCCGTGCAGTTGGAATGATCTGTTTGATGACGCGAAAAACTACCTCGGCACGGCGTGGTATCTGACGCAAACGTGGATTCCGCAAGGCTGGCGCGGGCAGCGTATTTTCATTCGCGTCGGCTCGGCCAATTATGCCGCGAAAGTTTGGGTCAATGGCAAAGTCGTGGCCGAACATCTGGGCGGGCATTTGCCGTTCGTGGCTGACATCACGAATCAACTTGCCTGGGACAAAGCAAACGTCATTGCAATTTCCGTTGAGCACAAACCGGTGCAGGAGCGCGTTCCTGCCGGGCCGTCGCCGAGCGGTGGCGTCTTTAGCGGCCTGTTTGGCGGCTACCCCGAAACGACGTATGACTTTTTTCCATACGCGGGTTTGCATCGCCCGGTGGTGCTGTATTCCGCGCCCGCTACACACATTGACGATGTAACAGTGGTCACGAAAATCGAAGGCAAAGACGGCGTCGTCAACGTCAAAGTCGCGACCAGCGGCGAGTACAACGGCAAAGGCAAAGCGCAACTGAACGGCAGCGAAACGGAATTGAGTTTTCGCGGCGGCGTGGCCGAAGCTACGCTGCGCGTGCCGTCCGCGCGGCTCTGGCATCCGGGCGATCCGCATTTGTATGCGCTCGTCTTGACGCTGAACGAAGGCGCGCGTGTCACCGATGCGTATTCATTGGACATCGGCATTCGTACCGTCGAAGTGCGCGGCGCGCAAATCCTGCTCAACGGGCAGCCGATCAAGCTCACCGGCTTTGGCAAACACGAAGACTTTCCGATCAATGGGCGCGGGCTGAATCTGCCGCTCGTCATCCGCGATTACGAGTTGATGAAATGGGTCGGCGCGAATTCCTATCGCACGTCGCATTATCCCTACAGCGAAGAAGCGATGATATTGGCGGATAAACTCGGCGTGCTGGTGATTGATGAAATCCCTGCCGTGAGTCTCGGCTTCGGCGACAGCGACGAGTTGATTGCCGCGCGTCTCAAACAATGCTCGCAGCAAATGCAGGAACTCATCACGCGCGACAAAAACCATCCGAGCGTGATTATGTGGTGCGTGGCGAATGAGCCGATGGCAGGCAATCCGCTCGCGGGCGGCAGTTCAGCGAAAGCCACCGCAGCGGGTCAACAATTCTTCCGCCAAATGTACGCGCACACGCGCCAGTTGGATGCGACGCGCCCGGTCACGATGGTCGGCGTGCAAAACGGGCCGCCGGAATGGCTCGGTATTTTTGATGTCGTCAGCATCAATCGCTATTACGGCTGGTACTTTCTGGGCGCGAAGCTGGATCAGGCGGCAACGGCGCTGGAACAAGAGTTGGATGCCCTGTATAAATCCTTTGGCAAGCCGATCATCATTACCGAATTCGGCACCGATACCGTTGCCGGCCAGCACGCGCAGCCCGATGAAATGTGGTCGGAAGAATATCAGGTCGAATTTCTGCGCCGCTATCTGGATGTCGCGGCGAAGAAGCCTTACATGGCCGGCCTGCACGTCTGGAACTTTGCGGATTTCAAAACCGGACAAGGACTCATTCGCATGTCGGGTATGAATCTGAAGGGCGTCTTCACCCGTGACCGCCGCCCGAAAATGGCCGCGCATTTCCTGCGTTCGCGCTGGAGCCAAAAGAAGTAAATCAAAAGGACAAATCATTGTGTTAGCTATGAAAACTTTAGTGCATCAACTCTTCGCCATCCTGCTTGCGGCTTCGTTAGCGGTGACCTGCACAGCGCAAACCGCGCTGCAACCGGAACTCGGCGCGCGCGTGGTGAAGACGCTGCGGGTGGATGGGCTGCTCTTCAAAGACCTCAACAAAAACGGCACGCTCGACAAATACGAAGACTGGCGCTTGCCGCTTGATGTGCGCGTGAATGATCTGGTCGCGCAAATGACGCTCGAAGAAAAAGCGGGCTTGATGGTCGGGCCTTCGCTCACCGTCGGGCCGAATGGCGGCATCAGTGTGCAGCCGACGTATATGATTAATCCGTTCAATCCGGGCGCGCCCGCTATCGTTTCGCCTGCGACGGAGGACGGCGTGCTCAAACGCAATATTCGCCAATTCATCAACCGCGACAACCTCGCACCGAAAGCGATGGTCAGTTGGCTGAATAGCGTGCAACAGGTGGCGGAAGGTTCGCGGCTCGGCGTGCCGGTGTTGTTCGTGACGAATCCGCGCAACACGTTCGGGCAAGGGGCGATCTTCGGCATCAGCGAAGCGAACGGTGCGCTCTCGCAGTGGCCGGGGACGCCCGGTTTGGCAGCGATGCGCGACACCGCACACGATTCACGACTTCGGCGGCTTCCCGCCGGAACTCTATCAAGTGCAATATCCCGCGCCCGGCGCTCCGGCGCTCGCCACACGCGTGCAGGAGTTGCTCGCACCGCTGTCTGTTCACCGCGATGAGCAATGGGGACTCGATCACGGCGCGTGGGGCGTGTTGTGTCACGTCTTTCCCCGCGCGGATGTACCCGTCGTGCAACTGAGTCTGGATGCGACGCAGCCCGCCGCGTTTCATTACGAATTGGGCAAGCGGCTCGCCCCGTTGCGCGAGGAAGGGGTGTTGATTGTTGGCAGCGGCAACCTCGTCCATAACCTGCGCGCCTATGCCTGGGGGCAGGAGGATGTTGCGCCGTACGATTGGGCCGTGCGGTTTGAGCAAGCGGTGCGCGAACTGATGCTGACGGGCAAGGATGCGCCGCTCATCGCGTATGAAGGTCTGGGAGGCGATGCGATGCGCTCGATTCCGACGCCGGAACATTACCTGCCGTTGCTGTATGTGCTGGCGCTGCGTCAACCGGGTGAGCCGTTGGTCTTTCCGACCGAGGGCCTGGAAGGCGGGTCTATTTCGATGCTGAGCGTGCAGATCGGTTGAGGGCGTTGCGGCAGCTATATGATTGGGCAGATGAAAAGCACAAATGACAAACATCGGAGAAAAGAGATTGAGGGGTCAGAAAAAAACTTCTCCAATAGGATTAGCGTTGAAAGGGCGGTTCTATGAAAGCAATTTTTACTTCCAAAATCATCGCGACAGTTTTGCTCGGTCAGCTTCTGTTCGTCAGTCCGCTTCTTGCACAGAGCACGCCTGTCCAGGCGTTGCTCATTCTTTCCAAAACCGAACGCACCCTGGCCATCGTTGATCCCGTTAGCCTCAAAGTCATCGCGCGCGCACCTGTGGGGCCAGACCCACACGAAGTTATTGCTTCCACGGATGGCAAATATGCGTACGTGACGAATTACGGCGGCGGGGCGTACAACACCATCGCGGTGATTGATTTGGTCGAGCAAAAGGCGTTGCCCTCAATTGAGCTGGGCGCGTTGCGGGGGCCACACGGCCTGCACTACACGGGCGGAAAACTGTGGTTTACAGCGGAAGGCGCTAAAGTGTTCGGCAGTTATGATCCCGTCAAGCAACAAGTGGATTTTGTGCAGGGCACTGGCCAAAACCGAACGCATATGATTTTTGTAACGGACGATCTCAAACGCATTGTGACGACCAATATTAGTTCCGGCACGGTCAGCTTGTTCGAGAAGGTGATGCGCGGCCCCGGCGGCCCACCACCTGGCTCACGTCCCGCAGGCGCTCCGCCGTCACCCTCACCTTCGGCACCGCCACCACCTGCACGCGAAGATTGGGAGCAAACCCTGATTACCGTCGGCAAAGGGCCGGAAGGCTTTGATGTCACGCCGGATGGCAAAGAAATTTGGGTGGCGAATTCACAGGATGGTACGGTTTCCATCATTGATGCCGCCAGCAAAAAAGTTTCTCAAATCCTGGAGGCAAATGTCAGAGGCGCGAACCGTCTGAAATTTACGCCGGATGGAAAACGCGTTTTCATTTCGACCTTGAGCGGATCAGACGTCACGGTGATTGACACCGCCACGCGCCGCGAAGTGAAACGCATCAAGCTGGGACGCGGTGCGGCTGGCATTCAAATGCAACCGGATGGGGTGCGCGTCTACGTTGCCTGCACACCGGATGATTATGTGGTGGTGATTGATTTGCAGTCGTTAGAAGTGATCGGACGAATTGACGTGGGCAAGCAACCGGACGGCATGGCGTGGGCGAATCGCCGCTAACCACTTAGCTCGACTTTATCCATTTTGCTCTTTGAAATAAGAACGGCAGGCCGCGTATGCTCCTGAAGATTTCTTTTCCACGAGAGTCTTCATGATACCTACACTGCCCGCCGAACTGTTGCCCTTTATCGTAGAGTTTCAACCGCTGTTTTCCAAGTCCGTTTGGGTCAACGCGCAGACTTTGCTGACAGGCGCGATTCTGGCCATTGGCAAGCGCACGGTCACGGCTTGTTTGCAAGTGATGGGCAAAAGCGATGACAAGCACTTCCAGAATTATCATCGCGTGCTCAATCGCGCGCTGGCCGACGCTTCAGGCCAGTCGTGTGCTGTTGCGCTTGTTGATTGCGACTTTCGCCCCGACTGGCGATTTGGTCTTCGGATTGGACGATACCCTTGAACGGCGGCGCGGAGCGAGGATCAAGGCCAAAGGCATCTATCGCGACCCGGTGCCGCTCTCTCGCACTCGCATTTTGTCAAAGCGAGCGGCTTGCGCTGGCTCAGTTGTATGTTGTTGACGGGCGTGTGGTGGGCCAATGCGATTTGGGGCTTGCCCTTTTTGACTGTGCTGTGTCCGTCGGAAAGGTATTACGCGGCCAAGCAGCGGGCGCATCAAAAGTTGACCGAGCGCGCCTGGCAAATGATGGCGCTGCTTTCGCGCTGGCTGCCGGAGCGTGCGTTGGTCTTTGTGGCCGACAGCAGCTTTGCCGTGTTTGTCTTGCTGGATCAGGTGAGTCGGCGCAAGAACGTCAGCCTGATCACGCGGCTGCGGATGGATGCGCAGTTGTATGACTTCGCGCCGGAGCGCAAAGCCGGGCAGCAAGGACGGCCTCGCATCAAAGGCGCGCGGCGTCTTTCGCCCGCGCAGCGATTGAAAGATCGCCAAACAAAATGGGAAAAGCTGGAAGTTGAAAACTGGTATGGCGGAGGCAAACGTCAAGTCGAGGTGTACAGCGAAACCTGTTTGTGGGGCACGACCGGCAAGCCGTATGTGCCGATTCGTTGGGTACTGGTGCGCGATGTGCGCGGAGAATTTGAGCCGTGCGCCTTTCTCTCGACCGAGCTGACGCACGAACCGCTTCAGATGCTGACTTGGTTCGTGCGCCGTTGGCGGATGGAAGTGACCTTTGAAGAAGCGCGCGCGCATCTGGGAATCGAGACGCAACGGCAATGGAACGACTTGGCCATTGCACGTTCGACGCCGCTTTTGTTCGGACTGTTCTCGCTGGTGACGCTGATGGCCAACGCTGTGATCAAAGGCGAAACGAAGGTTGTTCGCACCACTGCGTGGTACGAAAAAGAGCAACCCACCTTCAGCGACGCATTGGCCTTGGTAAGACGTTGTTTGTGGAGTAGTTGCCATTTTCAAATGTCGCATTTCGAGGATGACATCGTGAAAATACCACGTTCGTTATTCGAGCGATTAACTGACGCGGTCTGCTACGCAGCGCGATTGGATAAAGTCGAGCTAATCGGGCCGATACCCGGCACGGCTTCAAATAAAGCGATTTCTGGAAACGCTTGGGCGGCTTGCAATAGCAATTTTTCGGCGGCCTTTTGTGTGGTGATCGTTTGTTCCAGCACCGTAAAGAGTTGGGTGATCGCGGTTCTGATCGCGTGGGAGACGACTTGCGGGAGAGCTTTTTCGCGCCCGGTGGCCAGAAAGACGCGACGATCCCGCACGATAATGCCATGCAGGCGCAGGCGGGCTTTAATTTTCAGTTTGGGTCGTTTTTGTTGTTGGCATAGATCATCGTAGTGTTGCACCAACAGTTTGAAGTCGCGGCGCGCTTGTTGTTCCGTGTAATAAACTTCGTGGACACGGCTCATCCACAGCAAGTCGGCGAGCTTGAAGGCATCGCGTTGATCACACTTATTGGGATCGCGCGCAATCCAGGCATTGGCCTGAGGATGGGAGATCACGACTTTCTGTACCAAAGGCGCGATTACGGAACGAACCCAAGGGGCTAGTTCGCCTGCTTCCAGATGCACCTGTACCTGTTAGCCGAGGTCACTGAAAGCCATAATCAAATTGGCTTCGCTCATAGCAAAGCGGCGATTGAGCGAAATACTGCCATCGGCTTGGAGGCCGACTTTGTGAAAAGTCGTGGAGCCGACATCCAAGCCGAGAAATAAGGTCGTCATACGTTGTTTCCTTTCGAGAATGGACTTGTTTGGCTAGCTCTTATGTTACGGAGAAAGAAACCGCGTGGCAGGGAAGCGCAAGGCTTCTGATAAGGCTTCCAGTCGTTGCTCCAATTGCCCGGCTTTCATCGTACCAATTAGCCCACCCGGCGCATATTGTCGGCGGCGGAATTAACTATTGACGGTCATCACTCCAGCAACATCTCCGCGCGCAGGTTGTCTTCAATGTGCAAAGCCAGATGGCTTTCCAACTCTTCAGCAAATTCGCGCTCGCGTTGTTTGCGACGGAACAAGCCGAAAAGTCGCAGCAACCAGCCGCGAAATTTTCTCAGCGTCATCAGGCTTCCTCTTGCGGTGTAAAGAAGCGTGCCAGAATTGCCGTCGTCGTTTCCCACTTCTCCGTCTCTTTCGCCAATCGTTTGCGGCCTGCGCGCGTCAGTTTGTAGTACTTCGCGCGCCGGTTGTTGTCCGACGCGCCCCACTCCGCCGCGATATAGCCTTCCTGTTCCAGCTTCATCAGCGCCGGATAGATCGTGCCGTAATTGATCGCCAGCTTGTCGCCGCTGATCTGCTCAATGCGCCGCGCAATGCCGTAACCGTGCTGCGGCCCCATTGCCTCAAGCGTCTTCAAGACCATCAGTGCCAGTGTGCCTTGCCAGACATCGTGTTTTTCTTTCATATCTTGTTTCCTCTATTTCGGGTGACCCCTTCTATGGGGAAGGTATAGAGACGGTAACACGACTGATATGGCGCGGCAATAGCAAGAAGTTTTTTTGGCCGGTGGCAGTGAATTCGCTACACGGTCAGCGCCGCGTCGCTTACACTCGGCGGGTATGAAACCCATTTTGATCATCGGAGCGACTGGCAACATCGGACGCCAGGTTATCACGCAATTACTTGCCGCTCAGGTTCGCGTGCGCGCGCTGACGCGCAATCCCGAAGCGGCAGACTTACCAGCCGAAGTTGAACTTGTGCGCGGCGATTTGGCTGCCCCGGAAACGCTCAATGCGGTGCTCGCTGAGGTCGAGCGCGTATTCATCGTGTGGACTGCGCCGCTGACGGCGGTAGCGCCCGCCATCGAACGCATCGCCCGTTACGCGCCACATGTCGTCTTGTTCACCGCGCCGCATCAGACGCCGCATCCTTTCTTTCAGCAGCCGAATCCCATCGCGACGCTGCACAAAGAACTCGAACGACGCGTGCAAGAGGCGGGCTTGCGCCACACGATTCTGCGGCCTGGGATGTTCGCGCTGAATGCTAAGGTCTGGTGGAGCAAGCGGATTCGCGCAGGCACGGAAGTCATTCACTGGCCGTATGCGGACGCGGCTACGCAACCGACGGATGAGCGCGACATGGGCGCGGTGGCGGTGCGTGCGTTGTGCGAGGCAGGTCACGAAGGCAAGAATTACATCATCACCGGCCCGCAATCGCTCACGCAAGCCGAGCAGGTGCGCATCCTCGGCGAAGCTATCGGACGCCCGCTACGGTTGGAAGAAATCACGCCGGAGGAAGCCCGCACCGAGTTGCAAACCGTGATTCCAGCCCCGGCCATCAATATGCTGCTGAATGCGTGGCAGGCGGCGCTCGGTCAACCCGCGTATGTAACCTCGACAGTGGAAGAAATCACTGGCAGGCCTGCGCACACCTTCCGCGAGTGGGCCAGCCATAACGCCGCTGCGTTCCGTCGCTAAGTTTTTCGGCAACACCAAAGATCGGTCAGATCGTTCGTTTCAACTTGAACTGAAGCTGCAATGGCTCAGTGCTGCGCTGCACGCGCAGCCGTATTTCGCGGCCCTCCTCTTTCAGCATCTGCTCTATCTGAAACAGCGTAGGTTGCACCGCTGACCGGTCGTTGATCGTGAGCAGCACGTCGTCAACACGTAAGCTTGCATTGGCAGCGGGCGGATACGTGCGCACTTGCGTAATTCGGATGCCCCAGCAATTTTTCCGCCAATGCGAGCAACGTGCCCCCCCCCACTTGTGCCGAGGCAAACTGTGCGCTGACCAAATCCAACGTGACGCCTTTCGCAAAAACAAAGCTCATCGCGCCTTCGCCACCATCTGCACTTGCAATGCGTTGCTTATCGCGCAGCGTCAACCCCAACGCCGTCGCGCGTGTTTCATTGATAACCGTGATGGAAGCGCCTGTATCAGAGATGAATAAAAACGGTTCCGAGCTATTGACACACCCCGACAAAAAAATCAGCCAATGATATTGCTCAAACGGCAACCGTATCTCCGCCGCTTTCCGTGACGAAGCCTGCGACGTAATCGTCATCAGCCTCCTCTATTCACACCGCAACGCAATCATCGGATCAACCGTCGTCGCCCGCCACGCCGGAATCCAGCACGCCACTAAGGCGACCAACGCCAGCAATGCCGCCAGCGCGGCAAAGGTCAGCGGGTCGGCGGGCGTAACGCCGAAAAGTTGTGCCGCCAGCCAGCCGCTCACCAGTCGCGCGCTGATGATGCCGACCGCGATGCCTAGCGCCACGAGCGTCATGCCTTGACGCAGAATCAGGCGGAAGACATCGCGCGCGGTTGCCCCTAACGCGACGCGAATGCCGAGTTCGTGGGTGCGTTGCGCTACACTGTAAGCCATTACGCCGTACAGCCCAATCGTCGCCAGCAGCAACGCGATCACGGCGAACAGGCTGTATAACGTCAGCGTCAGTCGGCGCGTCGCCAGCGTGCGTTCCATCCGCGCCGTCATCGGCAGCGGTTCGATCAGCGGCAGTTTGGGGTCAAGCTGTTGCACCGTCTGACGCACGGCGGCCAGCAACGCGGAGGTTTCCAGCGATGAACGCAGCGCGACGGTGATGAACGGCCAGGGCTGTTGCAAATGCGGTGCGTAACAATGCGGGCTGTCGGCCAGTTGCAAGCCGTCGTGTTTGAGATTGGCGACGACGCCGACGACTTCGCTCCACGGCTGATCGGGTGCGCCGAACCGCAGCCGTTTACCGAGTGGGTTTTCATTCGGCCAGAGCCGTTGCGCCATCGCTTCGTTGACCATCACGACCGGCGGCGCGCTGGTGTTGTCGCGTTCGTCAAACGCGCGGCCCTGCAACAGGCGCGTACCCATCGCCGCAAAATAACGTGGATTGATGACGTGCAAACCGACGTTCAAGCGTTCGGCGGGCGCGAGGTTACGGCCTTCGATTGCGAGGCTGTCGTGCGTGTCCGTGCCTTGAATCGGGAAGTCGTTGCTGAGGGCTATGGCCTGCACACCGGGCAAGGCTTCGAGCCGCGCCGTCAGGTCTTTGAGAAAGCGCACGTTCGCTGTTTCCGTGCCATACCTAGCTCCGGTCAGCGTCAGCCAAAACGTCGTCAGGTTAGCAGCGTCAAAGCCCGGCTCGACCGCCGTCAACCGCGCGAAGCTGCGCACGAGCAAACCCGCGCTGACGAGTACGACCAGCGCCAGCGCGACTTCGGCGACGATCAGCGATTGCCGCAAGCGCGTGCGCGCCGCTCCGCCCGTAGCGTGACGCGGGCTTTCTTTCAGCACGCCCGTCAAATCGCGCCGCGTCGCCAGCCAGCCCGGCAGCAAACCGAACAGCACGCCTGTGCCGACGGCGACCGCCAGCGTGAACAGCAATACGCGCACATCGGGTTTGATTTCTGGCGCGCGCAAAATCGCATCGGGGTATTGCGCCAGCAACCAGTTCAATCCCCACACAGAGAGCAACCAGCCGACGAGCCCGCCTGCCAACGCCAGCAACAGGCTTTCGACCAGCAACTGGCGCAACAGCCTGAAGCGGCTCGCGCCGACTGCCGCGCGAATCGTCAACTCGCGCGTGCGCGCCATCGCCCGCGCCAGCGACAGATTCGTCACATTGCCGCAGGCAATCAGCAAGACCAGTATAACCGCGCCGAACAGCAACCACAGCGTTTGCCGCAAATCGCCGATGAACAGTTCAGAGAGCGAAACGAGGCGCGCGCCGTGTCCGCGTTGATCGGTGTGCTGCTGTTCCAGCCGCGCCGCCAGCGCATCGAGTTCATCTTGTGCTTGTATCAGTGAAACGCCCGGTTTCAGGCGTCCCAGCAAACGCAGGTAATGTTGCTCGCGCAACGTGCGGACATCGCCGCGAAAGTTCATCAGAAAATCAGGCACACCCTGACGCGGATTGAGCCAGAGTTTCGTTACGGGATTCAGCGAGAATTGCGGCGGCATCACGCCGATGATCGCGACCGCTTCGTCATTGATCGTCAGCGTCCGCCCCACCGCGCGCTCATCTCCGCCGAAGCGCGATTGCCACAAATCATAACCAAGCACGGCGACGCGCGGCGCAGCGGGCTGACCATCCGCCGATTGAAAGCTGCGCCCGCGCCACGGCGGGACGCCAAGCAACGTAAAGTAATTCGCCGAAGCGATCATGCCCTGCACCTGCTCCGGCTGCGCATCGCCCGTGAGCGTGAACGACATCGGGCGATACGCCGCCAGTTCGGTGAACGATTGCGGCTGCGACTGAAAGGCGAGAAATTCGACGGGCGAATGATTGGCCTGACTGAATTTCGGCACCGTCCCCCACAACCACACCAACTGCTCCGGCTCTTTGAAATTCAACGGACGCAAGAGCACCGCATTGACGACGCTGAAAATCGCCGTGTTCGTGCCGATGCCAAGTGCAAGGGTAAGGATCGCTATCAAGGTAAACCCCGGCTGCTTGCGCAACACCCGCACCGCAAAGCGCACATCCTGCCAGAGCGTTTCCAGCCAATAGCCAATGCGGGTTTCGCGTACCTGTTCTTTAACCTGCTCCTTGCCGCCAAGTTCCAGCAACGCCGCACGCCGCGCCGCTTCCGGCATTAGCCCCGCGTTGCGTTTCTGTTCCGTCAGCAGTTCCAGATAGGCATCGAGTTCTTCGTTCAGTTCCTGTTCCTGCTGCGGACGGCGCAACAGATTGCGCCAAAGGCTGGCGAGTCGGGGTAGCAGTGGCATAAAGGTTCTCCTACGTTGCTTGCAACGCGCCCGTGATCGCAAGCGCAATACGTTGCCAGTCTTCAGTTTCGGTTTTGAATTGGCGCTGTCCGGCTTTGGTCAATTTGTAATATTTCGCGCGCCGGTTGTTTTCTGACGCGCCCCACTCGGACGTGAGCCAGCCCGCCTCTTCCATGCGATGGAGCGCCGGAAAGAGCGAGCCGGGTTTGACCTGAAAGACGCCTTGCGTGATTTGCGCGATGCGGTTGGAGACGCCGAGGCCGTGCAATTCGCCGGTCGAGAGCGTTTTGAGAATGAGCAGGTGCAAGGTTCCCTGCAAGAGATCGGTTTGTTTCGGTTGTGGGTGTGTTGACTTCATGGTTCCTCCTATAGGCTGTCTGTAACGAAACCAAGGGTACGACCTCTTCTACAGATTGTCAATAGGAGAAAGTCACGAGCGTTAGCGGATGTGGTTATTACTTGTCGAAATTATTCTCAAACGTCACTTCGGAATAGTCGGATGACGGCCCGTTCAGCAATGCCGAGGATTTCCCTAACAGGCTTTGGTCAAAGAACGCCGCAATGTAAGCACGGGCAATGGCGAGGGCGCGCGCGGGCTTCGTATTTATGATCGGTGGCCACGGTTGGGCGAACGGCAGCATGCCCATGTCGCTCGCGAAGGAATGCATCGTCCCCGCAATCGTCATAAAGTAGCCGGGCTTGGCGCTGCGCAATAGTGTCAGCATTTCTTCAGGTTTTCGGCCTTTCAGTTGCGGGTTCCGCGCCGCCTTGCCCTGCATCATCGCCGATTGCATAAGCAGCAGCGGTTTGGGAATGCGCGGATCGCGGAATACGTCGCTCATCAGACTGCCATCCATCGTGACGGCGGCGTGTACGCGCACATCTTGCTTCGCCAGTTGACTCGCGGCGGTTGCGCCGAACGAATGCCCCAACACGCCGACGCGCGTGAAATCCAAACGGCCTCGCAGCGGGCTGCTAGCCTCGGCATTCAGCTTTTCCAGTTGATTGAGCGCAAAGCGCAAATCGCCGACCCACAGGCGCAAGTGCGGTTCCGTGGCGTCGGGGCGATTGGCGACTTCGCGTGGCACGCCGGGCAGGTCTCTGGCAACCTGCAATTGCCCGACGACGCGACCATTGGCAAACACTGTGTACTGGCTGAAATACGTCGGCACGATGCCCGCTACGATGTAACCACGACTCACGAGGTCTTCAATCAGGCTCGTATATTCGCCGGGGCCGGAACCATAGCCGGGCGCAAAAAGAATTACGGGATATTTGCCTTGCCCCGTAGCGACAGGCGCATCGGCGAAAGAATGCGCGCGAATCGTGTTGACCGAGTATTTCTCTTTGCCGGGCGGCGTGCTGAGTCCGGCAAAAATCTCGCCCCACAAACCGGGCAGCCATTCCGCCAGTTGAGCAGCGCTCGCGGGCGCAGCCGGATACCACACCCACACCGGAATCTCGCGGTAGCCTTTCGCGCTCAGCAAATCCACGCGCGATTCGTCTATCCAATTGAAGATCGTTCGCCCCACAGCATACGAACCTGTCGGCGCAGGCAGCGGGCTTTGCGGTTGGGCATGTGCTACGCCAAAACACAACGCGAGCAACAAACCAACAGTAATTATCCTTTGCATAATCGTTCTCCTCTGGATGGCTGGCCAGCAGGCGCACGGCCAGCAAGCGCATAAGCGAACTAGCGCTGCGGACGAGTGCGTTCTGCTGGTCAGTGATGGTCGTAGTAGCAAGACGTTGCCGCTATTCTTCTTCTTTGATCGGCTTGGTTTTGACGGGGGCTTTGTTCGTGGTGATGGTGAAATCAGCCGGAACGTCAAACAGCGCGCGGTCAGGTTCGCTGCGTGTGAGGTTGGTCAAACGATAGGTCGTTTCACCAGAGCGCGGGTCGCGTTGTTTGCGCAGCACGACCATTTGCAAGGCAGGCGAGTACCAGTTTTCTTCCACGATTTCGAGGGGGGCGATGTTGCCGATTTCACCGGCAGCAATCGTGATCGTCACGCGCGTGCCTTCCGCTTCAACGCCTTCGATCATTTGTTTGCCAAGCGATTCCTTGCCGTTCGTGTAAGCGTGTTTGGCTTCCGGCCCATTTGCTGCCGCGAACTTTTGCTGTTTGATTTCTTCCGGCGAGAGCAAAGGTTTCGGCTGGCTCACGTCACGGCTTGCGGCTTCCATCGCCTGTTGTTTTTCCACCCGCCGTCGTTTCATCTCCTCGTTCAATTTGATGGCCTTCATAGTTTTGGTCACCGGAGAAGGATCGTTTTGCCTGTCTTCGATTTTCCGTAGCACCTCCAATTGCTCTTTCGCCTTCGCCAGCCGAACTATGCCGCCACCTTTGACCGCCGTATGCGTGCGCGGGTTCAGGTCGTAGTAATAGCCCGTCACCGGATCGTTGATCGTGATAATCTGCTGCGCTTCCGGCGTCGCCCATTTGCCAATCGTCCCCAGCGTTTGTTCGGTGCGCGTGCGGCCTTCGCTGTCGCGGCAGAGCTTCGTTTCATTCCGGCGAATGATTTGATTGCCGTCGCTGAGTGTTTGCACGGTTTCCGTCATCGCCGTCGCGGAGTACGGCGCGCCTTTGACGACTTTGCCCGCAGCGGGTTTTGCGCCCAGGACTTTGAATGTGCCGTCGTTGGGCAGCGGAACCGGTATGGGTTTTGGTTCCTGCGCCGACGCGGTCAGGCTGACAGTTGCCAGGAAGCAACTGATGAAGAGCCATCGTGTTAGTTTTTTGTTCATGGTGTTCTCCTATGATGAAAGTCTACTCCAAAGGGATATTTCCTAGCTCTCGGCCAGGGCAAACTGGGGGAAATCTTCAAACAACCAGTTGTTTTTCAGCGTGTCGTAAATGGTATGAAAAGACCGTGATTGCCAGTATCGCAGTTACTCCTAGATTACTTCGTTCAGTTCCTGTTCCTGCTGCGGACAGCTTAACGGGTGCGCCAAAGGCTGGCGAGTCGGGGTAGCAGTGGCATAAGGTTCTCCTACGTTGCTTGCAACGCGCCCGTGACATCGCAAGCGCAATACGTTGCCAGTCTTCAGTTTCGGTTTTGAATTGGCGCTGTCCGGCTTTGGTCAATTTGTAATATTTCGCGCGCCGGTTGTTTTCTGACGCGCCCCACTCAGACGTGAGCCAGCCCGCCTCTTCCATCACGATGGAGCGCCGGAAAGAGCGAGCCGGGTTTGACCTGAAAGACGCCTTGCGTGATTTGCGCGATGCGGTTGGAGACGCCGAGGCCGTGCAATTCGCCGGTCGAGAGCGTTTTGAGAATGAGCAGGTGCAAGGTTCCTGCAGAGATCGGTTTGTTTCGGTTGTGGGTGTGTTGACTTCATGGTTCCTCCTATAGGCTGTCTGTAACGAAACCAAGGGTACGACCTCTTCTACAGATTGTCAATAGGAGAAAGTCACGAGCGTTAGCGGATGTGGTTATTACTTGTCAGAGGTATTCTCAAACGTCACTTCGGAATAGTCGGATGACGGCCCGTTCAGCAATGCCGAGGATTTCCCTAACAGGCTTTGGTCAAAGAACGCCGCAATGTAAGCACGGGCAATGGCGAGGGCGCGCGCAGGCTTCGTATTTATGATCGGTGGCCACGGTTGGGCGAACGGCAGCATGCCCTCATCGCTCGCGAAGGAATGCATCGTCCCGCAATCGTCATAAAGTAGCCGGGCTGGCGCTGCGCAATAGTGTCAGCATTTCTTCAGGTTTTCGGCCTTTCAGTTGCGGGTTCCGCGCCGCCTTGCCCTGCATCATCGCCGATTGCATAAGCAGCAGCGGTTTAGGAATGCGCGGATCGCGGAATACGTCGCTCATCAGACTGCCATCCATCGTGACGGCGGCGTGTACCGCACATCTTGCTTCGCCAGTTGACTCGCGGCGGTTGCGCCGAGCAGATGCCCCAACACGCCGACGCGCGTGAAATCCAAACAGCCTCGCAGCGGGCTGCTAGCCTCGGCATTCAGCTTTTCCAGTTGATTGAGCGCAAAGCGCAAATCGCCGTTTCCCACAGGCGCAGTGCGGTTCCGTGGCGTCGGGGCGATTGGCGACTTCGCGTGGCGCCAGGCAGGTCTCTGGCAACCTGCAATTGCCCGACGACGCGACCATTGGCAAACACTGTGTACTGGCTGGAAATACGTCGGCACGATGCCCGCTACGATGTAACCACGACTCACGAGGTCTTCAATCAGGCTCGTATATTCGCCGGGGCCGGAACCGTAGCCGGGCGCAAAAAGAATTACGGGATATTTGCCTTGCCCCGTAGCGACAGGCGCATCGGCGAAAGAATGCGCGCGAATCGTGTTGACCGAGTATTTCTCTTTGCCGGGCGGCGTGCTGAGTCCGGCAAAAATCTCGCCCACAAACCGGGCAACGCCATTCCGCCAGTTGAGCAGCGCTCGCCCAGGCGCAACCGGATACCACACCCACACCGGAATCTCGCGGTAGCCTTTCGCGCTCGGCAAATCCACGCGCGATTCGTCTATCAATTGAAGATCGTTCGCCCCACAGCATACGAACCTGTCGGCGCAGGCAGCGGGCTTTGCGGTTGGGCATATTGCTGCTCAAAACACAACGCGAGCAACAAACCAACAGTAATTATCCTTTTTGCATAATCGTTCTCCTCTGGATGGCTGGCCAGCAGGCGCACGGCCAGCAAGCGCATAAGCGAACTAGCGCTGCGGACGAGTGCGTTCTGCTGGTCAGTGATGGTCGTAGTAGCAAGACGTTGCCGCTATTCTTCTTCTTTGATCGGCTTGGTTTTGACGGGGGCTTTGTTCGTGGTGATGGTGAAATCAGCCGGAACGTCAAACAGCGCGCGGTCAGGTTCGCTGCGTGTGAGGTTAATCCAAACGATAGGTCGTTTCACCAGAGCGCGGGTCGCGTTGTTTGCGCAGCACGACCATTTGCAAGGCAGGCGAGTACCAGTTTTCTTCCACGATTTCGAGGGGGGCGATGTTGCCGACGGCAGCAATCGTGATCGTCACGCGCGTGCCTTCCGCTTCAACGCCTTCGATCATTTGTTTGCCAAGCGATTCCTTGCCGTTCGTGTAAGCGTGTTTGGCTTCCGGCCCATTTGCTGCCGCGAACTTTTGCTGTTTGATTTCTTCCGGCGAGAGCAAAGGTTTCCGGCTGGCTCACGTCACGGCTTGCGGCTTCCCATCGCCTGTTGTTTTTCCACCCGCCATCGTTTCATCTCCTCGTTCAATTCGATGGCCTTCATAGTTTGGTCACCGGAGAAGGATCGTTTTGCCTGTCTTCGATTTTCCGTAGCACCTCCAATTGCTCTTTCGCCTTCGCCAGCCGAACTATGCCGCCACCTTTGACCGCCGTATGCGTGCGCAGGTTCAGGTCCGTAGTAATAGCCCGTCACCGGATCGTTGATCGTGATAATCTGCTGCGCTTCGGCGTCGCCCATTTGCCAATCGTCCCCAGCGTTTGTTCGGTGCGCGTGCGGCCTTCGCTGTCGCGGCAGAGCTTCGTTTCATTCCGGCGAATGATTTGATTGCCGTCGCTGAGTGTTTGCACGGTTTCCGTCATCGCCGTCGCGGAGTACGGCGCGCCTTTGACGACTTTGCCCGCAGCGGGTTTTGCGCCCAGGACTTTGAATGTGCCGTCGTTGGGCAGCGGAACCGGTATGGGTTTTGGTTCCTGCGCCGACGCGGTCGGGCTGACAGTTGCCAGGAAGCAACTGATGAAGAGCCATCGTGTTAGTTTTTGTTCATGGTGTTCTACTCCTATGATGAAAGTCTACTCCAAAGGGATATTTCCTAGCTCTCGGCCAGGGCAAGCGGGGAAATCTTCAAACAACCAGTTGTTTTTTCAGCGTGTCGTAAATGGTATGAAAAGACCGTGATTGCCGGTATCGCAGTTACTCCTAGATTACTTTCCCAACGGAGGCATTACTTGTTGCGGGTGGACGCATCCGCAGGAAGTACATCTTGTGGGGAAGGCATCGGGATGCGCTGTGTGAGACTTACTTCATCACGAAACGAGTCGCAGCGGGTACGTTCGACTATACCTATAGGCTACGAGCCTGCGGTCGTAAGTGAATGTCGCGCGCCGCACGCGCTTTTGATCCCAGAGAGATCGCATCAATGTGTGTCGCTCGCTTCGGCGTCGCAATTGAGTTTGCACCTTTCGCCAGCGAAGCGCGAGTGGCTTCCCGATGTGTTCGGCTCCCTTTCCAAAGGCTTTTTCAACAGGAGTATCCGATGACGTTTCCCCTACACACGATTGGCAGGGAAATGTTTCTTTGCGCTGGATCAGCCTTGATCTGGCCAAACGCGAATCCCAACTGGTAACGCTCAATGCAGAAGGCGAACAAATCGCGGCGCTACGGTTTCAAACCACCCGCGAGAATATTCAGTTGCTACGCGCTGAACTCACCGAGTTCGACCGATTGCACTGGAAGTAACGACTAATTCCAATACCATTACTCGCCTCTTACAGCAATCACCCGCTAAAATTCTGACCTCCAATCCGATCCGCACCAAGATGACCGGGGTCAGCCAAAATCAAAACCGACAAGATTGATGCACGCGTGTTGGCCGAACTCGCACGGTAAACTGCTGCCACTGGTCTGGTTGCCTGATCCAGATACCGAAGCCTTACGCCATCTCTTTAGTGATCGGCGCTCGCTGGTGGATCGGCGGACAGAACTCAAGAACACGGTGCATTCGATTCTTCATCGCAATTTGCTGGAATATCAGTTTGCCGACCTCTTTGGGACTGTGGGCAGGCAATGGCTGGAGCAGTTGTGTGAAGCCAGCAACGAGCAGTGCGACCAACTTGATCGTTTACGGCTGCGGGCGATTCTGATTGAGTTGGATCGGTTGGAACAGCATCTGCAAGAAGGTAGAAGGGGTGATTGCGGCCTTTGTCGTGGAGCGCCCACAGCTACGCCAACAACTGGATCGCCTGCTCTCCATTCCGGGCGTTTCGCTCGTGGTTGGAGCAGGACTCTTAGCTGCCATTGGCGACATCAAACGTTTCCGCTACGCCAAACAACCGGGTTCGTATTTCGGACTGGTGCCTTCTACCTATCAATCGGGTGAAGCACCAAAGCGCGGCACGGACGCATTGAAAACTGACGCAGTGATGCCCGCTTGTGAGCGGTAAACGGCAGAACATTTGCGCAAAAACCCCGGGGCCACTGCGGGTCTTGTTTCAGCGCGTCAGTACGAAACGTGGGCACAATGTGGCAGTAGTGGCGGTGGCACGCAAGCTGGCCGAGGTTAGTTTGGCATCTGTTGACCAAGGAAGAAGACTTTCTCTACCAGAAGCCCAAACGCACACAGGACAAACGCTCGAATGTCCGTTTAATGGCACGGCGTCGGACAGGCGCAAAACGCCTGCTGCCGAACCGCCGCTCGCCGTCCGGCGTTGTATGGGAGCGGGCTGGAAGAGGCAAACAGGTCAAAGCCGACATTGCTCGCTAGCCGCCGAACAATCGGAAGCGCTTTATCAAGCGATTGTCGAGCACCGACAGGAAGGCAAGGATGCAAGACCTTTAAGCCATCCGCTGGGTTTTGATCCAACGCGTCCCACCTCCGCCGATTGGCAGCGGATATTAGAGAAAGTAGGCGAACGTTATGCGGAGTTACTCGCACGAGTTCCGCAACCGCCGATACTGACTGATTCAAAAGGACGCTCCAAAATTGTGACGCCGCGCCCCTAGGGGCGAAGTAGGGATGAAGTGTGGAATGAGTAACGAGAAGAAAAGAAAGTAATAGGAGAAGATAAAAGTTATTCGGTTGACCTTTTCATCAATGACGTTATGAAGGAAAACTCCGACCTGTGCGCCGCCACCATTCACGAACACTGCCGGGCGCTGCGCTTACCGACCATCAGCAGTCAGAGCGTACGGCTGGCGCACGAAGCGGTACAACAAAATCATTCGCATCTGGCTTATCTGGCCGAGTTGCTGGGGGCCGAAGTGGACGAACGCGAACGGCATACCATCCAGCGCCGCCTGCACGAAGCGCGCCTGCCCCGCCTGAAGACGCTGGAAGAATTCGATTTCGCCGCCGCGCCGCACCTCTCCGCCGCGCGCCTGCACGAACTGGCACAGGGAAGCTATCTGACCCGCGCCGAGCCGGTGATCTTGATCGGCGACGCGGGCATCGGGAAAACCCACTTAGCCACCGGGTTATGTGTGGCGGCTTGTCGCCAGAAGAAACGAGCCCGCTTTGTCACGGCGGCGGGGCTGGTGAACGAGTTAATTGAAGCGCAAGCGCACCACCTGCTGGGCCGCACGCTGCAACGCTGGGCGCGCTACGAATTGATCGTGCTGGACGAAGTGGGCTACGTCCCCTTTGCGCAACTGGGAGCCGAACTGCTCTTTCAAGTCATCAGCGAACGCGCCGAGAAAGCGACGTTGGTGCTGACGACGAATTTACCGTTTTCGGAGTGGACACAGGTCTTCCCGAATGCGCGGCTTTGCAAAGCCTTACTGGATCGGCTCACTGACCGCGCCCATCTGATTGAGACGGGGACGGAAAGTTACCGCTTCCAACGCACGGTGGCACGCCGCAAGAATGAGCGCGGATGACGAAAGGATGGGTGCATGATTGACAGCAGGTGGGCCAAATCAGGCTGCCGAAGTGGGCAAATCAGCTTGCCATAATCAGAAGATTGCTTTTGTTCTTGTTCTTCCATCATAATTCGTCCGAATCATTCGATAGATTGATGTTAAAGGGCTTGGCGAGCAGTTCCAGTGCTTACCAAGCCCATCCTGTTTATTGCGACTACGCGGCTTTGCGCATCCGCACGATTGCTTTGTGAACCCAGCCTGCTGAGATGATGTGATGGCAGGCCATCTGCTCACGACCCGCCGGACAATCGCACTGCGCCCAGGCGTGACCATCCGCGCCTTTGACCAGCTTGACGGTGTACTCAGCCTGAGACTTCCCACTGACGACCAGGTATTGCCCCGGCGCGGTCATCGCGACGAAGTTATGGTTGGCAACTGCGCGCTTGATGGCGGCTTCGATTTGTTTGTTGCGTTCGAGTTTGATCATTGCTTTGCTCCTTGAGGGTTGATTGCCGGTGACAGGGAAAACTGTACAAGGTTATGAGTAGTTTTACGGTGTAAATGTACAAGTTGATGAATATTTTTTTTAATGCTATAAGTCGCGTATGGAAAATAGAGTAACAGTAAAAGAGGCGGCTGGAATATTGGGTGTTAGCCCTCGGCGAGTTCACGCACTTATCGAGGGCGGCAGGCTTCCTGTCGAGAGATTTGGCAATGTGTTTGCCATTAAGGAATCCGACCTCGCTCTCGTCGCAGAGCGCAAAGCCGGTAGGCCAAAGAAAGAAGTTGCGCCTATTGCTGTACATGCGAAGCCTGCCACTAAGGCAAGAGGAACCCGCAGCAAGAAAGACGCTCGCTGACCGAAGCCCGAAACCCGTTCAGCCTCCTATGGCAATCACGCTTTATGTTTCTGACGATCAAACAACTGGCCGAAAAATTATGCACCCAAGGTGAGAGTCTTGCGGGCGTCGAGCAGCAGATCCACTGTTGGGTGAGAGATACAGACATCGCCTGCCATCAGGCCAAACGGCGCGGCAAACTGCGTTTCTTCTGGCCGGAAGTCGATAGATGGCTCAAGCAGCGTAAAAAACTGCCGCACACAGGAAGGGAAGCGGCAATAAATTCACGTCTGGGCCGCGACGGCGTGATTTGAGAAAACGGAGGTTAGTTGTGATCGTTGACCTTTCTCACATCGAAATGACCCCGGAGTTGATGCAAGAGGCTGCGCTGAAACTCAGGGAGAAGATACAACAAGCCAATGCTACCGTGCAGAACACTCCTGAAGTGAACGCTATATTGCGGGAGTATGCAGAGGACCTCAAACGAATCGGACGACCTGCTGCACGAGCGAAGCTGAAGGAACGTATGCACGCGGAAAAATTACGGAGAGCGGAGTCAGGATGAGTACATTGGAAGCATTGATTCAGGTCGGCCAAGCCTTGCCGTATGCCGAGCGACAAAAGTTGATTGAAGCATTACGTCGTGAAAGCGAACCGGAACAATTGGATGCCCGGCGCGAGATTGTTCGACAGGTGCGCGGCAGTATGAAAGGCCTGCTGCCGTCGGTTGATGAATTTCTGGCCGAGAAGCGAGCGGCAACATTGAATTGAAAGGATAGCGCGTGAGTTTTGAATGGCATCCGCCCAAAGCGGAGAGCAATTTGGAAAAGCACGGTGTTTTGTTTGAGGAGGCGGCGACGGCCTTTGATGATGATCTGCAAGTGATTTTGCAGGACACGTGGCATTCCATGGGCGAGCGACGTTATCGCTGCATCGGGCGCTCTCAACAGGGCCGGTTACTGCTGGTCGTTTATACCGAGCGCCCTGGTGATGTCATTCGCATTATCAGCGCAAGGGAGGCGACTCCCAATGAGGAAGAGATGTATGAACAGGAAAATTACCTTACTTGATGATGATGACTATGATCTGAATGATGATGTGGAACCGGAGACGGATTTCAATCGCTGGCAGGTCGTGCGGCGCGGCAAAAAAACGGAAGCGCATACCGTGACCCTTGCCCCGGATGTCGCTGCCGTGTTTCCCACGTCGGAAGCTGTTAACGAGGCTTTGCGACAAATCATCCGCGAGAAAAAAGCGGCGTGACCTATGCAGGACAAGTCATCAAACGCGGCGAGAATCGCTATCTGGTGCGCATTTACCTCGGCACGAATGAGGTGACTGGCAAGCGCATCTATCACAATCATTCGATCCGTGGCATTAAGTAAGGATGCGGAGAAATACCTGACTGCCAAACTGCGCGAGCTTGATCTTGGGGCCTTTGTTGAGCCAACGAGAAAGACGGTGGGCGAATGTTTCGATCAATGGCTGCGCAATGTCCGCCACAGCATCACGACTCGCACCGCAGATGGTTACCAGGGATGGTTTGAGCGCAACCTTCGCCCACGGATCGGCGGCACACGGCTTACAAGTTTACGCACCGACGACATTCAATCCATCTACACGGAAATGATTGAGCGCGGCCTCAGCGCCCGCAGCGTTCGGCATACGCACGTCGTTTTGAATGCCCTGCTCGAAGACGCTCTCGCCAAAGGACTCATCGCACGTAATCCGGCGGCGCTTGTGAATCTTCCTCGTGTGGAATACGTCGAGCGGCGCGTCCTGAGCGAAGAAGAGGCAATACGCTTTCTTCACGCCTGCAATGAGCGTCCTGACGGGCTGATTTTCGAGTTTGCTGTAATGACCGGTATGCGGCCTCAGGAATTTCTGGCCGTCAAATGGTCTGACATTGATTTTGATCGTCACACCGTGATGATCCTGCGCGCGCTCGAACGCCACAAAGGACAATAGCGCTTCAAGGATGTGAAGACAGCAAAAGGAAGGCAATCCCTGCCTTTGCCACTGGCCTTGGTCGAACGGTTGCGCCAGCATCGGCGCACACAAGCCGAGGCGCGCTTGAAAGTGGGGCCGATGTGGGAGGCAAATGACCTGGTGTTCTGCACGAGCGTCGGCACACCCTTGAATCACGCAAGTCTCACGTATCGGCTGTATCGTCCAATTTTGGAAGCCGCCGGGTTGCCACAAATACGGATGTATGATTGCGCCATTCCCACGCAACGTTGCTTCTGGTCGCAGAACAAAATCCAAAAATTGTTTCGGAACGACTGGGACATTCCACGATTCGGCTCACGATGGACACTTACACGCACGTCTTGCCGACGATGCAGCGGGAAGCGACCAGTAAACTGGAAGGGATGTTGTACAAGAAAAAGGCGTGAAATAGAGCCGCAGTTTTAGCCAGTTTGGCGTAGTTCGCACACTATTCGCACACAAAAGTGCTCTTTGACAATTTGGACTTGGATGTAAGTTATTGAAGGGATTGGAGGCGGCGATCGGAATCGAACCGATGGATAAAGGTTTTGCAGAACTGCCGGTCACCTATCACAAAACGGCAAGTTGTTGATATTACAATGCTTGCACCTGCCTTATTTTTCGGAAAACTGTGCCTTATTAGTCAGTAGTGGGCACAAAATCGGGCACACTTTTGACGCAACAAAAAAGGCCCTGCAACAGGTACTCCGACTGGTAACCGATGTCCTGTTGTAGCGCCTCTTCTGGACGTGTGTCAGTCATAAGAACTACCACGTTCGGGTGTGCTATGCAATCGGCATTTCTTCCACGAACAACTCTGGCACCCGACGAGCAACGGATGAATTTCACCATGATCGATAACGCCGTCATGGATTTATTGACCTCACCGGAAGCCGAAGCCATCTGCTCCAAAATGTTCCTGATCTACGCGCGCCTCAAACGTGCCGACTGGCAGTTGTGGGAGCGCCCCGGCGTGCTTGGTATCATCGGCGACGGTGCGCAAACTGCGTGGCAGGTTCTCTGTAATCTCGCAGGTGTAGCGTCGGCGACGCTCAACAAGGCACTGAAATGGATGTCGGAGCGAAAAGTGATCGCGTATTTTGCCAAGAAGAACGGCATCGGCATTCGGATTTATTTCAACGTCGCGGCAACTTCGATCAAACCACGCGAAAAAAATTTGCGTCTGGTTCCTGCTTCACCGGAAAACGCTCCTGCTTCATTGGCTGAAGCACCCTTATCAGAAAGCGTAGCTTTACTAAAAAATCAAAATTCAGATTTAGCCGCGGCTCGCGAAATCGAAACGCCGACGGCGATTCCAACCGAATCCACCTCTGTTTCTGAGCCGACGTCGGTTGCCCCAGAAAGCGCACCGTTTGCGCCCACGCGCCCACCGTTGCGACTTGTGCCGCCCGTGCAAGCTCCGCCTGCCCCCTCCATCGAAGCGCATTTGTTGGCGCTGGAAGCGTTCGTGCGACAAATGGACGCATCGCTGCGCGAACTGGCGAAACAAGTGCCAGATCGCGATTGGCTGGAGCGTGTCGGCCTGCCCAAAATGACGCGTGTGTTGTTTGCTGAATTCTATCGAAAGCAACCAAGCAGCAAATCCAATAATGCCTACGTGGGAGCCGCGCCACCCACACCTCCAACGGAGCAGGCCGTGCGATTGCCCGTGTACAGCGAATTCTGGCAAAGCGTGCTGCCCGGCATTCAAGCCGCAGTGAGCGAGCAAACTTCCAGGCCTGGTTCGCTCCACTGAATGCAATCCAGCGCGACGGGGCGACTGTCATTATCGCCCCCGGATCAAGTGTTTCAGAGCTGGCTCGAAAACAACTATGCCGACGTGTTGGATTGCGCGGGACTTACGAACAGGAAGTGGGAGTTCTTGCTATCAAAAGGGAAGGGAGTGAGCCACAGCGATGCCCATCAAACCGGAAAACAAAAAATTGTATCCGCCCAATTGGAAGTCGCTCAGTCACTGGGTACGTTTCGTACGCGCGAAAGGGCGCTGTCAGAACTGCTGCGGTCGCGTGCATGGGCAGCGTTTCTTGTTCAGCCCCGGACAGGTTGTTTTGAGTGCCGCGCATTTGAATCAAGACCCGACCGACAATCGGAAAACGAATTTACGGGCACTATGTCAAAAATGCCATCTCGCCCACGACCGCCAAGATAATCTCAAGCGCGCTGCAGTGACGCGCTTTCTGAAACGCTTGTTTCGACAGCCGACGTTATTCGTTTTTGAAGAGAAAAGTTCTCATGAAGAAAGTGACCCTGCAGACTGAGATAGACTCTTCGCAAAGATTATTTGACAGGCCACTCGTTACTATCCTCCAAAAAGCACTTCATCTTCCGCTGCTATACGCGCAAAAAACAAATGAGAAATAGCATTTTGTCGAGTCTATTGGCGAGCTTCCATAATGGTTACCCCTTGTCCGATAAGCCTATCCCCGTCCAATGCGACATTGTTGTCCTGCGTATCCGGCTCGATACGTTTTCAGCCATTCCAACATTCTAATTGCTTCTTGCCCCTCTCTTTGTCCCTTATTGGTGCAACGGTTCCAGTTACTGAGCCTGATCTAATTGGCGCAGAAACGCCCGCTGGTTATTCACCTGAAAACGGCTATAATGACGCCTCTTGCTCCGTGATGAGATCGTGCAGTCGCAATAAGGAGAATTGATTATGACTTCAATCCCGATTGAGTTACCCGAAAGCGTCTTTTCGGCTTTGCGCTTTGCGCCCGAAGAATTCGTGCGTGAAATGCGACTTGCGGCAGCCGTCAAATGGTATGAACTCGGTCGCATCTCGCAGGGCAAAGCAGCCGAAGTTGCGGGAGTAAGTCGTGCTGAGTTCATCAATGCCCTCTCACGGTTTCACGTCTCACCCTTTCAATACACCGCAGATGACATTGCCGAGGACTTAGCGCGTGTCCAATGATCGTATTGTCATCAACGCATCGCCAATGATTACGTTGTGCAAGAGCAATCAGGAAGCGCTTTTGCCCCAACTGTTCAGAGAAATTGTCGTGCCGGGCGCGGTCTGGGACGAAGTTGTTGCGGGGGGCAGCAACGATCCGGCAGCGCAAAAGCTGAGTGCGCTTCAGTGGCTCAGGCGCGATGATGCCAGCCCGATTGCATCACTTGTACAAGCGTGGGATTTAGGTGCAGGGGAAACGGCCGTCTTGAGCTATGCACTGGGGAATGCTGGTTATGTTGCCGTGATTGACGATATGGCGGCGCGGCGTTGCGCCCGTAGTTTACAGATAGATATCGTTGGAACAGTCGGCATCATCGTCCTGGCTAAACGACGCGGATTGCTGGCTGAAATCGCGCCGGGATTACAAGCACTTCAGGATGCTGGACTTTGGCTATCTGGAACATTGATCGAACAACTCAAACAGCAAGAAGGCGAATAACCACAACTCCCTTATTTTACCCCTTTTATAACATTCCCTTTTGACTAAGGTGTTTAAGTTAAGCAGTGTCACAACACTAAAACCTCCTTGTACAGCAGTATTATCTCAACCGCTTTTGCGCATATCTGCGAATTTGCTGGGCAAGATCAGGGCGCACCCCCATTTTAGTGAAGTCTTCAACCTGGAGGTGGATCAGTTCATTGAGTTTTCTGACACCAGCCTCTTCCAGTCTTCGAATGGATTGCACCCCAATCCGAATCCCATTGGTGGAAGTTTGCGTGCGACGAATTGCTCGTAGAATTCCTCCCAAAGGTGAACAATATTTCAAATGTGTTTGCAAACTAAAGATTTGCATCTGCATCGTGCGCAAGTGCCTTTTGACTCGTTGGATGCGTTCAGCATCCGCCTGACATTCTTCCCGGAGATGAAAATAAAAACATCTCACATCCAATAATTTCGCAAGCCCGGAAAGCAGCCAAAGCATTTCATCGCGCCACTTTTCTTCGATCCCTTCCAGGTTCCTAATTTTCCAGCGACGCTCCAGTTCCTCACTCGTTTGGCCTTCGCCGCGCTCAAACAACACGATGGCTTGCAGGGCCGCTATGTAGCTCCTGCGCCGAGCGGATTCCTCTGGCGTCAGTTGTTGCCCCTCCACTGACACATTGAGCGAGCCAAAGATTTCAACTGCGCGTGATTTTCCAACGTGTCCGCGAATCCAATGACGATATAAGAGTGGCGTTTGGTCAGGATGTTGCTCCATCCACCCATCTACTTGTTCGGCTAGTTCCTGGCTAAACAAGCGCAGATTCCGTAACCTTTCGGAGACCAATTCCAGCACCAATAAATGGTCTAACGGCTTCCATGACGCCAACAATTTATCTTCCGAATCTATCGTTAACAGATCGCGTAATAATTGAGCAATCCCACTCGCCATTGAGAGCGGAAAGACAGCACGAACAGTTTGTAGCCCTAAAGTTGTTAATCGGTACCGCTCGTGTTTATCTCGGAATGCCAACACTCGTACTGGATCGCTAAGCCAAGACAAGGCGGTAGGAATTTGCGCCACCATTACTGACCCGCCCAAGGAACGGCTGAAAAATTGTTGTAGGGAGGGCAGTGTCATCCCCCTTTCCGGCTCTCGCGCCAGCAACGCCGCAACTGAATTCGCAAAGGTGCATATCCGATCAGGTGCCCCCTCTTGATATTTTGGCTTTGCCTCAAAAACGGAGATGATTTCTGGTAGTTGTTCTCGTCGTAGCGCGTCGGCCAGCTCCTCTGCTTTCCAGCCATCGCGTGTGCGCACCAGGATTGCGGCGCTCCTTCTTGTGTTCCTCTTCCGGCCCGTCCCATCATTTGCAGGATTTCGCTCAGGCTTAGTTTTCCTACACCAGGAAATGTGTTGTCACGGAGAATTACGTGCGTTGCCGGAAGATTCATTCCTAAGCCCAGTGCCGTTGTCGTAACAATGCAACGACACTCTCCTCGAAGAAATGCTTGGCGTACCTCCTCGCGGCGTGCGGCACTTAACCTGGCATGATAAGAAAGCACCCTTCCCACCTGGGCTGCTTCCTTCCAATCATCATTGAGCTTTTTCGCTAACGTATCTGCCGAGGCAGTTTGATACACAAAAATCAATACGCTCTGTTGGGGATTCGCTACGATTCGGTGTGCTTGTTGCGCCACAATTTCATTGGCTTCCTCGTCTTCCTCTAACGCCCAGATTTCTTTTGTGTAAGAGCGAGGCGCGTTCCTGCGTGCAAATGGCATCGCAAGGTGAAAGCCATTCCTGTAATCGGTCTGTTGCTTTATCGAGGCCGAAAGTAAGACCAGCCAGGGTGGTGCTGGCAAGCAGAGCAATGTTGTTAGCAGAAATTCCAACGTAGAGGGCCGCGGTGTACTGAACCGAGCAAGTGCGCCTCATCTACACAAACGGCCTCAATTGAGTTGATCACTTGTCATAGCTGGATTTCATTAGAATCGCCTCAAAGCGTTCTGGGGTGGCAATAATCAACTCACCTTGGTGAGGAGGCGGATCAGTAAAAGCCTCGTTCTCCAATCGGTAATCTCCCGTTGACAGATGGATGCTCAAGGGGCAACCGAGTACGGCAGCAAGTTGCGGAGCAAGAACCTGCAATTCGTCGGCTTTCTCTCGTGCCAACGCCCGTAATGGTTCTAGCAAGACCGCGCGCTTCCCACGACGGGCTGCATCCAAAAAGAACCAGTAATCCCAATGAGCGTTTTCCCGCTGTTGGTCGGTGCTGAAATCAATAGGGTTGCGCCGATTTTCCAGTACCCGTTCTTTGCCTAACGCTAATGTCTGAATGGATCGAGGTGCCGTGCCTGGATTCAGAATGCGTACCACTTCTAGCCAAGGGGCCTGTAACCGCAAATCCTCCCAGGAAGACGTCTTCTTTCCCTCAAAATGCCCTGTAACACCGGCTTTAATTGGTTTCATCTATTTGAACATCCGCTCTAGCGCAGGAAATAAATCCCGTAGAGTTTGTGAGTCAATTTCTTCAATTTGTTGGCGCAACCATTGTCTGCGCATAAAGTCACCGATAGGAGAACTGGAAAGAAAGATCGCCTCAGATTTCAAGTCAATGCGGGGAGAGATGTGGAGAAATTGGCAGAGGCGTGCAAGTTGGTTTGCTTCAGGGGTTTGTTTTCGGTTTTTCCATCGGGACAGCGTAACCTCCGTTACGCCGATTGCACTCGCCATCTCTTTGCCTGTGATCCCCGTAATTTTCTTGTCCGTCAAAAATCGGATATTTTCAAAAAGCACATTTACCTCCTCCCCCAAGAACCGAGCCGACTGAATGTCCTCTTCCTGGCAATGCGCTAGTTGGGCGATGGCCTTTTGTTCCGCTGTCGTTAATGCCGATCCCTGGAGCAGTTTTTCGGCACGGTGCTCTGTACAACTGGCCATCCGGGCTAACTCAGTTGCCCAATGCTCACGAGGTTTCTTTTGCTTCCAAAGTAAGAAACGTAAGTTCTCAGCAGTCTGATTCATTTTTATCTCTAAAACGATAATAAATGTAATAGATTATTATCCTTATCGCCAGAAAGCGATAAAATAGCCGTTGACTATCTTCCTGTTATTATCTATCTATTAGCCCCACCGCAGTACTTTGTAAGGAACATACATGCAACTTTCTGCACCACAACAAGAGGTGCTCGACATGGGACTGCTCCAGTCGGGCTTCAATTGCATTTTGCAGATGCCAACCGGAAGCGGCAAGACTTGGCTTGCAGAACAGGCAATTCGAGAAACTTTACGTCAATCGGCACGCGTGATTTATTTGACGCCACTACGCGCATTGGCTACTGAACTGCAAGAGCGATGGCAAGTTCTTTTCAAAGATGCTGCGGTTGGCGTGTTTACAGGCGATTATGGAACCACAACCCCCTATCCACTTTCTTTCGATAAGTCCCAATTATTGGTGATGACGCCGGAGCGACTGGATGCTTGTACGCGCGCCTGGCGTTCGCATTGGCATTGGATTCCTGCTGTAGATGTTGTGATTGTCGATGAATTTCACCTGTTAGGAGATCGTCATCGGGGGGCACGTCTGGAAGGGACGTTGTCGCGCTTTCGTCGGCTGAATCCTTTTACCCGAATCATTGGATTATCCGCGACGCTCGGCAATCGTCAAGAGTTAGCCGATTGGCTGGAAGGTGTTGAGTATCATTCCAATTGGCGACCAATTCCATTGCGGTGGCATATCGTGCGATACAAACGCGCCGATGAAAAACCTGGGCTGTTGCTCGAACAGGCGTCGCGCAATGTCCGGGAGGGTGGCAAGAGTTTGGTGTTTGTCCAAAGCCGTCGCCGAGCCGAACACCTCAGTCAACAACTTCAGTCGGCAGGATTACGTGCCGAGCATCATCACGCCGGCCTCAAACACCAACAACGACGCTCCATCGAAGAGGGATTTCGTCAGGGACGCATAGATGTGTTAGTGGCAACCTCTACGCTGGAGATGGGATTGAATTTACCGGTGCGGCAAGTGGTGTTGTATGACCTGCAATGCTTCGATGGTGTTGAATTTCAACCGCTCTCGACGAATAGCGTGTGGCAACGGGTGGGGCGAGCCGGGCGACGCGGGTTGGACACGGAAGGGGAAGCATTGTTGCTCGCGCCGACGTGGGATCGTCACGTTGAACAATATCCTCAAGGCAAATTTGAACCGATCCGTTCAGGCTTGTCTGATCCACGCGCCTTGGCTGAGCAAGTTGTCGCCGAAGTGGCAAGTGGAATGGCGCGCTCTTTGCCGCAACTCAAATCGGTCTTTGGGCAATCGTTGGCAGCGCAGCAACAGCGCCTCTAAAGTCGAAACGCTGGTTGATGAAATGCAGCAGGCCGGAATGTCGAAGCGGTAGTCGAGGAAGACGAGAGCCGCCCGCGTCATCGGTTGCGCGCCACACGGCTGGGGCATATTGCCGTGCGCCATTTTCTCTCACCCGCAACGGTCTTGCTGTTCGGAATATGTTGCAGGCACATCCTGATTTGACCTTTCTGGATTTTGCTGCTCATCGCCGCAAGCAGTAGCGATTGCGAGCCAGTCTTGCCGGTAGATTTTGAAGAGTTGGATGGTTTGGTGCAGCAATTGGAACAGGAACCTTCCATCCTACTAGGCTATGCCAATCACGAACTTGTCAGTCTCCTGGGCATTTCCGGCAAACGATTACTGGCAGCGCTGCGGATGGCTGTGGTGGCAAGAGCGTGGACACGGCTGGGAAATGTCGACGAGGTCGCAACGCAAAATAATTGTTATGCCTTTGAAGTAGAGCGACTGTGCGAATCGTTGGTGCGCCTGTTACTTGCCATGTATGCGTTGACAGAAAAGAGCGCGATGACACTGCTGTAACAATCCGTCCGCACGACATCATTCCACTGCGGGAACGGATTCGCGTTTTGCAGCAGATGATTGCCAGCGGTTTGGATGAAGCCGCGACGTATTCCGGGGCAGTGCAAGCTGGCGCAACGCTTACAGCAAGCAGACATTCACGACATCGAAGACTTTGCCTCTGCCGATCTTGCTGAACTGCTTCCGGTGCGTGGCCTTTCCGCCGCGCGCGCAAAACGGTGGATTGATGAAGCAACCAAACTGACAAAGTCGCGCTCTGCCTATTGCTACAAAGAAGCGGTTCCCCAACAAAAATTGACCCTACCCAATTGGCCCTCCCATGTTGACCCCTATCGTCTCCGTCGCGCGCTGGATTGAAAATTACTGGTGCCGAAGCGGGAACATATCGTGTGATCGGAGGCGTTGAGCAATACACGTACTGCGCACGGTTGCGAGGCAACTGATTTGTGATTGTCAGGATACGCACGGGCCGCTGCGCAGGGTACGAATGCAAACATATTCTGGCAGTGAAGCAGTGGCGAGGAAACCGACAGATTCAATCATTAGCCAAGCAACTCTGCGACTCACCCGTGGATCAACAAGTGAACCTCTTTGCTTTGTGGTTCGATCACGATACGAGCAAAGTCCAACGGAAAACTGCATGAAACCGACTTACCGACAAGCTCATTACACGCCGCGGGATCATTCATTTTCCCACCTACGTTCCTGTTACGACCTTTGGAGACGTACCCTCTCGATAAGCTGATTCAACCGTATCTGCCACGGTTGGCGCAGGCATGATGGTTAGCGTTCATTATGTGCGTGCAATGAACCAAGAGCCGCGCTTACCGCTGTTTGTGGATTCCGGTGGTTTTGTTTCCTTGTTTGCCCATGCACGGGTGAATTTTTAATCCGGCAACTCGGCATCCTGAAGTTGAAAACAGACACAGGCGAAGAAACCTCTCATCCTCGTGACGTGTTGAGCGTGCAGGAACAACTAGCCGACGTCGCTTTTACGCTCGACTTTCCGATTCCACCAGGAATGGATTTGCGCGATGCCAAAAAGCGGCAACGCTTGACCATTGCGAATGCGCATTGGGCACTCGTCAATCGTCGCCGCAAGGATTTGCCCTTATATGCCTGCGTGCAAGGATGGGATGTGGAAAGCTTTCGTGCTTGTGCTCGTGCTTATGCAGGAATGCCCTTTGATGGCATTGCGATTGGCGGGCTAGTGCCTAGAGTGCGTGATCAAAAATTGGTGATTGCCATCGTTCAAGCTGTGCGCGAAGAAATAGGCGATTTGCCATTACACGTCTTTGGAGTCGGGCATCCAAATTTCCTGCCGAGTTTATTTCAAGCAGGCGTGGATTCGGTGGATTCCAGTTCGTATGTGAAGCTTGCTGCGGATGGCCGTATTTGGCAGCATCCTGAAATTCAAATGAGTGATCCTTCACCGTCAGATCGTCTGCATTTATCCATCTGTAATCTTGCAGTAGCTACGGGAAGATCATTGCCCTTTTCAACGACTGAGATGGTATTCAAAACGCATAGGATTAGAGGCGAGTTGTATCCTAAACCTTGTGCCGGGTCATAAAAAAGGTCTGGTTTTGTAACCTATGTTTGGCTCGCTTCGCAGCCCCGCGCATCGTTCCTATTGAATCAGAATATTCAATAAATCATGCTTCCGTTGTTTGGTTATCGGGTACCTGGATGCGATCAGGTCGTCAGAGAACCTCGCCAATTTCTGGAGGCGGAAATCCAAAATGGAGTGAGACCCAAAATGTCTAAACACCTATGCGACATTGACTAAAACAATTCATCTCAGCATAATGCACGCTCAGTCGCCTAAACGATTTGAGAGAAGCCATTGTTTGATTTCTTTGCCATTGGCGACAGGCGTTACGTGATAATAATTTACTGATTCAGCAAACGACCGCAAAAGCCGCAACTATCTTGAGGTGGGGGAAAAGCCAATCGCATCTCAGATGGATTTATAGTCGTTTTGGGTAAAATTTTCTCGGCAATAAGTGACATGAGGAATTGCCTATGGCAAGCCATGAACAGCCGCTTGACCTGATCGCCGCCTTAAGCGAAATACCGTCAAAGTGCAAGAACCGTGACGAAGCCTTACAGCGCATTGCTCAGTTAGGGCAGCAAGCGATGGGGGGATTCGCGTGCGCTCTGGTATCGGTTGATTTGCAATCCAAGCAAATGAAACAGATCGCTTGTGCCAGTAGCGATCAAGAGTTTACGCATTATCTGGCAGGGCTGGAATTCGGCATTGGCAATAAGCGATGGGTGAAGTTCGATCTAATTGAAAAAGGCGAAGTCGTCGAAAAGTATGACTTGCAAAATGGAGGGCAAGGAGTAGCCGACCCTGAAGTTGCACGTAAATATGGCTTAGCAGCGGTCCTTGCCTATCCTCTTTACTCAGATGACAAACTTTTTGGATATATCAATGCGTTTTCCAATGAGGCTAGACCATTTAATGTTGCCGAAAAACAGTTAATGGAGATTCTGGCCCGCCAGGCAGTAATCGCAATTGAAAAATTTGACAGTCAAAAAACCGTAGCTGTTCTAAATGATTTATCCTGTCACTTGCTTGTCAATTCGCCGCAGGATTTTCTTCGCGCTGCCTGTGAAAAAGCCTGTGAACTTTTCGATGTGCCGGTGTGTATCATTTGGCGCTTGGATAAACGAAACGAGCAGTTTGCGATTGAGGCTGCCAATAAAGCGGTGGACGATGAATATCGCAAAATAACTCTTGCCTTTGATGATGATCGGGTCAGCAAACATCTAAATCGTCGAGAGGTCTCTTACTTAACTAATGTTGCGGAGGTTCGATCAAAGTATGTTTACTCTGAGGCAGCGCGGCAGCGGGGCTGGGCGTCTTTGCTCAGTGCGCCTATGTGGGCGGAAGATCAGCTTTTTGGCTTCTTGGATATTTACACGCGAAAACAAAGGCATTACACCTTTATAGAACGGAAACAGATCCGCTATTTCGCTGATCAAGTTGCTCTTTCTTTTCAAAAAGCGGAATTACTCAAAGAGGCAGAATATGGGAAGCGACTCGGGAAACTATTAGAAATAATGTTAGAAATGGCAGAGGCCACCACCAAAAAGGAAGTCCTCAAGTTACTATTAGATGGCGGCCTAGAGTTAGTAGAAAAGAAAGATGGATTAATTAGATTATTAAATTATCGAACAGGAATGCTGGAGGTTGATACTCCAAATGACGATACGAATTCGCCCCCACCAGACATCGAAATAGGGAAAGGGATTACAGGTTTAGCACTAAGAGAGGAAATACCCCGAAGAGTGGATGATGTAGCCTCTGACGAATGGAAAAATATTTATGTGAAGTTTTTTAAGGATATGCGTTCAGCGCTGGCAGTCCCCATCTTGATCCGCAAAACCTTAGTGAGGGTAGGGCGGGAAGTGAAGTTTGGTACGAAGCCAATTGGTGTGCTAAATATTGAAAGCCCTGAGGTATCCGCTTTTACTAAATCAGATGAAGAGTGTCTTTGGTCACTTTCTCGATATGCAGCAATTATTATCGAAAACCTTGAATATGATAATAAGCTTACGCGGCTTCGCTTACTAGGTGAGAAACTAATTAGAATAAAAGACTATGACAGTGCAATTAAGACCATCATTACCGAAATTAAAAACACACTGGGGGCTGAATATATAAATATTTCTGTGATTGTTCCTGAGCAACACAGTATCAAGTGCGAGTTTATTGAAGGCATCCCTGATGAACAAAAAGCTGAATTTAAACGAGATGCCATCCATGCATTAAAGGGTAAGGATATTCAGGCAGATATAGTTAGATCAGGTGAAACTGAAGTGCTTGAGAAAGATCAGAGGTTCGACAAGGAGTTATATGAGAAATATGGTCACAACAATCTGATACGCATTTTTGTCCCGATGCTGACGTCACAAGGAAATCGAATTATAGGAACGGTTGTTGTAGGTTATAATAATAAATATCGAAAGCTTATTTATGAGCGAGATGTGAAAATATTGAAGGATGTAGTTAACTATATCGGCCAAATAGTCGAACGTGAAAAATCAGGTTTGCGAGTGGATCAAATTACTCATGAATTAAAGTCTCCAGTAGTTGGTATCAAAAGCCATGCGAGCTTACTGAGGGGGGGAGGTAATAGATTAAGTCCATATATAGTAGACGCCAAGTTTGACGATATTATAGCAGATTGCGAAATTTTATTTTATCAAATTGGTATGTTATCTCATGAGTTAGGATTAAGGGGACAGGTTTCCAGGCCTGAGAAGACCAATGTTTTTCGCGACATTATTATCAAAACATTAAATCAAATCGTGCGGCCTGTTATTAGAAGAAAAGGAATTTCTGCATCAAAAATCGAGTACGACTCAGATGATATACACCGAGTGGTTGTTATAGTTGATAAAGGAAGACTAAATCAGGTTGTGTATAACTTGCTCATGAATTCCATTAAGTATGCTAAACGCAATCTTGATGATTTCAAGATTAGTGTAGAGGTCGAAGTGAAAAAATATGATTTTATTATCAAGTTTTCAGATTGGGGAATCGGTGTAGAAGATGGATATGAGGAGAAAATTTTCGAAGAAGGGGTTCGCACACCTGAAGCTATGAGGCGTGGGGTTATGGGGTCTGGTTTCGGCTTAACAATTGCTCGGAGAATTATGCAGGAACTAGGAGGAAATCTGAAGCTAGGAAATAATCGCGAACCTACAGAATTTCTTATGATTTTGCCGAAACGACCTGCAAGGAGGCGCAATGATACTATTTATTGATGATGAAGATGAGATGGAAAGTTTTGAGTTAGGATTAAAACTTTCTGAATATGAGTATCAAGTAAAGCGGGTAACTAATGTAGATGACGCCTGGGAATACTTAAACTGTAACGAGGTACAAATCAAATTAATTATTATGGATATTATGATCCCCCCAGGAGACCTTTTTAATGACGTTGACACTAAAGGCGGATTGCGTACTGGACTTGATCTGCTTGAGAAAATTAGAGAGAAAAACAATTCTTTGCCTGTTATTGTTTTTTCCAATGTTTCCGATCAAAAAATTATTTCGCACTTTCAGCGCCAGCCCAAATGCCTTTTTTTGAGGAAAGAAGAAGAAGGGGCTTTCACGCTTCCCCATAAAGTTCATCAATTGCTGAAGGATAGCTAAGAGAGAAAGGCGAACTATAATGTCCGATTTACGTAAAGTAAGCAACAATCTTAGTAAGATGATTGGGGCGGAAGCTGGGGAAATTATAGGAAAGCTTCCCGAAATTTTGAACGAAGAACAGCAGAAGGCTGTCGTTCAAGATGTTAATGAGTTGGTTGTTCGTGCGTTCGCGGGCAGCGACGTTGAGATCAAACCCCTTGCAGCTAGTGCGCGAGTTGGTGCTCTTGATCGCTTAACTATAGCGATTGCACGTTATGATCACAGCGCCTCCAAGGCGTTGCTTCCGATAAGAGAGGCAGCTAAGCCAGAATGGCGGATAGCTGATTTTTTATGTGGGGAAGAAGAGAAAATTGACCAGGCTTTGAACTGGTTGATTAACCAACGGGGGACATGTGAGCAAAACCTTGTTTATCTAAATCTTTTATTAAAGCACAAGTATAACCCTCAATATGCCAAAGCAAACTTGCCAATGAAGATTGAGCTTGCAGAAAATACGATTCGTATGCAATTATTTCGGCAAATGGGGGGATACCGATTGTATCGCTCCTCAAATGACGCGCAACCACTCCCCCCAGAAGTGGTTTTGATTCAAGAATTAGCAGCTTTTTCGATTGTTTCTGCCCCGGAATCGTTAGTCTCGATATTATGGGGCTATAGAGCGGAACCTTTGCAACCGGCGGTACCTGCTAAATTGCCTTCCTCCACTCCTATAAGGGAGAGAAAGTCAATGCCGATGCCAATGCGTGATTACATAGTGCGGTTCCTCCCCTCCAAAAGAAATCTCGTAAAAAAGCAGTTGGAAGAAGCTGGTGCTACAATCCTACAGCCGCTGGGTGGGACAGATTACCCCGATTACATCGTTGCAATTCCTTCTAAAGAAGCAATGGAGAGCATTGAGGATTTACCGGGAAAGCTCTGGATTGAGCCTTATCAACCAAGCATTCGCCTGAATCTGAGTCGTTATCAATCTCCATCCAACCAACCGCTTGAAACTGCTGAGTCACTCACCACTGAACGAGACGAACAGAAGGTTATCCCACACGCTTTTTACGCGAGTTTCTTTACGCCCCAAGATCGTGATTTGGCGGCAGCGGTATGGAGGACGCAGGGGATTGAGATCGTAGAGACGGTGGGCAAGAAGGATTTAATTGTTAGCATTTCTGGGGTTGTTAATCCTGAACAGGCGCTGGACTTGCTGATTCGACAGGTTGGGTTGCGTTACTTGGAAGAAGAATTAAAAGTGTCACTTCTTGGTAATGTAGCTTGTAGGGTGATTGGTGTTCCGCCAAGCAGTGTTGGCGAGGCAAGCCTGAACCTGACTGGGAAAGCGGAAATTTTAGCTATAGCTGATTCAGGGTTGGATAATGGAGATATTAATACGCTACACCCTGATTTTCGTGGGCGTGTCAAAGCAATTCAGCCGTATCGGCCAGGGCTACCTGTTGCTGATGAGAGCGGACACGGGACTCATGTGGCCGGTATTGCAATAGGAAATGGAACCCAGGCGAGTTCGATGAATCTTACCATCAAAGGTGTAGCACCAGAAGCGGAGTTATTCTTTCAGGCAGGCGTTACATCTGTAGACCACCTCCTAACCCCCCTGCTCACTTGTTCGAGGCTGCCACGAGCAAGGTGCGCGTGTCCATTCGAATTCCTGGGGAGTTAACCTAGCCGATAGTCGCTTTACGTCAAGATGCGAGCAAGTGGATGAATTTGTCTGGAATCATAAGGATTTTCTAGCTGTGTTTGCCGCAGGCAATTCTGCCTGTCAAGAAAATCATGGAGAACCCCTGACACAAAAAAATGTATCTACGCCTGGCGTTGCCAAAAATTGCCTGACGGTGGGGGCCTGTGAAAATGATCGCCCTGATATTCAACTTACTTATGGAGCTTGGCGTAAGAAATTTTCTCACCGGCCAATCGAGCGCGACGGGATGACGGATTCTGTTGACCATCTTGCCCCTTTTAGCAGTCGAGGACCTTCCTTAGCAGATCATTCTTTGTTGGAGGTGCAAGGGCGTCGCAAGCCTGACGTCGTTGCCCCTGGAACGTTTGTTCTTTCGACTAAATCATCGCTGGTCACTGAAGCTCCTGACCCTTGGCATATTTTCCCCGATGCCCCAAACCATTATGTCTATGATACTGGAACATCAATGGCTACCCCATTGGTAGCAGGGGCCGCTTTATTAGTTCGACAATATCTCCGTGAGCAACGACAAATCCATAATCCTAGCGCTGCTTTACTTAAAGCCGCACTGATTCACTCGGCCAGATACTTCCACTACTATCATTCTCATCCTGATTCGACCCCTCCTGCTGATAACGAACAAGGGTGGGGAGAGAATTTATCTTCCGAATATCTTGTCTCCCCTTGCACCAATACAAATTCTTTTCGTGATGAAGAACGGCAATTAGATCAGAAGATTTCATTGAATATTTGGTGGAGGTTGGAGAAGGTGAACCTGAATTCCGAGCGACATTCGTATACACTGATCTCCCCTGATTCTGGGGAGTATTAATGAATAATTTAAATCTTGCAGTCGCTGATCCAAACGGAAAAATTTACTACGGCAATGATTTTGGTAGCACTGGAAAATTTGATGAGGTTAACAATGTGGAAGGGATCGTTGCCGAATCTGTTCTCGGACAATGGAGAGTCAAAAATGTGCCCAGAGAATTATCGAAGCCCAAGATTTTGCTCTTGTACTGTCAGGAAGCGGCTTGAAGTTGCTATAATTTCCAAGTAGGAAGTCCTCGCTTGATTCTCGGTCTCCTTCTCTACTGCTCCCGACACTCAACGTCTCTAAAGACAGTTAAAAATTATCCAAGCGCTTCGCGGATTTTGGTTGCCACAACACCGTCATTGAGATACCCGATGATCCCATGTCGGTTATCCGTCTGATTATCAACATCCATTTTGTTCTCAATCGCAGGTGTAATGTTGAAGGTGTTACCATCAAGCGGATGAAGCGCCACAACATCTCGATCATCGTAAGCATTGAGCAGCCAGCTTTCGACGCAGGGAGGCATTTTGAGCAGTGACTCCGTTCTTCTTGATCGCATTTAGCCCGAGAGCCACAGTTATATATTTCTTGACTTGAACTGTTTGAGGTAACTTGCTTAAGACATTACTTTAGCCAACCACTGTGCCCAACGAATGTGCAACCACAACACAAGGCCCATCAGAAAAAACGCCTGTCACGATAGCGTCAATCCGTTTACGAACGGCTTTAATGGTCAAATAAACATACACATCGCGAGTAAAAGCATCTAAGGTTTCCCCCTCCCAGCGGCGTTCTATCGAGGGCTTGCAATATGGCTTGCACCCACCCCCAATTTAATGGGCCTTTTTCCTGGGGCAATCCCTTATAGTGAGCTTGAATTTCTGCATCAGAAACACCTGCATCTTTGCATCTCATAGAGAAGCTCGCCACGGAAAGTAGCCTCGACACCGTCAAAGAACCCGCTCCCCGATATACGACATCCTCAACCATTGGAGCGTCGAGTTCCTTCAAGAGCTTATCAAGCTCATCGCCATAGAAAGGAAAGGCAGCTTGAATTGACGGTGGCCTTTGTAAACCTGCTCGATCCAAGCCTTTTTGCCAAGTGTCTTCCCACTCTTTTTGTAACTGTACGGGGTCTTTGCCTTGTTGCGCGCGACCATGAATAAATATAAGTTTCATACGAGTTTTCCTTTCTCAATAGCAGACCAGAGCTTCTTCACTGCTTCTGGTGTGAATGTTGTCCACAGCCCTGGCACTAAATTACGGCTCACGGTTTTGATAATTTTTGGCAACTCTTTTTTGTATGGGGTAAGTAACGCCCACCCTTGTGTCAGCATAGGGCAAAAAGGGGAAGTCGGATGATCATTCTCCGCAAACAATTTGCCCGCCAGTAAAGCAACATCAAATAGTACGGGCTCACGTTCATAACTCATGTATCGGTAGACCGATTCAACACCTTCGAAATCGCCAGCCTGGGCATAGGCATACACTGCGTACAGCCCCAAAATAGGATCAATGCCCTTCAACTCACGAAGATACTTTGCTCCATTTAATGCTTCTGGGCCTCTCTCCATTCGGAAAGAACCATTTTGTGTGGCAACCGCAATAAAAGCTCTTCGTCGCTCAACCGCCTCCGAAACTCGTTCATACTGCCTATACTTATTTGTTTGGCGACTTGGCACGTAGGCAATGCTCTTTACTCTACCTTCTTCAACCAGAACCGTCCCAATAAATCCAGGCAATATTGCCAGTGGGATTCCATTCCCCCCCGTCAATTCGGCCAGCAACGATTGCGGTTGATTATCCGTTGTTGAATGAACGCGAATTTGAAAAGCACCGGATTCCTCGAAAATGTCACACGAAGATTTTGTGGCAATCGCCCGCTCAACGCGAGTGCCTATAACAGTGAACCCTGTTCGCGTTTCAAAACTCTCCCTGCCTCGAGCTTGTAACAAACTATCTATTGCAGCAGAAACGGATGCATTTCTTTTTTTGCCACGAACTGTTGACGGTTTAGGTGCGAATGCGGCCTTTTGATAACTATCAATCACATCCTTGTATACAGGCTTCTTCGGCTTTTTAGAGATTGCTCCGGCCCGTCGGACGGTAACAATTTGACCCGTTCGAGGATTTCTAGTGGTGGTAGTTGATTCCTTAGGAAAAGACAGTAGGGGCGATTGATCTGGTGTCACTTCTGCTAAGAATTTGGGGAGATGTGATTCAACCCGAATGTCTGGTTCTTGCTGTAATTTGATATTGACTTCTGACGCGGCTTGCTAGGCACGTCTTGTTCGAAAAGGATTTTAATTCCCACGAGGGAATTACCCATTGCATTCATTGCGCTTTTTATCTCCAATATCAATGAGGATATTAGAGATTGTTCCCGCAATCCTTTCAGAATGCATTCCGTAAAAAATACCACGATGATTTTGTACCGCTACTGATGGAGGAACCTCTAGTGCTGGGTCACCAGGTAATGTTGCGTAAAAAACATCCACTGTTGGTCGTGGTGTTTTAGGTGTTTCGTTAGGAAAGACGACCCCGCCTTGAATCTGACTTAGACGGGTAGTGTTAGGTCTTGACCGACAGGCATCTGAGATGAAAACAACGTGGGGAATGCCTGCATTTCGTGCTAACCAGATTGAGCCTGGGACATTGACGGCATCATCTGGATCATCCGGCGCGCCAGAAAGAAGCCACAGTTCATAATCTGGTGCGGCGTAGGATTCCGTGCCCGGAAAAGAAAACGATCAGCTGATCAAACGTTCTTTGTTGGACGTAGGCTCGGATGGCTTTCTTTATGTCACTAAGCGTAACGCTGCCACTGTTCGCATCGGTCAACAAAGTAACAACAATCCCTTGTTGCGTGGCCCACTTGGCAAAGTCATCTGCCCCGGAAGCGGCGGCATTCAGCACAGGCAAATCACCTGTTTTATTGACCCCAATAACAACGGCACATCTCTTCATGGTTCTCCCTTCTGGCTATGCATGGATTTCCAACTTACTAAGTGCTTGTTCGGCTTGTGATTTACGTGTTCCCTGAGAACGAACCGGCATTTTCTGTTTGGCTCAAACAGCGTGGCGTCGATTCCCTGTATGAATGCAACAGGGCTATCCTGCGAACTGTATCAATTGAACGGATCGGAATTCTAAATAATTGTCAGATATGGACTGCTGCTTGCGGCGCAGTTTATAACAACAGGCGATGGGGCTCAAGGGACACTGCATTGCGAATGATTTTTATCTACAAAGGTTCAGCGCGCAGTTTCGCCCCGCTCGGATAACTGCTGCAATTGAATCGTAGTTCACACGCTTCGCACGTTTGCTGATCAACGGGATGTGTCGGAGGTTGCCACTGCAAGCTGTGAGGGCGTAATCGCTCGGCTTCAATTTCCTCGACGGTGTTGTGAAAATCGGTGACTGCTCCTTGCACGTGTTTGGGAACTGGATGGGCCCGCATAAACGAGCATTGGATACCGTGCTGGATTCAAATCCTTTTCTGCTTTGGCCCATTCCTTGTCATCGCCCAGTTCTCCAACAAACACAAGCACGGATCGCGCAGGATATTCGCCCGTCTGTTGCCGATAAAGCTCTGCGTACACTTGCATCTGGTATTGGTAGCTTTTCATCTCGTAGGAATTCTTCTTGGGCATTGAGCCGGATTTGTAATCCCAGATTTCGATGTCATCGTCTTCGGTGCTGAATGGCAAACCAAGCGCGTGCGAGACAGCACCAGACAGAATGAGGTGGTCAAGTCCCGCAGGACACAAAACTCACGCTCCTTTCCTCTTTTTTCGTTCTTTTTTCCTCTTGCCCTTTTTCCTTCTTGGCCAGTTCTTTTTCAAACTCCAGCGGACTCAAATAGCCGATGCCCGAATGCCTGCGAATGCGATTGTAATACCCTTCGATATAACTGAAGGTTTCACTGCGGGCTTGCCCCACATCTTCAAATCCCCCGCCTTCCACCAACTCGGTTTTGAACCGCGCAAAGAAACTCTCCGCTTGCGCGTTGTCATAACAGTTGCCTTTTCCGCTCATGGATTGCCTCAACTCGTGTCCGCTTAACACCTCTCGATAACTATCCGCCACATATTGACTGCCCCGGTCGGTATGGATGATGGCATTTTTCCCGATCAGCCCACGCCTTAATCCCATTTGTAACGCGCTGACGACTAATTCCGCTGTCATCTCTTCCCTAATTGCCCAACCCACAATTCGTCTCGTGTATTTGTCTTGATAGGTCGCCAAATAACAAAACTTCCCATTGCTTAACGCCAAATACGTGATGTCTCCCACCATCACCTGGCCTTGCTGCTTCACTTCAAGCGGGTTGTCTTTCAACAAGTTCGGCGATATCCGCCCGCCGTGCCTGGAGTCCGTCGTGCGCGGCACATAGCTTTTCGGCTGAATCGCCTCCAGGCTTTGCTCTTTCATTAACCGCCGCGTCCGCAACCGTCCGATTTTCAGTTCTTTGGCAATTCGTCTCGCCCCATAGCGTCGCCGATGCAAATAAAAACACTCTTTCACTTGCTCGCGGTGGCGCTGCTCTGCTTCCGTTGGGGCCTGGTTCTTCCTCTGCAAGTAGGCGTAGTAGACCGAGCGATGCACTTCCATCACTCGACACAACACCTGAATCGGATAATTGCCACTTTCACTCTCAATAAATTCGCACCGCTTTACGTGCCCCGCCCGAAGATAAGCGCCGCCTTTTTTAGGATGTCACGCTCCATCTCCACTTCTTTGAGTCGTTTCCTTAATTCCAGCACTTCCTGTTCGGCGCTCGTTGCCTGGGCTATTTTCGTTTTGCGCCAGTGGTGTAAAACCCCTTCGGCCACGCCCAGTTCCCTGGACACCGAAGCGACCGATTGGCCCTCCAAAATCTTCTTGACGGCTTGGGCTTTGAACTCATTGTCATATTTCTTCATGCTGATATTCTACAATGAGTTTCGTGTCCTGTTTTATTAGACCACATCAAAACGCCGGTTTTCGCGGTAGGTCGTTTCGCATTGCACGAGCAGGCAAAGCGTTCGTCAAAGGCAAGCTGTTGCGTGGCAGGTTGTTCCAGTTGTTGGGCAAAGGCTTCTGCCATACCAATTAATTTGAGCGTGCGTAAAGCGTTGAGGGTTGGTTGATTGAGCATAGATTCTCCGTTCTGGAAAGGTTATTGGTAATAGCTCGCACCACGCAGATTCTCGTGGGCGGGCAGGGCTGTGGGGTGGTGGTTCCGGTATGGGTTGCGCGTCAAGTCCCTGGGCCAGAATAGAAGCGACACTGCGCCGGGTGAGCGCCCCAATGACGACGGCTCTTTGACAGGCAGCTTCCAGGCGGGGCGCGGTAAAGCGTTTGGCCAGTCCGAGCAACCCCAAACAGGGCGATAGCCCATTTCGGGATGGGCGCGGTGTTCAAGCAGATACTGCACAATTTCCTGCGTGGCGGGGCCGATCTCTCCACCAGTGCAGGAAGCGTGTGAGCGACCATTCAAGTGGGCTTGATGGGCTTTGGGCAAGTGTTCCGGCAAGGTCGTGTGGCGGCCTTTGCGCTCCGAGCGGGAATGCACGGCGAGGCGCTGTCCGTGCTGGAAAACTTCAATCGTGAGTGAGGTCACGCGCACCTCGAGTTCCTGTTTGAGGCCTTGTGGGATTGCCCGCTGTAATAGTGGCCGTCCACTTCAATGTGGTAGTCAGATGAACGCGTACTTTCTTCCACTCGGCATAGTAGTAGCGCTGCGGCCCGGTGGTTTGAGCGCGGAGTTTGTCGAGCGCCTCGAATTGGGAATGGCGTGGGGCCCGGCAGTTTTTTTGAAGGGGCGCTGATTGAGCCAGTCAGGGCAGATTGGGCGCGGCATTCACGTCGGCTAAAGAAGAAGGTGCGTTTGCGCAAACGTGCCAGTAACCAGCGCTCGACGACTTGCACGCCGACTTCGACTTTGGCTTTATCGCGGGGTTTGGCTGGGCAGGCGGCAAAGCAGCAGTGCCGTAATGTTCCAGCAGTTCCTGATAACTGCGATTGAGCAGCAGCTCATAGCGACAGGCTTTGGTGACGGCGCTTTTGAGATTGTCTGGCACAGTATAGCCGTGGGACGCCACCAAAGAACTCGAAGGCCCGCACGTGGGAAGTGAGCCAATCGGGCAAGCTCTGTGTCAGTGGCTTCGGCATGAGGACGCTCAATTGGACGCGCCCAAGACGGCGACAGATCTGGACGGGGCGTACTTCGCCCGTCTCAGCATCAATGATGTCCACCGTCCGCGCCACAGTAATCGAGAAAGAGTTTGTCACCGCCACGTGCGTTGGCGTAAGGTCGGTTTGAGTCGTTGCCGCCAGGCGCGTTACAAAACACAGAAGCGCGTATAGCTGATGGGGTCGGTAGCCGTGGCGGCATATTCTTCCCAGAGCAGAGCGCGTCACACCTTTGTGTTGGAGTTCGCGGTGGATGGTGGCGAAATCCAGCGCAGGCGGAGTGTCGTGGGCAGGATCATCGCTGAGTCCGAGGCGTTGGGCTAAGGCCGCTTCACTCAGTTCAGTAAACGGGGCCAACGCAGTTGCTGGGCCTGGGCGAGCTTGAGATATTTACAGGCGGGCACGACGGAGAGGCCGAGGCTGTGGACAATTTGGTGTTGCGAGTTGGGCTTCGTATTTGAGCCGTAAGATTTCTTTGATGGCGTACATGGCAAGTCCGGGATTGGGCATGTTCTTCTATCCTTTCTGAAAGCAGTTGCAGGGATAGAAGCCTCTGCCGAATTCATTGGTTTTGCCAGAGCGTCACACTCTCAAACCTTATTGCCGCTTGTTCACGATGACAAAATTCCGTGTTCAAGGGACAAAATTCGCTGTTCACCATCAACAAAATTCCGCGTTCGAGTTGGAGAAAATTCGTTGTTCATTTTCGCGGAAATACGCAGTCAGGATTCCTGGCCTCCCTGGATGAACCCATAGCAAGACTCCAATGGATGCGCTTCCCAGACTCTGTCGCGCCAGATGATTTTCTTGCCCGGAAGGATTTGGCAAGGCGCGAAAAAATTCCTGCGCGGCCCCTCTCAATGGATAATATTTTCTTGCCTCCTGCCAATTGGTAAAGTCCTCCGGGCGAGCATCTTTCTTGATCGCCGCCGCTTTGACCAATTCGTCCAACATCAGCAGACAATCTTCACTGAAATTGATTCTTTCGAGCCAATCATTTTCTCTGATGGCCGCTAAAGTCTCTTTGACTGCTTCAAGCTGGTCGTAGTGTCCCTGAAACAGTTGTCGGGCTTGTTTTGCCAGCTCAGCCTCGCAGGTTTGATATCTCATAGATAACAAAGAGTTCGTTCCTTGGTAACCCGTGATGCCGGTCGTACGAGTCCTTGGAATTGTTACGATTGCCTTGAAAGCATCGGCCAGTGAATTCGGCAGATGAATACATGATGCCGCAATTCGTTATTGCCGCACAACCTTCGATTCCGTTGCGGAAGATTTATGCCGAAAGGCGCTGCCCGCGCGAAATGCCTGCGCCGCACCCGTTTGAATGGTTTCAGCGGTGATAATGAGTTTGTCTACACGATGGATGGCATATTCTCCCAAACGAAACACCTCCTGCTCTAACACACGGCTGACGATGCGATCCAACGAACGCGCTCCGGTGTGCAGATAAAATGCGCGTTCGGCAATAGCGCGCACAGCATCGGGCGTAACTTTCAGCATGATGCCGTGCATCGCAAAAAGATTTCGATAACGATGCAGGCACGAATCTTCGGCGCTAATCAAAATCTTTTCTAAGTCTGCAATGGACAAAGGGTCAAGCACTACAACCTGTGTCAGGCGTCCCGCCAATTCAGGAATGAGGCCGAATTCGATCAGGTCTTCAGTCTGTAAATGTTCGCTCCAATTTAATTGTGTGCCCGACGAGATTGGACGGTGATGGACGAAGCCAGTAAAGCGCCGATGACGACCCAAGCGACGTTCGACGATATTAGATAGCCCAGAAAACGCGCCCGTGAAAATGAACAGCATTCCTTCGGTTTGTAAATCTATGTGTGCGCTTTCGCGGGAACCGTCGCGTCGTACGCTGACTGGACGCCCGTCCAATAATGTCAGCAACGCATTTTGTACGCCTTCGCCGTTGACATCCGGGCCGGAGCTATCGTGATGGCAACGCACCTTATCGAATTCATCAATGTGAAGAATCAAACGCCGCGCCTTGGCCAGGTCATAGCCAGCCCGACCGAACGCCTGTGTCATCATGGATTCAATGTTGGTGCCGACATAGCCTGTCTGCACCAAATCCGTTGCGCTGTGAAAACTGAATGGTCGCACCAGCATTCTGACCAGCGTTCTGACCAGATGGGATTTTCCAGTGCCAGTATTGCCGATCAAAGCAACAGCTTGTTTGGGCAGCGTGCCAAAATTTTCAATGACGCCTGCCTGTGTTAGCAATTCCAAGCCGGAAATATAGGCCGCATTGATCAGCGCGCGCTTGGCGTTGTCCTGCCCAATCACAAAGCGATTCAGGTAGCTCAGCATTTCTGTGGGTGGCAACAGCTTCATATCTCCATCACGGCGCAAAACACGAGGATAGCCTCTCATGTGGATTCCTCAATGAAACTCAAATCTCAGATTGGGTTCAGCGCCAATGGCTCGGTTTGATTGAATGGCACTCGCCTTGTTGCCGGGTGATCTGTCGTTGGCACTAACGATGACGAAGCAGGTGCGTGAAATTCGGTGTAATGCGCCTTTCGTGCCAATTCCTGTGCTTGACGATTGAGTTGCGCCAGGATATTGGTTGGACGAGCCACAAGTGGTGAACGTAGGAGAAAGGCGAGTTTCGGGGAGATCACAACTTTCATTCAGGAATTCCTTTCTACAAAAAAATCGGGATCAGATGAAATTCACTTGATCCCGATTTTTTGTGAGGCAGCGGTTAAGTGCAGAGTTATGGCATGGGACGATATTCGCGCGCTTTCCAGTCACGATATGGAGTTCGTTCCGCCCGCCGCGTTCCGTTTTCTCCGTAATACACACGGATGCCGCGTCGCCCTGTTGTGTTCTCGTATTGCGTGATCTGTTTTTCCATTGCCTTGCGCCCCGACGGAGTATCCGGCTTTAGTTCTACAGGCCGATTTCTTGGCGTTACGATGTCAGGGCGAATGCCTTTGCGCGTCTTGATGTCGGTCATTGATAGCTCATTCAGGCGACCTTTTTTATTGCCGTACTTTTCCTGGAACTGCTTATGTTCGGCCTTGCCACGTTTGGTCGCCGCTGTCTCGCCGCCAATTGCTTTGCTTGAGCGGTTGGATTTGGCCAACTCCGATGCCTTGGATTTTTGCGCCGCAGTACGTGTGGTTGGCTCTGCCGCCTTTCTGGTCGGTTCTGCGCGTCTGGAAGCGCGAGTTTTTGTTTCGAGAGCCTTTTGTGACGCATCTGTCGCAGGTCGTGCGCGGTCGGTTGATTTGGTCGCAGTATTATTGGCGATGCTGGTGTTGCCTTTCATTCTGCCAGTGGAATGGTTCGTGGGTGTTTGCGCGACCACTGAAGTCAGCCATAAAGCTCCGAGGCAAAACGGCAGCCCGATTTGTTTGAGACTTGTTCTGTTCATCTTTTGAATGCTCCTTTTACTTGGGTTGATTGTGCTTGACGAAGGTTGAAGGGGATGTAATCGGCGTAGTGAAGTTTGATACTGACTTTACTGCCTGCACCCATGTCATCGAAGACGTAACATTCCGGCGCATCAAAGTGCATGCCGTAATAATAGGGAACTACGATACCGAGCAGGAATCCGCCAATGATGCCAACAGGGCCGAATTCCATTCCGACGAACGAGCCAATCATCGGAGCTTCGCGGTCATGCATTGGGTCGGCAGAGTCATACAGCATCCCTTTGAGTTTGTAGCAACCACCGGGCAGGCAGACTTTTTGGAAGGCAAACATCACAACATTTTTGTGCAATGCCTCAGATTGTGATTTGCGCGTAACACGGGCGATTAGATGCGCGTCCATCAAAAAGCTGTCTCCGACAGCCGTCGTTCCAATTGGCATTTGTGTTTTGGCGCGAAACGAAATTTCGTCTCCGCTCTTTAACTGACTCAGAACCAGGTCGCGTTCGATTTCCGCCTCGATGACATGCCCGTGTGCCAATTGCACGCCTGGCCCCAGCTTCTGGCGGAGTTCATAGCGGCGGTAATAATCCCAGCCTGCGATTAGTGCGACAATGAGCAAAACCAGTGTGATCAGCTTCTTCATAACAGCGTCCTTTCTCCGATCTGGAAAAATGAATGGGGTGAACTCAAGCATCTCTTCGTGATGCTTTCATCAAGATAATGGCTGGTGGGAAAACGAACGTTGCAGTCCTTACGAAATTATTTTGGGGTGGGAAATTTTATTGTGAATAGGTCGCGCAGGCGTTGGATGGGAGCACATAAAAAAGCAGGCTTCCTGAAGAAGCCTGCCTGACGACTGAGAAAAGATTTTCGGACGATTGGCGATTATTCGCCCTCGGCCAGTAAGTGAATCTCTGGCTCGATTTGACCAACGACATTGTCAGGTCTGGGAATTTTCCACACGGCTTCGATATTCCCCGCTTCTTCTTCGAGTACTTGCGAATCAATAAAGTCACCGTATTTCAACTGAACGCGCTTTCCAATCAGACGTTTCTCAAACTCCAGCGCATTTTCGTCGCTGAAATAAGTAAGCAGCACCTCGATAGTCCAATCATCTATCGTTACATCCAGAAAGGTGCCCCGATAATCAAGGTTATCAGAACTTACTCGTACAATTGCGCCTGTCTCTAAATCCAACTTCAGGCAGTATCGTTTTACTGTGTCATTGTCTATTGATAAATCAGTATCATCGTCCGCATAGGCTTTGGCCTGTGCTGGTTGTGGTAGTGTGATGGAAGCGGCCACCTCTCGCATCATTGCTCGCAATGGAGCAAGAATTTTTTCCTCAACAAAATCTGAAGCGCTCTTTACTTTTTTTGGGCGCACGTCTGCGACTTCTGCCTGGCGTTGCTGTAGCAGGGGGCGCGCCGCAGCCATCATTCGTTGGACGCGTTGAGCGTCTTCTATAGGGGTTGAGGGAACAAATGAGGCGGCCATTTCTTCAAAAATCGCCTGACATTGCGGGCAGGCTTGTAGGTGTTTGCGGCAGTATGCCGTTTGCACGTCAGAGATGATTGATACTTTGGAAACGACCTGCAAGTTATACTCTTCAAGTTCGTCTCGTGTCGGATGGAGGGCCACTGCTTGCTGCAAGTCTTTCATCAGTTGTTCTTCACTGTACTCTGTCATAGTTATTCTCCTTTATCTTCAGAATTGCTTCTATTATGGCTCGAATCTGCTGTCAGTTTTTTGAGCAAGAGTTGGCGGCCACGCGAAGCTTGTGACTTCAGCGTCCCAATATTGATTCCTGTTATTTGAGATATTTCTTCCCACGAAAGCTCTTCAATGTCGTGCAGGATAATTGGGGTTCTGTACTTTTCCGGCAGTTCCGCTAGTTTTTGATAAAGCCTTTGTTTTTGTTCATTGCGAATGGCGATCTGCTCTGGGGTACCGCTGGGATTAGCTACTGTATCGTCAGACTCACCCGGATTATTGGCGTAAAAGGTATTTTCAAGTGAGCGATTTCTGCGCTTTCTGAGGTGTTCCTGGCAAACACGTACGGTGGTCTGATAAATCCAGCCACCAAACTTTGCCGCATCTGATGGATCGAATCCAGATAGTTTTCTTGCTATTCGTATAGCAACATCCTGCTCGACATCCTCATGTAAAGAGCGATCCCAAACCTTCTTTCTCACAGTATTCCCAATGAGAGATGAGTATCGTTTCAGAGATAACTTCAAACGATTCACCAGGCTCTGCGATGCCTTCTGATTAAGTTCATTAACGCTAACGTTGTGTTCCGGTTCTGGCTCTTTCAAAGAATCCATTTCGGTCATACCTGTTCCTCCAAATCAGGTTCTTTTGTTCCGTCGTTTTTTCTATTTTTGTTGTTTTTCAGGACATCTCCTGCCGGGGACGGTAAGGTACAGCTCTACCGAATTCCATCGTTCAGGACGCAACTAATCCAATAATCCTCCGTGATAAAAAATATCGTGCAAATCCGCTGCGCTGGCGGGTTTTGGGAGTTTCTGGTTTGGAGTTGACCGGCTCCGATGACTTGGCAACGTATCATGAAATCGAACCGCGCGACAATCCAGGTACGCATCGCGTTCCTCCATACTCTCTATATGGCGACTTTGGCTCGCAGCGTTGCATCGCTTGAAAAAACACGACGGGCGGTTATGCAATAAATTGGACAGGCGACCGTCATTTGCCTGTCACGCGGCACAAATCCTGCAACAGTTTTGCCTTCGTATTGTGCGGATCAGAATTTCTCAACTTGAAAATGCGAAGGCTCGGTTTCAGCAACTTGGCAGGCAGTTCCAATAGAAAATCCTGAAAAATATTCCTGATAGTTTCAACGAGCATTGATACCCCTTGCCCCTTTATGGCACTCCCTACACTGTTTATGGCATCTTGTTTCAGTACCTTATCACTTGAGCGCAGCACTTTCTACCAGCGCCGCTAGAATTTTGATGTTGCAGCGGCAGTACCAACCGCTTTCATGGCCCAGGAGGGCAGCGCGTTGGGTATTCTGATCTTCTGAGCGCAGTAGTGCCACAAAGCGCAGCCAGAAACTCATCAGTGGCAGCGGCGGCGCCGATTCTATTAATAGCCTTAACGGCCTCATATCGATCTCCGGTAGCGGAGCTTCTTTCACTAGCGCTGACAGGATTTCTGGTATCGCGGCGGCAGGGCCGAGTGCTCTATAACCCAGGTGGCCGCGCTTTTTGTATTTTGATCTTCTGGCGCAGTAGTGCTACCGCCAGTACAGCTAGAAACTCATTTGCTGCGGCGGCGAAGCTGATTCTTTCTATTGCATATTTATGCAATACGCGTCTTTGTTCCTTCCGAGCGCAACAACTCGGCCATCGCAGTTAGAAACTCATTGCGGCAGCGGCACCGCCGAGTGCTCCTATAACACTAAGAGCTGCATCTCGTGGGTTTTGATCTCCGAGCGCAATACCCTTTGCCAGTGCTGCCAGGATCTCCGGCGTTGCGGCGGCAGGGCCGAGTGCTTTTATCGCCTTAACCATCGCGTATTTCTCGCAATACTAGCTCCTGAGAGCGCGCCTGCGCCAGAGAGGCTAGAATTTCCGAGGCCGGTGGCGGCGGGGCCGATTGCTTGTATTAAATTAGCAGCAGCATTTTTGTATCAACGACGCTAGAGTTTCGGTGCTATGTTAACGCCGCGCTTCTCCAGAGCCCAAATGACAACATCTGTGTTTTGCCCTGAGCGCAATACTTCTGCTAGAGACGCTAGAATTTCGGCGTCGCGGCGGGGCCGATTTCTCCAATAAGCTCAACCGTCACGTATTTTGCCTTAAAATATCACCAAGCGCAATACCTCTGCCAGCGCTGCCAAGATTTCCGGCGCCGCTGCGACAGCGCCAACCACTTCAATAATCCACGGAATGGCAGTGCCTTATGGTTCGCCAATTCCTAGAATGAAGCATGGCCGCCAATTGTTCCAGAATTGGCCGCTGCCAATACGTTCTATAATCTTTTTACCAATGTATTGTGCTTTCCATTTGCCTAAGCCTAGCTTTTCTGCCAAATTCCATCAAAACCACATTCGTTGCTGCAGTTGGGCCGATAGCTTCTATAGCTCTAACAGCCACATATTTTAACGGCACATCCTTCGAGCGCAGCACTTACCAGCGCCGCCAGAAACTCATTTGTTGCGGCGGTGGGGACCAATTGCTCTAATAGCCTCAACCGTCGCATTTTGCATTTCCTCTTCTCCGAGCGCAGCACTTTCTACCAGCGCCGCCAGAAACTCATTTGTTGCGCGGTGGGACTAACTGCCGCAATAGCCTTAACCGTCGCGTTTTGCATTTTACTATCCTCTGAGCAGCGCTTCTGCCATGGCCGCTAGGATTTCCGGCGTCGCGGTGACAGCGCCGGACACCAATATTAACCGTCGCGTATTTCGCACTAGCATCCCCTAAGCGCAATACCTCTTGCCATCGCTGCCATGATTTGTCGCTGCGGCGAGTCGACGTTTTTATCGCCCTAACCGTCGAGTATTTCGCATCATTATCTCCCGAACGCAGCACCTCCACCATCGCTGCCAGAACTCTTCGTCGCCAGCGGCAGCGCCGCTTCTTTTTATTGCCTCAACAATATGTTCTATTGTTTTGCTATTTCCTGAGCGCAGAACTTCCGCCAGTGCTGCCAGGATTTCCGGCGGTATGGCGTCAGGGCCAATTGTTTTTATAACCTCTATAGCAGCGTCTTGAATGTTTGGATCTTCAGACTGCAGTGGTGCCACAAGCGCCGCCAAAAACTCATTCGTTGCGGCGGCAGCACCGAATACTTTAATAGTGCCAATAACAGCCTCCGTAACGGTTTCATCGTTGGATATAAGTACTTCAGCAAATGTCGCCAACACCTCATTTGTCGCGGCGGCAGCACCGATTTTTTGCATAGCCGATGCGGCGATAGGGATTGTGGCCGTATCGCCTGTACGCAAAAGATGAGTTAATACAGATGGTATTGCGGCTTTATTGGATACGTCGCTGGTGGTTATCTGAATCTCCCCCTTTAGTTGGATCAGGCTAGGTAGAGTGTTTTGTAAATCCTCAATCCAAACTAAATACCTGTCATTCCAATAAACCCGCTCATAAAGGAAACGCCACCAGCACCAAAATGCAGTATTAGTGATTTCATTGATTTCGTTGATCAAGCTTTTCTTGTCGCCAATTTCAGCTAAACAATATGCAGCAACGGTAAGGCGATGACGATAATGATCGTCCTGTTGCCCGGCGACAATGATATTCAGCAGTGCTTTAACATCCAAGATGTTGTTCAGACATCCTGTGAAAAGGGCAAGCACCTCTGGCCAATTTGCATCCCACGTTTTGGCATTGGTCAATTGGCGAATCGTCACGTCTCTTTTTTCAATCCGAATCTTTGCTGACCATCCTTTGGATTGAACCCTCTCCGCCAATGCCGCCGCACATAAGAATTCCTGCAAGGTCAGATGCAAAAACTCATAGTCATCATTGTGGGTGCGACGCAGCAGCCCGCTATTTTCGATTAGGTCTTCGATCAGGTTGTTAGCTTTGCTTGTACGATGCCCCGTTGCACGCAAGCCATTGCTTAAGGCACAGCGGAGGCGCGATCTATCGAATTGCAGTTCGCGGTCAGCGCCGATAAATAATTCCAATGCTGCGTGGGCAAGTGCCAGTTTCTTATCCGCTGCCGCCACATCCGACAATGATGCACCTCCGCGTGAGCGTTGGAGCAGTTTGGTAATCGCTTTGTCATACAATTCGCTACGACGTGCGGGAAGTTGTACGCCCTGTGGATCGTCTACAACCAGACAGATGATGCTCAGCAGCAAAGGAACGGCAGCGAGCGGCTGCATCTGTGAGGCTGTCTGAAGCTGTTGCAGCAGCTTCTGCCGATCAAAACGTTGGGGAAATTCTGTCGGATAAGCGTTGATATATTCTTCTTGTTGACCGCGGCTGAGTTCGCCAAGGCGAAACACCGGGATTTCCTGACGACTGAAATACCCCTGATAGCTCTCAAAGTTCAGCGTACGGCAGGTGATAACA
>JAXLQQ010000037.1:0-53561 GCA_046331525.1 Blastocatellia bacterium
GTGTTTGATCCCGAAATGATCGCTGCAATCAATGCGCAAACCGCAAATTATCGAGTAGACGTTTCCGCTCCGGTTGCGCAATACAAATTGCCGGTAGACCGCGCTTTCAGCAATGCCAGAGCTTTGCTGCCGCTCTACGGGCACATTCTGGCGCTGAGCCGCAGCCGCTACGGTCAGAGCGCAGGCAGCGGCGTCAGTATCTGGCAACTGCCGCCCACTCTCGTCCGCCTGCAAGCCGGAGAAACGGCGGCAACCTTAACGCCGCAACGCGCCGCTGATATTGCTGCCGATCATTTGAAAGACCTGCTCACGACGTTTGAACCGCAGGATTTTATGTATGCCATCGCCTGCTTTGGTCAGTCTTTGGAGGAGGCCGGAATTTTGAATCAGCAATTGCAAGGAATTGATCGCAATGATCGCTTAGATTTTTGGAAGCAGTACAAAGCGGGCCGCGTCCCGCGTGACGGAGCCGAGAAGGTGATACGTTTTTTTGCCGCAGGCATCGTCGGGGAATACCCCAAAAACTTCGGACTGACGACAACAGCATTTTCGGATTTATAAAGCTCTCTCGAAAGCGTTCATGAAAGAAATCACGCTCACCATCTGGTCAGAAGGACAATCGCAACAGCTTCCGTTGACCGGTACCCGCCTGACAATGGGACGGGGCGAACAGGCGGATTTGCGGCTCCCAGATGCGGGACTTTCGCGCGTGCATGCCAGTATTCATCGGGACGCTGAGCGCGTTTGGATTTTGGATGAAGGTTCGACGAATGGCACATTGGTAAACGGTCAGCGCGTGACGGCGAGCGGCGCGCCGCTCAAGGACGGCGATCAAATCTCGCTGGGCGACACGACGAAAATTACCGTGCGTGCAGGCGCGCAAAAACAGGCGACCATCGCCGCGCCTGTGAATCCTTCGCCGTCAGGACAAACCACTGCCAGTTTGCCTTTGGTGCCCGTCACAATCGCTGCTGTCGTGGTTATTACGATTCTGGCCACCGTTGCTGGCGGCGCGTGGTACTTGCGCAAAGGCAAAACGGGCGCTGCCATCGCGCAGCAAACAACGCCGACGCCTTACACCGCCGCTACGCCAGTGCCGCCGAGTCCTTTGCCCATTGAAAATACGGTGATCGAAGAGACGGCGGATTCGGCGATTTCCGGCCTGGTGTTGACCGAAAAGAAGGCGTCGGAAATCGGCGAATTAAAAAGCTCCGCGACGCTTTACAGGCAGATGAGCGAAGAAGAACAGATTTACTTCATCAACAAAAAAGCCCAGGAAATCGCACGCAAAGTCGGCAATCGTCCCGCTGTGTTTCCTGACGAAGCGATCACGATCATCAAATATTGGCTCGATGCCTACGTGCGCCGCATCGGCACGGGCAGCACGAAACTTTGGGCGGAAGATTTGCGCTCGATGTTCAAGCGGGCGCGGACGCAGTTTGTCCCCACGATCATTCGCGCCTTCAAAGCCAACGATGCGCCGATGGTTGTCGGCATTTACCTGCCCGTCATCGAAACCGAATATCGCAACATCGCCTCAGAAAACTTCGCTGGTGCCGCCGGGCTGTTTCAATTCATCGGCCCGACGGCGCGCGGCTACGGCGTAGACCCGTCCGAGCGCACGAACATTGAAAAAATGGCCCCTGCCGCAGCGAAATACATCAACGACCGTTTAGCCGAATTCGGCGCGGATGCCGTCGGCGTTGGCTTATCCATCGCCGGGTATAACCGCAGCCCGGATTCTGTGCGCCGCGATTTGCACGACGTGCTTGACCCGAACAACAAAGACCGCAGTTTCTGGACGCTGGTCAAAAACAAAGCCAAACTGGACGCCTGGTTTCAGCGCGAGAATATCAATTACGTGCCGCGCTTTTTTGCCGCTGCAATCATCGGCGAAAACCCGTCCGCCTTTGGCCTGAATATGCGCCAGCTTTCTACCTACACCGAACCGGACACCAGCCCCGGCGAATAATTGTATGCCCTCCGATCTCACCTTAATTTTCAGCGACGACAGCGGCCAGGGACAGGAAATCCCCGTGCAAACGAATCCGTTTACGATTGGCCGACAGGAGGGAAACGCGTTGGTGATTCCCGATGCCAGTTTGTCGCGGCGGCACGCGCTGATTACGGTTTTCGAGGGCGTCGCGCAACTCACGGATTGTGGCTCGCAAAACGGCACGTTTCTGAATGGCCAACCGGTCAGCGGCAATGCCGTGCTGAAAAATGGCGATGTGATTACCGTCGGGCATCGTTGCCAACTGCGCGTGCGTTTCGCTGAACGCCGTATCGCCCCTGCTGCCCCGCCGCCTGTGACTGCACCGAAGAGCGAAAAGCCCGCCGCGCCTGCGCCCGCGCCGCCCAGCCTGAAAGCGAGCGATTTTTCGTTGTCTCCGACGTTGTTGGCATTGTTGGCAACCGGCGCGATTGTGTTAATTGCCGGCGTGTTGATTGTCGTCGTTGCCGTCCGCAAACCGAAGCCACCTGTTGTCAAACAGGATGACCTTGTCCTCACGCCCAGCGTCGTTGTGCCTAGTGGCAGGCGAGCGCACCCGCCACGACTGCCACGACAGGCGATCCGCTGGACGCCAGTTTGCAGCAGGCGATTCGCAAGTTCAGTAATGACCCTTCTATCCGTTCCCGCCCGCCGTGTTGGAGGAACTTCGCCGCCGTGCCACGCAATACGCCACGCCCGCATTGGCCGTGACGCTGCGCACGCTGGCGTCACGCGGCAAGGAAACCGCCGACCAAATTCGCGGGCAAGGCTTGAAACCCGCGCTGCTGTTGTACCTCGCTTTGGCGGATACGAATGGCGGGCAAACGGGCGACCCGCTCGCCGTAGCGCGGCAGGCTGTGCCGGATGTGCAATTCCTACGCGCCACGTTCGGCAGCGATTTTGCCGACCCGACCTTGCTCGTCGTAGCGGCCTATAAAATTCCCGGCGGCAGCAAAAAATCGCACCCCTTATTGCCCGTCCTGAATCGGTTGGCGCGCGACCCGCAAAAAGACCGCAACGTCTGGTTCCTGCGCGAAAAAAGCGCGCTCAGCGATGCGGCCTATGATTTTGTCCTGCGCTTCCTGACCTACGCCGCCATCGCCCAAAACCCGCGTCAATTCAGCCTGGATGCGTCGGCATTGAATTTTTGAAGGAGAAACTGTCTGGATACGGCGAACATCTTGTTTGCCGCGCTCCCGCCTGGTTCCGCCGCTCGCTGCAAACAACGCGGCAAACAAGATGTTCGCCGTACACTCACTCGCAAGCTGCGAGTGTCGGGCGGTTATTTGATTTTAACCCTGACGGTATTGGCCAGCTTACCGTCTACACTTAGCTCTACATCCACTTCGCCGCGTCCCGCCAGGGCGCTGGGCAGCATCACGTTGACCTGATCCAGCCCGGCGAAAACGCCTTGTGTGCCAGCATAGGTTACGGGCGCAGCTATTCCGCCGATGCGGGCTGTGACTCTAGCCAAATTGGGACTGTTGCGGATGCCGGTGCCGAACAGGGTCAGATAGACGCGCTCGGTGTCTGTTGCAACGCTGATCGGCAGCGGCATAAATTGCCCTTTGGTGAAATCGAATTGCGCTACAGCTTCGTAACTTTGCGCGCCGCTGGCTTGTACGCGCTGCACCGCTGCTGCCGCCACACCTTTGCCCGTAGCATCGGCGGAGAACAGCCCCGGCGTAAAGTCTTCAATGGGCAGTGTTTCAATAAAGGCCGTGCCATCTCCGCTGACAATCGTAATCGTTGCCTCGCCGCTGGCCGTGCCCACCGGGAGCAGGTAGTTCACCTGCGTCGGCGAGACAAAAAAGAGCGGGGCCAGACGCTCAACGCCCAGACTGTCCTTGACGTAAACTGAAGTCCCGCCAAGGAGTGTGGGCATCGGGATGAGATTGTTACTGCGCGTCGTTGTCGCCAGCCCGGAACCAAAGGCCGTAGCAATAGTTTCGCACGCCAGCCCGCGCGTATAACTAGCCGCCGAAACATTCACCAGCGGCCTGGCCGCGGACGCGGGGCGCAGGACAAAATTCGGCGCGGTGATCGTGCCGCTCACGGCGGGAAAGACCTGTTGCGCCGGATCGAAACGACTGCTGCCGCGTGCGAGGCTCACAGCGTAATCCAGCCCCGCAATCAGATTCCCAAACACAAATTTTCCGGTTTCGTCGGTCACAATCGTGCGCGGTGGCGTATCGTTGAGCGTCACGGTGACGCCCGCTACGCCTGCACCGCGCAAGCCCGCACGATCTACGACCTTGCCGGAAATGCTGGGTGCGCCTGCGGTGGGCGGCACGATGGCGGTGAAGCTTACTTGCTGATCGGCGCGCAGATTGCGCACGGTGTAACTGGAGGGGGTGAAGGTATATCCATCAGCGGCAACCGTGACGGTGTAATCGCCTCCGACAGGAACATTCGTAAATAGGCGAGACCCCGTAGAATTAGAGCCCGCCTCGTTAACGACAGGTAATGTTCCCGTAATATTCAATTCCACTTTGGGAATCACCTGGCCGTTGCTATCGCGTATGTTGACGATGACGCTAAAAGCCGTGGCTGCAATTGGCGTCGGTTTGGGTGAAGGGCCGGGCAACGGCGTTTCCGCCACTGGCATCGCCGCAATTTTCGTGACAAAGGCGTGATCGTAATAACCGCTTCCTTGCAACGGTTCAGTTAAGCCGCCCCAATTACGTTGATAGGCATTGGGTGTCGTCGGGTAGCCGAAGCGGGCACCGCCGGTTACATAAACATTGCCGCTGCCATCCAGCGCCATCGCCTGCACTCCGGCATTGCTATCGCCTAGCAGGGTTGAGTAAAGAAGTTGCGTTCCAGTGGGATTCAGCTTGATGGCAAAGCCGCCATACTGACTGCTGCGCGCCTGCGTGCCATCCGTCAGTGGAAAGTCGCTGGGCTTGCCCTCGCTCGTATCTTTGTTGCCGACCACGTAGGCGTTGCCCGCGCTATCGGCAGCAATGCCCATACCGAGTTCATTGCCATTTATGCCGCCGAAGAAGGTCGAGTAAAGAATGGCTGAGCCATCGGCGCTGATCTTCGTGACAAAGGCGTCAATGTTTGTCGAGTACAAATCCGGCGCGCCGCCTGCGGTTTGGTAGGCACCAAATGTAACCGGGAAATCGCTGCGCGGCGTTGCGCCTGTGATGTAGATATTGCTCGCGTCATCCACAGCAATCACGGGATATTTAGCGACTGTGTAAAGACTGCCATAGCAGGTCGAGAACACCAGCCGTCCGCGCGGCGTAAACTTCGCCACAATGATCGAACCGCGCTCCTCCTGCACCGTGAACGTGCCCGGCGTTTTGGGAAAGTCTATGGAATACGTCGCGCCGGTGACATAGACATTCCCCGCCTTATCCAACGCCACGCCTGATCCCACATCGGCACCGCCGCGCACGATGCCGGGCGGTGCGTTGTAGCTGCGTCCGTCCGTACTGCCGCCCAGAAAAGTTGAATAGAGCAAGCCGGAACCATCCGCGTTCAGGTGCGTCAGGAACACATCCGACGCCCCACGCATCTGGGGTTGATACGCATCGGGCGTGGTCGGCATCGGCGTGCGGTAACTGGACACGCCTGTGAGCCAGGCACAACCGTACGCATCCACCGCAATCCCTTTGGTGTTGGAACCGACAAAGGAGGAATAGACAAGCTGCGAGCCATCGGCGCTGAGTTTGAAGACCACATTGTCAATCGTGTAATCCTTGCTTTCGATGAAGCCCACGCTGGTTTTACGAAACGCATTGGGCGAGATGGGAAAGTTTTTGGAAACCGTTATGCCGATGACATACGCATTGCCCAGATGATCCAACGCGATGTCCTGGCTGGTGTTGGAAAGCTCATAACTCTGCGGATCGTCAGGATACGCGCCCTCGCGCGTGTAGCTGTAGCCTTCGGTGCCGCCGATCAACGCTGAGTAAATCGGTGCTGTTCCGCCGGGATTCAACTTCATCACAAAGATCGCCTGCATTCGCTCCATCCGGCTGTTAGGCGTGAACGTCGGATACGCTGCGCCCTGCGAATGCGGAAAATCAATCCAACTGGAACCCGTGATATACGCGCACCCGGCTGCATCCACGGCAATGCTGCTGCCGGAATCCTGTCCTTTCGTGCCGCCGAGAAAGGTGGAATAGCTCAGCACCGGATCAATCACCAGCGGTTTACTTGCGTCATATTCGCCAATGGCAAAGCCAATGTTATTTTCGCCTTGTAAAACATAGCTCCCCGCCACTTCCTGCCGCGCGCCGTTCACTTCCTGATACACAATGGGTTTGTGTTGCACGACTTCGCCAGCGGCGGTGGTGAGAACTAAATTTCCTTGTTCGTCCAAGTGGATTTTCTCGGCTCCGGCAATTTCCAGTTGAATCGTTTGCGGTTGCGCGCCAGGCGCGACGAGAAAGTCGTATTCGAGTTGTTGCTGATTGCCGTAATAGACCAGGTCAATACCTGGATAAACGCTTTCGTATTTCACGCGCGCGTAGGTCGGAATGTTCGTGCGCCACTGCTGCGGGTCGTTGCCGAGAAAGTAATTCGCGGTCGCTGCCAGCTGCTCTTCGCCCTTCATCGTCGGCTTGGCATTCGCGCCTTTGAGCTTCAGGCGTAAGGGATTAGCCGTGTTGTTTTGCTGCGGAGCGATGACGGTTTCGGTGGCGGTAAGGAAAAGGTTTTGCCCGTTGGTGCGCGTGAGAAACTGCACGGCTTCGTTGACCTGTCCGTGATTGGCTTCAAAGCTGAGCGGCACGCGGCCATAAGCTTCCTGCACGCGGGCAGCAGGCGCGACGGCAGGCGATGGTTGTGAGTGATGTAGGAACAGCGCGGCCAAGCCGAGGCTGACGAATATGAACAACAACATTTTTGCCGAGCGGCTGAAGGTGGCGAAAGACAACATAAACAAACCTCCGAAGGCTGATGAAAGAATCCCCAGTGATGTTGGCGATGCTTACCGTTGGTGAGCAGAAAGCAGAGGCAACGGTGTTAATTTTGGCTGCCGGTTTGCGGGTCGAATGGTTCCCAGTGAAGGTGAAGGACGTGACCAATGATAAGGCAATTTATTGCGCCGTCAAGCTTACGAAAGGAAAGATGAGATTTAGCAGAAGTCCTCTCACCCCGCCGTCCTTATTCAACCTTAGAAGACATTAACGACAGATCGGAAAATTTAGGTTGTTCCCCTCAAAATCTGCCGCCATAATGGCTTCTGTCGTCCTGCGAGACACGGCCTGACGGACAAGCGTTACGATTCTGAGGTTGCATTTATGAGGCAGTGGTATTTGGTACTTACGTTTGTTCTGGTGAGCGTGGAGCGTTTCCCGTTATGTCACAAACACCCCCGGTAGCGAATAAGAAACCCAACATCACAAAAATTCACGGCGACACGCTGACCGACGATTATTTTTGGCTGCGCGAAAGAGCGAATCCTGACGTCATCAAGTATTTGCAGGACGAGAACGCTTACACCGACGCCCGGATGAAACCAACCGAGGCGTTGCAGGAAACGCTATATCAGGAAATGCTGGGGCGCATCAAAGAAACGGATTTGAGCGTGCCGTATCAACAGGACGGCTTTTTCTATTACACGCGCACCGAGCAGGGCAAACAGTATCCGATTTACTGTCGCAAAAAAGGCAGCTTGCAGGGTAAAGAGCAGGTCTTGCTTGACCTGAACGAACTGGCGCACGGCAAGGAATTTTTTTCAGTAGATGAATTCCATGTCAGCGACGACGGCAATCTGTTGGCGTACACGTCGGACGACACGGGCTTTCGGCAATACACTTTGCACGTAAAGGATTTGCGCACCGGGCAACTGCTGCCCGACACGGCGGAGCGGGTGACTTCAGTGGAATGGGCGACGGATAACAAAACGCTGTTTTATGTCACCGAAGATGAAACCAACAAACGTTCCGATGAGTTTTACCGGCACATACTGGGTGGCAAATACGAGTTGTTATATGAAGAGAAGGACGAGCTCTATCACATAGATGTGCATCGCACGCGCAGTCGGCGCTTTCTTATGCTTAGCATCGAAAGCGCCACGACGACTGAGTTTCGCTATCTTGCCGCCGACAAGCCAAATGGCGCGCTCAAGCTGATGCTCAAGCGTGAAGAGGATCACGAATATTACCCGTCGCATCACGGCAATTATTTTTACATTCGCACCAACGACAAAGGCCGCAACTTTCGTTTAGTCAAAACGCCCATAGACAAGCCGGGCAAGAAGAATTGGCAGGAAGTAATTGCGCATCGCCCGGACACGATGCTGGAAGACCTGGATGTTTTTGCCAATCATTACATCCTGCACGAACGCGCAGACGGCCTGGATAAATTGCGTGTCACTGATTTTAGTACTGGCACGTCGCATTACATCAACTTTCCCGAACCGGTCTATTTCGCTTCGAGCGGGACGAATGCCGAATTCGATGCGACGAAGTTTCGCTTCAACTATCTCTCGTTCGTGACGCCGCGTTCGGTGTTTGAATACGATCTGGATTCGCACGACCGTAAGCTGCTCAAGCAAACCGAAGTGCTCGGCGGTTACGACAAAACGAAATACATTTCCGAACGCATTTACGCGACGGCGAGCGATGGCACGAAGGTTCCGATTTCGCTCGTGTACAAACGCGGTTGCCATTTGGACGGCTCAAATCCGTTGTTGCTCGAAGGTTACGGTTCGTATGGCGTCACGTCTGACATTGAGTTTTCATCGAGTCGTCTTAGCCTCCTGGATCGTGGCTTTATCTACGCCATCGCGCACATTCGCGGCGGCGGCGATTTGGGCAAGCCCTGGCACGACGACGGCAAGATGATGGTGAAGAAAAACACCTTCACCGATTTCATCGCCTGCGCTGAGCATTTGCTGAACCATCAATACACGAGCCAGGATCGGTTGATTATCACTGGCGGCAGCGCAGGCGGCTTGCTGATGGGCGCGGTCGCGAATATGCGCCCCGACCTTTTCAAAGCCGTGATTCTGGATGTACCGTTTGTGGATGTCGTGAATACGATGCTTGATCCGAGCATTCCGTTGACGACGGGCGAGTATTTGGAATGGGGCAATCCGAACGACAAGGACGAATACAAGTACATCAAATCCTACTCGCCTTACGACAACCTCGAAGCCAAAGATTACCCTGCGATGCTTGTGCGCACAGCCTTGAATGACAGTCAGGTGATGTACTGGGAACCGGCGAAATACGTGGCCAAGCTGCGCACGCTGAAAACAGACAAGAACGAACTGCTTTTAAAAACCAAACTCGAACCCGGCGGACATGGCGGCGCATCAGGCCGTTATGATCGGCTGCGCGACACGGCGTTTGATTTTGCGTTTATGCTGAGTCAGGTGGGTATTGATAAGTAGGTTTATGGAATAGACCACAGATGACGCGGATGGTGCGGTTCGCGCGAATCAGACCCGCGAAAATCCGCACTACCCGCGTCATCTGTGGTCTATTCTTTTCTCACAACCCGGCGCGCAAATACGCAATCAAATCCGCCATTCCCTGCTTATCAATCAACATCTCAAACGCGCCCGGCATCAGCGACATTTGCGAAGCTTTCATCTCTTTGACGTTCTTGCGCAGGATCGTTGTATCGCCGTCCAGACTGCGCAGCGTGATTGCGCCCGGCGTTTCGTTCAGCAGCACGCCGTTGCGAATGCGCCCGTCGTTCGTCGTCACAACGTAGTTGATAAAGCGCGGCTCAATCGCATAACTCGGATTCAAAATCGAAGTCAGCAATTCCTCTTTCGTTTTGTTGTTCACGCCAGAAAGATCAGCGCCGATGCGTCCGCCTTTCTGCGGCAGATGGCATTTGGCGCAGTGCTGCTCAAAGATTGGTTTGCCGCGCGTTTGATCGCCGTTCATGCGCAGCACGTCTTTGTACTTCGCCACCGCCTCGCCGCGATCATCGCCGGAGCCTTTGAATAAAGTCCGCGCCCGTTCCGCGACTTCTTTTTCAGGATGTTCGTAGAGGCGCGTCCGCATCTCTTCGCCGAGCGTATTTTTCTCGACCTTGTTTTCTTCGAGCGCCTTGAGCAAAACCTTCATCCGTTCCTTTTCACTCAACATCGCCTCCAACGCTTTGCTGCGCACCTCCGGCGTATACGACGCCCAGCCCGCGAGCAACGTAGCAGCAACGCTTGAGTCATCAAAGGACGCCAGCGATTCAACGCCGCCGCCTTCACTTCGCCCGCCTCGCCGGAAGCCAGAATCTTTTGCAGCGCTCGGCGCAACCGTCGCAAAGTTTCCGCCGCGTAGCGCCCGCAGCGCCGCCACTTTTTTCTTCGCGTCCAAATCCGGCTTTGCCAAATCCGCCAACGCGTTCCATCAATCCCGTCAGCGCAAAGAACCGCGCCGCTTCCCACGCCGCTTTGCTGACCGCTTCGTTCGTGTGATTGAGGAAGGAAGCAGCGCCGCTTCACGCGCCCGGCAGGTTTTTGACGTTGGCCAAATTCAGCTTTCGCCAAGCCGTTCAATCCCGCTTCCGGTTCTTTCAAAGCCCATGCACATGATGAATTGCTGAATCGCCGTCGATTTGCTTTCGCTCCGATCAGGTAATGCTCCCAGTTGTGCAAGCATTTCTGCGTTATCATAGTTCGGATCTTCGCGCGCAAAGCCTGAAAGAATTGCCCGGCCGAATCGCGACAGAGCTGAGGATTGCCAAGCGGAACCATTGATCTGCTTTACGTTCGACGAGCCAGATTGACCAGCGCATCAAACGCACGTTTGTCTTTTATGTTTCCGAGCGTAAGGGCGAGCTGAAACTGCACCCGAAGGTCTTTGTCGCTTGCCATCATAAGCACAGCATTGCAGCAATTTTGATTGGCAGGAAATTTTCGCTCAACCGCAAGCTGTGTTCGCGCAAATGTGGCTCCGTATCTTTCATCGCTTTCAGGACAAGCGCATTCTTCCAGCGCAGACAGACCATTCAGCAAGTGCAGTGCGCTTGCAAACGCCCGGATTACCTGCCGAAGGGCTTTTCTCTGTCATTTCTTTCAGCAACGGCACCGCCACCTTGTTTGTCGCTGTTCCAGCAACAATCGCGCGCCGTCGTGCGATGCCAGCCGTTCGGATGTTCCAACAACTTCACCAACTCTTCCGTTGTTGCTTTGCTCAGATTCGGTTTCAGATTGCGGTTCGTGCGCGGCTTATTCGACACGATTTTGAAAATCCGTCCCATCGTGTCGCCCGCGTAAAAGTCCATTCCTTTTTTGATCTCTTCGGGAATGGATTCGGGCGTTTCGATGAAGAGGCGGTACACATCCATCACATACAAATTGCCGTCCGGCGCGTTGGCAAAATTGCACGGGCGAAACCATTGATCTTTCGACGCGATGAATTCGGTGCCGTCTTTCGCGCGGCTGGCTTTGAAGGTGACGCCGTCAGCCGTGATGACATCGCGGTGAATCAGATTGCCGCTGACATCGCCGGTAAAGATGCTTTGCTTGTATTCTTCCGGCCACGCATCGCCGTTGTAAAACGTGCTGCCGCTCGCCGCCGTGAAGTAGCCCGCGACAATCTCTTTCCGATTCGCGCCGTTTTCGTCGTAGCGTTTTTGCCGCAGTTCCGTCCGTTGCTTCCGCCATTCCTGCGGCCCCGTCAGCGGAAACATCTGCGCCGACGGTTTGCCGTGATCCGAAATGTCGTAGGCATACGCCGCCACTTCCAGCAGCGGCGCTCGCGCGATGTAATTCATCGGCAGCACGACGTGACGCAGGTGGATCGTGTTTTCGGTGATAAAGCGGTTGCCCCATTCGTCAAACGTCAGACCGAACTGCGCGACGCCGCTCGTCGCTTCCGCTTCGCCCGTCAGCGGGTTAAAGCGAAAGTCTGCGCCGCGCACCATCAGCGGCTTCATACTCGGAAATTCCGGCGAAGTGATCGTGCCTTCGCGCCCGTGATTCGACGCATAAATCCAGTTGTCTATGCCGAGCCGCAGATTTGTAATGCGTGCCTCTGGGTTCACTTTCGGAAAACCTGTGTACCAGACTTTGCGCACATCGGCCTTGCCGTCGCCGTCGTTGTCTTTCATATACAAAATGTCCGGCGCGCTGGTGACGAATAGGCCGCCTTTCCACGGCAAGATGCCGCTGACTTCTAGCACTTGATCGGCAAAGATCGTTGCCTTTTCGTACTTGCCATCGCCGTCTGCGTCTTCGAGCAAGCGAATGCGCGAGCGAGCGGGTTTGCCGGGCGGCGGATCATCCGGGTAGTCGAGCATTTCCGCCACATAAATCCGCCCGTCTTCGTCAAAAACCATTTCGACGGGCGACATTACTTGCGGTTCTTTCAAAAACACTTCGGCATGGAAATCTTCGCTGAACTCCATCGCCGCCAGCGACTGCTCCGCTGTGTAGGCCGGTTGTTCGGACGAGGATTTATTCTTACAGGCGCAGAAAATCAACAACAGCACAAAGACAATGCGGCTTGTTTTGGGGGGCATGAATGCAACTCCTGATTGTAGTGTTCCTTATTCGGCCTTTACCTTGATGACGAAGTAGGTGAATTTCTTGCCGTTCTCCACCATCAATTGATGCGGCAGGCGATGCGGGATGTGGATGACATCGCCGGGCAGGAGCTTTTTCTTCTCGCCGCCTTTGATTGAATCGCCGCGTGTTTCGCGCGGATCGTCCTGCTTTTTCGGATTCACCACTTCGCCGCCGATGATGAGCGTCGCTTCGCCGGATTCGACGACGAAGTAATCGTCCATATGATCGTGGACTTCGGGAATGCCGTTCGCCTCGCGGTGACTGAGCGCAACGTTGCTGGAACCGTAATCCGCCAGTTTTACACTCGACGTTTTGTTCGGCCCCGCCACCTCTTTTCGCAAACGCGGTTCGTAGCCTTGCAGTTCTTTCGCCGTCCAATGCGCAAAGCCGGGCAAGTCAGCAGCAGGTTTGTGGGCGACCACAATAGTCGCAGCAATCAGCAATAAAATCGCGGGTGAGATGAGTTTCATGTGGCTCCTTATAATTAGTTGAAAGTGATCCATTCACGCAGCACGCGGAATTGCTCATCGTTCGGCGTGACGTTTAGTGGTGAACTCTGTCCTTTGAAAAAGTAGTTTTGTGCCCACAGCGCCAGCGGATTTGTCGGCGCTGGTTGCAGCCAGTTGTTGATGATCGTTTCGGCTTCGCCCGTGCGTCCGAGTTTGCGCAAGGCGAGCGCCGTGACCAATGTGCCGACAGAATTGCCGCGCGCTTTGAAGGCAATGATGCGTTGCCGCGCCTCCGTTGCCCTCCTCGCTCTGCCGAGTTTGTTGTAACAATCCGCCAGCAACCAATCTTCCAACCGCTCGTCTATATCCTCCTGATACGGCTTGCCGACGCCGAGGTTTTCCGGCCAGCGTTTAGCGGCTTGCAGGAAGGGAATTGCGTCGCCGTAATTCTTCGCTTTCATCTGTTCCAGCGCGAGCATCAACTGCGTTTCCCGGTACAGCCGCCGCCCGTCAGTCGCGCCTTCATACGGCAGGATTGTCAGCTTTGCCAGCAGTTCGCTTGTTAGCTTGTACTGCTGATTCAGCAACAGCGTTTTGGCCAGCAACATGCCAATCTGATAGTTTTCCGGTGCCTGCGCGTAATACGTGCGCACGGTCTGCAATGCCTGCGCCGGTTGGTTGGCTTCGATGTTATGCTCCGTTAGCAGCTTGCCAAAGCGCCATTGCTTGGGATCAAGCTGCGCCGCGCGTTGCAGATCGGCGAAGGATTTTTCGGGAGCAGCCTTCTTGCGCAACTCCGCGCGCGCCGCATAAAACGGCGCATAGTCCGGTTCGTCACCGCATGCGTCAAACAACTCGGCGGCTTTCGTCAGATTGTTCCGGCTCCAATAAATCAGCGCGAGGTAGTATTTCGGTTTCCAGGATTTGCTGTTGCTGCTAGCCCATTGCAAAACCTCGACTGATTCGGCGCGGTGTGGGAAGACCAAATACGGCGCGGCGGCATTCGCTTGTTGCAGCGTGGCCGCATAGCGTTTGTCCCGTCGCGTTGTTGCAAATAGGCGCGCCAATACAACGCTTCAGGCGCAGCGGGCGCAAGTTGCAAAACCTTCTCGGCCTCTCTGGCTTGTCCAATGCTGGCGTACCAGCAGGCGAGTTCCAGCAGCGTTTCCTGCGGCATTTCATTCCTGATGCTGCTCAGCAAGCTTGCGCGGTTCGCCGGGGTTTCGCTTTGCAGGTAACGCTCGGCGGCGTAAAAGGGATTGAGCGCGTCCATCCTTTCGCCAAATTTGAGTTCGACGGAATAGGGCGTCTTTTCTAAACGATCCACCACCGCGCTTAGCTGTGCGCAGTCCGGGCAGTAGAGGTTTTTGCTAAATGCCTTCCGCACGTACTCGCCCGCTTTTTGCAGATTTTTCTCTCGTAAGAATAGCTTGGCAAGTTCAAGGCACGCGGCGTTGCGATATTCCCCCGCCTGTGCCGCCAAATCAAAACCATCCTTCGCATCCGTCAGCTTACTGAGTCGCACATTCGCCAGGCCGTAATAGTAATTCGCCGCCGCGTCGTAGGTATCAATGCTCAGCGCGCGTTTCGCGTGCGCCAACGCTTTTTCATAATTCAGATTGCGATATTCGAGCATCGCCATATCCACGAGCGCGGGCGCGTAATTCGGGTCTTTTTGCAAACAGGCTGCGAGCTTCTCTTGCGCTTGCGGATAGAACCGCTGCCGCAGATTTTCTTTGCCTTGCAGCCACAGGCCGTACACCGAATTCCAGTCAAAATCTTTGGGCATTGCCAGCGGTCGCGCCAGTTCGCCGTCCTGCATTTTGGTGGTGTATTCCAGTTTGGTGCCGAGCCGGATGCGCAAATCGCGCGGGTTCACCTTCACCAGCAACATGTCGCGAAAGGTTTCGAGCGGGCGTAAAGAAAGCTGTTTATGATAGACCAGCGTGTCGCCGTCATACACGCGCAGTTCGTCGTTGATGGTTTGCAGCGCGCAGAAGTATAGCGACACTTCGGCAGGCTCTTCGATGACGTTCAGCGCGCCGTATTCGTTGGCTTTGACGAAGCCTTTCGTGCCTTTGACCGGAAACCAATATTCCGTCCAGGTGTCGGATTGATACGGCGCAAAGCCGCGATGTTTGAAAGGGGTAAAGGTGCTGCGTTCGGCGGCTTGATTGAAGAGGCGACCGGATTGCACTTCGACGTATTGCCCGTCCGTGTCGGTCAACAGCTTTTCCCAAATCATCCCTTGTTCGGATAAACCCCAAATCCAAATCTTCTTGCCTGCTTTGTCGTCGTGCATCGAATAGCGTCCCATCCCGAAATCTTCGTCGTGCCAGTACGCGCCAAAAAAATCGGTGTATTTACCGAAGACGTGGTACGACTTCGCGCCGCCGAAATTGTTGTTTTCGTAAAAGGAAATGTCTTTCCAGTTTTGTTTGTTCTCCGGCCAGTCGCCCACTTCGCCGTCGTGGCCGAGGTAGTTTGTGCCGGGGTAAATGAATTGCAAATTGCCTTTGGCTTTAATGCCCGCATTCATCCACGAATAATACGGCTGCTCAATGGGCGTCGCGTTGTACAAGAACGAAGTCGTGGTGAAATAGGCTTTGTCCTTCGGCAAATTCACTTCTAATCGCCAGGGCGTGCGCGTCAGCAAATCCAGCACGCCGAGGTAGCAACTGACGCTGCCATCGGGCTTTTCCTGCGTAAAATAATCTACGGGTGTGGCGACAGCGGGTGTGTGGCCGATGATGCCATAATTGGCTTCGATACCACCGCTTGTCCACGGGCCGCGCATCGCAATGTCGCGGAACTTCACGACTTGGTTGTAATAGATAAACGGCTTGCCCGTCGCCTTCTCAATCGCCGTCCAAATCTTGCCGCCGATTTCCGGCAGGATCATCACTTTGAGGTAATCGTTTTCTAACTCGACGACTTTCCATTCTTTGTCTATGGGCTTGTCTGTGTAGCCGTCGTAGCGAAAGTACGGATAGATTTTGCCCATCGTCGGGATTGATTGGGATCGGAGAAGGGATAGGTTTTGAAACCTTTTTGTACTTCGCGCACCGTCGCTTTGCCGCTTGCGCAAAGGTCGAAAGCGGGAGCAACAACGCGAACAGAAAAATCGCCAGAAACAGTTTGCGGCATAGCAGATCGTCAAAAAGAATTCGTGAATATTGCGTGACCGCGATTGTACTCGCAACGGCGCGGAAAACGAATTAAGAGAAAATGCGTGCGGGGAGCGTGAGCGACCTGCACCTTGATTAAGCGATATGCTGATCAAGGTGGTGTCGCTCACGCTCCCCGTACCGCATTTTTCTCTTAATGCCGATCCGGCCCTGGCTCAAATAATCGTGCGGTTGCGGTTAACTGTTTGGCTTTGGGAATGGCTTCGACCGCCTGCATGGCCTGCGGGTCGCTGTCAAAGAGGAATTGTTCTTCGGCTTCGATGCCGTAGGCGGCGGTAATTAATTCCGCCCGAATGCGACGGCGCGCGTACTCCAGATGCGCATTCAGCACGGCTTCCGAAATGCCGAGGTCATTGTGTTCACGCAGGAAGTTGCGAAACGCGTTCAGCACGGCATCCGTGATTTGAAATTCATTGCCCCGCAACCGGTAGCCGAATTCAAATTTGGCAACTTTGTAATCTTCCAGCCCCGGCAACACGCCGCCCGCCAGATAGCGCGCGAAGGCAAAGCAAGCATCGCGCATTACGTAATTTTCGACCGACGGTTTGACGACAATATCCGGCGTGATGCCGCCGCCGCCGTGCAGCTTGCGACCCGTCGGCGTATACACCGTATTGGTTTCCGGCGTCGGGCTGGGCAGCGCGGAAGTATCACCGCTGCGGCGCGCCCAGTAATAATCGTAGAGGTTGCCCGTGCTGTAATCGCGCTGAATACAACGCCCGCTCGGCGTGTAATATTTGGCCGTCGTCAGCGTCAAGCCCGTTCCGCCAGGCAACGGAATGACCGATTGCACCAAGCCTTTGCCAAAACTGTCTTCACCGATGACCAACCCGCGATCTTTATCCTGAATCGCACCTGCGACGATTTCTGACGCTGAAGCCGTGCCTTGATTGATCAGCACGACGAGCGGCAACGATTCGGGATCACTGTTTTCCGATTTGTAGACTTGGGTACGCACACGGCCTTCGCGCCCGCGCACGCTTACGATTTCGACGTTTTTGGGCAGAAACACTTCCGAGACTTCAATCGCCTGCTTGAGCAGTCCGCCGGGATTCAGCCGCAGGTCAAGCACGAGCGAGGTCATTCCCTGCTTCTTCAAATCCGCCATTGCGTCCTGCAACTCTTCGCTCGTTTTTTTGTTGAAGCCGTGCGTCAGGGCGACGTAGCCGATGCCGGGGCGCACCATAAAATGATTGCGTACGGACGGGTAGGGCACTTCATCTCGCACGATGCGGAACTTGAGCGGCACGGGTTCGCCGATGCGTTCGACGGTCAATTCGACTTCGCTGCCGCGTTCACCGCGCACGTGGTTCAGGACTTCCTGCTGCGACCAGTTTTTCGTGGACTTGCCGTCCACTTCGATGATGATGTCGCCATACTTCATTCCCGCGCGTTCGGCGGGCATCCCTTTCACTACGCCAAGGATGCAGGTCTTGTCATTGCGCCGATTGATCGTGACGCCGATGCCGTAAAAGCGCGAGCTTTGTTCTTCCTGCATCTCATTAAAAGCGCGCCGATCAAAGAAGCTGGAATGCGGATCAAGCACGTGCAGCATGCCGAGGACGGAAGCCTTGGTGAGCGTTTCCTGATCCCGCTCTAGCGCATAGTTTTCATCAATCAAGTGCGAGCCTTCGGTAAAGGCTTTGACCAATTGATTGTCCTTCATTTCGGCACTGGGAATGTTCGCTGTGCGCGCCCGCATCCGGCTCGCCCAGCCGCCCGCGCCCGCGCCGATACCAATCAGAATCAGAGCAACGAAGAGGAAACGACTTTTACTTTTCATGGTGACTCCAGCCAATCAAATTTGGACGCAAAACTATAGCACAGTTGCAAAGCGTTTGCGGAAGGGAATTGAGACGGGGAGATGGAGGGAAAGAGAGACGGAGAGACAGAGGATGAAGAGAAAGAGAGACGGAGGGAAGAAGGGACAGCAGGCCTTTCCTTCTTCCCTCCGTCTCTTTCTCTCCATCCCTCCGTCTCTCCGTCTCCCGCCGCATTGCGGGAATCAACGGCTCGTAGTAATACTATCGCTTCATCATCTCCTCGCAGTTTCGACAACACAGGAACCGTACACATGGCAGAAAATTTATCCTCGGTGGGATTGGCGATGGCAGGGGCAACCTCAATCAGCAACGTCGTCAAAGATGTCGCCGCCAAAAAAGTGCTGGAACGACACGAAGTCATCGCTTCCGGCTTCTGGATTCGTTTGTTCGCGGCGCTGACGTTTGGCGCGGCGCTCTCCTTTCGGGCGATGAATGGATTATTGCCTGCCATCAAGCCAAGCGGCGGCCCGTTGTTTGGCGTAGACGGTTGGGACGCTGCGCCGCTGACGACCTGGATGGTTTATCTGACGATTGAAGTGATTCTGGTCGCCTGCAACACGATCATTATGTTTCGCGCGATTCAGATCACGCCGCTGTCCGTGTGCATGCCGTACATTTCCTTCACGCCCGTTTTCCTGATTGCGACGGATTATTGGATTAACGACGTAATCCCCGAAAAACAATACTGGCTCGGCGTGCTGCTGATTTTTATCGGCTCGATTGTGATGCACCGCGAATTGTTTACGTATGGCTGGCTGGAACCGATCAAAGCCATCTATCGAGAACGTGGCTGTCTGTATATGCTCATTGTCGGTTTTGTTAACTCCATCACGAATCCGATTGATGCCAAGCTGGTGCGCATGACCGATGCCTTCGCGCAGGCATTTGCGTTTGGCTGCGGAATGGTCGTGTTTTTCGGCGTGTTGGCGCTGGTGCGCCGTGCGCCGACGGGCAACGTCATCAAATCCGTCCCCGGCTGGGCGATGCTGGCGGGCGCGCTGGAAGCGGTGGCCTTGATCTTTCAGCTTGCCTCGCACAATTACTTGCCGGTTGCGATCACGATCAGCATTAAGCGCGCGGGCATTATTTTGACGGTGCTGCTTGGTTGGCTCGTCTTCAAAGAAAAAGGCATCGGCGATAAACTCATTGCTTCGTGCGTAATGTTGGCAGGCGCGATTATTTTTTACGCAAAACTCTCTATGAATCAGGGACTGCTGGTGGCCTTGCTGACCGTGCTGGGCATGGGCGTGGCCCTGTATCTGACGCGCAAACCCGCTCCGCAATTGGAAACCGCATAACTATGGAAACGAAACAATACGAATGGGACACCGAAGTCCCGGATCACGCACCGGATTTATATGATTTCACCGCGCTGGCCCCCGGCTTGCCCGGCCTTGCTGCCGTAGATGATGCGGCGCTGGCGCGGTATCACGAACAAGGCTTTTTAGTCGTCAATGACGCCTTCACGTCGGACGAAATACAATCTGCCACGAATGGCCTGATTGATCTGATTGCCGAGAAAAATCCCGACTTCAGCATCATCCAATTTCGCCACGAAGTCCGCGACCGCCTGGCCACCTTGAGCCTCGAAGAACGGCTGAACAACGTACGCAAGATCGGGCAATTCACTGAGTATGATGAACGCCTGAAAGCCATCGCGTTTTATCCGGCGTTGCTGCGCGTTGTCGAAACGATTCTCGGCGCAAAAGCCGAACTCTATCAAAGCATGGCGCTTATCAAACCACCGGAAGGCCGTGAAAAGCCCTGGCATCAGGATCACGCCTATTTCGATTTACCGCTCACGACCAAAGTTGTCGGCGTGTGGATCGCGCTGGACGCGGCGACGCCGGAAAACGGTTGCATGCGTGTCGTGCCGGGCTGGTATCGCGATCAGGCGCTGCCACATTTTATGGTACGCGACTGGCAACTGTGCGACGACGCCACGCAAGGCTACAAGAACGAATGCCTGGCGGTGGCGCTCAAACCCGGCGGCTGTTTGATCTTCGACAGCTTTCTGCCGCACGGCACGCCGAGTAATCATTCGCCGTTTGGTCGCAAGGCGCTGCAATATCATTACCTGCCCGCAGGCACCGCGCGCACTGCGCCCGGCGAACGATTGGCGATCTGGGGCAGCGAAGGGAAAGACGTGCGTTGTTAAGTCATCTTGCCCTGCGACGCCCGACAACATTCGGCCTTCGGCCTTGTTCCTTCTTCCTTCTTTTTCCCGGACAACAAAATGAAAAAGGAATAAGGCAGCAACAGAGAAATCTTTATGCAACTCAAACTCGTGAAAAGTTTCTGGGGAATGGAAGGCACGCTGCCTGCCAAGATGCAGCGTATTGCTGAGGCCGGGTTCGTTGCCGTCGAAGGTCGCCCCGCCGGCATAGGCTCAGTCGAAGAATTCATGCCGCTGCGCCGGGAATTCAAACTGGAATACATTCCAATGATTCTGACGGAAGGTGCGACGCTCGACGCGCATCTGGCCGATTTTCGCGCGAAAGTGGACGAAGCCTTGCGCTACGAACCGCTGCAAATCACGGCGCATTCGGGCAAAGACAGTTGGTCATTCGAGCAGCAAAAAATCTTCTTTGCCGAAGCGCTCGAAATCGAACACCGCATCGGCCTTCCGATCAATCACGAAACGCACCGCAGCCGCGCGATGTTTACGCCGTGGACGACGGCTGCGCTGCTCCGCGAATTTCCCGAACTGCACATCAACGCCGATTTCAGCCACTGGCTGAACGTCTGCGAAAGCCGCCTGGAAGATCAGGCGGACAATCTGGCGCTGTGTATCGCCCGCACTCGTCACGTCCACGGACGCGTCGGGCACGAACAGGGCGCGCAAGTTAACGATCCGCGTGCGCCGGAATGGGCTGATTACGTGGCCTTGCACGAAATGTGGTGGGACGCGATGTTGCAGGCGCGGCTACAGGCGGGCGCGACGTATTTCACCTTCAATCCTGAATTCGGCCCGCCGAATTACATGCCGACCTTGCCACACAGCCAACAGCCCGTCGCCGATTTGTGGGAAGTCTGCGTGTGGATGGCGAACCGCTTTGCGGCGCGATACGAAAAGCTTTTTTCGCAGGAGGCAAAAGCGTAATGAAGAAAATCCTATTCGTGCTGACTCTCCTGATTTTTTTGCCCGCGTCGCTTCAGGCACAAACAACCCGTCCGCCGAATATCGTCTTCATCCTCGCCGATGATCTTGGCTACGGCGATTTGGGCAGCTATGGGCAAACGAAAATCCGCACGCCGTTTCTGGATCAAATGGCAAAAGAAGGCATGCGCTTCACGCAGTTTTACGCCGGTTCGCCCGTTTGCGCGCCGTCGCGTTCGGTGCTGATGACAGGCAAACATGGCGGTCATGCTTTCATCCGCGACAACAAAGAATGGCAGCCGGAAGGGCAATATCCGATTCCGGCGAGCGAAGTAACGATTGCCGAATTGCTCAAGGCGAAAGGCTACGCGACAGGCGGTTTCGGCAAATGGGGCTTGGGCTATCCGGGCAGCGAGGGCGATCCGAACAAACAGGGCTTTGATTTGTTTTATGGCTACAACTGCCAGCGGGAAGCGCATAATTTTTATCCTGATCACCTTTGGCGCAACGAGCAGAAAGTCATGCTCGAAGGCAACACGCGCGGACTGACGGGCAAGCAATATTCGCACGATCTAATCGAAGCCGAAGCCTTGAACTTCATTCGCGCCAATAAAGACAGGCCGTTTTTCGCTTATCTGCCCTTCACGATTCCACATCTTGCGTTGCAGGTGCCGGAAGATTCGCTCGCCGAATACGTCGGCAAATGGGACGATCCGCCGTACGACGGCAAGAACGGTTACCTGCCACATCCGCACCCGCGCGCGGCCTACGCCGCAATGATTACGCGGATGGATCGCAGCGTAGGTCGCTTGCTCACGTTGCTCAAAGACCTCAAGCTGGATGAAAATACTATCGTGATGTTTTCGAGCGACAACGGCGGCGCGTTCGGCGACGTGACGAAAGACTTCGAGTTCAAGCCGGGCAGGATGGGCGGCACGGATTACGTCTTCTTCAATTCCACCGGCAATTCGCGCGCGTTCAAGGGCAGCATTTACGAAGGCGGCCTGCGCGTCCCCTTCATCGCGCGCTGGCCGGGTAAAATTAAAGCGGGTACGACCAGCAACCTGCCCGCCGTGTTTTATGACTTAATGGCAACGTTCTGTGCCATTGCGGGCACCAAACCCGCGCCCACCACCGACGGCATCAGCCTGCTGCCCACGCTGCTCGGCAAAGGCAAGCAACCAAAGCACAAATTTCTCTTCTGGGATTTCGGCGGTTATGGCGGGCAACAGGCCGTGCGAATGGGCGATTGGAAAGGCTTGCGCCGCAATCTGCATTTGGGCAACACGACACTGGAGTTATACAATCTGGCGCAAGATGCCGGAGAGCAACAAAACGTCGCTGCCGCACATCCTGAAATCATCAAACACATGGAAAAAATTCTGTCCGAACAACATCGTCCTTCGGCAGTGTTTCCGATTAAAGTATTAGATCAATGAAGGCCGCCGCCCGACCGTGAGGAAGGGCGTATCAGGAGGCAGACGCGCCGACTTCACCGCCGGGCTTCTGCCGTAACACTTATGTTTCTTTTCCTTCGCTGTTTCGCCCTTTTAAGCTGTGCTGCGCTGCTTTTGACTGCGTGCAATCAGCAGTCTGCTTCGCCACCAACGGCGTCCACTGCGCACAGCAATCATGCGCCCGCGCCTGCGGCAACGGAAGTCGCGCAACACATCCCGCATTACTTCGCCAATCCCGCCGAGGCCAAGCCGTTTCCCAAGACGCTTGATCCTGCACAGTTCTCGCAGCCCGCGATCAAGAAAGCCTACGAAACCGCGCGCCGCATTCCCGAAGTCTTGGCGCAACAACCCTGCTATTGTTTCTGCGACACCGGCTTCGGCCACGGCAGCTTGTTGGACTGTCACATAGACAATCACTCCGCTGACTGACAAGTCTGTCTCCAGGAGGTTCTCCTGGCCGATCAGATGAATCGCGCGGGCAAACGCGCCGCTGACATTCGCGCCGCCATCATTCGCGGTGAATGGAAGAACGTGGACTTACCGATGAAATAAACACCTCTGATTTCTATGGCTACCTTGCAATCATCCGTCCGACTTTTGGTGATGCTGTTTTGCTTGTTGCCTGCTGGCGTGACGGCACAAAAAAGCAGTGCCAGGCAATGGGAAGGCCTCAAAGGGCCAGCTCATACGGTGACTTTTGGTTGGATCGCAGAAAAGGATAATTTGCGGCATATCATTACGGTCAGTAAGTTTGATCGAGTGGGGCAGGAGATCGAAGAGACTCGTTATGGCAAACGCCCATTGGAAAAGACTAGCACGCCTATCGTCAAGTCCGTATACGCAATGAAAGACGGCCTGAAAACAGAACGGAATTACGATGTGACTGTTCCTTCAAAGTATGGAACGATGCCTGCCATCGCGGGCATCGTTGTGAATGGAAAAGTCCAACCGCTACCGCCGCCCCCTTTGCGAGAGCCTGACGGCGCGATTTTGCGACAGGCCGAAGTCAAAGAGGACGCGACCAGTCGCCGCGTCGAAATTATCTGGCATAAGCGATTTGTCACAGAGACGCCCATTAGTTACCGTCTCGTCTATCAATTAGATTCACAAGGCCGCATCGAAGAAGAGTTCTTTTATGACGGAGATAGCTCCGCGTCTTCACGATCTGTTCACAAATATAATGAACAGGGGATTGAAATTGAGTTTACCGAATATGAAAGTGATGGTTCGCTGCGCAGCAAGGACACGTATTCTGATTTTAAACTTGACCGGCGCGGGAACTGGATTGAACGAACCGTTACGAGGTTTTATGTGCGGAGCGATAACCGACAGCCGGTCACTACTTCAGACAAGCACTACCGCGTGATTACCTATTACCCAGCTGGAAAATGAAAAAACTATCCGTTGCTTTTGTAGGTTGCGGCGGGATCGCTGCACATTATCTGAACGTTTATCGAGACGCGCCAGACGTGCAACTCTCTGTTTGTATGGACGCTCGTTGGGAAAGTGCTGCAAGCGCGCTGGCACAGTTAGGCGCACCGCCAACCGCGCAGGCCACCAGCGATTTTCAGGCTGTGCTTGCTGATGATATAGACATCGTCGTCATCAACACGCCGAATCATTTACATCGGGAACAAACGCTGGCGGCGCTGGCGGCGGGCAAAGCGGTGCTGTTGCAAAAGCCGGTGGCGGCGAACTTGATTGATGCAGAAGCGATTGCGGCGGCTGCGGAACAGGCGAAACTTCGCGGCATTGTCAGCGGGTTGTATTTGAGCTACTTCGATCAACCGTTGCTGCACGATTTGCGGGCGATGGTGCAGGCGGGCTGGTTCGGCGACGTAGCGCATTTGTATGCGCGGCTGATGCATCGCGGGGGCCTGGCGCTGTCGCAGCAAATGCAAAGCGGGCAAGGAAACTGGCGGGCTTCGATTGCGCAAACGGGCGGTGGGTGTTTTATTCAATTGGCGGTGCATTATGTTCACTTATTTCGCTGGATGCTGGATGCGCCCGTGGTGCGGGTGATGGCGATGGCGAAGAATCAGCATTGTCCGGGTGTTGAAGGCGAAGACCTGGCCTGCGCGATTTTGGAGTTTGCGAATGGGACGCTGGCGACGCTCGATATGGCGTGGAATACGGCGGGCGAACAGCTTTCGATTCACGGCACGCGCGGGACTTTGCGAATACCGCTGATTGGCAATCAAACGTTGCTGCTGGATTCTTCGGCAGGCGCATTTCACGGCACGTCGTGCGGCGAAGGGCAGAGCAGTTTGACTTCGCCGTCGGCACCGGGGGCAGCGGCTTCGCAACAGATTTCGACGAGATTGCGCTGCCGTTGGATAATCTGCACAATCCGTTCAATCAGCAGCGGATGTTTTTGAAGCGTGCGCGAGGGACGCGAGCCGTTTGTTTCGATTGCGTCGGGCGTCGAGGATTTGCGTGTGGTGCAGGCGGTATGAATCGGCGCGAACGGGGCAGGCATGTGCCGCTTGCGAAATAATCCCCGTTGTTGTGGAATTCTCCTCAGTAGTTTTCTTGTCTTTTGAAAAATACAGATTTTTCCCGCTTCTGGCAGGCACGTTGTTTGCACCGCCCTTGGAGGAGTGAACGGTTGTGTGGGGAATTCCCGCCGCCGTTTCACTTGGTTGTTCTCTTGGGCAAACAATTCAGCGCGGTTGATATTCCTGGCTGTACCTATGACGAAAGAGATTATCAAAGCGGATCCTCATCGCCACCATCGTTACGATTCTACTGGCCGTTTGATTTTGCTCGCTCGCGTAATCTGGCGCATTTCGATGCGGCGCTGGTGGCGTACACATTTGCGTGACGCCGTTTGCCGCGTTTGGCATCAGCTATCGGTACGCGATGTGGTTGCAGCGACCACCGACGGCGCTGTACTGGAAACGCGGCTGGCAAATCTTTCTGCGGCCCAAATATCTGGCGCAGAATCTGCGCACCTGGGTTTCGCGCGTGACAAGCGAATTCGCGCTCAATCGCTTTATTTATCGGCGCGGCTCGACGCGGTGGGCGGCGCATTTTCTGTTGATGTGGGGCTGCATTCTGGCGATTGCGATTACGTTTCCGCTGGTGTTCGGCTGGTTGCATTTTGAGACGTTGCCGGAGGATTTGACCTGGTATCGGGCGTACGTGTTCGGCTTTCCTACGTTCGCGTTTCCGATTCATTCGCTGTTCGGGTTTTTGATTTTTCTACGGGCTGGTGTGGGCGTCCATTTTGGTGATTGCGGGCGTGATGATTGCGATGCGGCGGCGGATGCGCGATCACGGGGCGGCAGCCAGGCAGCAGTTTGCGGAAGATTTCATGCCACTGATTTTGTTGTTTGCGATCAGCGCGACGGGGTTGATGTTGACGGCGAGCTATACGTGGATGCGCGGCTATGCGTATGACTTTCTAGCGATTCTGCACGCGATCACCGTGATTTTTACGTTGCTGTGGTTGCCGTTCGGCAAATTCTTTCACATCTTCCAACGCCCGGCGCAATTGGGCGTGAGTTTTTACAAAGACATCGGCTCACGCACGGCACAGGCGCAATGCCGTCGTTGTGGGCAAGCGTTTGCTTCGCAGCTTCACGTGCAGGATTTGATCGAAGTCGAAAAGAAACCGGCTTCCGCTACGAAGTAGAAGGCAGTACGGAACACTATCAATGGATTTGCCCGCCCTGCCGTCGTGCGATGCTGGCCTTGGCGCAAGGGCATGTGGCGGGGGAATCGCAGATTTGAGATTTTATGGCTAAGCTTCCAAATCAACTGAATGACATCACAAGCTCTTTGGGCCGCATTTGGCTTTTAATGCGCGGTGATTAGAGACGGGAGTGAGCTACAGCAGTCGGCGGCATTGCTGTTTTTGTGGGCACAATGCGGCATCAAGCTCAAGGTCAAAGACAATACCGTGATCGGGTTTGAGCCGTGGGAAGATTTTCCGTTCAATCACGGGATGTTGTGTCCGAAGGGCGTAAAGCGGTGGGCTTGCAGGGCGCGCATCCAGACGGCTGGACGCACGCGCTGGAACGCGATTCGGGAACGCGCGGCGGATTTCGTTCGCTGCCGTACGAGCAGGCGATTCAGCGGTGGTCAGAGATTGCGCGCATTCAATCGCAGTACGGCAATGATGCGTTCGGCATTTTGAGCGGCGCAAGTCTGACGATTGAGAAAGCCTATTTGATGGGCAAGTTCGCGCGCGTGGCTTTAAAGACGCCGTTCATTGATTACAACGGGCGGCTCTGTATGGTCAGCGCGGCGGCGGGCAACAAAAGCTTCGGCATTGATCGCGGCGAATCCGTGGTCGGACATTTTGCACGCGGATGTCGTGTGGATCAGTGGCGCGAATGTCGCCGAATGCGCACCAATTACGACGAACTACGTCTGGCAGGCGCGGGAAAACGGGGCGAAGATCATCGTGGTTGATCCGCGCATTACGCCGATTGCACGCAATATGCGATTTGTTTTTGCCGGTGAAGCCGGGGCGTGACATTGCGCTCTTCAATGGCATCCTGCATCTGATGATTGAGCACGATTGGCTCGATCACGAGTTCATCAACCAGCATACCGTCGGCTTTGACGCCTTGGCCGAACACGTCAAGGAATGACGCCGCAGAAACCGCCGAAGTTACGGGCATCGCGGAGCGTTCGATTCGACAGGCGGCAGAGATAACCGGGGCACGGCGAAATCTTCGTTCCTGCTGCACGCGCGCGGCATCGAGCACGCCTGCACGGCGTGCAGAACGTGCTGGGTGCCATCAACATTGTGTTGGCTTCGGGGCGCATCGGGCGGGCGAATTGTGGCTATGCGACAATCACGGGGCAGGGGAATGGGCAGGGCGGACGCGAACACGGGCAGTGCGATCAATTGCCGGGCGCACGCGATATGCACAATCCCGAACATCGCGCCTTCATTGCCGACATCTGGGGCATTGACGAAAAGGACATGCCCGGCGCGGGCGTAGATGCATACGAACTGATTCGCAAAATTGATCGTGGCGAAATCAAAGGGTTGTTGTCGCTCTGCTTTAATCCGCTCGTGTCCCTGCCCGATAACAATTTCGTGCGACAGGCGCTGGAAAAGCTCGAATTTTATGTGGCGATAGATTTCTTTCCTGAATGAATCGGCGCATCACGCCGACATTGTGTTGCCGGGTTCGTTGCACGAAGAAGACGAAGGCATCGTTACGCAGATCGAAGGGCGCGTTAACAAGATCAATCAGGTGCTGAGCTGCCGGGCGAAGCCAAACAAGACTGGCGCATTATTCAGGACATTGCCAAGGCGATGGGGCGCGAACGCGGCTTCACGTTTACGGAACCGTGCGCGAAATCCTCAACGAATTGCGGCGCGCCACCAAAGGCGGCATCGCGGATTATTCCGGCATCACGTACGAAAAGATTGAAAAGCAAGGCGGCGTCTTCTGGCCGTGTCCGAGCGACGATCACAAAGGCACCGAACGGTTATTTGAAGCGGGGTCGTGGAACTGGATAGCGAAAGGCGCGGGGCCGTTTTACTTTCACGATGGCAAAGCGCGCTTCAATGTTGCGCCCTACACGCCGCCCGCCGAAGACGTAGACGCCGAATACCCGATCATCTCTGGACGACGGGGCGTGTCGTCAGTCAGTTTTTGTCCGGCACGCAAACCCGCCGCATCGGCCCGCTGGTCAAGCAATATCCTGAACCGCGCATTGAAATTCATCCGCAACTGGCTGCAAAACTCGGCATCCAGGACGGCGATTTGACGGTCGCAGAATCGCGGCGCGGCGCGATCACGTTGCAAGCGCACGTGGTCACGACGATTCGGCCCGGATACGATTTTCATTCCGTATCACTGGCCCGGCGACAAGAGCGCGAATCAAATTGACGATTGCTGCGCAAGACCCGATTTCCAAGATGATTCCTGAATACAAGGTCTGCGCCGTGCGGGTGAGAAAGGCTTGATTATGGTTGTGATGGGAGAAATGGGAGTGATGGGATGCGATGGGAGTGATGGGAGCAATGAAAATCTCATCAGTCCCATTCGTCCCATTTCTCCCATTCGTCCCATAACTCCCATTGCTCAATTATGGAATTCTTCATTGACCCCAACCGCTGCATCGGTTGCCAATCCTGCGTTCAGGCGTGCAGCGAATGCGACACGCACAAAGGGCAGCCGATGATTCATCTGAATACGTGGATCGCGCGCATTCGGTGCAACCGCGCCCGTCGTTTGTATGCACTGCGATCAGCCGACCTGTGCCGAAGTCTGCCCCGCCGATGCCATCAAACGCACTGAAGACGGCGTGATGCAAACCGCCCGCAAGCCGCGTTGCATCGCGTGCAACAACTGTGTGCTGGCCTGCCCGTTCGGCGTGCCGGAAGATGCAGGCGGAAACCGAACCTGATGATGAAATGCGATATGTGCTACGACCGGACATCGGCGGGCAAGAAGCCGATGTGCGCGACCGTCTGTCCGAGTCAGGCGCTGTTTTATGGCACGCGCGAACAGATCGAACTGTTGCGCCCACGCTCGACGCCGATCAATCAATTTCGCTTCGGGCAACAAATCATTTCCACGAAGGTCAATATGATGACGCCGAAAGTCGCGCACGCCGAATATGTGGACGTCACGGCAGCGATGAGCGAACGCCCATCGGCAAGGAAATCACTTTCACGATCTTATCTACCCCTCACAACATCTGACCCGATGATGGACGCCCTGTATCACGAGGAGGTAACCGCTTGAGGAACCGCACGGAAATGGAGCAACGCGAAGAACTCACCCCCGCGCCCGATGGCCAGCCGCTGGGAAGCGCAGCCGCGTTGGCGACAGGATTTCCCGGATTGACTGGCCGCAGGATCATTACGTCGCGCGCCGCGATTTCACGAAGTTTATGGTGCTGACGAGCTTTGCCTTTGTCTTCGGCCAATTCTGGATCGCCGCAAAACCTGCTGCGACAAGCGCGGACAATTGCCATTGCAGCCGATTGCCAAGCTCAATGAACTCGCGGTCGGCAAATCCATCGTCTTTCATTACCCCGAAGCGGATGACCGCTGTTTGCTGGTGCGCACGGGCGAACAAACCTTCGTCGCTTCAGTCAGAATGCACGCATTTTGCGCCGTCGTGCCGGAGCCGGAAAAGAAGCGGTTCTTCTGCCCCTGTCACAACGGCGCGTTTGACCTGACGACGGGCAAACCGATGAAGCCGGCCGCCGTTGTCCGTTGCCGCGCATCACGCTGGAAATTCGTAAATGACACGGTCTATGCCACGGGCGTAGAACTGGAGCACGATATGAAAGACGTTTACCCGTGAACAAAAGACCACCATCGTCTACGGCATTTGTGCATTGTCGTGGTGATCGTGGCGCTGCAATTGTGGTTGCTGGTCGCCACGATGAAATGTACCTCGGCGGCGATTACGCCGTGATTTGGCCCGCCGCCATTGGAAGTCTGATTTGCTCTGGCCCTTAACCTCGGTTTGCTGCGGTATCTTATGCGATGGAGCGCAAATGATATGAATACCCCACCACTTCAGAGACAGGAAATTCCCTTACAACTTACGTTAGCCACGGGCGTGTTTGGTGATTTGCTTTGCCGTCTTTGGTTCGGTTTCGGCGATGATGCCGTTGCTGAAAAAGAATCTCGGCCTGAGTCCCGTGCAGGTGAGCATCGCGCTTGCGGTGCCTGTGCCGCTCGGCAGCCTCGGTCGCATTCCGTTAGGGATGCTGGACGGATCGGTTTGGCGGGCGCTTGATCTTTTCGCTCGTGATGGCATTTTCGGCGGTGCCTGCGTTTTTGATGGGCTTTGTGTCGGTTACACGCAACTCGTGCTGTGCGGCTTCTTCATCGGCGTGGCGTTGGCGAGCTTTTCGGTCGGCGTCGGGGTTAGTCAGCGGTTGGTTTCCGCCCAAGAAATGCTGGCGCTCGGCGTGTATGGCGCAGGCAACATCGGGCAATCGCTGGCGGGCGTGTTCGGCTCTCCGGTGCTGGCCGGAGCGTTGGGGATGCGCTGGGGCCGGACGTTTGGCGTGTTGCTGCTGATCTGGCTCGCGGTGTTTTGGCTCAGTTGAAAACGCGCCGCGTCGCGCTCCTGCCAAATCGTTTGCCGAAGTGATGCAGCCGTTGCGGGACAGCAATGCTGGAGGCTGAGTTTGTATTACTTCCTGACCTTCGGCGGCTTTGTCGCGATGGCCATTTGCCTGCTGATTTTTCTGATGCGACATCTTCAAACTGACGCCGGGCGATGCCGGGTTTCGCACGGCAGGATCGGTGCTATTGGCAACGGTGATGCGCCCGCTGGGCGCACGCCTCGCAGATCGCGTGTGGGCGGGCGACGGATTTGTTGCCGTGGGTCTTTCCCGTCACGCAGCGATGGCGATTTTCCCGGCGCGTCCGATGATGGCGACGTTCACGATTGGCGCGCTCGGAATGGCTGCCGCTACTGGGGTTGGGCAATGGCGCGGTCTTCAACCTTTCGTGCCTGAATATTTTCCGCAATCCGTCGGCGCGGTGACGGGGTTGGTCGGCGGCTGGCGGCCTCGGCGGCTTCTTTCCACCGCTGGTGTTGGGCGCGATTCGGCAGGCGACAAATTCGTTTGTACTCTGGGGCTTTGTGTTGTTGGGACTGTTTGCATTGCTCTGCTTGCTGGTCGCCTATAAATCCGGCGCGACGGCGCAGGCACAGCCGACTTCGCAACGGGCTACGGCCTGAGGCGCGAGAAGCAGCAATGAATAAGCGAACACTGCAATTGATGATCGTCGCGGCGGGGCTGGGGATGGCGATTGGCGTGGGAACGTACACATTCATCTATGCCAAAGGCGCTTCGTATCTCACCAACAATCCGGCTTCGTGCGCGAACTGCCACATTATGCACGAGCAGTATGATGGCTGGCTGAAATCGTCACATCGCAGCGTCGCCACCTGCAACGATTGCCATACGCCCGCCGGCTTCGTGGCCAAATATGCGACCAAAGCCTCGAACGGGTTTTGGCATTCCTTCTATTTCACGACGGGCCGCTTTCACGAACCGATTCAAATCACGCCGCGCAATCTGGCAGTGACGGAACAAGCCTGCCAAAAGTGTCACACCGAAATTACCGATGCGATTGATCCCGCGCACGGCAGAGTGAAAGGCGAGGCGCTGTCATGCCTGAAATGCCATCGCTCGGTCGGCCATTTACACTAAATTCTTATGACTGAATCCCCAATAGACAAAGACGACAAAGCCAAACGTTATCGCACACGCCGCCGCGCGTTGATGCTCACCACCATCCTGGCCATCGTCGGCACCGTCGGCGGGCTGGCGCTGTTCGTCAATATTTTTGAGCGCAAACAGGAAAGCCGGAATCCGTTTTATCGCGTCGTAGAACTCAACGACGAAACGGAAGACCCGGCGGTGTGGGGCAAAAACTTTCCGTTGCAATACGACGATTACAAACGCACGGTGGATCAAGTCCGCACGCATTACGGCGGCAGCGAAGCCGTGCCGCGCACGCCCACCTCTTCTGATCCGCGTTCGGTTGTGTCGCAATCGAAGCTCGAAGAAGACCCGCGCCTGAAAACGATGTGGGCGGGTTATGCCTTCTCGAAAGACTTCCGCGAAGAGCGCGGCCACGCCTTTATGCTGGAAGACCAAACCTTCACCGAACGCCAACAGGTCGTCAAACAACCGGGCACCTGTATGCAATGCCACGCTTCGATTTTCGTGCCGTACAAAAAACTCGGCGGCGGCGATTTGATCAAAGGCTTTGAGGCGATGAATCAAATGCCGTACACCGAAGCGCGCAAACTGGTGAATCATCCGGTGTCCTGCATTGATTGTCACGATCCTGCCAACATGCAATTGCGCATCACGCGCCCCGGTTTTATCGAAGGGATGCGCGCCTACAAGGCGTCGCAGGGCGTCGCGAATTATGACGTGAACACGATGGCAACGCGGCAGGAAATGCGTTCTTTTGTGTGCGGGCAATGCCACGTCGAGTATTACTTCAAAGGGCCGGAAAAACGCCTGGTCTATCCGTGGTCGAAGGGGCTGAAGGTGGACGACATCATGGCCTACTACGACGAAGTGCAGCACAAAGACTGGACGCACGCCGAAACGGGCGCGTCGGTGCTGAAGGCGCAGCATCCCGAATTTGAAATGTGGAATCAGGGCATCCACGCGCGTTCCGGCGTCGCCTGTGCCGATTGCCACATGCCGTACAAACGCGAAGGCGCGCTGAAAATCAGCGACCATCACGTCCGCAGTCCGCTGCTGAATATCGCGCGCTCGTGTCAGACCTGTCACAAATGGTCAGAAACCGAAATGAGTTCGCGCGTCGAGACGATTCAGAATCGCCACTTTGCCTTGCGCAACACGGCGATGGATGCGTTGGTGGATTTCATCTCTGATTTGAAAGCCGCCAAAGCTGCGGGCAAGACGGACGCTGAACTCGCGCCCGCACAAAACTTCCAACGCCGGGCGCAGTTTTATCTGGATTTCGTCGAGGCCGAAAACTCTACGGGGTTCCACGCGCCGCAGGAAGCTGCGCGCATTCTCGGCGAATCCATCAACTTCTCGCGGCAGGGACAAAAGGCGCTGCGTGGATTGTTGCCGGGCAGCAATCCGCTCCCCGTGCAGAAGGCGGCGGCGAAGTGAGGTAGCTATGATTCCGCGTAAGATTTTGTGTGTCTGTTTTTTGGTGCTCAGCCTGCCGTGGCTAGCGGCAGCGCAGACGAAGCCGTTGACGGCGGCACCCGCTGCAACACCTGCGCCCGCACCGATCAAAATCGGTAGCATTACTGTTTCGGGCAGCATTCGCGCCCGCTTTGAAAGCTGGGATTGGTTTGAGACGCCAGCCGCGAACAACGATTACAACTTTGGCGCGGCGACGTTGCGTTTGTCCTTGAGCCAGCAACGCGAAAAAGTCGAATGGCAGATCGAAGCCGCCGCGCCGCTGCTGCTGAACCTGCCGACGAATGCCATCGCGCCCGCGCCACAAGGTCAGCTCGGCCTGGGCGCAGCGTATTTCGCCGCCAATGGCAACCGGGATGCAAGCGTGTTTCTCAAACAGGCGTTCGTCCGCTTCAAAGGCAAAGCGAATAGCCTGAAGCTGGGGCGCTTTGAATTCAGCGATGGCGTCGAAACAATGCCGACCGATGCGGCGCTGGCGACCATCAAACGCGAGCATATTTCGCAGCGTCTGCTGGGGCCATTCGGTTTCACGCACGTGGGGCGCAGCTTTGACGGCGCGCAGTATGTTTACAACACCAAACGACACAACTTCACTTTCCTGGCCGCCCGCCCGACCGAAGGCGTGTTTCAATTGCGCGGCTGGAACGAACTCGACGTAGATTTGTACTACGGCGCGTACACGAAACCGATCAAGGCCAAAAACTCCGAACACGACCTGCGCGTGTTTGCGTTGCACTATCACGACGGTCGCCGCGTGCTGAAGACGGACAATCGTGCGGTGGCGTTGCGGACGGCGGATTTGGAAAAGATTCGCGTGACAACGTTCGGTGGCCATTACATTGCGACGACCAAAGCGGGTGCGGGCAAAGCCGACGTGTTGCTGTGGGGGGCGGGACAGTTTGGCGACTGGGGCAAGTTGAATCATCGCGCGGGGGCCGTTGCCGCCGAAGCGGGCTATCAATTCAATGCCAAGCTCAAACCGTGGTTGCGCGGCGGCTATTTCCGCAGCACGGGCGACAACGATCCGAACGATGCGACGCACGGCACCTTTTTCCAAACCTTGCCGACGCCCCGCATCTATGCGCGCTTTCCGTTTTTCAATGCGATGAACAACGAAGATGCATTCGTGCAGTTGCGCTTGAAGCCGCACGCGAAATTGAACCTGCGCACTGACCTGCATCACCTGCGCTTGAGTAACAAAAATGACCTCTGGTTTGTCGGCGGCGGCGCATTTCAAAAGCAAACGTTCGGCTTCATCGGGCGACCGAGCAACGGCAAGCAGGCGCTGGGAACGATGGTAGATGTGAGCGCTGATTGGGCGGTGACGCCGACCACGACATTCACGGTGTATTGGGCTGGCGTGCGCGGCGGCGATGTGGCGTCGAGCATTTATCCGAACGGAAGCAATGCGCGGCTCGCGTATCTGGAATTCACGAAGCGGTTTTGAAAAAAACTTCCTCCTGAAACAAAAGCCAGCGAGCGGTTTGCACTCGCTGGCTTTTGTGTTATTACAGGCGGCATTTCCAAACTTATGCTGAACTTAGGAATTGTCGCAGATGAAATCAGTCGTGACTTTCGCGCGGCGGTCACGATGGGCTTGCAAGCCGGGATTCGCCGCTACGAAATCCGCTTCCTGCAAACTGGCCGCGCGCCGCTGTGCGACGCTGCTGAACTGCGCGAGATCGAACGCCTGTGCGACGGCGAAGGGCTGGAGATCACGGCGCTCTCGCCCGGTCTTTTCAAATGGACGGACACGCCGCAGAAGTTTCGCGCGGAAATGATGGACGTCTTTCCGCGCGCCGTCGAACTGGCCGCGCGTTGGAAGCTATCGGCGCTGATCATCTTTGGCTTGCAGAAAGATGGCGCGACCGAAGCGAATGCCGATACTATCCTGGCACCAACAACACCGGCCTGGGTGCTGGAAGCGTTGGCCGAAGCGGCAGACGCGGCGACGGCGGCAGGCTTGCGGTTATTCATCGAGCCGGAGCCGGTGTGTTATGCCGACAGCGGGGCAGCGGCGGCGCAGATGATTCGTGCCGTCAACTCGCCTGCGCTCGGCATCAACTACGATCCGTGCAACGATGCGTGGATGCTGCGGCGCGATCCGCTTGAGGATTTTGAAATCGTCGCGCCGTTCATTCGCAACGTTCACATCAAGGATCAGCTCGACGCGCCCATCGGCAGCGGGATGCCGACGTGGGTGATGCCGGGGGCAGGTATGCTGGATTGGCCGCAGCATTTGGTGCGGCTGAAGCAAATCGCCTACACTGGCCCCGTTTCGCTGGAGCCGCATTTTCCGCTTGATGGTGAAAGCTTGCAGCAATGCAAAAACACGATTCTGCAACTGTGGGAAACCGTATGAACAACCAACTTTCTCGTCGCACCTTTCTTGCCGCCGCAGGCGCAAGCGTCGCCGCGTCCGTCTTGCCGGAAACGACGGTGGCCGCGCCGCTGCCGATTATTGATATTCATCAGCACACGCATTATTCCGGGCGCTCGGATGAAGACCTGTTGAAGCATCAAAAGGTGATGGGCATCACGAAAACCGTGCTGCTGCCCGCCGGGTCGAAGTACGGTTTGGAAGCCGATGCTTGGGGCAATGATTCGTGCCTGGCGCTGGTGAAAAAATATCCGAAAGAGTATTACTTCTTTGCCAACGAACTGCCCGACATTGATGACACGCGCAAAGTGATTGAGAAGTATCTGAAACTCGGCGCGATTGGCATCGGCGAGCAGAAGTTTTTTGTCGAGGCGGATTCGAGCGCGATTGAATTGATTGCGACGATTGCGCGCGATTATCGCGTTCCCGTCTTGCTGCATTTTCAGCACGGCAAATACAACAAAAACTTTGCCCAGTTTCACAAAATCCTCGCCAAATTCCCGACCGTCAATTTCATCGGCCACGCGCAAACCTTGTGGGGCAACATTGACCGCAACCACGATCAGGAAGTGCTCTACCCGAAAACCAAAGTCACGCCCGGCGGCCTGACGGATCGCTGGCTCAGCGATTACCCGAATATGTACGGCGACCTGTCCGCCGGTTCCGGCCTGAACGCAATGACGCGCGACGAAGACCACGCGCGCGAATTCCTGAAGCGGCATCAGGACAAATTGCTGTATGGCAGCGATTGCAATGACACGGCGGGGCAAGGCGAAAAATGCAGCGGCGCGCAGCAGATTGCGACCGTGCGGCGGCTCTTGCCGGATAGACGAGCGCAGGAGAAAATTTTCTTTCGCAATGCGCGGCGCGTGCTGAAGATCAAGTAATCGCCTGGCAGGAAGAAGGGGGCAGGAAAAAGCTTTAGCGGGAGCCGTGGGGCTGGTCGCGCGAACCCTTGATGATTGGTGAAAGCTTTTCCTCTGGACGGATTTTTCCTGCCCCCTTTTTCCTGTCAGCTTCCGATGATACTCTTTCCGTCAATTCAACTTATCACTTTGCATATTTTTTGAGATTGATCTGGAGAAAGTTTGTCCCGTTATGAAGAAGTTGTTTGCCCTCTTGTCCCTGTTACTCCTTCTCTCGCCTGCCGTCGGCGCTAAACAAATGCGCGCCGGGTTGGCCAAAGTGGTCATCACGCCGGAATACAACATCTGGATGGCGGGTTATGCCGCGCGCACGAAACCTTCGCTCGGCAAATATCAGGACTTGTACGCCAAAGCGCTGGCGATTACCGATGAACAGGGGAATCGCGCCGTACTGGTGACGGCTGACATTTTGGGCTTCACGCGCGAACTAGCCGAAGCGATTGCGGAGCAGGCGCAAAAGCAATACGGATTGCGCCGCGATCAGTTGATGCTGAACGCTTCGCACACGCACACGGGGCCGGTCATTCGTGGCAATCTGATCGGCGCGTATCAACTCGATGCCGAGCAGGCGACGCGGATTTATGAATATGCGCAGTTCTTGCAGGATCGTGTGTTGTGGCTGATCGGGCAGGCGCTGAAAGATATGTCGCCCGCGAAACTTTCACTCGGACGCGGCGTCGGCGCGTTCGCCAAGAACCGCCGCGCCAAACCCGCGAACGGCGAAGGCATTGTAGATCAGGACGTGCCCGTGCTGATGATCGAAACCAAACGCGATCAGTTGCGCGGCGTCGTCTTCGGCTATGCCTGTCACAACACGACGTTGACGGGGGAGTTTTATCAACTCAGCGGCGATTACGCGGGCTTTGCGCAGGCGGCGCTGGAAAAAGCGCATCCCGGCGCGGTGGCGATGTTCGTGATGGGCTGCGGCGCAGACATCAATCCAAACCCGCGCAGCACGCTGGCGCTTGCAGAACAGCACGGCGCATCGCTGGCCGCCGTCGTAGAGCAGGTGCTGGACGGCAAAACGAAAGGCTTCGACGGCGATGTGAAGACGACGATTGGGCAAGTGGCCATTCCCTTCGGCACGCCGCCCACGCGCGAGGAATGGGAAGCGCGTTTGAAGGACGAGAACGTTTTCAAGCGCAAACACGCCGACCGGATGCTGGCGCGGCTGATTCGTGACGGCAAACTGCCGAGCGAATACCCGTACACGATTCAAGTTTTCCAGATCGGCAATTACTTCACGATGGTTGCCCTCGCGGGCGAAGTCGTGACGGATTATGCGTTGCGGCTGAAACAGGAATTAGGCGCAGAGGGCTTGTGGGTCGCGGGCTACTCGAACGACGTGATGGCCTACATCCCTTCGGCGCGGATGTTCAGCGAGGGCGGGTATGAGGTCGTGGATTCGATGATTTATTACGATCAGCCCTGTTCGTGGTCGCCGAGTTTGGAAGACATCATTATTGGCAAAACGAAAGACCTGGCCGAAAGTGTGGGGCGTCGGGCGCGTCGGTAAAACCGATAAATAAAGTCATCGCTCTGGTGCGCCCGCCTCCTGCGAGTCTGTGCCTCATTAGGCAACGCCCGCCGGAGGCGAGCGCACCAATACACGTCCCGCATTCTTCCCATCACTGCCATTCCTCCCCTCATCACTTTCGCACCTTTTCCCGCTCATTCGCCTGCGCTTTCAGTCGTTCGACTTCGGCGAATTCGCGGGCGGCGTCTTCTTTGCGGCCCAGTTTCTGGTACCCGCGCGCTAACAAATAGCGTGCATCGGAATTGTCTGGGCGCTGGGCTTTCACCTGTTCCAACGCGCGCACCGCCTCCGCCGTCTGACCGAGCTTGAGCAGGATGCTGCCGCTTAATTCCAGGGCTTGCGGATTCTGCGGTTCCTGTTTGAGTGCGGCCTGGATGCGTTGTGCGGCTGCGGGCAGTTCGCCCTGTTTTTCCAGCAAGGCGGCGAGGTAATAGAGCGTCAGAAAGTCGTCGGGCGTGCGCTTCAGTTCGCGTTCCAGATACTCGCGTGCTGGCGGCGTGCGTCCCATTTTGTGATAGGTCAAACCGAGCAGGAACGCGAGGCGCGGCAAATCGGGCGAGAGCTTTTCCGCCGCTTCAAATTCAGTTGCCGCCTGTTGCAACTCAAACGCATCGAGCAACACCTGCCCTTGCAAGAGCCGCGCGAAGCCCATTCCATCGGCCCGCGCCGCCAGTTGTTGCACGACGGCGGACGCTTCTTTCCGTTGCAGGCGCAGATACGACAAGCCCAAACTGTACAGTGTTGCCGCTTCGACCTGCGGTGATGAGAGCAGCGGTTCCAGATAAATCACGGCATCGGCATCGCGCCCCAATTCCACGAGCGAAAGACCGAGCAATTGCCGCGCCTGCGGATGATCCGGCGCGCTGACGATAAAGCGTTCCAGTGCAGTTGCCGCCTGGGCAAATTGCCCGGCACGGTAATGCAGGATGCCCAGATTCAGCAGAATCGGCCCCAACTCCGGTTTCAATTGCAGCGCCTTTTCGTACGCTTTGATCGCCTCTGCCGTTTTGCCGAGCCGCGCCAGCACGACGCCGAAATTCGCTTGTGCTTCGGCATAATTCGGCGCGGCGGCGAGCAGTTTGCGATATTCGACCGCCGCTTCCTGCCACTTTTCCTGTCGCTGCAATTCGACGGCGCGGATGAAAAGCGCGGCAACATCGGCCTTCGCTTTCGGTTGTGCTTGCAATGCACTCGCACACAAACAAAGGCAGGCCAGAAAAATCAGCGCACGCCTTATTTTTCCGGCTTCTGTTGTTCTGGAATGATTCAGTATCTGCGCCTTCATTCTTTGCTGAAAAAGATAAACACGCCAGCCATTGCGTCAATCCAATGATCGGTCGGATTATGGTACGCGCTCGTGATGCGATATTGCTCGCCTGCTTTTACGGTATAGCCAGTGCGATTCGTATACACATCCATCCCGACCATTTCGCCTTTTGTATCCAGTTTGCGCAGGCCTTTCCACACGCGCTCATTCTTCGTGACATTGAATAGCTCAACCGATTCGCCGTGCGGGTGAATGTGGGTGCCGACGAAATGAATGCGGCCATTCGCAGGAAAGGTGAACGTCGCCTGCTGTTCCTGCCGACCCGGCGGCACGTAAAACAAATCGGGCGACTGCACGCTGCGAATGATGGCGAAAAGCGGTTGGAGCGGCTTTTTCAAATCGCGTTCCCGAATCAGCGTGATGCGAAATTTCATGCTGACTTTGATCTGCTGATCGCCGCGATTATTGAACATCGGCATCCAGTGCAAGTTCTCGGCGGCCTTGAGCGGAACGGCGAAGCCTTCGGGCAAGCGCACCTCGCGCGTGAACGAATCGGAATAGAGCGAACGCATCACGTTTTCGTCGCCATCCATCGGCATGTGATCGCCGAAGAAGGTATGACAGAGATGATTCTCGCGCGGCGGCTTACCTGTTTCGTCAAAGACTTCGGTTTTGTAACCGAGAATCCACACGGGTTCAGCAAAGTGCAGATTCTTCATCGAACCTTCCGCACAAAACGCGAGCGCGCCGGATTTCAGCACCATCCAATCCGAGGTGAATTCAATTTGGCTGACTGTGCCGTAGGCGCTTTTTTCCGGCGCGGCCCGAAAATCTTTCAGCGCATCGTCCGCTATTGCGCGGGCGGTCAGGCAGGCCAGCATCACCAAAATGCAGCAAATAGGTTTCATGGTTTCACTCCCGCTTTCTGGGCGGCGCGCAGTTGTTCGGATCGTTCGCCGTGCTCGGCAGCCTCTTTCGCGCGGCCTAATCGTTTGTAAATTTGCCCCAGATAATAATGCGCTTCAGCATCGTCCGGGGTTTGCTTTGCCAATGCTTCCCAGACGGGTAAGGCTGCGTTTGCCTGCCCTTGTTTGTAAAGCGTCGTGCCGAGCAGTTTTTGCGCGCGGACATTGCTCGGTTCGCTGCGGAGCGCCGCTTCCGTGTGCTGTTTGGCCTGATCGAAATAGAGCAACTCCATTTCCAGTTGCGCCAGTTGCAGCAACGTTGCCACGTCGTCCGGCGTCTGCTGCATTTCCTTTTGCAGACAGGCGAGGGCCGCTTTTTTCTCGTCCAGCATGTAATAGCTGAGGCCAAGCCAATACTGCAATCGCGGCAGTTGTTCGTTGCTTTTGGCAGCGGCGAGGAAAGCGGCATTGGCTTCTTTGTATTTCGTCTGGCTCAACAGAAATTGCCCTTGCAACAACTGCGCGAGTGCTTGTCCGGCGGGTTGTTTCTGCAATCGTTCGATGAGGCCGGCAAGCGCGGGTTTGGATTGATGCAGATACGCGAGGCCCAAACTGTACAGGCAGGTCAACTCTTCGGGCGCTGCCTGTAATGCCGCTTCCAGATGCGGAATCGCGTCGGCGTCGCGTCCAACTTCGACGAGCGCCGTGCCGAGCAGTTGCCGCGCTTGCAGATGCGTGGGCGCAACCGCGAGAAAATTTTCCAGCGCCGTGGCCGCTTGCGCAAACTGCGCCGCACGATAATGCGCGATGCCCAGATTCAGCCAGATCGGTTTGAGCGCCGGATTCAAGGCCAGCGCCGTTTCATAACTGGTTACTGCTTCTTTCAATCGCCCCAACTGTGCCAGCACCGCGCCCAGGTTGGCTTGCGCTTCGGCGTAATTCGGGGCTTGGGCGATGATCTGGCGATACTCGGCTTCGGCTTCGGTGAATTGCCCGCTGCGTTGCAAGGCCATCGCGCGGGCAAAGCGTTCGTTGAGGTCATTGGTTTGCGCAGATGCCACGCTCCACCCCGCCGCGAGTACGAAGAGAATGAAAACGATTGGCTGTCTATGTCCTACACTGCGCCACATAAAACTTGGCTTACCACGCGAAGCGTATGGAGGCGGTAAGCTCTTACCGCTTTTCGTTCTGAGGAAATAAAAGCGGTAAGAGCTTACCGCACTCCATACGCTTCGCGTGATTGAAAGAACCTTTTTTCTTCCGCCTGAGAGCCATCTCGATGCGAAAAAACGCGGCGAACTGAGAGAGCAGTTCGCCGCGTTTCGGGTGAACGCTCTGACGTCGTTCTTAGAAATACAATTTCACGCCCAATTGCACAATGCGAGGATCACGCGCGCCGTTATATTCGCCGAAGAACGCGCCGAGCGGACGGCTTGAGTCCGTGGTGCGTTGCCCGCGAATATTGTTGCTGATGATGGCTTCATTGTACCGAGCGAAAATCGCGTTACCGGTTAAGAACTGCTGATCGCCGGCGGCATTTGTGCCGTTCGGGACAGCTAAATTCGTTCCGGCGTTGATGCCCGAAAACTGCGTGTGATTGAAGACATTGAAGGCTTCAAGGCGCAGTTGAATGTACCGGTTGTTGTCGCGGTTGCCCAGATGAATATCCTTGAAAAGCGACAGGTCGGTGTTGTTGATGCCAGGGTTGCGCATATACATCCGCTGCCCCAGCCCGTTGTTGCCAACGCCGGGGAAGAGAAAGGCGCTCGGATTAATGAGCAATCCATTCGGCCCCGCGGTCGGATCGCTCTTGACGATGAAGCGTGCGGGTTCCGTCCACGAACCGGCGACACGTTGCGTGGCATTGCTGCCCGTGATGCCGACGCCGAGTTCAAACGGATTGCCGCTAATCAACGACGTGATGCCCGACAGTTTCCAGCCATTGAATAACAATTTCGACGCCAGATTCTTGCCCCAGCGATCTCCGAATTGCGGCAGGTCGTAGACGTACGTGGCCACAAAGGCATGCTTACGGTCAAAATCGAGCAGGCGATATTCATACAGCCGCGCATTCACGGCATCCACGAAGGAACTATCGCCCGACGCCACGCCGAGGGCGCGCGAGAAGGTGTAGGCAACGCTCATCGTGAAGCCTTTGGAGAAGCGACGATTCAACGATACCTGCAACGAATTGAAGTTGGTCGAACCGCCATTTTCTTCAAAGCGAATGCCGGCCAGTCCGGGATAGGGACGCAGCAGGTTCGCGGGCAATGCTTTCGAGCCATCGAACTTCAGCCCGGCGGCCTGATAAACGGGCGCAATCGTCGGATCGGAATCCGGCACCACACCGCCTGCAAACTGCGTCGGGTCTTGCGCCGCTTTGGTGAACAGGAAGCCGCGCGGCGAGAAGTTGGCCTCGCGTGCGAGGAACAGGTGCCGCGAGAGCGTGCCGACATAGGCCACATCCAACACCGTATGGAAACCGATGTCCCGTTGGATGCTCAGGTTCATGCTGTAAATCGTCGGCAGTTCGCCGCCCAGCGCATAACCGACGACGCCCGACGGGCCGATCAGTCCGGTTTGCCCCGGCGTCAAATCCTGGAAGCGACCATACAGCAATTGCGGTTGCAACACGGTCGGCGGATTCGCAATCTGATCGAAGGCAATGTTGCCCTGCACGCGGTCGTAGGAGATGCCGCCGCCGCCACGCAGGACGGTTTTGCCATCGCCAAAGATGTCGTAGGCAAAGCCAAAACGCGGTCCCCATTGTGCGCCGCGATCATTGTAACCACCGCGCGGGAAGTTTGGATTGTTGGCCAACCCGATGCCGTTCGCCAGATTGCCGCTGCCCAGCACAATCGCGCCGATGTAATTCGACGGCAACGTGTTGCTCGCGGTCGGCACAAAGCCCGGTTTCAGTAACGCCGGATCAATGGCGCGCCGATTGTTGCCGCTCGCGCAGGTCGAGGCGTTGTTAATGCAGACCGGGAAGTACAACCGCACCGCCTTCGCCGGGTCCCACTGCGTCGGGCTGAACGAACCCGTTTGCAGCAGGCGATCATATTGCGGTTCGTACCACGAAATGCGCAGGCCGTAATCCAGCGTCAAGCGCCGATTCACTTTCCAGTTGTCCTGCACATAGCCCTCGACGTTCCAGTACCGGTACAAGCCTTTCGGGAAGTTATTGGCCTGGACATAGCTGTTGTAAATGCCGAGCAGCGCGTTCGAGTACGGATGCTGCGTATTCAACGGATTGTTCGGATCGTTGCTCAGGTTGATGTCGCCGTCCGTGCGCGCAAAAGCGGTCTGGTCTTTGCGGCTGCGTTGCGCATAAAACCCATTTTGACCGCATGAACGCCGATGACTTTCGACAGGTTGTCAATGAAATTGAACGTGTGGTTTTGGTTCGTGAAGGGCAGGCCGTTGAAGTCGGTTTGCGGGAAGCTTTGATTCGCAATGCCGCCATATTTCAGATTCGGCACATAGCCGAAGCCGACGTTCGGGAACAGTTTCGGAATGTTGATTTTCGCCGTGCTGGCCAGCGCTTTGTCATCTGCCGGAAGCAGATTGATGAAGTTGCTGCTCGGCCCAAAGATGAATTCATTCGTCAGCGTCGGGCTGAAGCTGTGCGTCAGCGTCAGCACGCCGTTGCGACCCGGTCGCGGGAACGAAATCGGCGAGAGCGGGAAGTTCAGCGCACTGGCAAAACTGCCATACGCCAGCAACCGTTCTTCCTTGTTGCCGGTGTAGCGCGCCGTCAGATGCGTGCGTTCCGTGATGTTGTAATCAATGCGCAGAATGCTTTCACGACGCGGATACTTTGTCGAAATCGCGGACGTGTAGTTGAAATCGTTACGACCTGTGACGTTCGGTTCGGGATACAACTTCAGAATGTTCTGCCCGCTCGAAAACCAGCGATTGGCCGGAATGATGTTGCCGGGGAAGCAAGCGGTTTGACCCGTCGCCGTGCAGTTGCCGGTCAGCAACGGGTCTTTGATGTAAATCTTCGCGCCGTTTCCGTCGAGTGTGTTGGCGAAATTACCGTTGCGCTCGTCGAGTGTCGGCACGCGCAGGTTATTCGCGCCGACGGGCGAGAGTTGCTGATACCATTCCTGATTCCAATAAAAGAACAGTTTGTCTTTGTTTTGATTGAAGCCGCCGAGCGGGCCAAAGATATTTTTCGGTAAATAAATTGGGCCGCCGATGTCATAACCTTCGTCGTTGTAGCGATACAGGCTGCGTGCCGATTTGCCGTTGTTGCGCGAGGCTTCCAGTTGGTTGGCGTTGCGGAAATAATTGTTGGCATTCAACCCTTCGTGGCGATGGAAAAAGCGCAGTCCACCGTGAAATTCTTTCGTGCCGCCACGCGACACCACGGCGACGAAAGCGCCGCCCGCGCGTCCGTATTCGGCCTGAAAGTTCGAGGTCAACACTTTCACCTCGGCAATCGCGTCAGGATTCAGCGACGAGTGCGTGTCGGTGTTGTTGCCCGTGTCAATATCGGAGGAACCGTCCACGGCCAGTTCTTTTTGATTGTTGCGAGTGCCGTTGACATTGAAGCTGCCGAGGCTGCCCGTCGAAGAGGAGGTCTGACCGGAACTCACCGTACCGGTGATGACGCCCGGAATTGTTTTGAGGAAGTCCTGATAGTTGCGACCATTGATAGCCAGATCACGAAGTTGCGCCCCGGTGACCAGCCCGGAACGTTCGCCGGATTCGGATTGAATTTCGATGCGCGCGCTGTCTGCCGTCACCGTTACGGTATCTGTCACCGCGCCCACATCCAACACGAAATCGCCCGCATTCAACAAGTCGGTCGCGTTGAGCGTGACACCGGTTTTCTCGAACTTTTTGAAGCCACTCTTTTCAACCGTGATGCTATACACGCCTGGCGGTAATTGCGGCACATTGAACGTGCCAGCGCTGTTGGATTTGACCTGCCGCGAAAGATTGGTGGCGGCATTGCTGACATTGATATTGGCATCCACAATGGGCGCACCAGCATTGTCTTTTACTATGCCGGTGATCGAACCGCTGGTGCTTTGCCCCCAACTCGCTGTTGCGCTGACGAACAAGAGCAGGACGGACAAAAGCCACTGCCAACGAAAGAACCTATTCCTCATAAAACAGCCTCCTCAATTGAAATTAGGGTAAGTAATCAGCTTGCTGTTGGCACTGTCGGCTGACAGTACAACAAGAACTCGTGTCAATTCATCCCAGAAATAGTGCGGATTCGTTTGTTCGTTTTTGTGCGCAGTCAGAGAACAATGCTGCGCTTATTCTATCTTGTCTCTCACGATGGCTGCTCATTTAGCCTCAAAATGAGCAGCAAGTCAAGCAGCGATAGCCGCTACGTGAAATTGCTTACACGAATTTCAAACGCGCTGGACTTTGATTCCTTTGGCTAGAAACGGCGCAAGCATGGCTTTAGTCGCGCCTTTATCAGTGATTAGTAAATGGATTTCGTTAAGCGGGCAAATTAGAGTCGTGCCCGTCACATTCAGCTTGCGGTGATCGGCGACGATGACGCGATGGCGTGCTTGTTTGAGCATCTGACGATGAATGGCCGCCTGGTCGGGATAGTTGGTCGTCAGGCCGTGCTGCGGGTGCACGCCGTCAACGCCGAGAAAGATTTTGTGTACGAACATTTCGCTGATGCTTTGAATAGCGGCAGCGCCGACGAGTGCGAACCAGTCGGAACTGAGAAAGCCGCCCGCCATAAAAATTTTCAGATCGCTGCGATGACTAAGCTCCATCGCAATGTTGACCGCGTTAGTGACGACTGTAATGTTTTTGCGATGCCGAATGCCGCGCGCGACCTGCGTGGTCGTTGTGCCTGCACCGATGCTGACGATTTCGCCGTTGGCGATCATTTCGGCGGCGGCTAAGCCGATGCGGCGTTTTTCCGCCGCGCATCGTTGTTCTTGTTCGCCAAAGGATGAGACGTGCCGGAAGGGCTCATACAATGCCGGTTCCACCAAAACTGCGCCGCCGTGCGTGCGTCGCAACAGGCCCGCGCGTTCCAGCTCGCGCAAATCGCGCCGAATGCTGGAGGGCGACACGCCAAAGGTTTTCGCCATCTCTTCGACCGTAATGGTGCCCGCCTGCAATAGCTCCCGCAGGATCGCTTGCGCGCGTTGATTCTCCAGCGAAATGTCCTGTTCCATAAGCGGCAGGGAATGTATGCGCAATGTCAGAAGTTGTAAAGGGAGAGGGAGAAGAAGAAGAAGAGACGGAGAGAAAGAGGGGCGGGATTGCTTTATCTCTCCTCTCTTTCTCTTATTTCCGCATCACGCCATTTACGGCGCGGTTGTCCCAGAGGAGTTTTAGTGCCTCACGGCGGCGGGTGCCTTCGATGGGTTGAGTGAACATCATTTCACCCCATTCACTACCGCCGGGCTGGCGGCGGATTTTGTAGAAATAGGTGAGGCGTTCGGGCAGTCCTAATTGGCGGCGCACTTGATTGATGAACGTTTCGCATTCGCCCAGTCCGCCGCGTTCGTCGTCCGGCAAATCCCAGATGCCGTGCGCCAGTTCGTGCAGAAACACAAAGCCGGGATCGAAGGCTGAGAGCAGTCGCGCATCGCCGCGCAGTTCGGCGAAGTCCCGAAAGTCGAGTTGAATTTTGCTGATCTGGGCCGTTTTACCCTCGGCATTCTTGAAGCTGGCATTGATGTACGCGCCAAAAACTACGAGGTCGCTGCCTGCCAGACTCTCGATTTCAATGGCGGCTTTACTTTCCAGTGCTGCGCGCAACAGCGTTCGCGCCAGTTCGGAACCGCCCGTGATGCGTGCGCCCAGTACCAGCACGCCGCGTTCGTCGAACGTCAAATCCTGAAAGCCGCTGATGCTGCGCAGGGAGGCGGCCAATTGTTCGGCTTCGGTGAATTTCATGCTGTCGGCCGTCGGGCTGTTGCGAATGCCCGGTTCGCCGCGCAGTTCCAGCGGGTGCAGCAGTTCTTTGTGTTTCACGACGGGCGTGGCAAAGCTGCGCAGTTGTGCTTCATTCAGCAGGACGACGGCGGGGCGGATCACGCCCGCCTGCGGAAACACGACACGCGCGGAATAGAGCGCCAAATTTTCCGGCACCCGCACGGCCCATTTATCCGAGAGCGCCTGGAGCAATTCGCCGAGGCTGAGATCGGGCGCGCTCTTTTCTGCCGTCACTACCCGCTTGCGCGTTGCATCGGGCGCTGTTACCGCCGCTTTTGCCACGATTGACGACGGCAGCGGCGCAATCCAATACGATTGCACCCAGCCCGCCGCGCGCCATTGCTCACCCTGTTCGCGCGCCGCCGTAACGGTCGCAAAGTTGCCCGCGCGCACGCGAAAGCGCTGGCCAAGCACCGCACTCGTTGCCACTTCGGCAGGGATGTCGTGCTGCTGCCATTGCGCGACCAGCCCCTTCGCTTCCGCCGCTGTTTCGCACGCGGCCAGTTGCAAGGTAAAGCGTGATGTCGCCGCTGCCTCTGTTGCGCCCAATAGGCAAAACAGCGCCATCAGAGAAGCGCACCAGAAAAAAACATTGTCGTGAAAACGGCCCAGGAAAATTGCATGCATAGCGGTGAGGTCAAGCAGGGCGTGGCGAGGGTCATTCAGGTTGGGCGAGGGCATTATACCGATGAGCGGGCAAACTGCAACGATATATCTTGGAGGCTGGTGGCTGGTGGACAGTTGTTTTAGCTGTGGCTCGAAAGTATTTCCTTCGGTGGCCGCCCTATTGATGACCACCGGCCAGCAACCACCAACCACCGGCTAATTTTCCGCTTGCACTGCCGCGCGCAAAAACATAAGCTACGGCGCGTCCTTTCAACCCAACTTTCCGAACATCGCCCGCCCCCACGAATAACTACCCCTGCGCTTATGCTATTACTTCCCATCGGTCACGACCGGCAGGTGACCAGACGCTTGCCACTGATTACGTTGCTGCTGATTTGCGCAAATATCGTCGTGTTTATTTACACTGAAACCGTCGGCCTGCAACAAAACACGCGCAAGAGCCTGGCGCTGAAATCCCTGATTGAATTTGCCGAAGCGCACCCGGAAGTTAAATTGGACGAAACGGCGCGCGACCGCATCGGGCGGATGTCGGATTTGGAACTCGACGAGATGGAAGCCTATGTGCGGCAAGACAGATTGCTGAAAGCGTTGCAAGGCAAGATACCTGCCGATGCCAATACCTTAGCCCTCGCGGATCGCAGCGTGTTACAACAGGAAAGCAACCGGCTCAGCGCGGCATTCGTTGCGGCATACGATGATTTTTACGGCTACAAGTTCGGCTTCATTCCCGCCTTTCATAAATCTTCGGTCGTGAATTATTTCAGTTGCATGTTTTTGCACGGCGGCTTTTTGCACATTCTGGGCAATATGCTGTTTTTGTTTCTGGCCGGGATTGCGATGGAAGATGCGTGGGGGCGCGTGTTTTATGCGCTGTTTTATTTGGCTGCGGGCATCGCCGCCACTGCCACGCACGCTTTTACCGCGCCGGACAGCAAAGTCTATTTGGTCGGCGCGTCGGGGGCGATTGCCGGATTGATGGGGGCGTTTATGGTGCGGTACTTCAAGGCGCGCATCAAATTTTTCTACTTCATCATTTTCCGCGCGGGGACGTTCAAAGCGCCGGCCTACGTGATGCTGCCGCTGTGGATTGCGCTGGAATTGAAAGACACGTTTTTGCATCCGGATTCGGATGGCGGCGGCGTCGCGTTTTGGGCGCATATCGGCGGCTTCTTTTTTGGTGCGGTCGTCGGTGCGCTGGTGCATTACAGCGGCCTCGGCAGACGGCTGGAACCCAAAAACACTGGGCGCGCTGCCAGTTTCGGCACCGGCAACGCCATCCACGAAGCCATCGCGCACATGCAAGACGGCGAAAGTGAAGACGCCGTGCGCAAGCTCAAACAACGCCTGGAGGCCGTGCCGAGTGATGACCGAGCCTGTCTGGCGCTGGCGAAAGTTTACGGGCAACTCGGACAACGGCAGGCTGAGATCGCCACCTTTTTGCGCCTGATTCGGTTGTTGCTGCAAAAGAATCAACCGGGCGAAGCGTTGCAGGCGTATGCCAGTTTGTTAGACGCCGCCCGCCCTGACGAATCGCCCATACGCCTGCCGCAACGGGATTGGTTGCTGCTCGCCCGTCATTTGCACGAACGCGGGCTGCCGCGCGAAGCCTCTGGCGAATACGAGAAACTCGGCCTTGCCTACCCCGGCGAAGCGGTCGCGGCAGAAGCGTTAGTAAGCGCCGCCGAACTGCGCGCGGAACTCGGCGAATACGATTACGCCGCCAACATTTTGGCCTACGTCAAAACGCAGCCTGATCTGGATGCGGGATTGTTAATGCGGATTGCCGAGAACGAGGCGCAGTTGGCGAATCTGTTGCGACGACGCGGTGCAGCGTGAGACTTTCTATTTTAGTTTGATTTCGTAAGACGAACGCTTTGTATCTTTGTCCGCGCCCGGCCATACCGCCCAGCCCCCCCACGCGCCGCCCTCTTTTTTCAGACACCGCGTATGCACACGAATCTTGCTCTGATCGCGCCAGATTTCGACAACGTTGTAGAGGCGCGGAATCGCAGGTGGACGTTCTTTCGCCCCCGCACCAAATGAGCCTGCGCCCGCGATGTGCAGCTTGCGTGTCGGGTGTAGATAGCCCACCAAATCGGCACGATCTTCGTGGACGTGACCGTGCAGGCAAAGCTTCACGTCGGCTTTGCGAAGCTGTTCGAGAAACGCATCGTCAACGATTTTTTCATTGCCTGTGACGGGATGATGCCAGACGGCAATGCGCAGCACCTGCGCGTCTGCGTTGATGCGCCCAGTTTTCTTGGCGACATCAATTTGCTCATCGGCTTTGGTCAGCATTTTGGCCAGCGCCTTATCGTGAATGCCGGAACGCTCCTGGTGCCATTCGTCAATTTCCCACGCCGAATTCATCGTCAAAAATTGCAAACGCGGTTCGTCGTAGAGGAACGGCACGCCCTGCGCTTCGGGGGGCAACGGATAGGGAAGCTGAATTAACTGGTGATAGAACCGGCTGAAGTTGTCGAAGCGCGCCGGATATTTCGCCTCATCGCGCAGTCCGTACAACTGCTGCCCTCTTTGATGTAACGGCCTGCCTGCAACGCCTTCGGATCAATCAGCCGTTCCTGTTTCCAGTCATACACTTCCTGATCCCAACTCAAATCGTGATTGCCGGGTACGATGATGCACCGTTCGGCAGAAAGCTTGAAGCGTTCAATCACGCCGCTGATAAATTCGTAAGCATTGTCGAACTCTTCTTTCGTCGCGCGATTCGTCAGGTCGCCGGAAATCACCAGATAATCCAGCGTCTCAAAACCCATCCCATCGGTTTTGTCTTTTAGATCGCGGCTCAATTGGATACAGCCGTACGTCCACATCGTCTTCCACACCAAAATGCAAATCGCTCAAATGCAAAATGCGATAGGGGGTGTTGAGATCGGGCTTGTGTGTGACTATTTCCATTTCGACCTCCAGGGCTTCTTGAGTATTGCGTTTTTCGATTTCAGTTTTGAGTGCGAACATTTCTCGCTCAATGGCGGGATTCTTTTCGCGCGCTTTCTTTGCGCCTTCGCTAATGGGATGGCGTGATTCGCAATCGGGGCAAATAACGTCACTGCGGTTGTCGTCAATTCGTTTTTTGAGCAGTGATTCTTCGAATTTATAGCCACAAGTGCAAATGATTTCTAACACTTCTTTGATTTCGACACCTTCGCGTTGCAGGTGGTCTTCGACCAGATTTATAAACAAGTCGCGCGTATCTTTGCTGCATTCCTTGCTGAACATCAGATCAAGGTGGGCAAAGCCGCTGCGACGATCCTTTTTCACCAAGATACATTGATCAAAGTCAGCGCGATTACCCGATAATCGTACGCGTCCGAATCGTTCACAGTGAGCCAGCTTGACGACCAACGAAGAGTAAATGTTGTCAATCGCGCCTGTGAAATCGTAATACAATGAGACGATTTCAGCCCTGCTTACTTCTTTGGTTTCCAACGTCGGAAATAGCGATGGGAAAATCAGCAGCCCTTCGTGTTTCAGACACAATCCGTGCTGAAGCAACAACTGGACGACACACTCAATGACGATACGTTCCTGAAATGGGTGCAACCGCTCTTCGGATTTGATGCCGGGGTACGATTTCATCCCGTCCAGTTCCGCAAGTTCAAGCGCAGGCATACAACGTGCATTGTTTTTAGCGATTAGAATCAAAGACGAAGCGTAAATTTCGACGAAACCGATTTGCAGCACCAATGCGGGTTGGCCGGATGAGAGAGCGGTAGCGACTATCATTCCCTGACGCTCCAATTGATCCACGACTGTTCTAATTGCACTGGAGTCAGGATATTCACTATCAGGCGAGTTGACATCTTCCAATGTTTTTTCTGATTCAGAGTAATCAAGTGGTTCATTGTTAGGCGAGTCGGTATCTTGAATTGTTTTTCCTGTTACTGAATGATTGAGTGGCTCATTGTCGGAGAAGTTAGCGTCAGGCAATAAATCTTCCGATTCGGAGTACCCAAGTGATTTATTGTCTGGCAAGTCAGCGTCACTTATTTGTTTTATCAATTCGGAATAAAGAAGCACGACTTCACCGCGTTGTTGTCTTTCAGTAATCGCATCACGGACACGTTGGAACAGCACTGGACGTGTGGTCGCGGATAATTCTTGCCAATTGATGGCCTGCAAAATCGCAGCTTTTAACCCGTCGATGTTCATTCCAGTTTTGGAACTGACTAGATGCCAGTTTGTTGCCAAATGGCAATCACTGATGAGCGAATTAATACCGTTATGATCAATAAGGTCATGGTTTAGATTATCCGCCTTTGTCCCGATCAACAATTTCGTCGTAGCGCACCGTTTTTGTTTTTCCAGCCTTAAATCCCATTCACGCACATCATCCAACGCTTTTGTACCTCGGTCAGGCGAAAATAACATAAGCACTAGCGTTGTACCCTGAAGGAATAGTTGATGCACTAGACGGTATTCGTCCTGTCCTCCCAAATCCCAAATCGTAATTTCACGTTGTTCCCCCTCGGGTGCAGTGGTACTCGGATCAAGCCGTTCTGGTTTTACGTGCCACAACTTCATTCCGTGCGTTGAGCCGTATTCAATGTAGTGATCCTGAGCCAGACGTGATGCCAAACTAGATTTACCAACTAGGCTTTCGCCAACTAACACGACTTTGGCGCTGACATAGCGGGTAAATGATCGAGGCTGAGAACCCAAACTCAAACTAATTGTGCGCATTACGAAGTCATCATCGCCATACGGAATTTCAACAAAAATACATTTCCTTCCATTGTTTATTTGATAGTTAACATCTATCGGTTCCCACGTAGGTTGTTGCCACCACTCCTCTGTCACTATCCCTTTAGTGCCTAGATCCCATACAAAAACTGCTCCATCCCTTGAAGTACTCGTCAGCGTACTACCATCGGGGGCAAAAACAACGCGGGTGACTTCTCTTCTATGTCCCTCAAAAGAATGAAGCAATCGATGCGAAGCAACATCCCACAGCTTTACTGTGTTGTCAGCGGATGCTGACGCCAATGTTAGACCATCAGGGGCAAAAGCTACACTGATGACCGAGTATTGATGTCCTTCGAAAGAATAGAGTAGGCGGCGATTATTGACGTCCCATAGCTTCACTTGGTTGTCAGCAGAAGCCGAGGCTAGTGTTTTACTATCGGGTGAAAAGATTACACTTCTTACCCAGTCTCGGTGTCCCTCAAAGGAATGAAGTAAGCGCCGAGAGGCGATATCCCACAATTTTATTGTGTTATCCGTAGACGCCGAGGCAATTGTTCGACCATCTGGTGCAAAAGCTAAGCTGATGACCGAGTTTTGATGACCTTCAAAAGAATGAAGCAATCGGCAAGAAGCAACATCCCACAACTTTATCGTAGTGTCAGCAGAAGCCGAAGCCAGTGTTGTACTATCAGGTGCAAAAGCTATGCTGTTGATATAATCTTGATGTCCATCAAAGCTATAGAGCAAACAACAAGAACTGATGTCCCATATCTTGACCAGATTGTCTGTAGATGCAGAAGCGAGAGTGTGGCCATTCGGTGCAAAGGCAGTAGGCGTAAAACGATCTGACAAATGGGCAAGTATTTGGATGACCTGCAATGGCTCAGGCATTCAGTTTTGTCCTTTCATTCCAAATTCTTAATGTCTACCGGCTCGACTTCATCAGCTAAGGCAAACCCAAACACCTTCGCATAAAAATACAATTCGCCGTCCAGCGCGCGTTTGATGTTCGCGGCTTGACGAAAGCCGTGACCTTCTTCGGCGAATGTGACGTAGGCGACGGGCAATCCTTTTTCTCGCAGCGCATCCACCATCATCTCGGCCTGATTCGGCGGGACGATTTTGTCTTCCAAGCC
>JAXLQQ010000038.1:0-53228 GCA_046331525.1 Blastocatellia bacterium
CCAGGTGAAAGACAAGCTGTTATTAAAGCGGCGGCGCACATCCACATACGCCGCGTGGCGAATGCTGTTGACGGAAGCGTCAAACAAGCCAGACAACGTATCAAAACCAAAATACTTGCTGCCCACGTTGCCGCGCGTGACTGTTAGGACTGAACCGGTCAGTGAGCGACGCCCCAGCGGATCGTTGAAGGTCGTATCGGCGCTCAGGTTGCTGCCTTCGAGGGCTTCGACAAAATTCAGATCGCGGGGATTGAGATTGATGCGCTGCGAATAGAGGTGCGTGCCTTTGTTACCGACATACGCGACTTCAACAACGGTGTTGTGGTTAAGCTCCCACGACAGCGACAGGTTCCAGTTCTGCGTGTACGGCGTCGCCTGCGTGCCGAAAAGCGCAAAGCCGGGAATGCCGAGACTGTTGGTATAAACCAACCCATCGTCAGGAATCGCCAAAACCTGCTCCGGCGTTTGGTTCAAGTAAAGTGGATAGACCGCCGACAAACGAAACGGTTGCGCGGCGTCGGTCGAGCTTGACGAACCATTGGCATTTGTCGTCAAGCCGCTGAACGTCCCGAAATCCGGGCTTGGTGTGCGATTCTGTCCGTTGAGCGGCGCGTGCGAAAGCCCATAGCCGCCACGCACCACAAAGTGATGATCGCGCAACCATGCCAAACCGTTCGGCGACCAGGCAAAACCAAAGCGCGGCTCAAAATCTTTGTATTGCACTGGCAGCAGGTAACGCGAACGCCCGCCGCGACCAGAATACGCGAATGCTGGAATCAGCACATTCGTCGGCACCGTTGTTGGAATCGCAGCGGTTGTGGCAATGCCCAAACCCGTCGCAATCGCGCGGCGCTGTACATCGGTCAAGGCGACCGTTTGCGTTAAGTCTGTGCGGAACGTGCCTTGCCGGTCGTATTTTTCGTAACGCGGCAATTGCAGCGCATACCGCAAGCCGAGATTCAGCGTCAGATTTGGCTTGACCTTCCAATCGTCCTGCACAAAAAACGCACTCGATTTCCAACGGTAATAATACGGAATCAGCACCGGACGCGCCTGCACCGCATTCGGCACGCCGATCAAATAACTCGCCCACGTGTTGCCGCCGTTGGCCACGCCTGTGCCGCGATTGTTGCTCGTGTTGAGCACGCGGAAATCCCAGCGTCCGCCTGACGCGCCAAAGAACGGCGTGACGTTCAGCAATTCGTAATTCAAATCCGTGCCGAACTTCCACGTCATCGCGCCGCGCGTCCAGTTGACGATGTCGTTGATGTTGTAGCGTTCCTCGACGTTAAAGTTATTCGTCGAACCCGAAGACCCAATCGAAGCGAACGCATTTGGCCCATCCGCGCTGACATTCAAAAGCGGCATCCCACCCGCCGTCAGCGTCGGAATGCCGAGTTCATTGGCCAGATTGCGCCCCGTCTTGATCGAATATTCCGGCGAAAAATCTTCGCTGAACACGCCGCGCGTGTAATTCACACGCAACTCATTCACCAGTGTCGGCGCAAAAACGCGCGTGTGCGTGATGACCGCTTGTTTCGAGTTGCTCCACGCCGCTGAGTTGCCGTTGATGTCGCTGCCAAAGCCGCGCACACCAACCGCTGGGACTTTGGTGAAGCGAAAACTAAGTTGATCCTTCTGCGTCAGCCGGTGATCCAGCCGCAATGTGTAGCGCGTTTCATTCTGCTGCACGAACCGATTGACGACGAAGTTAGACAACAGCCCGGCATCATTGATGAAGTAATTGCCCGCGTGCGGCAGAAAATCGAGCGCCTTCACGGCGACGGGATCAAGTTGATTAGTCGGAATTTTGTTGCCCGGAAATTGCGCAAACGTCGCCGTCCCCGTCAGTACAATCGGCACATATTTGCCGTTCACGACATTGAACTGCTGGAAGATGCGCGTCTCGGTGCTCGTCACCGGAATCTGCGGATACTTCGCCAAATCCGCCGTCGGCACCCAGCCGTTCGAGATGCGCGAAAGGCCCGAAAAATCACCCCCGCGCATCGCATCCGTCGGCAGCAGCGTGTCGGTCACAACGAAATCACGCCGCCAGCGCGGTTCATACGCAAAGAAGAAAAACGTCTTATCGTGTCCGTCGTAGCTGGCCGGGCCAAAGAATTTTTTCGGCAGCCAAACCGGGCCGCCAATTGTTGCGGAGCCTTGCGAATAGCGCAGGTTGTTCGCTGGGCGCAGCGTCGAAGTCGTCCATTTCTGCGCGTTCGTCGCGGGATTGCGATGATAGAACAACGCTACGCCGTGAAATTCATTCGTGCCGGATTTCGTCGTCGCGCTGATGATGCCGCCTGCCGTGCGTCCGAACTCCGCCGAATACGCCGACGTTTGCACCGTAAATTCCTGTACGGTTTCCGGCGTAAAACTGACAATCGCGCGTGCCACACCAACGCCTGTGTTATTCACGCCATCGGCCAGGATCGCCGTACTGCCCGCGCGTCCGCCGTTCAGGCTTAGGTTAAAGCCCGGTACCGGTTGTCCCGAAGTCACATCCGGGTCTTCGCTGCCCGCATCGCCCGACACGTTCGGCGCGGTCAGGGCCAGATCAAGCACGCTGCGATTCGCCAGCGGTACATCCTGAATCTGTCGCTCGCCAATGGTTTTGGCCGTGACGCCGGATTCGGTAATCAACAGCGCCGTTTCCGCGACTACGTTCACCGTGTTTTCAATCGCTCCTGCTTCCAGCACGACGTTCACGGTGGCAATGGCTGCCGTGTCTACTTTGACCTGCGCAAACTGCGCACGCTTGAAACCGGGCGCTTCGACGATCACGCGATATAGCACCGGTTCTAGCGAAGTTGCGGTGAACGCGCCTTCTGCCGATGTCGTCAGCTTAATGCTTTGATTCGTCCCCAGATTGGTCACCGTTACAGTGGCACCAGGGACAATCGCACCGGTACTGTCTGTCACCGTGCCGCTAATGCCGCCGCGATTCGTTTGCGCGAGGGCGGACAACGTAAAGCAAAGCACTGCCAAAAAAACGATCACTCCACGAAAGGAACTGTTCACAACGTCACCTCTGATCTTTCTGCTCATAACCTTTGTTTGTGGCCACAACAAATTTTCCGGATTGCCGGGGAATTAGAAGACGCTCAGTTGAGCATAGGTATTTGGGCAAGTCAAACAAGTTTCTACTGAACCAAAACCTTTTTTTACTGAGTGAAATTTGGCCTTGTCTTTCCGCCGTAGCATCGCTAGAGTACGCGCGTCATCCAAACTTCCTCCAGGCAGATAAGAATCCGATGAGCGAACGAACAAACGGAACGAATAAATATTTTGTCGAGGTCGTAGCCAAAGCCTTAGACGTACTAGATGCCTTTCGCAAACCGGAAGACGAGCTAACACTTTCGGACATTGCCCGCCGTACGAATCTGCCTGCCAGCCACGTCTTTCGTTTACTGTACACGCTGGAGCAAAAGGGCTGGGTGCGGAAGGTAAACGGCGCGAAAAAGTTTCATCGCGTCAATCGCACCCAACGCTGGCGCATCGGCTTTGCGATGCAATCCGGCACGGTGCAGTTTTCGCAGGATGTCTTGCGCGGGCTGGAAGAAGCGGCGGAAAAACATGGTGTGCAGTTGCTCGTGCTGGATAACGAATACCGCGAAGACGTGGCGCTGACGAATGCGCAAACGTTTGTGCAGCAGAGTGTAGATTTCGTCATCGAGTTTCAGGTGAACGAACGCATCGCGCCCGTCATCGCGCATACGCTGGCGGCGGCACACATTCCCTGTTTGGCGATTGACATTCCGCAGCCGGGCGCTGTCTTTTTTGGCGCGAATAATTATCAGGCCGGACTGATTGCCGGACGCGCGCTGGGCGCACATGCGCGCAAGCATTGGAAGGGGAAAGTGGATCGAGTCCTGTTGCTGGAACAACCTATCGCGGGCGCTGTCCCACAGGCGCGGATGACCGGGGCGGTGAATGGCATTCAGGAAGTTATTGGCCCGCTCGCGCCCGCTGCCGTCGTGCATCTGGATGCGGGCGGCAGTGAAGCCGAAAGCCAGCAGGTCACGCAGAAATTTTTAGCAGGCTTGCCGCTCACTACAAAAGTGCTGATCGCCACGATTCACGATCCCGCTACGCTCGGCGCACTGCGCGCGATCAAAGCTGTAAGCCGCAGTAAAAAAACAACCGCCATTGTCGGTCACAACGCCACGCTGGAAGCCCGCGCGGAAATGGGCAAAGCGAATTCCTGTTTGCTGGGCTTGGTCGGTTTTTTTCCGGAAAAATACGGCGCGCAGATCATCCCGCTGGTATTAAAAATTCTTGGCGGTGAGCCAGCACCGCCAATGTCGTTTATTGAACACGCCCTCATCACTAAAGAAAACGTTGCCGCGTTTTACGGGCCGAAAGCGTAAGTGGCCAATCGCACAGCGCTACGCCCCGACCGCGCTATCGTATGCAGAAACGAAGGCCGCATGCGTGCCATCGAAGACGGCTCCGGTTCGTCGCCGCTGTTGCCTGACACGATGCCTGTGTGAAAGAGCGCCACGAGCCGCAGCGTTTGCATCTTTTCGTAGAGTGGAAAGTGGCCGAAATCATCCCAGCTATATTTCGGCGTGTGCATTTTGATGCCTTTGAATCCCGCCGCCGCGAACTGTTGAATTTCGGCTATCGCCTTCGGATTGTCTACGTTGATTTGGCCATACGGGATGATGACGTCGGGGTATTGCGCCGCCGCTTTTTTGACAACCTCAAAGCCGGGCATCGGCGTCAACACGCAAGCCATCGCATTGTGTGCGCGGTAAACTTTGACCAATCGCTCGATGTAATCGGGTGACGGGTTGTAATGCTGATGCGCGTCAATCACAAAGCGGCGCGGCGGTTGGGCAGCGGTCGGCAAAACGACCATTGCCACCAGGAGGAATAAAAAAAGTTTGTGCTTCATGGTTTCCTCGTTGTGGTTTTTTCCGGCACGACCAGCTCGTAGCGGTGCAACTGGCGGCGATGCAAGTGGAAGGGTTGATACAGTTTCTCTGTGCCGTAGCGCACATCCGGCGTCCAGACGAAACTCCACGATTCGTTGTCGAGCAAAAGTGGAATGCGGGTGCCTGCAGGCGTGTCCGCTGCCAGTCGAATCACGCTCGTTCGTTCTTTTGCGCTCGTCCATTCCTGCCCTTTTTGCTCCTGTAAATCGGCAATTTCTGTAAGCCAGCGCGCGTCGCTATACACCTTCGCGCGATACCAGTTGTTTTTGTCGAAGGGGTCAAGCCCTTGTCGCACACGCACCCAGATGGTTGCCTCTTCGCCCGGTTCCAGCACACCGTTACCGTTGCCTTTGCCCTCGGTCACAGTGCGGGGGACGCTGCCGCCGCCGCCCTGATTGCCTTTTTGGCGAAAGACATTCAGCGTTACCGTGCGACCATCCAGAATCATCACTTCGCGCGCGGTTTCGATGGAATCGGGCAACACCAGCACATCAATGTTCTGCGTCACCGTATGCCAATCGTCGTACGTCACTGTCACGCGCAGCCGCGTCGGCGCAAAGTAACCATCGCCTGCCGTGAAACGCACACGGAGTTGATCTGCGGTGTCGGCAGCGGCACCGGCTTCAATTTTCGGAACCTTTGCTTCTCCTGCAACGATGCGCACGGTCGGATAGCTGCTTGCCAGTTCCACCGTGACTCCTTCCATTGCTACGCCGCGCGGGTTTTGAACGCGAATGGGCAATGACAATTCCTGTTCTGGCGGCAGGCGCAGTTTATCTCTGCCGGTTAGCGGCAACAGGAGCGGCGGCTGTGTGCCCGTCCCAGGGCCAACGAAACTGAACTGATGCCCCGCGCCGTCGGTTTGCAAACGTGAGGCGACCGGCGGATCGGCGCGCAGTTCTTTTTGGTCGCGCTACCGTGGCGAAGTTGTAATCCAGCAGCATGTATACCGCCGAAGCCTGATACAGCGGTGCTGTCGTAATCGTCACGCGGCGCGTTGTGAGCGGTGGCCCGTCCGGTGCCCATTGGCGCGTCGTGAGGCGCAGGCCGTTCTGTGTGACGCCCTCCAAACAAATAAAGCCTGGCGTCGCGCCTTCCGCCTGCACACGGGTATCCCACACCTCAAAGGCATTGTGGGCGCTGTCGTAGCTCCACGACTCTGGCACGTTGTCGAGCGTCGAATTCGCAAAGGCACGCAAGTGGAAATCAAATGTTTCGCCAATCGAAGTCGCCCAGTGCCGATGATATTCGTCCTGCCGGTACTCAAATGCGACTTCGTCCGCGCGCGCATACGCTTCGTGCGTTTCCTCGTGATACTGGCTGATGTAATCGCCGCTCGCGCGCACCAGCCGCACCATCGTGCGCGTGATTGCTGACGTGATCTTTCGGACGCCACAGCGAGCGTCGCCCTTTTTCTCCGGCATAAAATTCCGGCGCGGGATTGAAGGCCGACGCGCTGCCGAGCAAATCAGGATAGCGCGCGCTCAAGTACAAGCTCATAAATCCGCCCATACTCAAGCCTGAAATCGCGCGGGCGCGGCGCGCGGTCAGCGTGCGATACGTGCTGTCAATATGCGCGACCAGTTCGCGGAAGTACGCGCCGAAATCATCAATCACCGCCCGGTTCCAGCACATCCCAGGGCGACCCGCCATAAAAGCCCGTGTAATCGCGCGCGACATAGCCATCCACCGCCACCACAATCACCGGATGCGCCGCGACAAAGGCCGCGATTTTCGGCACCGTGTCTTTGCCTTCGTCATAGCGTTCCAGCGTGTAGCGGTCGCTGTGGCCGTGCAGGTAATAAATCACCGGATACGCTTGTTTGCTGTTCGCATAATCCGGCGGTAGAAAGATGCGGTAGTTGCGCGCCTCGCCAAAGACCTGCGACGGATGCGTGCGGTCGAAGAAAGGGCGTTGCGCGGCGACGCTGACAGATAACAGGACGCTGGCCAGCAAAAGCGTTGTCAGTTGGCTGTGGGGCATAGAAAGTCCAGGCAAAAAACAGTTGCACGCGAAGCGCCTGGGAGCGCACGCGGCTCGCGTGCTAAGACGTAAAGGGGGAATCCACTTCGAGAAAAGGATTAGCTTACCAGTCCTTAGCACGCGAGCCGCGTGCGCTCCCAGGCGCTTCGCGTGCAACAGGCGCGATCCGACAATCAGAGTTTGACGAGGTCATTGATTTTGACGGTTTGCCCGCCACGTTCGATGCTGCGACGCGCGGCGATGCCGATCAAACTGGATTTCGCGCCATCGCGCCAATCCGCACGCAAGCCAAGCGGATCGTCTTTCGGCAAGCTGCGAAAGAGCAGATCGTGCAACGAGGAATCTGCGCCGCCGTGTCCGCCTTCGCGCGGTTTCTCAAAGTCGGTGATAACCTCAGATTTACCGAAACTGCGTGTCAGGCGTAATTCATCACTTTTGTATCCGTTCGTGCCGAATTGGTTCAGGTCAATGCGTCCCTTCGTGCCATTGAACGAAATCGCTTGTCCTTCGTAGGGCAAAAACGTGTTGGCGGTGTAATTCAACTGCACGCCGTTTTCATACTTCACCAGCACCGACATCGTATCGTAAATGTCGGTTGTCGGGTTAAAGACACAGCCATCGCGCAAATAACCATCTTCGGATTCACAATCGGTGTACATCTTCACATGCTGCGCATTCTTCGTGATGTCCCAGTAAAACTTGCACTCTTGTTTGTGCGCGCAGGTGCGGCAATTCGTGCCGCGCATCGTGCTGTTGCGTCCGTAAAATTTCAGTTCACCAAACGCCGTGACCGATACGGGCGACGAATTCAGCCACCAATTCGCCTGATCGAAATGATGCGACGCTTTATGCACAAGCAGCGTGCCGGAATTGGCTTTCAGGCGATGCCAGCGGCGGAAGTAATCCGCGCCGTGACTGGTGTCGAGATATTCGTGAAAGTCCACCGAGATAATGTCGCCGATGGCTTTTTGTAAAAGTAATTCTTTAAGCTTTTTGTCTTTCACGCCGTGCCGCGCGTTGAAGGTAACGGTGATTTTGCGCCCTGTCTTTTTCTGTGCGTCCACAATCGCCTGACATTGCTGTTCGTCGGTGCAGAGCGGTTTTTCGCTCATCACATCGCAGCCCAGCTCCATTGCGCGAATGATGTAACGCGCGTGCGTTCCATCTACCGTTGTCACCAGCACCGTTTCCGGTTTGGTGTCACGAATCATCCGGTCAAAGTCGGTGAAGGTTGGGGCGGCAGTGCCAATCAGTTTTTGCGCTGCAACCACCCGTTTGCCGTTGTGGTCGCAGAGTCCCACCAGTTCAACGACATCGCTATAGTTTTTGACCACACCCTGCCCCCACGTAAACGAACCGCGCGAGCCGGTGCCGACAATTGCCATCCGCAATTTGCGTTGTGTAATGGGTTCGGAAAGGTTGGTTACATACGCTGTCGCAGCCATCGCTGCGCCGCTGCTGGCAAGAAAATCACGCCGTTTGATTTTGTTCATTTGTCCTCCCGCTGAATGCTCTGCCAGTAAGTCGAAGGCTGGCTCGTGGTTGTATTGGCAAATCACATTGGAAGTGCAAACAAGATGTTTGCACTACATCGGTGCGGCAAACGTACAACAAACATCTTGTTTGTTGCTGCTTGGCGTCCTTTCGGCCTCGGCCTTTCATTGAATCTGGATTTCGGCCCGCGCCATTTCTCCACTGATGACTTCGGTGATGGCAATGCGCCACGTCCCGGTTGGATCGTTGAGCGCCGGGCGAAATCGCACAGTGCCGACACTCTTCACAATATCTTGATTGCCGCCGTAATAACTGACCACACGTCCTGCGGCGTCGGTTATGACAACTTTAGCAACGGAACGCAAGCTGTTGATGCCCGTCACACGAAAGTTGATATTCACCTCTTCGCCGCGTTGCGCCGCTGGCGGCGCTTGTGTGGTCAGGCCAGTGATGCGTGTGGCAACTTGCGCGAACAGCTTCGGCACCGCCGGTTCAATCTCCGTTTCTATCGTTGTGCCAGTGCCGAGATAGCGATGGGCGCGGACGTCGTACAATGCGCCGGGCTGTGGGAACACAGCGCGAATCTTCTCATCGCCCGGTTTTTCTTTGTTCGGGATCAAGCCGAGCAGTTGCGTCGTACCCTGCCGAAACAGATAGCTGTCGCAATCTGTGAGGTGTTGGCTGGCCAGCGATTCCAGTTTGACGTTGGGCGCGATTCCGGCGGCGGCGAAGACGCGCTGCAAGCGTGCGAGCGTGGGCAACTGACGACCTTCGGCTTTGTCTTCGGGATAGCGATCAAGAAAGAAATTCAGCAGATACGCGCGCCCGCTGCCGAGCTTATTTTCAATCAACGTTAGCGGCGCAGTTGCTTGCAGCAGCGAATGCCCACCGCGCAATTGCAAGGCTGGTTCGCCCTGCATCGCAATCATCGCTTCACGATTAGCGCGCACCGGCACTACGCCAAACAAATCGGCCAGCGCGGGGTGCGAGCGAAACGTGCAATGCTGATCCATCACGCCGGGCAAGCCATCCGCAATGACCGTGCCGCCCTGTTGCACAAAGGCGCGAATGGCCGCGATCTCTTTGTCGCTCAGCGCCACGCTCATCGGCAGGAGGAAGGTTTTATAGCCTTTGGTAATCAGGCTGCCTTTTTCCACGTCGCCGTAGCCGAGGAAATCAAATTGCAATCCGGCATCGCGCAATGCTTTCACCCAGCCGTCGCGGTTCGCATTGAAGCGGCGCATCGTCGCGCTGGATGGGCCGTAGACAACTTCCGGTTCGATTTTGCCATCCACGATCCACGCGCCGTGCAGGCTGGGATAAGAATAGTGAATCGCAATGCCGTTGTTATCCGGCGCGGCCAAGCCGACGAGTTTGCCGATGCCTTCGCCGCGCAGTTCGCGGAAGCCCTCGCGCATATCTTTACCGCTCTGGCTCAGGGTCAAGTCAGGATCAATCGTCGAGAATTGCCAGAACACATACGCGCCGCCATTCGAGCCTTTGAAAAGATTGCTGTAAAAGTTGTACAGCACATCCTTGCCTCGCACGCCGTAGCCCGCGCCGCCGGATATTTTTACGTTCGGATTAAAGGCGCGATGAAAGTCGAGTTGATTGCCGCCTTCATACGCATTCAGGTGCGTCGTGTATTGATTCAGGCGACTGTAATCTGCGCCGTTGTGCGCGCCCGACACCTGCGTGCCGGAGTTCAGGATGATGCCCTGCGGATCAAGCTTACGCAGTTCGCTCAGGAGAAAGGCGAAACAGTCGGCATAGCTCTTTTCCATAAACGTGCGATGATCTGCCCACGAGGCGTAATTGCCGCGCGCCTGCGCTTCATACGTGTCGTCCGGCAGCACGTCATCCCAGTTTGTAAAACTCGTACTCCATTGTTGATTCAGCGCCGCGAGCGTGCCGTATTCACCCTTCAGCCACGCGCGCATCGCGGTCATACAATGCGTCGAGAAACATAAATCAAGATCGTCTTCGTAACAGGTCAGCGAAGGCTCTTCGAGCACGTAATACGAGAGCGGCGAGAAGGGGAGCCAGGGCGCGGTCAGTTTCTTCAACTCTTCCCGCAACCGTTCCCGATAGGCCGGATCGTTCAGGCAGTATTCGCGCACCAGCACGCGCTTATCGTGTGTTTCGGCGTACTTCTTTTTCATCGCCAGATAATAATTGCGCAACGCACCGTCAGGCGATTCCTGCCCGCTGACGCGCGCTTTGGCCTGGATGTTGTAATTCGCGTGCTTGCTGTGATCGAGCTTGGCGGACGAGAGGGTCGAGACGTGCAACTCGCGCAACTGCGCATCAATCGTCGGCCACAGGCCGGGCAGCGGCGGCGGCGCAAAAAGGTACATCACAATGTCGAAATCATCCCACACGCGCGGTTGCAGCACGAAGACTTCCACGATGCGACGATCCGCGCGCAAACCGGCTATGCTGACTTCCACCTCTACGTGCGCAAGATGTGTCAGCACGCCGATGGTGTTGAGGCGGACGGTCGTCTCTGCCTCGTTCGTTGTGCTGCGGTGTTCGTCAATCAGTCGGTCGTAATTGTCGTAGAGGCGCGCCGTGAGCGTGGCGGTAGCAGGTGCGTTTAGTTGAATCCGTGCCGTCACTGCTTCGCCGACCTGCACGCGATCTGTGTTGAGCCTAACGTCGCGGATTGTGATAGGCGGCGCTGTGGTAAACGCAAATGTCGCCCAATCGTGAATGCGTTTGCCTTGCCGCAGGCGCAGCTCGGCAAAATGTTTTCCGCCTGGCAGCGGTTTGGTGAATGGCAACGTCAGGCGCGGGCTATTGGCTGGTATAGTGACCTCTTCAATGATTTCGTTGAAATCGCTGCGAATCGTGGCCTGCAAAATTGCATCGCTCGGCGTGTTGGCGAGCGTGACTGTCAGGCCGTCATTCGTTCGCGCTATCGCTTGCAACGTCGCTTGTGGCTCGCGTTGGCTGGCCCAGACGACCGCGCGTGCGACGAGCGACCAGAGATATTCGTGATAGGGATAATGCAGTCCCGTCTCAAACACGCCTTCGATGTCTGGCAGCATCCCGCGCTGGTCGTAGCCAAATGCCACTACCCGTCCACGCCCCACCTTGCGCACGGCTAGCACGGGCGCGCCCTGCGCTGTTGTGAGCAGCACTTCGCCTGTTGCCTCAAAGCGCGGCACGCGCATTCGTTCGGTGGGCAGCGCGTCGAGCGGCACGCCGTGCGTGATGTAATGCTCTGTGTTGCGTGTCCACGCGCTCCGCTCCGGTGCCGTATTGCTCGCGCTTGGGCGTAGCGGCGACAAGTCCCATAGCCCGCCGCCGTCCATCAATTTGCTCAGCGGTGCAAACAGGATCAGCCCGGCACCACCTTCAACGCGGCGGCGAATTTCGTCGCGCACCTGCTGCGGATAACTTTCCCACGGATGAATACCCGGCCAGAGGATGACATCGTATGCGGGGCCGTTGAGCAGATCATCGGCGATGTACGTGTGCGCCAGTGCGTAGGCATCCGCCCAGAATTCACTGCCCAGGCTGCGGTGTTCGTAAAAATCGCCGAAGCCCCATTTGTTCAGCCCTTCGTCGCGTCCGATGGAAGTTGCGCGCAAGTCCATTTCCAGCCGCTCGGCCAATTCAACCACGCCGCGCCCGTCCATCACTTCCGCCAAAGCCCACGCCTTGATGCGTGTGCCAGCAAAAGGCCGCGCCCAGCGTACGTGCGGCGTTTCAACGGCGAGTGAATAATCAATGTCCCAGCGCCCGCGCTCCGCCAGCACGGGGTGAAAGCGGTCGAGCGCGAAATAGTCGAAGTAAAATCTGCCCCCATGCGCTGTCTCCAGCCGCAGCGCCTGCACGCTACGCCAATCCACGCCCGGCACACGTGCGAGCCGTACTTGCAGATGATTCACGCCGGTTCGCAGGGCAAAAGTTTGCAGGAAATGTGTGCCGGTGTTGTCCCGCAAAGACAACTTTATCTCCGCCGGTTGCGCGCTCCAAACAAACAGCAGCAATGCTTCCTGCTTGCTCCAATCGGCGGGCGGTTGCGTGAATTCGAGGCTGCCGCCGCTGGCAGGAATGTTCACTTCCAGGCTCTTGCCGCCCCACGCCGGAAAGCGATTTGACGCGGCGAACTGTACGCCCGGCGATGCCTTGACGGCGGCAATTTCTGCCAGGTCTTCAAACGAAGCGAAGACTTGTAATTCGGCGTAAGCGGGGCGAAGGGCGAGGAGCAGAAAGGCGATTAAGACAAGCGATGGTTTGGTCATGGAGTACTCTCGCTTTCGGTTGGCAACCTTGCTGCCCTGCTGATTCCTGAAAATTGTTTCTGGTTCTGGTTTGACGGGCTGTGATTATAGAGTGCGTGCCTGAATTGTCAATCACTGGGTACGCACGCATCCTGCGTGCAGCGCTTCAAACAAACAAGCTTTGCACGCAGGATGCATGCGTACTCAGCGGCTGTCTTGACACTGCACAGAGCGCTACGGTAGAGTCCGCGCGCAGTCACTTAGCGGTCGAAATATCTTTGCGAGCATTACAACGGTGTGAGATCAGCCCGGCCAGTCGGGGCGCACAAGCGTCCTCTGCGACGTTGCGGATGACACGAGCGTTATTCTGTCAGCGAACCACTTTCCCTCAGCGTTAGGGAGACACAAGTTTGACGAGAATTTTGGCATACGTGTTTGTGCGCGTTTTCCTATGCCGGTTTGGGGTAAGAAAAGCCGACCACTTCTTCCATAGTCCATTTCACTTACCTGGAGGTTGCGATGAAAGACCTGAAACACTTCGCGGGCAGCGGATTGAATGCCGCCTGCCTGAGCCTGGCCTGGCTGTTGTTAATTGTATCTGTGGGGGCACAAACAGGGCAGGGCACCATTACGGGGACGGTGCGCGATAGGGCCAATGCGGTGATTCCTGGTGCCGAGGTGACGCTCACTCAAACCGCAACGAACATTGTGCGCGAGGAGGTGACGAGGGCGGACGGCGTGTATTACTTCGGCTCGCTGCCGATTGGCAAGTACGATCTGGATGTGGTGGTGACAGGCTTCAGACCTGTCAAAAGCGAGTTGTTGGTACAGGTGGGGCAGCAAACTCTGCTGGATGTTGTGCTGGAAGTGGGAGCGATGACCGATACGATCAGCGTGACGGCGGCGGCTCCCTTGACGCCAACGGAAACAGCCGAAGTGTCAGACATCAAGGACTATGATCGCATTCGACAACTGCCGCTCAACGGGCGCAGCGTCAGCACATTGTTTGATCTGACGCCCGGCATCGAAGGTGGCGGCAATGCGCGTGTGAACGGGCTAAAGGTCGGTTCGCTCGAAATCACGCTGGATGGCGTTTCGCTGGTGGATCGTTACGGCGGCGGCATTGCGCGCGTGCAGCCGGGACTGGATATTGTGCAGGAATTTCGTGTGGAAACGGTTGGCTCAGACGCGCGTTACTCGCGCCCGGCAACGGTGATTTTAGCAACACGCAGCGGGACGAATGAATTTCACGGCAGCGCGTTTGAAACGCATCGCAACAACGCGGCGGGGTTGTTGGCCCGACGACGTGAAACAACCGGCAGCTTCAATCCGCCGAAGCTAATTCGGAATGAATTCGGTATTTCTGCGGGTGGGCCGCTTTTCCTGCCACGCCTGGGCGAGGGCGGCAAACCTTATCTTGACGGACGCAATAAGACGTTTTGGTTTGTCGCATATGAAGGTTTGCGCAGTCGCCAAAGTTTGCTGACGAACGCTTCCACGCCGACGGCGGCGATGTGGAATGGCAATCTGAGCCTGCCGGTGGATGCGAACGGAAACCGCCTGACCGCTGGCGGATCCGCTGACAATGGATGATGATGCCAATCGGCTGCCGTTTGCGAATTGCTACCGGATCCGGCGAACCGGATTTCGCCGTTTGCCAAAGTGCTGCAATCGCTCACTGCGCCGCTGACCAACAACATCAATCCGTATTTGGGCGGCAACTTGCAACGCCTCTATCCGCAGCGAGTATGACACGAATAACCCGACAGTAAAAAGGCGATCAGCGGTTTTCCGCCGGGGATATGCTGTCAGTGCTGGACGCGCTCGTTTGCCAGCGGCGTGACGGAAGGAGGTGTTTACGGCTACCCTATCCGTGCGGAAGTTGAATGGGAACGGAGCGTGAAGTGATGCCAATATCAATAACGTTTCCATCACTGAACACACACGCTTTTTCTCCGGCGCTGGTGAATGAATTGCTGATGGCCCGCATCGTTCGTACAAAAAGTTCGGGCACGCTCGCCGACTTCACCGATTGGCCGGGGCGGCTGGGATTGCCCAATCCCTTCGGCGCACAAGGCTGGCCGACGATTACTATTGCGGGCGACCACCCTGATATTGGGTCGCGGGCAATCGCAAGGGGATGAAGCCCTGACTGGCGGCGCTGAAAACAATGTTACCTGGATCAAAGGCGCGCACACGATCCACATCTGGCGGCAAGTATCGCCGCGAATGGAACAACGTGGCGGAATTCCGCAGGGCGCAAGGCTCAAAATACACGTTTGATGGCAGTTGGACATCGCTTTACGATTTTGACACTGGCGACCCGGTACCGTTCAGCGGAAAGCCGCTTTGTTGATTTGTTGTTTCCGGCTTGCCGAACTTTCTTTCCAACCAATACAACCGGGGCTTTTTTCTATTTTCGCCAGACCGAGAAGGGGCTGTATTTCACGGACGCTGGAAAGCGACGCCGCGCCTGACGCTGACGCTCGATTACGCTGGGACAATTGACGCCGTACCGCGAGAAATACACCGCCTTGTGACCGCCGACATTCAATCCATCGCCGCCAACAAATTTGAAGTCATCACGCCCGGCAATCACGCCATTCAAACGCTGCCCGGCATTCCGCCCAGCGTCTTGGAATCGTGGGCGAAACGCGGGTTGAAATATACGACCGCTGAGGCCGTCGGATATCCGAGCAACCTGTTTCTGCCCTCGATTACACAATTTCGCCTGCGTGTCGGCGTCGCCTTCAAGCTGGATAACAAGACGGCGCTGCGCGGCGGCTACGGCGAATACGGTCGATGCCGCCAGTCGCAACTGCTGGCAACCGGCGCGTATCAATCCGCCGCTGAACCTGCGCTTTGTGACGGATTATTACGCGAAAGGTCGCAAATTACACGTTTGGGAATCTGCCCGCCGCCGATGATGTGGGCGCGGCAAAGGTTAACACTACGCGGCTTAGACGATTCCAAACCGACCGATAGCATTATGGCTTCTGGGACGGACGCAACTGGAAAGATGGGCGTGCGCAGTCGTGGCACGTCAGCATTGAACGCGAATTGCCCCGGTAACTCGCCTTTGCGCGCGAGCTACATCGGCGAGCTTGGGCGCGATTTGGAACAGCGGTTTTCGCTCAACCCGGAAGAAGGGAAATTACAACTATGTGAAGCGCACGAAGAAGCGCGCCGCTGACGCCGGATCGTTACCGCGCGAATGCCAATTGGAATGTCGCCTATTCCGCCAATCGCACGGGGTATTCCACCTGCACGGCGGCAACCGGAACTGGAACGACGCCTGACGAACGGCGTGTTACAGTGGCTTTATGTTTTTAGCGTGCTTTTACTACAACTGACGCGGACGGTTCAGCGACACGGATGGCAGCACAAGCATCAATGCAGCGGGCGGCGGAGAAAAAAGCGGCAAAGCCGAAAAATGCAGCTTTTGCTCGCTGTTTTTTACGGAAACGCAGGGGTGTTCAGTGCCAAATCTGAGCTACGACGAACGCCTGCGCCTCGTATACTTCCGTTCGACCAATATTCCGACGCATCGCATTCGGTACAATGCCATCGTAGATTTGCCGTTTGGACGCGGGAAGAAATTTGGCGGCGCGGTGCCCGGCTTCGTTAATCAGATCATCGGCGGCTGGCAGGTCGCCGGGATCGGCGATTGGCGCAGCGGGTTGCGGATGAGCGCAGATTCCAAACTTTTTCAATTTGGTGATCTTCGGCTGGCGGAGGATGAGCGCGTAGAAATGACGATCTTCGGCGCGCGGCAACGGCTGTGGTTTCGCGGGGATTTCAACCCGGCGTTGGCGACGAATGTGACGGGCGGCAATTTGCAGGCGCTGATTGCACCCAATCGCGGCCAACGCCTTGCCCGCCCTCTCGGTGCTGGCTTTAATAACCAACTGACGCTGACGCAGGGCGGCAAGTCGTTTACAGTCAGGATTGACGACTTATACAACTACAGTCCGCGCGCCAACCTTGTAGGGCCGGGGGCGTGGAATGCCGATCTTTCCCTTTTCAAAAATTTTTCGTTTCGAGAACACGGCAAGCTGCGTGTCGCCGGAGATTTCTTCAATGCCTTCAACCATCCGGTAGACGTTTCCCCCAATCCTACCACCGGGCTACAGGATTTGAGCCAACAGGCCAACAGCCCGCGCACGATTCAGCTTTCGCTGCGCGTCGAGTGGTAGGCTGACGCGACTTTACAAGCGGGGGGAAATTGTGTTGATGTGTAGCTATGAGCGGTTCTACGCATCGGGTATTCGTTCGTCGGTTGGCCGCGCTTGTTGGCTCGCGTGGTGGTCGTGCGACTTGTGCGCTGCTGGTTTGGCTGGTCGCCTTTGCGCTGCCCGCTTTGGCTCAACGCCAGCGCCCGCAATTGCTTCAGCCGCAGCGCTCGCAGTATGCCGGACGCATTTTATTACTGCCTTTTGATGGACATCCCGTGTCGTGGAAGCTGCCGCGTATGATGGCACGGCTGGCCGATCACGAATTGCTTTATCCGCCCCGCGAATTGCTGGGCAACGGCACGCGCGGCGTGGAGGTGGCGCGCGTGATTGCGTGGGCGAAGAAACAAGACTTCGAGCAATTGAACGGCGTCATTGTGGCGCTCGATGCGCTTGCGCCGCGCGATGCGAAGCTGGAAGGGGGAAGGGCGGATGCCGCGTTTTTGCATTGGCTGCGACAACGCAAACCGGGATTGCCGATTTATGGTTTCACCGCGCGCGCGCGCGATGCCGTAGGCGAAGTTCCGGTGGATGATTTATTGCTGGTTCCCGACAACCGCGAAGCCGCGTATTTGGAGGTTGCGCGGTTGCTCGCCCGCAGCTATCGGCGACCGCTGAAAGTTTCGCCCGTGCTGGCTACGGAAACCACGCCTGATCTGCAAAACGCGCTTGCCAGCCGTGTGGAGGCCGTGGGCGGACAACTCGTCGCCGCCGAGCAAACCGACATTTTCCTGTTCCTCTTTCCGCCCGCCATGACTGAAGCGCAAACGGCAAATTTTGCCGAAGCCCTTGCCAAAGCGTTGGCCGCAGGCTATTACGTTGCGCTCGCGGATGTCTCCGGCAATCCCGAACCGCTGTTGACGGCGTTGCGCGCGCGCAAGCAGTTGGACGCTTTGCAAGCCTACGCCGCCGCTGCCGTGCCGTCGCAGGCGATTGGCAAAGTGTTGGCGCACGCTTCCGCGCGATTGATTGCGGCGAAAGCGTTGCGGCATCGCTTGGAGCCGGATCAATGGCAACGCGCCGAACGAATGCACGTGGAATTGATGCTGACTCGGTATCTGGAAGATTGGGCGTACCCGAACAAGGTGCGCCCGTTGCTGGAGGCGCACATCCGCGAACAGCACGCCGATCCCGCGAATCTGGGCACGGCGAACGACGCGGCGGAGGCGTTTGAGTCACGAAATCAAATTGGTGGCGGAGATTATTTCGCACCTGGTTTCGGCTACAACGTGCATGGCGTGCTGCTCGCCGACGGCACGCGCGCCGATTTCAACGAGCTTTTGCAACGCTTTGCAAAGCGCGCCTGCCCGCTCCAGCGCACCGATGAAGTCGAGTTGGATGTGGGCGTGCATCTGCCGCAGTTGGTGGAATCAACCCGTTGCCTGCGCGAAGGTAGGCGGCGAAACTTTTATATGTTCAGATTTTAGCCATTTTCCTTCTTCCTTCTTCATTTTTTCCCCAGGAGGAAAAATGAAAAATGAAAGAAAAGGAAAAACGATCACGTCGTAGGAGAAATGCACTAATGTCTTTAATGCTCGCTGAAATTGCGGAACAACCGCCGCTCTCGAACGAACCATCAAGCGCGAAGCCACGCGCATTCATCGTTTGCTGCCTCGCTCAAACAACGTGGCATTCGTTTTACTATCGTGATTGCCGCGCGCGCGGCAGTTCGGATAATGCCAGTTCATTCGGGCAGTATTTGCTCGAAATCACAACGGGCATTCCAGTGTCACGCTGGCGGCTCGGCCAGTGCATTCGCTTTACCGCATAAAGTGGATTTGCGGGGGACACGCTTGTGATTGGCGTCTCGCAATCAGGTGAGGGCGTAGACATCAATCTCACGCTCGAAAACGCCAAACGCGGCGGCGCGATTACGCTCGGCGACACGAACGAAGCGAACTCTTCGATGACGAAAGTCGCCGACGAAACCTTTCTGATTACACGCCAAACGCGAGCGCAGCCTCGCGGCAACAGCAATACGCAGGCAACAATTGATTTTTCACCTGTTGGCCGAAGGATTTAGCAGGCAAACGCAAAGGCCACGAAATCAGACGATTGCCCGAACTCGCCGCCGCTTCGCTAACGCTCCAACCGCAGTTGGAAGCGATGGTCGAACGCTTTGTGTTTATGAATCATTGCGTCGTGATCGGGCGCGGGCTGAATTACGGCAATGCGTACGAAGTTTGCGATTAAGCTGATGGAAACGTGTTACGTGATTGCCGAGCTTGCTTTTCGGGCGCGGACTTTTTTGCCTGGCCCGATTGCGATGATCGAACGTGGCTTTCCGGTGTTCGTCTTTGCGCCGCCGGGGCCGACCTTGCCGGAACGGTGGAATTACTGGATCGCCTGCAAACCTTGAGCGCCGAAACATCAGCGTGATTTCCCAGCGAAGCCGCAGCACTCAAACGCGGCACGCGCGGTTTAGAAATTACCGACGGATGACGAAATGCTCGCCGATTCCTGTCGTTGTACGCAACTATTCGCGGCGCTCTTATCACAGGCGAAGGGGCTGAATCCTGATGTGTCGCGTTCGCTTTCTAAAGTGACGAAAACCGTCTGAGGTAGCACTATGCTCGGAAAAGCAGTCGCCGTATTTCTTGTTTCTCTCGGCACCGTAGTTGCTCTCCCGCCGCGATGCAGCCTTAGCCGCAAAACCTGCCGATTATCCGCCCGTCATCGAAGCCAGCCCTGCACGAGCGCAGGCGGCGGAAGAAACGTGGAAATCAGTTTCTGTCCGAATACAAACTAACCTTCGTCACACCTGAACTGGAACCAATTCTGTACACGCCGCGCAGTTTGCCCGCCGGCATTGCAAATCAAATTGATCTTCAGCCCTCGGATCAGCCCCATCGCCCGGCGCTCGACGAAGCGCAGGCGAAAGAATACCTGCGTCGCTTTATCGAGAAATACCACGCGCTGCTGGTCGGCGATCAACGCACGAGCGCGCTTTCGCTCAAAGACCTGTCGCTCATTACGTTTGCCAGCGAAGGCAATCTCTATCGTGCGGTGTATCGTCAGATGAACTATCCCTATCCGCTCAGCAACGGCTATGGCGAATTGCGCATTGTGCTGAGCAAAGCGGGCATGTTGCTGCAACTGAACAGCCGCCTGTTGCCCACGCTGGAATTCGCCGCGCGTCCAAAAGTCGAAGCGGTGACGGTCGTCGGAAAACTCATCGGACGTGAATTCACCTACAGCAACTTTGCCGGACAGCCGATGACGTACAAGGTGAATTTTTGAGCATCAGAGATCAGCGTGAAAGGGTGGTGATCTATCCCAAAGCTGACGAGTAAAAATCAAATTACATCTGGTGTATCCCATCGAAGTCGGACGCGGGATGACGTGGACGGTAATGCGTGGACGCAGTGACGGGCGAAGAAGTAGACGTGCGGCAGAATTTTCAATCCTGAGTTTGCGCCGCAAGAGGCACAAAGGTAGAGTTTGTGCCTCTTGCACCTCCTGTGGTTTCCCTCCCTAATTTTTCATCAACACCAAAGTGTCCACGATCACCCAACTGCGCAGGTAACGCGCCTGTTTGCCGGTGAAATATATCGTGGTGGGTTGGCGTGAATCGGTGACGGTGAAATTGACCGTAAGCTTGCCGGACAGCGACGAACCTAACGACGCGGTTGGCCCCTGCGTGTTGTTGGCGTTGATGATGCCGAGTGTGGCAACCGTGCCGATACTGGTTTTAGCATCACAGGTGAGCGTGTAATTGCCCGGCGCGAGACTCAACGCTTGCAGGCAGGAATCATTCAACGCACGACCGCTGGCACTGAATTTCAACGCCGCCGCGCCTTCGGTCACGTAGTCCGTTGTGATGGACGGGCCGCCCTCGACCGCGATGGAATTGATGCTCCAGCCACTCCATCCATCTTCTTCAAAACTCGGATTGACGAGCGTGCGGCTGAGCGGTGGCGTGACAGTATTCGCGCCGATCTTGCGAATGCAGTTGTCGTAATAATCGCTGACAAAAATATTGCCCTTGGAATCCACCGCGACGCCGCCCGGACGCACGAACGACGCGCGCAGCGCCGGGCCGTCCACGTGCGCTTCATCGCCGTTGCCCGCGACGGTGGAAACCAGTTGCGCGGTCAAATCCACTTTGCGAACTTTGGCCGCGTGCCAGTCGCCGACAATCAAATTGCCCTGCCGATCCAGCGTCACCGCTGTGGGCGAAGAAAAGCTGGCCGAAAGCGCCGGGCCATCCGTCGTGCCGTAATCCCAGCTTCCGGCAACGTTCGTGACCGTGCCATTCGGCGCGACTTTGCGGATGCGATTGTTCCAGGGATCGGCAAGGTAGACATTGCCGTTTGCGTCCACGCAGGGCTGCGGCGCGACCCCGTGAAAATCGAAGAGCGCGCCGTTCTGATAGTTGGACGGATCACCGGCCAGCGTGGTCACGCGACGGTTCACGTCAATCTTGCGCACGCGACTCGTGCCCGTGTCGAGGACATAGACGTTACCCGCTTTGTCCACGGCTACGCCGCTGGGATAGGAAAAGCTGGCGGCAGTGCCGACGCCGTCTACGGAATTATTTGCGCCACTGCCAGCAAGCGTTGTGACCTGACCGCTCGCGTCAATTTTACGAATGCGATGATTGCCATAATCGGCGACGTACACATTGCCCGCAGCATCCGCCGCTACGCCCGCCGGGCCGTAAAAGCGGGCATACAGCGCCGGGCCGTCAACATAGCCATAGATCGAGCCAGCATAGGTGGTAGTAACCCCGGTCGGCGTGATTTTGCGAATGACGTGGTTGTGAAAATCGGCGACGTACAGATTGTCATTGGCATCAATCGCCAGGCCAATTGGCGCGGAAAACAACGCCGAGCGTCCCGTGCCATTGGCATAGCCGCCGAACGAGTTGCCTGCAAAGGTCGAAACTGTCAGATTTGTTTGCGCCTGGCTGGAAGTAAACAACAACAGAAATGCCACCAACAGGGCGATGGTCAAAATGCGGGTTGAAGAAGCAGTGTAGAAAGGTAAGGGTTGTTTCATCGAAAGTTCCTCCGGGCAGACCGGGCGTCCGCCTGATGACGAGAGAAAGAACCTGCTCTGAAATCGGGGAGAGATGAGGTTCCGGCAAGTGAAACATTCGCAGCGATGCGGACCACAAGCTTGGATGAGGCACGATCACGAGGGGAGCGATCTGGTAGTGCAGCGGCTGAGAATGGAAATAGCTTAGTGGATACAACGCGCGTGAAATTAGCACAACGATCACGCTACAATCAATCACGAAATTTGCTGCGGAGAACATTATGCGAACCCTGTTGCTGTTGCTTGTTTTTATCCTGGCTGTGCCGGTGTGGGCGCAACCATCTGAACCACTTTCGGCGGTCAAACCTGCGCTGGAAAAACTCATTGCCGAGAGCCGCGCGGAGACGGTCAGCGTGGCTGTTTATGATTTGCAGACGAGGCAATCGCTGCTGATCCGCGAACGCGAGAACCTGCACGCGGCCAGCACGATGAAAGTGCCTGTGATGATGGAACTGTTTCGGCAGGCGGCGAAGAAGCAGATCAATCTGGATGCAACAATCACCGTCAAAAACGAATTCGCCAGCATCGTGGACGGCAGCCCGTATCAGTTGCAACAAAGCGACGACAGCGATGACTGGATGTATCAGCAAATCGGTCAGCCAATGACGATTCGCGCGTTGATCGAACGAATGATCGTGCGCAGCAGCAATCTGGCGACCAACCTTTTGATCGAAAAAGCCGGAGCGAAAAACGTTATGCAGTTGATGCGCGAACTGGGCGCGCACGACATTCAAGTGCGGCGCGGCGTCGAGGACAACAAAGCCTTTCGCGCCGGGCTGAACAATACGACGACGGCGTATGATTTGACGCGGCTCTTGCGCGCAATTGCCGCAAAGAAATTTCTCCCGACGCGGGCGTGCGAGGAGATGACCGCGATTTTACTGAAGCAGGAATTCAACGAAGGCGTGCCTGCCAACTTGCCACCCGGTGTCAAAGTCGCGCACAAGACGGGTTCCATCACGAAGATTTATCACGATGCGGCAATCGTCTATCCTCCCAAACGAAAGCCTTATGTCATCGTCGTGCTGACGCGCGGGCTGGAAGACGAAAAACGCGCGCATCAGCTTGTCGCCGTACTTTCAAGGATGGTATACGACGCGCTGCAACGATAAGTCGAAATCAACGAAACTATGGAAAACAACCTTGTCATTCGCCCCTGTACAACGCTGGCAGAATTTGCCGATTGCATTGCCCTCCAACAAGCCGTGTGGGGTGACGAGGATCGGGAACTGGTGCCGCAGCATATTTTTGTCGTCGCCAATAAAACCGGTGGCCAGGTTCTAGGCGCGTATGACGGCGAACGGTTGGTGGGCTACCTGCTGGCAATGGTCGGCTTGCGCAACGGGCATCTGCATCTGCACTCGCATATGACGGGCGTGCATCCTGACTATCAAAACTGCGGCATTGGCCGACGCCTGAAACTGGCACAGCGAGAAGATGCCATCGCGCGCGGGTTTGATTTAATCGAATGGACGTTCGATCCGTTGAAGCTGCGCAATGCTTTTTTCAATATCGTCCGGCTGGGCGCAATCATTCGCACCTATTTGCCCAACGTCTACGGCCAGACCACAAGTCATCTGGATCGCGGCCTGCCGACGGATCGGTTTCTGGCCGAATGGTGGATCACGACGCCGCGCGTGCAAACGATTTTAGCTGGTGCGCCGTACCTGCCTGCCACGAATTGCGAGCGCGTTTTCGTGCCCTCCGAAGGGCAGACCGTGGAAGTGCAAACCGCGTTGCAGGCGCGCTTCCAGCAGTTATTCGCCGAGGGCTACGCCGTGACCGGGCTGGAGCGCAAAGCGGCGGGCATTGAATACTTGCTTGAGCTTTGAGATTTGAGATTTGAGCAGGAAAATCAGATGCTCCAATCTCAAATGCCCAATGGCAACTGACAACTGACCAAATCAATACTTCTCGATTTGATCCATCGTTGATCCTGTGTTTTTTACGATGGTTTTGCGTTGCGCTTCTTCCCAGTCGCGGAGTTGCAGGGAAAGATTGTTGCGGTTGGTGCAATATTCCAGCGCCGTTTGCAGCGCAACTGATCCATCACGAAAATAACGTTCCAACACCTGATCGAAGGCTTGCATGCCTTCCAACTCACCATCTTTAATCGCATCCAGCAACGACTTGCCGTCGCGTTCGCCTTTCTCGATGTACTCTTTGGTGCGCGTGGTGGATTTGAGAATTTCGATGGCGGCGACGCGGCCTTGTCCGTCGGCGCGTGGCAGGAGGCGTTGTGACACGATGAAGCGGAAGGATTGCGACAGGCGCGTGCGGATGATCGGTTCTTCGTTTTTCGGAAAGACGCCAATGATGCGGTCTACGGTTTTGGAGGCGTCAATCGTGTGGAGCGTGGACAGGACGAGGTGGCCGGTTTCCGCCGCTTCCATCGCAATCTCGACGGTTTCGCGGTCGCGCATTTCGCCGACTAGAATTACCTTCGGCGCTTGGCGCAAGGCGGCGCGCAGGGCGAGCGAAAAGCTCGGCGTGTCGCTGTGTAATTCGCGTTGATGGATCGTGCAGTTCTTGTGTTTGTGCATGAACTCAATCGGGTCTTCAATCGTCAGAATGTGGTCGAAGCGCGTTTCGTTGATGTAATCAATCACGGCGGCTAAGGTCGAACTTTTGCCCGAACCGGTCGGGCCAGTCACTAGCACAATCCCATTTTTCAACTCAGCAATCTGCTTTAACTGCGTCGGCAAATTCAATTGCTCAAAGCTCGGAATGCCGGACGTGATGACGCGCATCACGATGGCGTAGCTGCCGCGCTGCTTGAAAATATTTACGCGAAAACGCGAGTGACCGGGAACGCTGTACGATAAATCTGCTGCGCCGTGTTCCTGTAAATTCTCGCTGGCAACGCGGTGCTTTTGCGTCAGCACGGTGGCAATCGTACTCGTGTGATCTGGCGTCAGCATTTCCAGCCCCGGAATATTCACAGGCGTCAGGCGGCTATTAAGTTCAACCTGCGGCGGACGACCGGGCGAGAAAATCAGGTCACTGACTTTGCCTGGCACCGAAGTCATCGCAACCAGTACGCGATTGAAATTGTCCGTCGCCGCTTGCAACGGATTTGAGGATGTGGTGGCAACCGTGGGAAAGGATGGTGGTGTGGCAGCAGGTGATGTGGCGGGCGAATTACTCACGATAGGCTCCTGTAATGTTGAATGCTGGATGGTGCTTTGGGATTGCGGGGTTGCAAGCGGAAAAGCGCGGCTATCATAGCCAGTGCCCGGAGGCGGGTCAATCACGATTTCCCGCGTTACTACGGTATCAGCAATTCGTCAGACTTTCGTGAAATTGACCTGTGCTATGATCCGCCTACGTCAGGCCCCCCGCCATCACTACCGAGGAAAGGCAATTTGTATGGAGTATCCCCAAAACGAGCGGCGTCGTTCGCTGCGGCATCAGCTGATTCTGGATTTGTATTTTGACGGTGCTGAATGTGTTGGCATTGCGCAGACGCGCGACATCAATATGCACGGCCTGTATTTCAATACGCTGGCCGCCATTCCCAAAGGCCGCCGCCTGAAATTGCGCCTGCCGCTCAATGCCGCGCGCGAATATCTGGTGCTGGAAGCCGAGGTCGTCTACAGTCAACCAAAAGTCGGCTGCGCCGTCGAATTCGTCGGCTTAAGCGAAGACACGCAAAAAGTCCTCGCCGAATTTATCGAAGAGTCCAAAGAAAACCGGATGCAGCATTGGGAAGTGGCGGGGATGTAGGTTTCAGCCTTCTTTGATTTCCTGCTGAAGAATTTGCACGAACTGCGCGGCGTTCAGTCCGGCGAGGCGAACGATTTTGTTTTTGGCGGTCGCACCGGAAAGGATCGTGACGGCACGGCGTGGAACGGCAAAGACAGCCGCCAGCAAGCGAATCAATTCTTCATTCGCCGCACCATCTACCGGCGGCGCGGCGAGTCTGACTTTCAACGCGCCTTCGACCTCTCCGACGATTACGCTTTTGCTCGCGCGTGGCTGGGCGCGAATCGTGAACGTGACCGCATCATCTTCCGCCGTAAAGCGAATCATAGAAAAACTGCCAGCACAGCCTGTGCCGCAAATGTCAGCACAATCCACAGAATCAGAAATGACCAGCCGGCAAACCTCCCGCCGAACTCAAAGAGTTGCAGCAGCGGCGTAATGCGCCGGTACGCATAGCCTGCCGCTTTGCGCATCATTCCAAACAGGCTGTTGACGAAAATAATCAGCATCAGCGACAGCAAAAAGAAAATCGCGGCAATCAGCACCGTGCCCAAAATGTATTTGCCTGCCGTGAGCGGTTGTCCTTGTCCCAGGGCAATCAGGCTAATGCCTGCGCCGCGCAAAAACTCGCTCAGATAGCCCATCATTGTGTAAATCACATAGCCGAAAATCGCCGTCGCAATCAGGATCATCAAAATCGCCGGATCAAAGCCGAACGCGCGTTTGAGCGGATAATAAAACCGCGATTGCTGCATATTGCCGATCAACCGATTGGCTGGGCGCGTGGTGTAATAGGCGAACTTGCCGAACGGGTTCAGCTTCAGCGCATCGGCAATGACGCGCAGCAGAATCACGACAACAACGGCGAGAATGATGACGCCGAAAATATAACCGCTCGCCAGAATCAGGGCGCGGGCCAGTCCAACAATCAAACTACCAAGAGCAGTAATAGAATTCATAGCAATGAGAAAGGGGCGTTAATTACGCGCGCCGAACAGCGCGGTGCCGATGCGTATCAGGGTTGCGCCTTCTTCAATGGCGACTTCAAAATCGTGGCTCATACCCATCGAAAGCTGCATGAAGGAAGCCTCGGCAATACCGCTTCGCCGCGCTTGATCGCGCAGCTGGCGCAGTTGCCGAAAGAAAGGCCGCATGTCTTCCGGGTTTTCGCAAAACGGCGGCACGGTCATCAAACCTTGCAATTCGAGGGCAGGGAGTTGGCTTACTTTTTCGATCAGCGGCAGGGCTTGCGCGGGTGCGATGCCCGACTTGGAGGCTTCCTGACCGAGATGAACTTCGATAAAAACCGGCAGGCGTTTGCCCGCTTCTTCCGCAAGGCGATGGAGGCGAAAGGCGAGGGCTTCATCGTCTACGGCTTGCACGACATCAAAGAGCGAGACGGCTTTGCGCGCTTTGTTCGACTGCAGGTGGCCGATCAAATGCCATTCGGTTTGCGCGCGCTGGGCAGAGAGGGCGGCGATTTTGGCTTCGGCTTCCTGCACGCGATTTTCGCCAAAGACGGTGAGGCCAGCGGCAATGGCTTCCTGCACGCGCGCGGCAGAGACGGTTTTGCTCACCGCGATCAATGTTACTTCTGCCTCATCCCGCCCCGCGCGTGCGCAGGCTGCTGCAATACGTTGTCGAATGGCAGTCAAAGAGGTTGCTAACGAAGATTCCGCGCTTCGCACTCCACACTCCCCGCTCATTATTTCTTCCCGCCCGCTTCCACGTAACTTTGCCGATGCTGAATGACAATCAGCTTCGGATCAATCTGGTCGCCGAGGTTCACTTTGACCTGAATCTTGCGGCGCTTGCCTTCTTTGCGCGTGTTGGTCGGCGTATAGCCCAAGCTGTATTCATTGCGCAGCAGCGCCTGAATCTTTTGCAGCGCCGCCGGAATTTCGCCAGGGAAGGTGATCGGGATATAAGCACCGCCCGTTGCTTCAGAAAACGTCTTGAGTTGATTCTGCGCTTGCAGCATCGTCATTCGATCAAACGGAATGCCGTTGATGTTGCCGCCACGTCCGGGATCGAGATATTGATCGTATTTCTTGAGAAACAAATTACCCGTGCCGAGACAATAAATCGGCACGCCGGAGTTTTCGACAATCTTGCGCGCCTGATCGAAATTGATTTTGCTGAACGTATCAATGCCCGAAGAAATCAACAGAATCGCCGTGCGCGCATTGGCCTCGTACAAACCGGAATATTCCATCTGTCCGTTTTTGTCCGCGCCCTTGCCGTCTTCCAACACTACGGCATCGCCTTTGCCGCCGCGCAGCACAAATTTGAGCGTGTCGAAGAGGTTGCTTTCACTGAAGGCCGGGTTATTGCGGATCAGGATGCCAACAGCCTGCATCAGTTTGTTTTTGTCGTCCGTAAAATCCACGAGCGGCGTGGGACGAATGTCGTAAGCGACAATCGAAATGAAGTCTTTCGGCTTCACAATATTGCGCACGAATTCATAGGCTGGACGCAAGACTTCGACGCGACCCGGCTCAAAATAGCCGCCGGTGCCCATTCCTAAATAATCCACCAGCTTGCTGTATTCGACGATCATCACCATCGTCAACGGGGCTTCAGGCGTGGCGAAGTTTTCGACTTCCTGCTTGATGCCGTCTTCGTAAATCTCGAAATGTTCTTTCTTCAGCCCGCCGATAATCGCGCCGGTTTTCTTGTTGTAGACGACGGCTTCAACGTTGACAACGTTGGTGTCAATGTTCACGGTTGCGCCGGACATTTGCTTGTCCACCTGCTTTTCGGCCTGCCGCTCCTGCTCCTTTTTCTCGGCGTCGGGATCGCCGCTGGCACCGGGGTTTTTCTTCTTTTTGTCCGCGGAAGATTGCCGTCCGGCTTGCGCTTCGACACGCGGATTGAGCAACATTTCGCTCACGAGCCAACCAGCCAATGCCGTGACGAAGAGCGCGAGTACCAACCGTGTTATTTGCTTGCGGGAATGTTTCATAGCCGTACCTCAGTTTCTGCTCCAGTTTCTGAAAGCTGTCGTTCATTCACAATAGATGATGCTGCCGCCTTGTGCAAGCGGGGCTAGGAGCAATTTATTCTCCAGGCAATCGCTGGCGATAGACCACAGATTTGACGGATGAGACGGATTTTCGCGGGTCTGATCCGCGTGAACCCGCCCCATCCGTCAAATCTGTGGCCTATTCTTCGCCGTCCTTGCTTTGCCAGAGTCGTACTTTATAATGACCGCACCCGTATTCCTCATGCAATTGCATTGTAGTTTCACCGTCACCGCGCTGGTGTTCTGCCAGCGCGACGACCGACGCAAGGGCTAAACGTTTTAGGAACATACAATGAGCGAACCATCATCTGTGAACGATGACTTTGTCGCCTCGTTTTGGCACTGGGTCAAACGCCCGCATTGGAGCGTGGCAGCTCCGATTCTGCTGGTCGCCTTCACGGGCGTCTTTGCCTGGCAAATCTTTCTTTCGGGATCAGCGCTGGATGAAGGTTTGTCGGAGTTGAGCGCCGCGTATCGGGACGCCCGCCCGCTGGAAGCGCGGCTTGCCGGCTTTAGCTACGCGCCATACACAGGTGGGCGCGTGCAGGCGAACGAGCAGAAATGCAAGACGGCGGAACGCATCTTTGCGGCTCAGATGGACAAGCAGAAAACGGCGGCGGCTTTCTACGCGCTTGGCAAGCTGTCACTCGCGCAAGGCAAATTTGACAGTGCGCTGGAGCAGTTTGACGCTGCGCTTAAAAGCGATGCCCAGCTAGCCGCGCTGCACAACGACCTCGGCGTTGCGTTAATGGAAAAGGCGTGGCAGGCGCGTGGCAATCAGCCGATAGATTTCACCGCCAGCCGCACGCATTGGGAACACGCGATGCAGGCGGATCGCAATGCAACAGAACCGCTCTTCAATCAGGCGCTCTCGTTGCAACGGCAGGGAATGTGGGAACAGGCGGAAGCGGCGTGGCAGTTGTATCTGAAAAACGATGTGCGTTCCGGCTGGGCGACGGAAGCGAAACGGTATTTGGAAGAAATTACGGGAAAGAGAAAACAACCGCCGACAGCGGCCAGCCGCTAACGAGGTTTGATTTCGTTGCCGCTGCCATTCAGCGCGGGCGCATTCACAACGGCATCTTTGAGCTTGGTCAACACCTGCGTACTCAATTCGTCATAATCCGCGACCAACGTAAACCCGGCAGCATTCTTATGCCCGCCGCCGCCGAATTGCTCGGCGACTTGGGCAACGTTGACGCGATTCTTGGAACGCAGGCTGACGCGATAGGTGGAGTTTGATAGTTCGCGGAAAAACGCGGCGGCTTCGACATCGCCAATGGTCAGCGGATAGGTGATGATGCCGTCGGTGTCTTCTTCGGTTGCGCCGGATTCTTCCATTGCCTGATTGGTCATTTGAATCCAGGCAATTTTACCCGTTTCATCGCATTGCAACGTCGAAAGCACAGCCCCGGTCAGCTTAATTTTGGCATAGGGATATTGATAGAAAATCGCTTGCGAAAGCTTGGCTGGTTGTGCGCCGTACTTGACTAGTTCGCTGGCGATTTTGAACGTGCGTTCGGTCGTGTTGGAAAAGTGGAAGGAGCCGGTATCGGTGAGCAGCGCGGCGTAAATGCAACTGGCGAGTTCAGACGTAATTTGCACGCCCATCGCTTTCGCGAGGTTGTACACCATTTCGCCGACCGCCGCGGCGGTGGAATCAATCCAGTTCAAATTGCCAAAGAGTTCGGTAGTCGTGTGGTGATCAATGTTGATGACGAACTGATCTTTCAATTTCGGCAGGCCGGGGCGCGTGACATCGCTGCATTCGATGACAAAGACGGCGTCGTAGCTGCGGTCTAAATCCTCGATGACTCGCACCTCCGCCGCGCCCGGTAATTTCAGATAGGCATGCGGCACCGGATCGTGCATCACGACTTCAGCGTCTTTATTCAAACTTCGCAGAATCCAGTTCAGCGCCAGCGAAGAGCCGAGGCCGTCTCCGTCCGGTCTGATGTGGGATGTAATGGCAAAGCTTTGGTGTGTTTCGATAAGGTCAGTAACTTCGCCCAACATAGTTCAAATAACACTTCTTTCTTTTCAAGATTGAGGGTCATTTTCGGTCGCTGTCGGTTCGACAGCCGGTAGTTCCTCTTTCACCTGCGCCAGCAACTCGTCCATTCGGGCACCTTGTTCAATTGACTCGTCTAGCGAAAACTGTAATTCGGGGCTGTGCCGTAATTTGATGCGGCCACTGATTTGCCGCCGAATGAATCCTCCTGCACGCCGGAGCGCCGCAAGAGTTTCTTTTTGTTGTTCAGGGGGGCCAAAAACACTGACAAAAACGCGGGCATACCGAAGATCGGGGCTGACCTGCACTTGTGTAATGGTTGCAAACCCAACGTGCGGGTCTTTCAATTCCCGCGCGATGATCACGCTGATTTCATCGCGTAACTCCCGCGCCAATCTATCCGCTCGATATGACATATATCAGGATTGGAGATGGAAGATTGACGCTGCAATCCAATGCCAATCTTCCATTCCACTACTAGCTCAAGCTTGTCGCAGCGACTTTCTCTTCGATGTAAGCTTCGATCACGTCGCCGAGTTTGAAATCGTTGAAGCGATCCAGCGTGATGCCGCATTCATAGCCTTGTTGCACGTCGCTCACATCATCTTTGAAGCGCCGCAGGCTGCCAATCGAAGTATCAAAGATCACTACGTTATCGCGGATCAAGCGTGCCTTCGCCGTACGTTTGATATGACCATCCAGCACATACGAACCGGCGACGGAACCAATCTTCGGCACGCGGATAATGTCACGTACTTCGGCTTTGCCAAGGACGGTTTCTTTGATCGTGGCATCGAGCATGCCGATCATTGCGTTGCGAATTTCTTCCTCAACTTTGTAGATGATCGAATGCAGGCGGATGTCCACATCTTCCTGCTTGGCCACTTCGTCCGCGCGCGTTTCGGGCCGCACGTTGAAGCCAATGATGACCGTGGCTGCGCCGGTTTCCGTCGCGTTCGAGGCGCTCGCGAGCAACACATCGTCATAAGTAATTGCGCCGACGCCCGCGCGAATGATGCGGACTTTGACTTTCTCTGTTGAGAGCTTCGTCAACGTGTCTTTCAGCACTTCGACGGAACCCTGCACGTCAGCCTTGAGAATGACAAGCAGTTCTTTGACTTCGCCCGTTTCCAGTTGAATCGCCAATTGATCCAAACCGCGTGCGGCAGAACGCGCCAGCGCTTTCATGCGAGCGGCGGCTTGTCGCTGTTCAGAAATCTGACGCGCTTTGATTTCGTCCGCCACGACCTGGAATTGATCGCCAGCCGAAGGCACGCCTTGTAAGCCTAACACTTCGACGGGCGTGGCCGGGCCGCTTTCCTGCAACTGATGCCGACGATCATCAAACAACGCGCGCACACGTCCGAAGAAGTTGCCGACGATGAGCGGTTCGCCCACTTTCAGCGTGCCGTTTTGAATCAGCACCGTCGCGACGGAACCGCGTCCACGATCCAGCTTGGCTTCGAGGACGGTGCCGGTCGCCAGGCGTTTGGAGTTGGCTTTGAGTTCCATAATGTCGGATTGCAGGATGACCATTTCCAGCAATCCGTCGAGATTCTGCCGCTTCTTCGCCGAGACTTCGACCATCGTCGTCGAACCGCCCCAGCCATCCCACAACAGGCCGCGATCTGCCAGTTCTTTTTTGACGCGGTCAATGTTGGCTTCGGGCTTATCAATTTTGTTGATGGCGACGATGATCGGCACGTTCGCGGCTTTCGAGTGTTCGATAGCTTCGACCGTTTGCGGCATCACGCCGTCATCAGCGGCAACGACGAGGATAACGATGTCAGTAACTTTGGCACCGCGCGCACGCATCATCGTGAACGCTTCGTGACCGGGCGTGTCGAGGAACACGATGCGGCGCAGCTGGCTCTTGTCGTCCGGGTCGGCGACTTGTACGGAGTACGCGCCGATGTGTTGTGTGATGCCACCGGCTTCGCCTTCGGCCACGCGCGCGGAGCGGATGGCGTCAAGGAGGCTGGTTTTACCGTGATCTACGTGTCCCATTACGGTGACGACAGGCGCGCGATCTTCGGTGTCTTCCATCGCTTCGGGCGTGATCTCGAATTCCGATTCGACGATCATATCCTCGAAGGCACCAAACGAAACATCAAAGCCCAACATCCTGCCGATTTCTCTGGCCACGTCCGGGTTCATCGTTTGATTAATGGTTGCCATTACGCCGCGCTGAAAGAGTTCCTGCACGACATCTTTGGGTTTGACTTCCAGCTTCTCGGCAAACTCGCGCACAGTCGCGCCTTCCATCACGCGTACGGGCTTGAGTTCAATAGGTGCAGCTTTGCTGGCCGGTGAATTTGCTTTGCGGAGCGGGAAGCGGAAATTGCCTTCCTGCTTTTCGCCCGGTCCCGGTTTCGGACGCGCGGCGTGGCGGCCTTTGTGCTTGTTGTCTTTGGGCGGAATGTACGTCGTCCGCTGCACGGCACCAGAAGGCAGCCGATGGACTTCGGCGGGTTTCGTCGCTTTGTCGCCGGTCGTGTTGCGTGCGTCCGGTTGCGGCGGTGGCACTAGTCGCGGTGGTGGCGGTGCCAGACGGCGGACGTTGGTTCCTCCTCCTGGCCGCGCGTGCTGTTGGCTTGGTTGATTGTGTCGTGCGGTTGGCGCAGGCGCTACCGGTTTCAGCGTCGGTGGTGGCGCGGGCGCAGGCGGCGGCGTGGGCATTGGTCTGGTCGGGCGCTCTAGCTGTCGCACGGTGAACGCCGACCTGACTCTTCTGCTCGCGGTGCCGGTGGCGGCTTGGGCGGCGGCGGTGTAGGCGCGGGGACGACAGGCGGCGGCGCTTCGACCACTGGTGCTACCGGTTCAGGCGTTGGCGCAGGCGCAGGCGCGGGTCCTGGACTTCCGGCACGACTTCCACCGATGCGGGTGGCGGTACGGGCGTTGGTATAGGAGCTGGCGTAGGAACAGGCGTGGGTGCCGCTTCTTCTTCTTCTGCAACGGGCGGCGGCGGCGCCGACAGGCGCGGTGCAGGTGCGGGCAGCTTCACGAGCCGCGAGGCGGCCTCTGGCGGTGTAAGCGGTCTGGTCACCGTCGTCGGCGCAGGCGGCGCGGCGGGCGCGGCTTGCACGGTTGGCGTGGGCGCGGGCGTTGGTGCGGCTGGGGCTGCTTCCGGTTCCGTGGTTGGCGCGGGAGCAGTCTTCACGGCTTTGACGAGCCGCGCGGTGCGTTGGGTAGAGACGGGCTCTTTTTTGGGATAGTACATTTCTCGAATTTTATCGGCAATGGCATCGTCGAGTGTGTTGGACGGAACACTCGCGTCCACGCCGGGCGACGCGTCTTCGAGAACTTTTCGACTTTCAATTTTAGTTCTCTGAGCAAGCTCGTAAATTCTGTTACTCATTGATGATTTCCAATTACGGCCAAACTACCCTGTACGCAACTCGTCGGTGCATCAGGTTTGGCTGTCTGTTTCTTGCTGAGCCTCCTGATTTTCAACATCTTCCGCGACCGCTTCTACCGAAGCTGCTCTGAAGCGGATTCAGTGTCAGAGGTTGCTTCTTCAGCGGTCGCTTCTGGTGCTGTTTCATCCGACTCATGATGGCCCAGGGCTTCCTCACGGGCTGCGACGATTTCGCGTACTACCGCCAGGCGCTCTTCGGCTTCATCAAAGCTGAGATCGAGCCAATCGCAGAGATCGTCCACGCTGGCAGCAGCCAGTTGCTCAATGGTTTCAATTCCGTGTTCGGCAAGAATCGCGGAGTCAGTCGGCGTAATGCCTTCAATGAAGGTGACGGGCACCACTTCAGCGGTGAGCATTTCCTCCATCTGCTGTGCAATCTCGCGCTTCATATCTTCTTCGCTACGGATGTCAATGGCCCAGCCCACCAACCGCGCAGCCAAGCGAACGTTCTGTCCCCGTTTGCCGATGGCCAGACTTTGTTGTTCGGTTTCCACGGTGACTTGCAGGTTCTTGTCTTCAAAATCCATGACCGCGACTTTGCTGACTTTAGCGGGCGAGAGTGCGTTCGCCGCAAAGATCGCTGGGTCTTCTGACCACTCGATGATGTCAATTTTTTCGCCGCGCAGTTCACGAATGATGGATTGCACGCGCGAGCCTTTCATGCCGACGCAGGCACCGACTGGGTCAACATCGCGTTCGTTCGAGACGACAGCAATCTTGGCGCGGTCGCCGGGTTCACGCACGGCAGCTTTGATGACGACGGTGCCGTCGTAAATTTCCGGCACTTCCATTTCAAACACTCGCTTGAGCAGTTCCGGGCTGGTGCGCGAGACTTCGATCTGTGGCCCTTTGGCTTCGCGATGGACATCGTGGATGACGACGCGGACGCGCTCGCCCTGCGTGAAGTTTTCGGCGCGCGATTGCTGGTTTTTGGGCATCACGGCTTCCAGACCGTTGCCCATATCAATGATAACGCGCCCGCCTTCAAACCGTTTGACAAAACCGTTGACTAACTCGCCGACCTTGCCAATGTATTCTTCGTAAACGTTGTTACGCTCGGCCTCGCGCACTTTTTGCAGGATGATCTGCTTGGCGGTTTGCGCGGCAATGCGGCCTAAGTCTTCGACAGGGCGCGGCATTTCCAACATATCACCGGGTTCGACGCCTTCGCCGACCTCAGCCAGGGCTTCGTCGAGCGACATTTCCAGCGAAGGGTTCGTTACCTCTTCCACTACAGTTTTGATCGCAAATAAATCAATCGTGCCGGAGTCTAAATTGTAGCGGGCGCGCAAATCCTCGCCCGATTTGAACTGCTTGCGGGCCGCCGTCACCACAGCATCTTCCAGTGCGCTGGTGATCACGGTGGCGTCAATGTTCTTTTCCTTGCTTAGCAGCTCGATGTTTTGTGCGATGGAACTCAGTGCATTCATTGGTAATCGTCAGTTGTCAGTCGTCCGTTGTCAGTGGCATCCTTCCTTCCGTTTTGCAACGGACAACGGACGACTGACAACTGGCAACTCAGGGTTCAATTTCGACATTCGCTTTGGCAATTAAGCTAAGTGGCAACCGATGCCGTTTGCCGGTTTCGTCGTCCAGCAAGGCGGCTTCTTCGCCCTCGCGCTCCAGGCCAATCAGCGTGCCGTGGAAATTGCGCTGCCCATTGAGCGGCGCGGTTAGTTTGATATGCGCGGGCAATCCCGCAAAGCGTTCATAATCACCGGGTTTGTATAGGCCGCGATCCAAGCCTGGGGACGCGACTTCGAGCAGGTATTGGTATGGGATGAATTCCTCGATTTCCAGAATTAACCCCACCTGATCGCTGACCGTCGCGCAATCGTCGTGATTAACGCCGCCGGGTTTATCAATATAAATCCGCAGCACCGCATTGCCGCGCCCACCGACTAATTCCGCGTGAACCAATTCCAGTCCTTCGCGAGTCGTAACGCGCTCAATCACTTCGTGGATGCGTGGGTCTAACTTCACTCTTACCTGTCTCTGCCCGAGAAAACTAACTGCCCATGTGAAAAAAGTGGGCATTGTGCCCACTCCATTAAGCCGGGAATAGTACCTGAGAGCAACGGCGAAAGCAAGCGGTCGTTCCTTGCCGCAGAACTTTGCTGAGATGCGCGGGGCGAGCTGGGGCGACGGGCAAAAAGGAAGGAAGCCGACGCCTTCAACCTCGGCTTTAGGCGGTTTGGTGCGACCATCTCATCGTGATCGTTTCGATCTGAAAGCCGTAGCCAATCCTGCCAGCCCCGTACCCAATAGCAATAAAGTGGCCAGTTCTGGCACCGACGCGCCCGGCGAAGTCAGCGCAAAGCTGCCTTCCCTGGTGTAGGCAGCGGTTGCAAAATCCTGGAGAATGGTTTCGCTGCCGCTGCCGAGCGCCCCCGCAAATAAGCCCATTCCGCCCGTTACAGTATAGCTCAGTACAAACCGTGCAATCCCATTGGTATCCACCGGAAACACCGAGCCCGTAAACGTTCCCACCAGTTTATCACCGCTGCCAAAGTTGATTTTAAATTCGCCTTTGGTTGGCGCGGAGTTGTTGCCGGTCAGCACGGTCAGATCAATCGTGCCGTCCGACATTGATTTAAAAACGCCCTGCGCTGAATCGTAAGTCCCCAAGGATTGAAATTTGATAGTAGTGATTGCCGGGCCTTTCAGGTCAAGGCTGCCGTTCCCCGTAAAATCGAATTTAAGTGTGTCCGCCAGCGCTCAACTGGGAGCCAGGCACAACTCGGCCAAAAGCAGACACACGCGACGTATGTGCGACATAAAATTTCCTTTCGCTACGAACGATGTTTCTGTGAATGTGAGGTTGCCGGTTTGATGACCTCGCGCTCGACTCCTGCCAAAGCATCAGTAAGTGCGTCGTCGTTTCTCAATCGGATTGATCTGGGTATACTTTTTTTCGCTGGATCGTGAGGGCCGCGACTTTGGCGGGGGACGTCAAAACGTGAATCGCCTGAAATTCTTCTTCCACTAGCGCGGACAGCATTTCCTGCAAAGCCGTCTGCTGTTCCTGAATAATTTCCGGCGGAACGCTACGGTGTTGTCGTTGCGCATTTTGTACGAGTGCTACTTCAAGGGAGAAGTCAAACACGATAGCCACGAGCGGAACCTCACGCACTGCGGCCAGCCGCCGGAAAAAGCGGCGCGCCTTATCCTGCACATTCGTCGCGTCAATCACCGTGAGCTTGCCATGCGCCAGCCGTTTGGCGGCAATCGAATGCACCAACGCAAAAGCGTCCTGGTTGACCGCCTGATTGTTTTCGTCGTCGCAGACGAGCGCGCGGCAGTGATCGGACGACACGATTTCGGTCGGGGCAAAATGCCGCCGCGCAAACGTGGATTTGCCGGAACCTGCTACGCCGATTAACAGCACCAGTGAAGGATCAGGAAGAACGATGTCCATACCTGACCGATACGATACGCGCAGCGGCGGATGGTTACAACGCTCTCACGCCATCCGCTTTGACTTGGCCGCCGAACTTGTTGCATTTTGTGTTTATGCAGACATCCAAACGCTTCGCTGTCCTTCTCCTGTTATTCGTGTTCGTCTGGCCGCTGGCGGCCCAGAGAAAAGCACCGCCCACGACCAAACCCAAAGCGACAACCCGGAAACCCGCCGCACCTGCCACGCCCGCCAAGACGGAAGAGGCCGAAGAAAAAATCGAAGACCTGCAACCACCGCCCGCGCCACCCAAACCGCCGCGCAAACCGGAAGAGCCGCTTGGTCGCGTGTTGCTGCTGCCGCTTGATGATCGTCCGGCGGTAGCGCAATTTGCGCAGATGATCGGTGCCATCGCGGATTACGAAGTGATGATGCCGCCCAAAGAAATGTTGGGCCGCTTCACGACGCCGGGCGATACAAAAAAGATGCAGGATTGGTTGAGCATTGTGGATTACAGCAAACTGGATGCGGTGGTTATTTCGGTGGATATGCTGGCCTACGGCGGATTAATTGCTTCGCGCGCACCCGACACGACGCAGGCTGAAGCGATGAAGCGGTTGGAATTCTTTCGCTGGCTGAAACACAAACATCCCGACGTGCCGATTTATGCCTTCAATGTCCTGATGCGGGTGGCACCGACGGCCAGCGCCGAAACGCGCGTCTGGCGCGACGACTTGGCACGCTGGGCCGAATTGATGGATCGCGCCCCCAAAACCAACGACGCCAAGCTGACGGAAGAATTGACGCAGTTGCAAAAGAAACTGGAGCGCAGCCTGACGGATGCCTATCTGATGGCGCGCCGCCGCGACCTGCAAGTCAATTTGGCCATGATTAAGCTGTATCAGGAGCACGTGATAGACAACCTGATTTTTTTGCAGGACGACGCGCGCGAATACGGTTTGCATCGCCACGATCAACTCATCCTGCACGAACGATTGAAGGCGCTCGGTTTTGACGACGAAATACCGATTTACAACGGTGCGGATGAAGGCTCCCTCTCGCTTGTCAGCCGCGCCATCCTCGATAAGCAAAAACAAAAAATCAAAGTCGCCGTCGTTTATTCTTCCGAGAACAGTCGCAAAGTGATTTCACCTTACGAAGACCACCCGCTGGAATTTACCGTCGAACACCAACTCGCCGCCGCTGGCGCAAGCCTTGTAAAGGCAGAAGAAACGCCGGATTACACGCTGTATGTTAACGCGCCAAACACGAGCGCGTCTGAATTTACAATGTTCAGCAAAAATTTAGTGGCGGATTTGCAGGCCGGAAAGGCTATCGCCCTGGCTGACGTCCTCTTTCCCGCGCCTCATCACAGCGGCGCAGATGAACGGCTTATTAGTATTCTCAAAACAGAAAAGTTGTTTGATCGGCTCACGGGTTATGCCGCGTGGAATACCGCAGGCAATACACTCGGCACGGCAATTCCTGCCGCAAATCTGCGCCTTTTTTCCAGGCAATTGACGGATGCGCCGGAACGCGCCGCCCGCGCGCAGGTCGCGCATCTGGAATTCCTGTTGCATCGTTTTGCGGGCGATTACCTCTATCACGACATTGTGCGCCTCGACATTAATGCGCAACTGCGCAAGCCGCCCGCGCTGCCTGCCGATGAATTCACCGACGCGATTTATCAGCGCATCAACAAACAGGTACAGGACAAATTGCATCCGCTGGTAGAGAAGTTTTTCGCCGAAAATTTTCAGGGGCACACGTACGCGCTGGGCACCTTCAACGACAAAAAAGCGGAAGTCAAAATTGACAGCCTGCAAGGGCTAAAGATTTACCTGCCCTGGCCGCGCACGTTTGAAAGCACGATTGACTATAAATTTTCCTACGCCCTCAAATAATGACTGCCCTGCTGATTATCCTCCTGTTTCTGGTGTTTGCCGCGTTGATGATTACGCGCAAGATGCCCGCGATTTTGGCGGTGCCAATGATGGCGATTGCCTTTGCGATTGTCGCGCGTACGCCGCTTGACGTGATTCTGAATGACGTAATGGTGGGCGGTGCGAAACAGTTGGTCGAAGCGTATCTGATGGTCTTCGCCGGGGCGATGCTCGGTCGCGTCGTAATGCAAACCGGCGTCGCGGAAGGCATCATCAAACGTGCGGCAGAATTCGGCGGCGATCAGCCGCTCGCGGTCGCCATCACGTTGATGATTGGCATTGGTCTGTTGTTCACGACGCTGACGGGGCTGGGCGCAATCATTATGGTCGGCGGGCTGGCGCTGCCGATTATGATGAGCATCGGCGTGCCGCGCAAACTGGCGGGCGTGCTGTTCATTCTGGCCTACGGGCTGGGCTATGTTTTCAATATCGCCGCATGGGGCTTTTATCAAAAGACCTTCAATATCGAACGCCAACCGATTCGCAATTTCGCCGTCGTGCTGTTTGTGATTGACGCGCTGGCGGTGCTGGTGTTTCTGGTGCTGGCGGCGCGTCGGATGAAGAACTATGGCGCGTGGGCGGTGGCGTTGGATGACGTAACGCCGAAACGCGAGGTGCTGTTGCTGGCGTTGCTGTTGCCGATTCTGCCGCTACTGCTGCATATCGGCCTCGGCTGGCAAGTGCTGCCGTCCTTTCTCATCAGCGCCGTCGGCGGCGTGCTCATCACGAGGCCGCGCGAATTGGTTAAGCAGCTCACGAGCGCAGCGGTCAAAGGATTGGAAGACGTGGCGCCCGCGATTATTTTGATGATCGGCATCGGGATGCTGCTGACGACAACGAAGCTGCCCGGTGTCAGAGACGCGTTGCATCAGTTGATTCAGGGCGTGCCATTACGTTCGCCGGTTGTGTATGTGCTGTTCTTTGGCCTGCTATCGCCGCTTGCTTTGTATCGCGGCCCGCTGAATATTTACGGGCTGGGCATTGGTATCTTCTCTCTTATCGCCTCGTTGAATTTATTGCCCGGCCCCGCGCTCGTCGCCGCCGTGATGAGTCTTGTGCAAGTGCAGAATGCCTGCGACCCCACAAACACGCATAACGTTTGGGTGGCAAATTACGTCGGGATGCGTGTGGAAGAGACGACGAAGGAAACGCTGTTGCTAAAAGTCGCGGTTTGTTTGGCGGGGTTGGTTGCGGGCAGCATTTTCTATCTGCGCTAGACTTCCTCCTGCGACTTGGTGTACTTAACATTCCCCTAAAATCTCTCGTGAAAGGTACTCGTTGCAGTGGAGCATTACTCTCCCAATACAGGTTGGCTCGAAGTGATCGTCGGTTCGATGTTCAGCGGCAAGAGCGAAGAACTGATTCGGCGGTTGCGGCGCGCACAAATCGCCAAGCAGAAAGTGCAAATCTTCAAGCCGTTGATTGATGATCGCTATTCCGAAAATCATATCGTTTCGCACGCCGAACGCCGCATTGAATCCCTCGCCGTGCGCACCGCGCAGGAAATCCTCGACAGCACGCACGCCGAAACCGAAGTCGTCGGCATAGACGAAGGCCAGTTCTTTGACCTCGCCTTGCTGGATGTTGCCAATCAATTAGCCAATCAAGGCAAGCGCGTCATCATCGCAGGCTTGGATATGGATTACCTGGGCAAGCCGTTTGAGCCAATGCCGCAACTGATGGCAATTGCGGAGGACGTGCATAAAACGCGCGCGATTTGTGTGGTCTGCGGCCACGCGGCGACCTACACGCAACGCCTGATTGCCAGTCAGGAGCGCGTTGTGGTCGGCGCGGCGGGCGCGTATGAAGCGCGTTGCCGCCAATGCTTCGAGCCGCATCTGGCCGAAGAAAATTTGCATTAACGTTGTCCCCCATTAACGGAAAGGACAGGCTATGGATGTAAATGGAATTGAACGTCGCCGGGAACAGAATTTGGTGTACAACTTTTTGCGCGTTGTGGAAATGGCCGCCATTGCCGCTGCCCGCACGATGGGGCGCGGCGAGCGCCAGTACTCTGATCAGGTGGCGGTGGAAACAATGCGAGCGGAAATGGATTTGATTCCGATGGATGGCCGCATTGTGATTGGCGAAGGCGAACGCGACGAAGCGCCCATGCTCTACATCGGCGAACGGGTCGGCATCGGCGTACACGAACAATCCCCAACCGTGCCGTATCCCGAAGTTGACATTGCGGTTGATCCGTTGGAAGGCACGAATCTTTGTGCGACGGGCGCGCCGAATGCAATTGCGGTGCTGGCCGCTGCCGAACGCGGCGGCTTGATCCACGCGCCGGACGTGTATATGCAAAAACTTATCGTCGGCCCGGCGGCGAAAGGGGCCGTAGACATTGATGCGCCAGTCAAAGACAACTTGCGCGCTATTGCCAAACGCATGAACCGCGATGTCGAAGATTTAGTCGTCATCGTGATGGATCGCCCGCGCCATCGGAAATTGGTAGCGGACATCAAAGCAGCAGGCGCGCGCATCCGGTTAATTTCTGATGGCGATCTTTCCGCTGGTATTTCCGCTGCCGTGGGCGGTTCTGGTGTGCATGCCGTGATGGGCATTGGCGGCGCGCCGGAAGGCGTGATTACGGCGGCAGCAATGAAATGTCTGAACGGCGAAATTCAAGGCCGTTTTATGACGAAAGAAACGCTAGAGCAGCCGGAAGACAAGGCCAAGATTGCGGACGACATTATTGACCGGATGAAGGCGATGGGCATCAGCGACCCGTCGCGCGTCTATGACACAAACGAATTAGCGCCGGGCAAGAAAATCATTTTCGCAGCGTGCGGCGTGACCGATGGCACGATTTTGCGCGGCGTTCGCTTCTTCGGCACCGGTTTGCGCACTGAATCATTGCTGATGACGACGGATACGCATCACGTCCGGTTTGTGGATACGTTGCACATGGAAGGCGACCCGGATGCGGTCGTGCGGTTTGATCGGTTTTGAGGGCTATTCTGCTTCATCGAATGAGACATCGGCATAGACCGCTACGAGGGAAAGTTGACCCTGAATCGAAGGCAATTCAATCGTGGCGGTCAGGTCGGTGTAATCTTTGACCACCCAAAAATCTCCCTGCCGAATGTATTGCGTAACGTGCGGCGTTTCCTGCGACACTACCAAATACTCCTGCATTGACTTGATGGCTTGATAGGCCAGCCGCTTTTCGCCCTTGTCCGCTTCTGCGGTAGAGGGGGACATTACCTCTACCACGATCAGCGGATTTACCAGTGCGTGAATCCCGCGCATATTTTCAAAGCGGCTCTCGCCACAAACCACGCTGCCATCGGCATAACGATAGGGCGGCAGCTTGGGCGTTTTGATCGGGATGCCTTCGGTATACGCCTGACATTTCTTCCCGGCAAGTTGTTGGCCTAGTAGAAGGTGAATGCTACTAGTTAGTACATAATGCTTCGGCGTTCCACCACTCATACAAACAATATCGCCATCCCAATATTCGTAGCGAGCGTCGCTCGCCTTTTCCAGCGCAAAATATTCTTCGAGCGTGTAATAGTGACGCGGCAGATTTTTCAGATTTGCGACCATTGTTACCCTTCCTTTCCTGCCGCAAGAGTTTATCGCAATTCACGCTTCCCGCCTACGCGCGCGGCAGCGAAATCGGCTATGATGTGCTTCCTATGAAATTCATCCTCCGTATGGCTTACCGTGAAATCCGTGCTTCGTGGCATCGGTTGTTGTTCTTCTTCCTCTGCATTGCGATTGGCGTTGGCTCAATTGTGAGCCTGCGTTCGATTGTGCAGAACATCCGCGCTTCGGTGTCGCAGCAGGCGCAGGCGTTGCTAACGGCGGACGTACAGCTTTCGGCGAGCAATGCCTTTAATGAACAGGCCAAAGCGGTATTGGCGAAATACTATCAATCGCCGCAGGTGCTCGCGCACGCCGATTCTATCGAGATGCCGACGATGGTGCGCGCCATTGATAATCCGCAGGTCGCGCCGAAACAGATTGAGATTCGCGCGGTGCAGCCGTCGTTTCCGTTTTACGGCGAAATGGTGCTGGCGGGCGGGCAACGCTACGATTTTTCGTTGCTGCAAGAGCGCGGTGTCATCGTGCGGCCTGCGCTGCTGCAACAACTCAACGCGAAGGTGGGGGACAAGGTCAAAATCGGGACGCTGGAGTTTACGATTCGCGGCGTCGTGGAGCAGGAACCGGGCAATACGCTGAACGCCTTCAGTTTTGGCCCGCGCGTGTTTGCGAGTTATGACGATGTGATCGCAGCGGGGCTGACGGGCTTCGGTTCGCGCGGACGTTATCGCGTGCAACTTAAGACACAGGCGGGACAGGCGGAAGCGATTACGAAGCAAATCAAAGAAGACTTAAAAGCGCAGCCGACGATCAGCGTGCGCTCCTACCGCGACGCGGAAAATCGTGTGGCGGAATCGTTCACGCAGGTCGAGAATTTTTTAAGCCTGATCGGCCTGATTATTCTCGTCCTCGGCGGCATCGGCATTTCCAGTGTGACGCGCGTGTTTATTCAGCAAAAGATGAAAACGATTGCGGTGCTGAAATGCCTGGGCGGCAGAAACGCGCGCGTGCTCGGAACGTATTTGATTCAAGTCCTGACGCTCGGTTTGATTGGCAGCGTGCTCGGCTTATTCATCGCCAAACTTGTGATGATTGCACTGCCGCGTTATTTGGCTGACCGCATTCCGGCAGGCATTGAAATCGGCCTGACGTGGCCTGCCGTCGCGCAGGGCTTTGGCATCGGCGTCCTGATTGCGATTTTGTTTGCCGCCTTGCCGCTCTTGGAGATTCGCAACATCAAACCAATTCTCGTTTTGCGCGCGACCGATCCGGTGCATAGTCAGAGGCGGTTTGATCGGCTGAAAATCGGCCTCGGCGCAGTTGTGATTTTGGGCTTGCTGGCGCTCTCTGGCTGGCAGGCGGGGTCGCTGAAGATCGGCGCGATTTTCCTTGGCGGACTGGCGGCAACAACGTTGATTTTGAACTTCGCGGGCTGGGCGCTGATTCGTTTTGTGAAGCGATTGCGCCACGTCAATTCGTTTGTTTTGCGGCAGGGCATCAATAGTCTCTATCGCCCCGGCAATCAAACGAAAGTCATTTTGCTGGCCGTCGGACTGGGCGCGTTTTTCATCATCTCAGTGCGCTTGTTGCAGGCGAATTTGCTCAATGAATTCAGTTTAAATCTAGGCGCGAACGCGCCGGATATGTACCTGATTGATATTCAGCCCAAACAGCGCGCCGACCTCGCCGACACGGTCACGCACGAACTCGGCACGAAGCCGGAATTGATTCCGACCCTGCGCGCCCGCATTGCGGAAATCAACGGCAAAGCGATTAACCTGAATCCCGACGAGAAGAAGCAAAATCGCGGCGGGCCGAATCAGAATCAGGGCTTGCTTGGACGCGATTACACGATCACGTACCGCGACCATCTGGACGCGCAGGAAACGCTGATTGCTGGGCAATTCTGGGACGCTACGCCCAGCGCGCAGCCGGAAATTTCTATCGAAGAATTGCTGCACGATGAACTGAAACTCAACCTCGGCGACAGCGTCACGTTTGATTTCGCCGGGCAGCGCGTCACCGCCAAAATTACGAACATTCGCAAAGTAGATTGGCGCAACGTGCGGCTCGGTTTTCTCGTTGTCTTTCGTCCCGGCGCGCTGGATGAACTGGCGCAACAAATGCTCATCACCGCCGTCAAAGCGCCGCCGCCGGGCGAGGCGCGCATCAACTTTCAGCGCACGCTGCTGGATCGTTTTGGCAACATTTCAGTGATTGATATTCGCGACATTATCGAAGCCGCTTCCAAAGTGATTGATACCGTTTCGACGGCGGTGACGTTTGTGGGCGGGTTTGTATTCTTGAGCGGCTTGCTGATCCTGATCGGCTCCATTGCGATGACGAAATATCATCGGTTGTACGAATCCGCGATCCTGAAAACATTGGGCGCGAAGCGGAAGTTGATTGTGCTGATTACGCTGATTGAATACGGCGTGCTAGGCTTGCTGGCGGGGCTGATCGGTTCGGCGGCGGCGATTATTTTAAGCTGGTCGGTCAGCAAATACGCGCTGGAAATAACGTGGTCGTTTACGCCGTCTATTAACTTCATCGGTGTAGTATTGACGCTGTTACTGGTCACAGCGATTGGCGTGCTGTCGAGCTGGGATGTGATGATTAAGAAACCGCTCGGCATTTTGCGCGCGGAGTAGGCTATACTTGCAGGACAGGAGGTAACTTATGAAACTGGAGAAATCTATGGGTGAGGTGAAAGTAAAAGTAAAACTCAGCAATGCGGCGGATATTTATCAACTCTTGCGCGGACAGATCAAATCGGAGCAAGTACGTGCCTGCGAAATAGAAGCTGTTGTCGACACGGGGGCCGTGAATTCTGTCATCCCGCGCGAGATTGCCGAGAAACTGGAATTAGCCGTCCTGAAAAAACAGCACGCGAAATATGCCAATGCATTCACGGAGGAGGTAGATATTGCTACGCCTATTCTGGTGGAAATCGAAGGCCGCACAACCACTGATGAACCGTTTATCCTGGGCGATGAAGTGCTGATCGGGCAAACTGTTTTGGAGAAAACTGATCTGTTAGTGGACTGCCTGCATCAGCGTGTGATTCCCAATCCAGAACATCCCAATGGCCCGGTGATGAAGATTCGCTGAAAGAGCTTTGCGCGATTACACCGGCACCGTATTGCCGACGATTGGGTTTGCTTCTTCCGTTACAGCCGCCGCAAACAGCCTGGCCAGGCGTTTCGTATCCCAGATAAAAATACCCGCCGCTTCTTTGTCCAACGGTTTCGCAAAATAATAGCCCTGCCCGTATTCGCAGGTCAGTGCGCGCAATTGCGTCATCTGCGCGGCTGTCTCAATGCCTTCGGCAATCACTTCCAATTCCAGACTGCGCGCCAGGGCAATAATCGTGCGGACGATTTCCAGATTTTCTTTGTTGTTGATTCGCGAGACAAAGGAGCGGTCTATTTTCAACGTGTCGAGCGGGAAGCGATGCAGATAGCTGAGGCTGGAATAGCCCGTACCGAAATCGTCGAGGCTGAGTTCGATGCCCAGTTCCCGGATTTCCTGCAACTGTTTGATGGCGGTTTCCACGTTGTCCATCACGGCGCTTTCGGTCAGTTCCAGTTTCAGATGGCGCGGGTCAATCGCGGTTTCTTCCAGCACCCTTTTGATTTGTTCGATGAGGTTCGGTTGCGCGAATTGGCGGCTGGATAAATTCACGCTGACTTGCAGCGGGAAGCTGTCGGGATAGGCTTGCTGCCACACTTTGATTTGGCGGCAGGCTTCCTGCATCACCCAATAGCCGAGCGGAATGATAAGGCCAGTTTCTTCGGCCAGTGGGATGAATTCGACGGGCGAGACGATGCCGCGTTCGGGCTGCTGCCAGCGCACTAAGGCTTCAAAACCGGCGAGGCGTTCTTCGTGCAGCGAAATGATCGGTTGATAGAGCAGGAAAAATTCCTGTCGCTCAATGCCGCGCCGCAAATCGGCCTCGATCTTCATCCGGTTCAGCACCTGCGCGTGCATCACGCTGTCAAAGATCGCGTGTTGTGCTTTGCCTGCCGATTTTGCGCGGTACATCGCAGTGTCGGCGTCGCGCAGCAAATCTTCCGGCTGTTGATACGCTGTGCTGTAAAGCGCAATGCCGATGCTGGCGGTCGTAAACGTTTCGTGCGCGCCGAGCGTGAGCGGTTGCGACACTTCCTGCTGCACGCGGTTGGCGACGAAGATGGCTTCCTGAATGTCGTTGATGTCTTCCAGCAGGATCGTGAATTCATCGCCGCCCAGCCGCGCGACCGTATCACCGGGGCGCAGGCAACGTTGCAACCGATTGGAAGTTTCCATCAGCAATTGATCGCCGAGCGCGTGGCCTAAACTATCATTGATGATCTTGAAGCGATCCAGATCAATGAAAAGAACCGCGAAGGAATGATGTGCGGAGCGTTTGGCGCGCTCGAAGGCGAGCTTCAGGTGATCCAGAAACATCGCGCGATTCGGCAGTTGCGTCAGCGTGTCGTGAAAGGCTTCGTGGACGAGCTTTTCTTCGGCGCGCTTGCGGTCGGTGATGTCCTGAATCTGAAAAATCAGGCGCGGCTCGTGTTCCGGCCCTTCGCGCGCGAGCGAGACGCCGACCAGCACCCAAACTTCGTGACCGAGTTTGTGGTAATAGCGATTTTCCACCTGATAGCTGGCCAGCTTGCCGGTCAGCACTTGTTCGATGTTCGACATCATCGCGCCCAAATGGCTCGGATGCGTGATGGCCTGAAAATCCACTTCCAGCAGTTCCGCTTCGCTGTAGCCGCCAATCTGGCACAGCGAACGATTCACGCGCAGCCAGCGGCCATCGGGCGCAACCAGCGCCATCCCAATCGGTGCGTTGTCAAAGGCGCTGCGGAACCGTTCTTCGCTTTCCTGCAACTCCGCAGCATTTTGTTCGGCGGCCTCGGCATTGCGCGAGGAGGCTTCGATGTCGCGCAGGTAGGTCGTGTAAATGAAATACAAAATTACGAGCACGGGCGCAACAATCAGGAAGCCGTAAAACCCGATTTCGTGAATCAGCTTCACTGTCAGCATCGCAGTGCAGGCACCGACCAGATAAGGAATGAGCGTCCAGAGGTAATATTTTTCCCACGTATCCCACAGCGGCGCGCCAAAGCGCAGTGACATGCCCAGCGAAACCAGCCCGGAATTGCAGATGTATTGCAGCAGCGCCATCAAACAAACCGCCATCAGCAGTTTGGCGATAGACGGGCTGTGCGCCAGTTCTACGACCAGTCCGAATTTCGCCCGCAGCAGCCAGACCGTCAGAAAGGTGGAAATCGCCATTGCCGCAGCATTAAAGGCGCGCGTGAGCGGTTTTTTAGAGACGCGCACCGAGGCGACATACGCTTCGGCAGCGGCTAAGAAAATGGCTGCCTCGCCGCCAAACAAAAGCAAGCTCAGGAACACGAACGTATCTGAAAGCGAAACCTCAGAATTGAAGCCGGGAATACGCAAATGGGGCAGGCGAATGCTGACACGCGAACCCACCGCCATCGCAATCAGCGACAGGATAAGGTATTCCGGCGTTATTTGGGCGCGGGAAAAACGAGTCAACGAACTCCCGATGACCACCATGCCCAGTACAATTACCGACCACAGATAGGGCTGAAACAGACGACTGGATTGGGCGGTGCCTTCGGTCGGCATAATGTATCGGCCTACGATTGAACTGCGCGGCGTGCAGCCTGCGGCAGCGGGAACAGCGAGTCTGTCGGGAGTCGTTCGACGAATGGCTGACAGGCAGGATGAAAGCGTTGGCAACGCAGATGCGATAAGCAAGCCGGGAAGCTACGGTTTAGACGCCGCGAGTTGTGCAGGCACAACTCCACCTGAAAGCCCATGAGGAATCGGGCAAGCGAATCGTATGCCGCATTTCCTGCCGCGCCTTTGTTCGTTAGTGACCGCGCCTTTCGCGCGAATGGCGGGGAGTTAGCGGAAAAAATAGCAGGTACTGCCCGCTGGCCGCTTACTGCCCGCGCCAGAATTTGTCATTTACCTGTGCCGAGATTTGGCAGTTTGGTGTGGTTTTAGAATGGATGAGCAAACACCTGCTGCCTGCTTTCCACGCATAAACCCTCTGGCTCAGCAGCAGGAAAATTCGGATGCGTTACACGCTCGCTGGTTCCCCCGGAGGCGCGAGAAAACGGGCTTGATACGTCGCTACTGGGGCAAAACCGGCGTACTCATAGACCTGCTGCGCCACCTTTTCCTCTTCGTTGCTGAACAAACAGATGGTGGTATGGCTTTTCAATAAACGATGGACGAGTTCCGCCAGGCAACTTTTACCCACGCCGCGCTGGCGATAGGCGGGATGCACCCAGATGCCTTCCAGGTAAACAACATCGGGCGTGTCGCTGAATAAATCAGCTTTGAAAACTACCTTGCCATCTTCGATCTTGACCCAGACGCGCTTGCGTTCGATGCGTTCGGCAACGCGATGACGAAAGCCTGCCGGATCGGTCAGACGTGGATCAATGCCGCTTTCTTCCAATGCCATTTCGGCCTGCGCCTCAGCAATCACGTCCAGTTCCGCAAAGTTGGCGCGCAGCAATTGCAACCGTTCCAGCTTCGCCTTGGGTTGTTGGCACACAAAGAGGCGCTGCGTGCTAACCCGTCGCGTTTGGCGTCCGGCGGCGGCCAAGTGTTGCCAGAGCGCTTCCGCCTCTGCTTCCGGCCCCAGCATCAAATAGCCTCTGGCCTGCCTGGCGACGGCCTGCGCGGCCCACAGCGGCAGAGCGGCGGCGGCACCAAACGTAATGATCTGATGCCCCAGCAAGGCGACGCCCAAAAGCTGTTGGTTGACGAAATAACCGTGAAAGCTGCCTCGTAGTTCGGCACCACACAGCCCGTGATCCAGAATCAGCCCTCGCAGGATCACGTTTTGCACCGGGGCGGTTGCCAATAACGACAGCACCTGCGCGCGATCTGCTTCGCCTAGCTCACGCACTTCGCCGATGTCGGCAAAGGGGGAATGATCGTAAGCAAAATTAGTTGCCATGAACGATTCTCCTTAACCTGAAACGAGCGACACGGTTTACAGCGCGACCGGAATCGCGGAAACCGGCGTAGGTACCATCATCTGCTGGCAGGATTTCCGGTGTTGGCACCTCCCAATTTTCTGTGGGCGGGTCGTCGTTGGCGGTCATGCCTATCGTGTTATCACCTTCTGTACGAATGGATTGCGCCATTTGCGCCAGAAGCTGATCGGTGGTATCATCAGGCGCACGCTATCGCCCATCAGGACGCCATCGCCCATTAACACGCCATCGCCCATCAACACGCCATCGCCCATCAACACGCCCAGTTTAAAGAGCGCGCCACTATTCAATGTCGTGCCATCTGCCATCAGGACACCGTCACCCATCAAGACACCGTCGCCCATCAACACGCCATCGCCCATCAACACGCCATCGCCCATCAACACGCCATCCGTCAGCACAATGCCCGCGCCGTAGATGCCCTGGTATTTGAGCATCAAATTGACGCCACTGATGCAATTCCATTTCTGAATCAGGCCGCCGCCCCAGGAAAAATTCGCCCCTGCAATCGTCGAACGATGTGTCGGCGGCGGACCGGACAGTAGCGGCGCGCCGACCGTCAATCCGGCTAAATTCGTTTTGATTGCGCCAGCCAGTCGTACAGCGCCCTCAACATTCAATAACCCTGCGCCCTGTTCCAGCGTGTTGTACCCCGCCAGTGGCTGCGCGGTGTATTCCAGAATGGCTTTGACTAGATTCGGCGTCAGTGCCGGATTGCGTTGAATGAGTAAGGCTGCCGCGCCTGCCACGACGGGCGCAGCCATGGAAGTGCCGCTCATAAACATTTCGCCATGATCTTCGTTGTACGTGACAGCCGCGTTGAGCGAGGGATTTTGCGTGACGAGATAATTGCCCGGCGACTTGGCTGAAATGATTTTGTTCGCTGGGGCCAACAGGTCAGGTTTGATGTGGTTGTCATAATGCTTCACGCCTGCCGCATCTGTCCACGCGCCGCGTGTTGGCCCGCGCGAGCTGTAGCTGGCGACACCATCATCCGTACGCCCATCGGTGCCGTAGGTGTTGGCCGCGCCCACCGTGATCGCCGACGGCTCAATACCCGGCGAATGAATCGCGCCATAAATTTTGTTGCCTTGCGTGTCTTTGCCCAGATTGCCCGCTGCGACACAAACTACAATGCCTGCATCCACGGCGCGGCGCACTGCCAGGCAGAGCGGATCATCACGATAGGAGTCTACCGCCGGAGTGCCCAGACTAAGGTTGATGACGCGGATGTTGTAGGCCGCTTTGTTGGCAATGCACCAATCAATCCCCGCAATCGCGGTAGAAACAGAGCCTTGCCCTTGCGCGTTGAGGACGCGTACATTCAGCAAATTCGCATTCGGCGCAATGCCCGTATAACTGCCAAGCGCGACGTGCCAATTGGCGGCGGCGATGCCGGCAACGTGCGTGCCATGTCCGTATTGATCGTCCGTGCGGCCCTGCCCGGTAAAATCTACGCTCGCCAGAAGGCGACTGTTAACGCCATCTAAAGCGAGAAAGGCGTGATGATCGGGGTCAATGCCGGAATCCAAAACCGCAATGCCTACGCCCGTACCCACAATTGGCCCCGTGTTGACTGTGCCATAAGTTCTGACCAGCGTTGCGCCGGTTGTACGTTCCAGATGGCCGGTGAATTGAGTTGGACGGTCTACGCTGATGTAGGCCACATCTGGCAAGGTGGCCAGCAACCCAATAGCATCCGGCGGTAACAGCGCCGCGACGGCTTTGATGTGGCGGTATCTTCTTTTGACAATGCCGCCCGCGCGACGGATTTCGCCGACCAGTGCTTGAAAGGTCGTGCTGTCAGGTGTGGCATCCAGTTGCACAATCGCTGGCACCAGGCTCTGGCGGTCGCCTCTGACCTTCTCGCGTAAATCATCCGACACCCGCACCTTCCGTTCACCGCTCCGCTCTTGTTTCGTGCTGGCCAGCGCGCGGCTGGCAAAATGATGATTCCAGGGAAGCCCGGCTGTGGCGGAAAAGACCAGCAGCGTGGCGATAAAAATGGTGATAGTACGGTTCATTTGGGGGAACATAAATTTCCTCTTTTGGTGCGGCCCGGAAAAAGAAAAGGCCGATCTTCTCACCGGATAAGTGTGAAGATCGGCCTACGGTTTGCCGTGCGTCTCTTCGGGAACTCCCGCTGCCATAGCGGAAACGAGGAAGGCTGCGCGAGGAACGCGGGAGCAAAAGATTTTTACTTCCTCGTTCATCATCCCAACTTCATCGCTTGCGCCGTAGGCCGGTAAGTGCATGCCCGCTCCAGCTTTCGCGCATCAGAGCAGACTCTTATCGGTGACGTTGCGATAAAAAGAAAAGAGCAATTGTGTTCCGGTGAGCAGGAACGAAGTATTTCGACAGGCGCAAGATAGGCGAGAGACTTCACGAAGCCATAACAAGTGCGTGATATGTGCTGACAAAAGTGGAAAGGCGTAGCGATTTATTTTTCTGTTTCGACCAGCAAAATGAGGTCAGGAAAGAAGGTCAGGAAATCGGTTTCAAAGCGCGTGTAATGTTGTTGCAATTCCGCGCTGCCGCTGGCGAGCGCGTTTCCCGGACGTAAGCGCCGCGCCACGCGCGCCAGCGTGACTTCGATCCAGGCAATCTGCGCATACGATGCCAGCCAGTCTTCGCTTTGCATATACGGCAGCATCTTTTGCAATCGTTCCGGCAGCAGTGCGTGATGCGCATGCAGTGCCGCGTAGACCTGTTGCGTAAACGTCGGCAGCGCGACCGGGCTAAAGCGCGCCCAATGTTTGGCCAGATAATGATCGTAGAAGATGTCGAGCAGGATGCCTGCAAAACGTCGCCGCTCGGAGGCAATCAGCGGTTTCGCCGCACGCACAATCGGATGGGCATCCGTGTAGGCATCAATGCGGCGATGCAATTCGATGTTGCGTTGAATCAGTGGCGCATAATTATTCTTCGCTGCGCCCTTCACAAAATCGCCGAGCAGCGCGCCGACCAAGGCTTGCGGCGAGTCGCCCGCTAAAAATGCATGCGCCAGGTAGTTCACGTCATTGCACCGTAAAAATGTAAAGCGTGGATTGTTGATCTTCGGGCAGAAAGTAAGCCCGCAAACCTTGTGCCGTTGGCTCGATCCAAAACGGATTCTGTGTCATTGGCAACCCCGAAGCCGTCCATAATTCAAGCGGCAATTGTTGCAACACGCGATGCTGCGCGAGGTCTATCAATTCCAGCCCGCCAAG
>JAXLQQ010000039.1:0-52163 GCA_046331525.1 Blastocatellia bacterium
CCACTGACTTCAGTATGGTCGGGCAGCGTGCTGCGTGCGTCCGCAGGTTGTGTCTTCAGCCTGCCGCCCGCGTTGAACTCTTCGAGCGCGACGCCCCAGGGGTCAATCTTGGCATGGCAATTCCGACAGGCGACTACATCGCGGTGCTGTTCAAGGCGCTGGCGCAGCGTCAAATTCTTCTCCGCTTCCTTCAGCGCGGGAACGTTCGGCGGCGGATCGGCGGGCGGTTCAGCGACGATCTTACGCGCCAGCCACGCGCCGCGCTTTACCGGATTCGATTCCCGCCCGTCAGAAAGGCCTGCCATTATCGCCGCCTGAGTCAGCACGCCGCCTAGTTCGGCGCGGCCATGCTTGATGGGCAGGAATCGCAGTCCGCTTTCAGTCTTCTCGCCAAGATCATAGTAACCAGCAACCGTCTCGTTCGCCACGACAAAATCCGATTGCACCAGATTCGTCGCCGGAAGATTTTCCCGGATCAAGTAGCGCAGAAACTCAATCGGCTCCTGCCGGAGTTGCGTGCGTGTTTCTCGCGTGAGTTTCGGGAACCGCGTGCGATCTGGTTCAAGCACGGCGAACTTATCCAGACTCAGCCATTGCGCCGCGAATTCATTGATGAAGCGCGAGAATTTCGGGTCGGCAATCATCCGCTCCGTCTCGGCGTCCAGTTGCTTGCGCAGCGTGCCTGCCGCAGCAAGCCGCAACGTCCTGGCATCCGGCGGGCTGTTCCAAAGGAAATAGGAAAGTTTCGACGCCAGTTCGTAATTGTCCAGCGGCTCTGGCCCCGGCGTCGCACTGCTCTCGATCAGAAACAGAAATTGCGGCGAAGTCAGCGCGACCAACAGCGCGTCTTTCACGCTCTCTTCAAAACTGCGCCCCGCTGCTGACGAGTTGCGGTATACCGCAAACAATGCCTCTTCTTCCGCTGGCGTGACTGGGCGGCGATAGGCGCGCTGGGCGAAGTTGCGGAGAATGCGCCGGGCATACGCCGGGCGGTCGCTCTTCTGTTCGGAATCAACGAAGATGTTTTTGTATGACGTTGGCGGCCACGTCTCGTGCAACGGCCCCTCGAACTCGACCGAGCGGATGAGCAAACGCGGCATGTCGCGTCCGTCCGTGTATTCGCTGCGCACGCCGATCTCACGCACGCCCGCCAGATAATTGACATTGTCTTTTTCCACTTCAGCGTTCGGGAAGTTGCGAATCGCGCCTTCAAACGTGTAGCGGGCGAGCTTTTTCCCGACTGGCTGCGGTTCACCTACTGCGACCAGCGAACTGCCGCAATCGCGGCGGAATCCGAGATACACACCGACTTTCGGCAAGCGCTTCTCAAACGCAAGGAAGCGGCGCGCGGATTCGTGCGTTTCGGGCAACGGTGTCAGCGTGATTTTGGCGGCGTCGTAAACGCCATCAATAACGGCGCTGATCGGAGTCGTCCCCGCTGCCAGCCGGGCAACCAGAAAGGCAGGCTGTTGCAAGCTGCCTGAAAACTGCCGGTCGCCGACTTTCAAAGCCACGTCGGGCAATTTTGGTGTGTTGTTGCGTCCTTGTGGACGACTCTGCCCTTGCGTCGCTAATACAACGGCTTTGCCCGGCATCACCAATCCCTGAATTTCCGCGTGTCCCAGCGCGCGTTTGTAAAAGCGCACTTCATCAATCAATCCCTTGAACGATTCCACGCCTGCGGCGCTGCCCAAAATAAGGTCGCCCTTTGCATCCAGATTCACCGTTCCCGTCGTGCCGCGCCCGACCAGCAAACCATTCACGTAAATGCACGTCTCGTTCTTCCCACGTCGCACCACTACTGCGAGATGCTGCCAGGCTTCGCGCCGTATCGCATCCGGTTGCGAAATGACTCTGCCATTAAATGCGCCTTGCACACCAGCGGAGACGAACTGAAGCGTGTTGCGATCTTCAAGATCAAGCGACCAGCCCTGCGCGCCGTGTCCGCCCGCGCTGATCACGGCTCCATTGCCGCGTGGTTTAATCCACGCTGACACCGTGAAATCGCCAGCCCCGACATTTCTCACGCCGTCGCCGGGGATCGTCAGCGAGTCCTTGTCGGAGTTGAGCGCGATGGCCTTACCGAAGGGCGATTCGGCGGACTTCGCTTTGCCCGTGAGCAGTTTCGCTTCCGGCTCGCCATCAAGCGTCCACGACCCCGCCAACCCTTCGTTCAGTTTAGACGTGTCCGCCTCCGGCAGCGTAACGGGCGGCGCAGGATGCACCGCAACCTGATAAATGCCCGGCGTCCGAATCGTCGCCGCACCGTTATTGACCACGATTTCCGGCCCTTCCGCCGCCGCTGCGCCCTTGTCCAGCAACAACCCATCGTCATACTTCGCCGCCGTCACCGTCACGCGGAAGCGTCCGTGATCCGGCAGTTCGCGCACTGCGATTTTGAAATTCGCCTTCGGCCCGTAGGTTCCGTCGCTCCCGAAGAGTTCGTCGTTAGGAATGGCCGGGCGCAGCAGCAGCCCTTCAGGCACTGTCCCGTATGCCTTGCCTTTCGGGTAGCCTCCACTACCGCGAAAATCGGCGAAAACAGCGTGATAGATGCTGTTGAAATCGCGCCATCCGCGCACGGTGTCGTTGCCCTGATAGCCCTCAATGAAGCGGTACTTCGTGCGCATGAAAAACGGCTCGAAAGGAAAAGGCTTCTTCACGGTCAACTGCGTCACAGTGAAATCTTCCGGCGTTAACAGCGTACTGCCCGCGCCCAGAATGAGCCGCCCGCTAAGAGGGGACGGATTGATCCCGCTGCCAAAATCAAGACGAAAATTCTGGATGGAGGGTTTGGCTTGCGGCTTGATCATCACCTGATTGAGCGCCTTTTCGGCAATCTCGAAATAAGTCTCGGTCAACAGCGGCGAGAGGTCAAGCCGTTCGTGGTTATTGAGAAATCCGTCTTTTGAGACCGCATCGGCAGGCAGGATGTCAGTAAAGTCGTCTTCCAGCAGCAGCAATTCGCGCAACGTGTTTCGGTATTGTGTGACCGTTAACCGCCGTATCAGCCCGTTTCTGGAAACACGGCGCGTGCGCGCGGCTGCCAGCCCGTCATCTATCCACTTCGTCATCCGCTCACGGTCAGCATCGTTGGGCTGCGGTTTGGCACTCTTGGGCGGCATAGTCCCGGCGTCAACCCGCGCGCGGACTGCTTCCCAGATGGGAATGTGCTGGTCGTCAAACTTGGCGTCGAGCTGATCCACCCGAACTCCGCCCATTCTGTTGTCGCCCTCGTGGCAACGCTGGCAATTTTGCTTTAAGAACGGCTGGACGAATTTCTCGAACGAAGCGGCAAACTCGTCAGAGGATTGCGCCTCCGAAGTCTGAACCAATGGATAGACGGCGACCATTGCGGCGCAGGAAAAAAACAGCAGGAACGCCCAGCCCCGTTTTCGCCTCTGAATGTTTATGCTCATATCAAGTTGGTCATGCTCCAAAGAATGTTTTGTTGCATTGCCGATCAATGCCTGCTCTCAAGAAGTAGTCCTTATTTGAAAGGTATTGCACCCGTATTTTCGATTCTACGAGAGGGTGATGAGTACTTTAATGGAGAGCTGTATATTTGTGAAGGCGGCGGTGTTCTCTCTTGTGGTCGCCGCTATGGCAATAGCCTTTTTTCAGCCTAAAACTCGAAGTTTTGAAGGTGCGCGCCAATGATGCGGCGTTCGCAGTTGGCTTGGCGGGAACTCCCGCCTGTTGCCAGCACGCAAACCCGCCATAAACTGGCTTCGTGCGAATGCATTCGTCCGTTGCCGTGAAGATGGCGCTTGCTCTTATGCTTTTGGAGGCGCTTTGAGCAACGGTTTGTCAAAGCGAAAGCGGCGTGGTTTTTCCAGCTTGATTTGCGCAAAGTCAGGATGCGCGGGATTGAGCAGGTAATTTTGTTCCAAAAATTGCCCAGCGCGCGGTTAGGTTGCACGAACCAGCGCAAGGCCGAGAGCCTGTTGCCTTCAAATAACGTGATAGCCTGTGTGAACAGACGGGTTAGCGTAACCAATCGGTCAGATTCAGCGGCGGAAAGTCGTTTCTCTTTTTTGCGGCGTGTCAGGGTGAGCGCGCTCAGCTCGATAGCGCTGCCCAATCGTTCCAGCGGCAGGCTGGTTTCCTTGCGTACACGTTCGAGCGTGGTAAATGGAAAACCCGCCTCAATCGCTTGCAGCGGCAGACTCGACAGTCTGCCGCTGCAAGCGATTGCAAATCGAGCTAATTATGGGGAAATCTCAGTAAAATGAGTGGAAACACCTATATATTTTGTGTGGTTCCCTGTATATGCAATGCAGTTTGTCAGGTGTAATTTGATTTTCTTCTAGGAAGAGCCAAGACAGAAATAGTTTGGCTGCTTAGCGTAACAACTCACTGAATAGCAGATTGCGAGGAGTGAGCCAGTTTTGCAGCGGCTAGCCGATGGCAACTGCTCGCGAACGATTACTACCAAGAAAGGAAATCAGACTATGAAACAGTCTTATCAAGCCACCTGGAACGACACGGAAGACCTGCACCAACAGGAAGCCAATTTCGCTGACGCGATGCAGGCTGTTAGAACCACTAATTGGGGCGCGCTCGCCGATTTCGATGATATTGCCAGGGAAGCGCGGCGGCTGCGATTAACAGCCTTAGCGACACCAACACGATTGGGCGGGCGCGGTCTGACCAATCGGCATCTCTGCGCCATCTTTCGGCAGTTCACGCGATTGGATACGGCCTCGGCGCACATCATTGGCTACTTCAGTTCGTTGGGCGTTAATCCCCTGCTGTTCACTAACAACTTTGAGTTGGGTGGCTACCTCGCCGACGTTGCAACCGGCGAAGGCTTGGGCATTTTCGCCATCACCGAAGCGCAGGGCGGATCGCATATGGCCGGGATGCAAACGACGGCACACAAAACCAGCACTGGATGGGAACTGAATGGCGTCAAGATGTACATTGCGCACGCGCAAGCCGGGACGTTTTACAACATTTGCGTGCCGACGTCAGAGGGTTTCAAGGTCTTTGTGGTGGATCGGAAGAATCCGGGCTTGAGCATCTCCAAAAGTTTTCGCATGGCGTACATGCGCCGGATCATTTTGAATGAGATTACGCTGAAGAATTGTCACGTGGCCGACGAGTTTGTCCTCCATGATCCGGCAGCCGTCTACAACCCGATGATGATCGGGCGAACACAGATCATGTCCAGTAAAATCGGGCATATCGAGCGTTGCCTGGATCACCTGCTGCCCTTTATTTCTGACCGCCAGATTTCTACAGGCAAGATGATTGATAATGCCTATGTCCAGCGCAAGGTGCGGAATATGGAACTATCTATCGCTGTGCTGGAGGCGTTGCTTGAACTGAACCTGACCGAAGAAGCAAACGGCGGAACCGCTTTTGAATTGGCGTTAGCCGCCAAAATCACTGGCGTGGAATTGGCAATGGAAGCGTCCCAGATGTTGCAATCGCTGCACGGCGCACGCGGCCTTGATCCGGTCACGAACATTCCGCACGTCGTGGATGATGTGCGGGTTTGGACAGTGATGGAAGGATGCAGCCAGCCAATGGGACATTTCATCGCCTTCAACTATCTCAACCGTAAATCCTGGTTGAGCGCATTTATTGCTGCCAATCCCGATTCTTTCACCGCCATCCCCAAACCCGAACAAATCACCGATCACGCGAACGTAGATATGGTCGCGCTCGGCTATGCCCTCTCGTGGGCATTGGTACATGCGGCAACGCACCGTAACGGCACCGCCACCGCAGAAACCGAATGGTTCCTCTCCCGTCGTTTGGATCATTATGTGCAGGAACTTACCGGCCCGCTGGATCGCTCTCGCTTCTCCGCTCAACCGCTGGCGCAACGCAGCGGCGCACACGATTAAGCCTGCATCGGTTAGGTGCAAAGAGCGATAGCGAGCGCGGCACAATCGGGTGTCTTTGGTGAAATCCCTGCTTGCTATCCTTCCTTGTCCTGCGTTCTTTAATGCGAGAGTTATCATGACCGAAAACAGCAATGTACTGATTAAACAGACTACCTCGCACGCCGCCCTAAGCGATGATCGTCATGCCCCGCTGAACTGGCCCGTAACCGCGTTTTTTGCCGCAATGCACGTGGGAGCGGTGGCTGCGTTGTTTATGTTCACGTGGGAGGCGTTCATCGCCGCCCTCATTCTCTACTGGGTTGGCGTCGAATTGGGCATTTGTCTCGGCTATCACCGCCTCCTCACCCATCGTGGCTTCAAGACTCCGAAATGGCTCGAATATTTTCTCTCGTTATGTGGGGCCTTGTCGCTGGAAGGCGGGCCGGTGTACTGGGTCGCGGTACATCGGAAACATCACGCGAAAGCTGACCGCGCGGGCGATCCGCATTCACCACACGATGGCTTTTGGTGGTCGCAGATTGCGTGGATTCCACGTGGGGAACGCAGGCACGATAACATCACTACACTCGCGCAATACGCACCGGACTTGGTCAAAGACCCCGTGCATGTTTGGCTGACACGTTGGCAGCTCTTGCCGTCAATTGTGCTGGGTGTGGTGTTATTCCTACTAGGCGGATGGCCGGTGGTGTTCTGGGGCATCTTTTTGCGTGTGGTGTGTGGTTGGCATGCTTCGTGGCTGGTGAATTCCATCGCGCATCGTTGGGGGTATCGTCGCTTCGCCACGCGCGATGATTCAAGCAATGTCTGGTGGGTCGCGTTGATTACCTTCGGTGAAGGGTGGCACAACAATCATCACGCACATCCCGCTTCTGCACGTCACGGGCTCGCGTGGTACGAAATTGATATGAGTTGGTGGTGTATTCGCGCGCTGCAAATAGTGGGTTTGGCAACCGATGTCAGGACTGCCAAATTGCCGCGGCCAGAGGCGCTGAGTAGCGAACGATGGACGCCCATCAACTGGGGCGAGGCCAGCGTTATCTTCTTCCTTCACGTTGGAGCAATCGCTTCGTTGTTCTTGTTAAATTGGCGCGTGTTACTAATTGCAGCCTGTCTTTACTGGGTGGCGGGCGGCTTGGGCATTTGTGTGGGCTATCACCGTTTGCTCACGCATCGCGGCTTCAAAACACAAAAGTGGCTGGAATATTCGCTGGCTGTTTGCGGGACATTGGCATTGGAAGGCGGGCCGATTGCCTGGGCTTCCACGCATCGTCGTCATCACGCCAACGCCGACCGTAGCGGTGATCCGCATTCGCCGCGCGATGGGTTCTGGTGGTCGCAAATCGCCTGGATTTACACGGGTGCCGCGTTGCACAACGATACGACCACGACGGCTCGTTATGCACCCGACCTCGCTAAAGATCGCTTTTATCTGTGGCTGACGCGGTGGCATTTTCTGCCGACGCTGCTGCTGGGCGTGATCCTGTTTGGCTGGGGCGGGTTGCCGATGTTGCTTGCTGGCATTTGTCTGCGCGTGGTCTGTTGCTGGCACGCAACGTGGCTGGTGAATTCAGCCGCGCATTGTTGGGGTTATCGCCGCTTTGCGACACGCGATGATTCGCGCAACTGCTGGTGGGTCGCCCTGCTGACCTTTGGCGAGGGCTGGCACAACAATCATCATGCGCACCCGGCTTCGGCAAGGCACGGATTCGCGTGGTACGAAATTGATCTGAGCTGGTGGGTGATTCGCGCACTTGCAGCCTTGCGGTTAGTTAAAGAAATCCGCTTACCTAAATGGCAGGAGCGCACGTCGTAAAAAGGCTAAGAATAGCCACTGAAAGGAAAGCGTTATGGAATTCATCACACTACGCATCGGCGACAATTTGATTTTGAAAGTAGACGGCGCACTCGATGCCGCTGCTGCAACAGAATTTGAGGAGCGTTTTCTGAAATTGATGCACGATGGCTTCCGCCAAATTGTGCTGGATGGTGCGGAGTTGACGGCGCTCAGTTCCGCCGGTTTACGCTCGTTGTTGAAGGTAACACGCGAACTGAATGGGTTGGGCGGACGACTGACCATCCATTCCCTTGCCGAACCGTTACTACGGCAACTCAAGTTGACGGGCTACGCTTCGATGTTCCGTATTTATCACGATCAGGATGAGGCAATCACGGCGCTCAACATCACTGGCTTATTGCCGCAAATCAAGATTTACAATTAGGCAGCCTGACATGCAGGAAAATCCTCCATTACCAAACCATACCGTGCGGCCAACTGTGGGCGTAGTCGTGGGCAGCGGCGGCATCAAAGCCTTAGCCGCGTTCTCTCTTTTCGAATTTCTGGCAGAGTCGAATATTCCCATTGACCTGATAGTCGGATGCAGCGGTGGCGCGATGGTCAGCACGCTGATTGGTTCCGGGCGCACACCTGCCGAAGGACGAGAAATATTGCTGGAGGCACTCTTTCACGGAAAGCTCTTTACAAAAGTAGATTTGCGTTCGGTGTCAGGCATTGCGGGAGTGTGGGGAAGCCACTTCGATCACACGACAGGACTGCTCAAGCCACAGCGGCTGAAAAACTTTTTGCGGCGCACGCTGGGCGAAATTCGGCTGGAAGATCTGCGCCCCAAAACGGTGGTGCAAACAACAAACGTCGAAACGGGCGAAGGCGTGGTGTTGAGCCGTGGCCTGACGCGGGAAGCGGTTTATGCGTCCACTGCGTTTTTCCCCATGCTGCCACCGATCCAACTGGAAGGCCGCTGGCTCGGCGATGGCGTGTACAGTGCGCCCGTGCCGGTTGCCGAAGCGGTCAGACGCCGGATTGACGTCATTATCACCGTAGACTTTTTTGAGCGTTCAACTAATGCACCGCGCGGCTTCGGCAACACACTGCGCCACCACATTGACAACATCGTACGCTCGCTGGTTTACACTCAGATGCACCAGGCGATTGAAGCACATCATTACGAAGTCATTCCCATCTGCATTGAATTCGACCATTCCATCAACCTGCGCGACGCCCACGAAGCGCCTTGTATCCTGGCAGCAGGTGAGCGCGCTGTTGCCGAAACCAAAGATGCAATTTTATCTGCCGTCAGGAATTTCTCTGTGGCACGCGGCCTTGCCTTAAATGCCTCCTCGATAGGAAGTGCGCCCTAAATTTCGGATAGCGGGCAATTGGAGCAAAGTAATGCGGCCCTTCCACCAACCTCTAATGCGGTTCTGAGTCAGGCTCTCCCACTCAAAACTACCTTCATCCCCGCGAGGAGTAAACTGCTCACGAGACTTTCCATTCAAGACGATTTTCTGTTGCCGATAGGAAGCGCGAAACGCCTAACGCAACGGCAAAGCCACGCGCGTCGTAATCACGCCGGAATTGCTTGTGCGGGAATCTTCAGGCGGCTGAAGTCCTGTCCATACAGAGCAGGGTGACGCATCTCAGGCATTTCCTCTTGCACCCGCTTTTCGGTAGTACAAGACAGAGCTTTCCCTACTTCTAACCGTTCACCCGGCTTGGCTTTCCTTCCAGCGCCCGCGCGTAAAGTCTGGAAATTTTGCAGGCGCACTGCCCTGCGCGACTGACTGAATGCTGAGCGGTGTGGGCGCGCTCCATGCGGCAGCATCGTAAACATCCAAATCCGGTGCCAGCCCCTCGCGCATACATTGGACAAGACGATATGTCATGATGAAATCCATGCCGCCGTGGCCGCCTTTCTGCCGCGCCAGTTCGCCTGTTGTTTTCCAAAGTTGGTGTTCGTATTGCGCCTTGTACTTGTCCAGGTTCGTGAACTCTTCGTTTTTGCCCTGCCCTTCGATGTAAATCCGTGCGGGGTAATCGCAGAACAATCCTTTTGTGCCTTGGATGAGATTGATGCGGTCATACGGGCGTGGTGTGGTGACGTTATGTTGTAGCATGATTGTGCGCCCGCGAATGGTTTTGATGAGGCTCGTGTTTACATCGCCGCAAAGGTATTTTTCCTTCCAGCGCGGGTCATCCTTCGGAACAGTTTTAGTGCGATATTCAGCCAGACTCGCCGCAGGCGAACTCATCGAAACCATGTAATCGAACCGGTCACCGTAGTGTATGCCCATGTATTGCGCGACCGGGCCGAGGCCGTGCGTCGGGTACAGATTGCCGTCTTTTTTTGTGTGAGGCGTGCGCCGCCAGAGTCCCTCGCTGCGTTTTTCAAAGAGAATGCTGCGCAGGTCGTGGTTGTAGGCCGCACCGCCGTGCAGCACTTCGCCAAAGACGCCCGCGCGCACCATATTCAGCACCAGCATCTCGTTAAAGTCATAGCAGCAATTTTACATAATCATGCAGTGTCGGCGTGTCTTTTCGGAAGTGTCCACAATTTCCCAACATTCTTTGATTGTCGTGACCGCCGGAACTTCCACACCAACGTGCTTGCCGTTCGTCATGCCTGCGATGGCCATCGGCGCGTGCCAATCCCAGGGCGTAGCGATGTAAATGAAATCCACGTCATCGCGTTTGCAGAGGTTTTCAAAGTCGTGGTCATTCTTGTCATACACCGCCGGAGCTTTGCGCCCGGCACGCTCGATACGCTTTTGTGCTTTGGCAATTTGCGCCTTGTCAATGTCACAGATTGCGGTGACTTCTAAATTTTCGAGCGCCAGCCATTCATTCAGCATCCCCAGTCCACGCCCGCCGACGCCGATAATGCCGAGGCGCACGACATTGGTAGGCTGGAATTTCATGCCGCGCACACTGGCAACGGCAGGCGTCAGCACGACCGGGTCTGCCACTTCAGCAAGCACACCGGCCTGGCTCGTATTCGCTACGCTCAAACTTGCACTCGCAAGGCTCGCTGCCTTGAGCAATTCTCTGCGGGATAGTTTTGTGTTTTTGGATTCCATAAATTCCTCTTCGCTCATTGACTATCGTCCTGGCAAATTGACTCAACGGATCACGAGCCAGGTGTTGGAATGCGCCGCGACTTGCGGGCGAATCGTAATGCGATATTGCCGGTCTAATTTCATGCGGACGGGCTTGCCGTTCTGCTCCGTGACAACTGCAATATCCTTCAGCCCCGTGTAATACAGCGGCAACGTGATGTCCTGTTGCAACGGCTCGTTCGTCGGGTTGTAGATCATCGCCAAACCTTTCAGCGGCAACGACGGATTGATGTGTAACACAGTATCGAGATTGCGACCATCGGCGCGGCGCACATGAATCACATCCGATTCCAAAATGTCACGGTACTGCTTGAACCATTGCACCCACTTCACAACGACGGCTTTTGTGGCGGGCGAATCGTACAACCGAGGGCCACGATAACACGCCTGCGCGCCGTAGCCGAGATTGTTCGCCAGATGCTGTTCATAATCCGCGCGATGTTCACTGAGCGGTTCAATTGTCGCCGCCGCGCCGCCGCCGTGATATTGCACCAGTGGCACAAACATCCACCCCATCGAAGGCGTTTTCAGCCACGTCCCATCGAATAAATTTTGCCGCGCGTGAATGTGCTGCTCGTCGCGCGGCAACGACCAATTGGTTTCGCGGTAGCCCATACCGACTTTGTTCGATCCGGCCAGAAAGTAATTGTCCGGCACATTCAGATAAACGCCCCGCGCGCGACACCAGCGATAAAATTCGGTGATGCGCTGATATTGCATCCATTGCGAATCACTCAGCCCGCGATGCCCCGGATGCTTCGTCGAAGCGCACACATCGCCCGGATAACTGCCGTCGTGTTCCAGCAGATTGAAGCCGGTTTCGCTGATGAACTTTTTGAGTTTGGCGAAATATTCCTGGCCCCACACGCTTTCCAGACACGGCGAATTGCCGAAGATCGCGCCGCCGGTTTTGCCGGTCGCCGGATTGATGACATCCTGTTCGTCGCTGATGCGGCGGCTGGCAAGCAGCGAATAGCCGCCGAGTTCAAGTCCTTTGCGGTTGGCGTATTCCCGAAAAGCTTTGTACTTGGCGATATTTTCCGGCGACACGTCTTCCATGTTCAAGCCGCTGCCGAAACTCAGAATAATCATTTCAAAGCCGCACTCCGCCGCCTGATCTATCGCGGGGTAAACGACCTTGGGATCGGTCGAAGTCAGATGCAACATCAGCGGATTTTCGAGCGCCCACGGAGCCAGCATTCGATAGAGCTTGCGAATCGCCAAGCCTGCCGTTCGCGGTCGTCGTTGTCGTGCAACAACTCAAAGGCGCGAATGCCTGTCAGTACGGCGTTCGGCGCAATGTCCACGTCCGGGCCGAGCGGCGGTTTGACTTCCAGCAGGCACGGCGTTTTCAGGTCGTAATTGACTTGCGTTTTGTACGCCGGATCATCCGTCCAGAAAACCGCGCGATGCAGACTGGCAACCGACATGCCGCCAAACGAAAAATCCGTCAGCACAGTCAGACGCGGTCGTTGCCATTCAGGGCTGGGATCGACTTGTGATTCGGCTTCGACCACGCGCAGGATTTCGCTCTTGAAGCGGTTCACGCGAATCGGCTGTGCGCCGTCGTTGTGAACTGTGATCCATTTGCTGAGCAGCGGCGCGCCATCGTACAACTCGTAATGCACAGCGACTTTGACGCCCGGCAAATTGGCCTTCGGAGGCACAAACCACAACGTCAAGGCCGCACCGCTCGGTGGCCACGCCGCCCCAGTGAGGTGACGCGACTGTTTCCAGTTCATACGCTCAACCGGTTTCCCCAATTCAAACCGCTCGAATTGAAAGGCTGCCGCGTCCGTTTTCATCGCCGCCAGCCAATCGCGACGCAGATAGGCAAGATTGGGCTGTCCCGTCAAACCGCCAACTGCGTATTTCTTCCCGTTGATTTCGACTTCGGCTTCAGGCGCAACGGCGCGCAGCAGGGTTTCGCCCGTCGCCGCATTCTCGAACGCCACTGTCGCGGCATTCGGCGTCAGGCGAATCGTGCGCGTGAGCAGTCCATTGCTGAGTGTGATTTCATTGTGCGGTTTGTCGTGACGAATTTCCGCGCGTCCCGCGGCGCGACTCAACAACCAATCGCGGGGCGGCATTAGCGCTGCCCTGCGCGCCTGCGCGAGCGGCACTTGCGCTAACGCAATCAACCACAGCGTGGCCAGAAAGATGAGGGTTCGTTTTTTGGGCATCGGGAATTTTTCTTGTAAAACGTTATTGTCTTGAGCGACCTTCCGGCGCGCGCGCCTAACGATAGCGCGCCGCTTCGACATTCGCTTCGTATTCTTCGTCCAGCAGTTTTTGCAGGCTGCCCTGCAATGCGCGAGCATCCATCGGGCGTGCTGATGATAACGTGTGAAACCGTCGCTGTCGAAACGCCCACTAGGTTAGCAGGCATCACCCCTGAGGCTTGCCAAGCTTTGTCCGGTTCCTCTATCTTTACGGCACAAGGAGAACTGGCAAGATGCGTCCTACTTTATGGCAAGCGTGGTTGGGTTGTTTCCTCGTGATGGCGATCTGCGGCTCTGTCAGCGCACAAACTCGGATTGTGCTTCAGAACGAAAACGACGAATGGCGTCCAAAATATCATTTTACGCCGCCTAGCTACTGGATGAACGATCCGAATGGGCTGGTATTTTACCAGGGCGAATATCACCTCTTCTATCAGCATAATCCGCTCGGCCTGACGTCCGAACATAAAAGCTGGGCGCACGCGGTCAGTACCGATCTGGTGCGCTGGCAACATCTGGGCGTCGCGCTGCCAGAAGAAAACGGCAGGCAAATGTATTCCGGCAGCGTGGTGGTGGATGTGAACAACACCAGCGGACTTTGCCAGAATCCAAGCGCGACGGACAAGTCTTGCTTGGTGGCAATCTACACGGCGCATACGCCGACCAAAGAAGCGCAGCACATCGCCTTCAGTAACGACCGGGGGCGCACGTGGACAAAGTACGCGGGCAATCCGGTAGTCGATATTAGCGCGCAGGATTTTCGTGACCCCAAAGTGTTTTGGCACGCCGCCACCAAGCAGTGGGTGATGGTCGTCGCTATGCCAAAAGAAAAGAAAGTGCGATTGTACGGCGCGGCCAATCTGAAGGCGTGGAAGATGCTCAGCGAATTTGGCCCTGCAGGAGTGACCGAAGGCGTATGGGAATGCCCCGATTTGTTTGAGTTGCCGATTGAAGGCAGCCGCACGAACAAACGCTGGGTGTTGGTGGTGAGTACGAGCGCAGGCAGCGCCGCGGGCGGTTCCGGTGTGCAGTATTTTGTCGGCACGTTCGACGGCGTGAAATTCACGAATGACAACGCGCCGACCACCAAACTACTGCTGAATTACGGCAAAGACTTGTACGCCGCCGTAACGTGGTCGGACATTGCGCCCAGCGATGGACGGCGCATTCTGCTCGGTTGGATGACCAATTTGCAGTACGCCAGTCGCCAACCCACAGCACCGTGGCGGGGCATGCTGTCGGTGCCGCGCGTCCTGACCTTGCGCAAAACAGGGGAAGGGGTGCGCCTTCAGCAACAACCAATAGCCGAACTGCAAACCCTGCGCGAAAAACAGGTCAGTTATGGCAGTCGTCAGGTGGTGGAGGGGATGCCGTTGTTGGCCTCCGAAGGAGTTTCCGGCGATGCGCTGGAAATCATCGCAGAATTTGAAATCGGCAAGGCGAAGGAGTTTGGCTTTGTGCTCCGCGCCCAGAAAGAGCAAAAAACTATCGTCGGATATGACGTGGTCAAAAAGGAACTGTTCATTGATCGCAATCAAGCAGGCGAAAGCGATTTTGCGCCCGATAATTTTCCGGGTCGGCACGCCGTCACGCTCTCACCGGACGGCAAAAAGATACGTCTGCAAATTCTGCTGGATCGTACTTCGGTGGAAGTGTTCGGCAATGATGGGATCGTCACACTGACGGATACGATCTTTCCTGAGCCAGCCAGTGTGAAGGCAGAAATCTATGTGCGAGAAGGAAAAGTCCGCCTCGAAGCGTTAGACGTCTGGCGGCTAAAATCTGCCCTCGTGTCCCCCTAAGAAATGCCGCTTCGGATTGATAGGCATTGACCGCAGCTTTCGTTGTCCCAGCCGCATAAATATTCGCTTACGCATCGGTCGTCACAGCAGCAGAGCGAAATATTCCGGCCTCGCCTTGCGGGCGATTCGGATGGCGCTTGACAGATTCTCTGCCCTTTTCCTACCATCACCTTGCCCAAACGTTACCTTGTTCAGCCTGGGGTTTTTCAGGTTTCGTTTCCGCCCCCAACTTCCACTCCGCGCCCGGATGAACTAATTGCTACCGTCTCCAAAGGATTGCTATGAAGTGCTATCGCAAATACTGGTTGCTCGCAGGATGCAGCGGCGCTGTTCTCTTCTTGACGCATTGGGGGATGTCGCAATTCCTCGTTCGTGCCTCCTTTTCTGCGCCTGGCTTCCGCCAGGTAGCGCCACAAAAGGCCATAAAATCTGGACAAGTAACCTCTCCCTTAGCGCCCCTTACCCTGCACTTTGAAAAGAATCAGGGGCAATATCCGACGGCGCTTCAATTCGCGGCACGAGGGAAAGGTTTTCAGGTTGGCATCACCGCGAATGAAATGGTTTTGTGCTTCGCCGCTGCCAGTTCGCACGCGCCAACGTCCACGCCGGAAGATCACCGCACTCGCAGTCTGCGAACGCTGCGGCTCCAGTTGCAACAGGCACAGGCTGCGCCCGTCCTTGAAGGCGTGAACCCGCTGGCGGCGCGCACGAATTACTTTCGCGGGAAAAATGCGGCGCAATGGCACACGGAGATTCAAAACTATGAGCAGGTGCGCGCCCGCAATGTCTATCCCGGTATTAATCTGGTGTATTACGGAACACCCGCGCAGCTTGAATATGATTTTGAAGTCGCGCCCGGGGCTGACCCGCAACGCATCGCCATTGCGCTGCACGGTGCCGAGCGGCTGCGCCTTTCGCAAGAAGGGGATTTGGTCATCAAAGTCGGCAGCGCGGAATTACGTCATAAGAAGCCAGTTGCTTATCAGCTTATCAATGGCACGCGGCATGAGGTGGAGGCGCGCTATCAGGTGAGCAGACATCATACAATTCGCTTTCAGCTTGGACATTACGACGCGACGCAGCCACTCGTCATTGATCCCGTATTGATTTATTCCACGCTTCTGGGTGGCAGTTTTCAGGAAGGGGCTACCTTAATCCGCACGGATGCGGCAGGGAATTTGTATGTCCTTGGCGATACGCAGTCGGCTGATTTCCCGGTCGCCAACGCGGCGCAACCCAACAAAAGCGAAGCTCCAACTCCGTGGTGCGCAACCAGTGGCGGTTGCGGTGATGTGTTCATCTCCAAGTTCGATCCAACGGGGCGTCAATTGTTGTTCTCCACCTATTTGGGCGGGACGTTTGTCGAGAATGGACTAGGAATGGCAGTGGATTCTCAGGGAAATGTTTATGTCACTGGCACCACTTATTCCGGCGATTTCCCTACCACACCTGGCTGCTTCCAGTCCGACCGCAAAGGATCATATTTTGTTGGGCAAGATGTCTTTGTAACCAAACTCAGTGCCAGCGGATCGGTGCTGGTTTATTCCACCTATTTAGGCGGCAGTGATAATGACCGCGCCTTCAATCTGGCCATAGATGCACAAGGAAATGCCTACATTGCCGGGCGCACGGATTCGCGCGATTTTCCCACGAAGAATCCCTTGCGATCTTATCAGGAGGACAATGGAGGACGGGATGGTTTTGTCGCGAAACTGAATGCTTGGGGAACTGAGTTGATTTATTCCACCTATCTTGGTGGCGATGATGTTGACCAGTGCAACGATATCAAAGTGGACGCAGACGGCAATGCGTATGTAACCGGCTCCACCGCATCTGATGATTTCCCCACCACGTTTGGTGCTTATCAATCTGAATGGGCGGGCAGTGATGATGTCTTTGTCTGTAAGATCAATCCGACTGGTTCCGCCTTCGTTTTTTCTACTCTGGTCGGCGGTGCCGGAGGCGACATCGCGACCAGTTTGGCGTTGGATGCCAAGGGAAATGTTTATGTCGTCGGCTACAGCGGAAGCTTTGACGGCGACTTCACCTTTCCGCTGGTCAATCCTTTGCAAAAAGAAAGTGTCTATTATCCGGGATACGATGACGCAACAGATGTAATCGTGTTCGAGTTGAATGCGACAGGGACAGATTTGTTGTATGCAACTTATCTGGGTGGTGCGGGCAGAGATGACAGCTATGGCGCTTTTGTGGTTGATGAAAAGGGACGAATTTATCTTTCTGGTAACACGGAATCGCTCGATTTTCCCGTGACTCCCGATGCGATTCAGCCTGTCTTCGGAGGCGGTTTTCAGGATGCTTTCGTTAGTATCCTTGACCCCTCACAGCCGGGAATCAAAGCCTTAGTGTATTCGTCCTACCTGGGCGGATCAGGCCGCGATTTAGGGCAATCGGTCGCCCTTGACCCGCAGGGCAATTTGTATGTTTGCGGCTACACGCAGTTACTGAACCCACCACATACCTTTCCGCTTGTGAATGCCCAGCAAAGCGAATTGAAAGGCCTCGCTGACGCCTTTATTACGAAAATTTCTCTTACTTCCAAAGATAGCTCGGATGTGATTCCGCCCGCGATTGCGATTACGGTTCCTACGACTGCACCGGCCTTCACGGTGGCCAGTGATCGCATCACTTTGGCAGGTACGGCCAGCGACAATGTGGGTGTTACGCAGGTGCTCTGGCGCAAGGCGCAGAAGCAGACAGAGTTGGACAGCGGGCCAATGTGGGGCGTGGCCAAAGGCACAACCGATTGGAAGATTGAAAACCTGTACTTGCAGCAAGGAGAAAATCAAATCCGGGTGGCGGCACGCGATCAAGCCGGCAATGTGACGGAAACAAGCATTACCATCCAATGCCAGCCGGAATATCTGATCAAAACCATTGCCGGTGGCGGTGCTACGGCGGCTCGCGACGATTTGCCCCCTTTGGAAGCCAAATTTCGCTTTCCCTTTTCGCCTCGGCTGACGCCGACCGGCGATTTGCTCTTTGCGGATTTGGAAAGGCGTCAGATTTGGAAACTCGCATTGACAGGAAAATTAACCCGAGTGGCGGGAACGGGGCAGGCCGGGAGTACGGGAGATGGTGGCCCGGCGCTCCAGGCAACTTTAAATTCCCCCAGCAGTTTGGCGCTGGATAAGCAAGGGCAACTTTACATCGCCGAGGACGGCACCAACATTGTGCGAATGATTGACACGACGGGCGTGATCCGCACTGTGGCTGGGGATAGATCAACTGTGGGATGCAACTTTGGCGGTGATGGCGGGCCTGCCACTGCCGCACAGTTCTGTAGCCCGCGCAGCCTTGCCTTCAACAGTCGCGGGGAACTTTTCGTGGCCGACACCTTCAATAACCGAATACGGAAAATTGATTCGCAAGGGATTGTGACGACTATCGCCGGGAACGGAACCGACGGAACAACCGGCGATGGCGGCCCCGCCCTGGACGCACAGATTTCGGCTCCTCACAGTTTGGTCTTTGACACCCAAGGGAATTTATTTTTTTGCACGCAGGAGCGGATCCGCAAAATCACTGCGACCGGAACGATTTCCACTTTCGCCGGGGGCGGGGCGGATTATTTTGGAGATGGCATCCCCGCCAGCGCCGTTAATTTGGGGAGCACCGGGGGCTTGGCCTTTGATACCGGAGGCAATTTATGGGTTGCGAGTAGCGGGGCAGAAGTGCTGCGCCGTATCAATCCGGCAGGCATCGTCGAAAGGATGGCCGGGCGTTGGGAGACGGGATTTTCCGGGGATGGGGGCGCGGCTCGTCTGGCGCGCCTTTCCTCTCCCGGCGGGATTGCCACCGATGGTCAGGGGCGTGTCTATTTTGCGGATACAGAAAACAAACGAATCCGCGTGGTCTTTCCGGCAGGAGCCTCGGACACGGTTGCTCCAACTGTAACTGTGACCGCCCCGACGAAAAGCGGAGTTTATCAAGCGGCGGTTCCGGTACTCTCGCTGCAAGGCACCGCGAGTGACAATTCCGAAGTGGCGCGGGTGTTGTGGAGCAATGATCGCGGCGGACAGGGGACGGCGCGAGGGACAGCCGTCTGGACAGTGGAGGGAGTGAAGTTAGCCAACGGGCCTAATCGCTTTACGTTCACAGCCATTGATGCAGGCGGTAATCAGGCCACCGCTACGCTAACTGTTACCTACGATCCCGATCAAACGCCGCCGACAATTGCCATCACAGCACCGACCACTGCCGCGACTTACACTGCGTCGGATGTTTATGTCACGCTGCGGGGCAGTGCCGCCGATGATCGTCAGTTGGCGAAAGTCTGGTGGCGTGACAGTGCGGGTCATACGGGAATCATCGCCGGTACGACGCAATGGCAATTGCCAGACTTCCTGGTGCAAACCGGCGATACCACGGTTACGGTCTTCGCTGAAGACGGGGCTGGAAATGTTGCTTCCGATTCTTTGACTATTCATTATGAGCCGGAATATTTGCTCTACACGATGGCCGGCCCTGGCGTCGCGGGTACGCTGGATGGTGCGGGGAATGGCGGGCCTGCTACCAAGGCTTATCTCAGCCCACCGGTTGCGGTTGCCTTCGATGCCAGCCAGACTTTGTACTTCGTCGAGCAGCCCAATAACCACGTCCGTAAAATTACGCCGGAGGGGGTGATCTTTCCCTTTGCGGGCGGCGGCGGCTACGGAAAAACGGGCAACGGGATTCCGGCTTTGGAAGCGACGTTCAATGAGCCACAGGCAATTCTGGCGGCCCCTGATGGCAGCGTTTATATCGCCGACACAAACAATCACCTGCTGCGGCAAGTGACACCTGATGGGCTGATCAAAACGGTCGCGGGCGTGGGAACTTTTGGTTTCTCCAATGATGGCGGCCTGGCTACGGCGGCACAGTTGTTTTATCCCAGAGGCATGATTCTGGATGCGGCGGGAAATCTCCTCTTTGCCGATAGCAGCAATCATCGCATTCGCAAAATTACGCCAGCGGGAATTATTTCCACCATCGCTGGTTCAGCATCGCCCGGCTTCAGCGGCGATGGCGGCGAGGCGACAGCGGCTCGGCTCGGCAGACCGCATGCGTTAGCGTTTGATGCGGCGAAGAATCTTTACTTCACCGATACAGACAACAGTTGCATTCGCAAAATCACGCCGAACGGAATCATTACCACTGTTGCCGGGCAAGGCGGCAAAGAAGGCTTTGCCGGAGATGGCGGCCCGGCGGTGAATGCATTATTGGATCATCCAGTCGGCCTGGCGATAGACGCGCAGGGCAATCTTTTCATCGCAGATACCTTAAACCATCGCATCCGGCGCGTGGATGCCAAAGGAATCATTACCACGATTGCCGGTCTTGGGCCCACGGGCTTCACCGTCGGGCGCTGGAACGGGGATGGTATGGCGGCGACCCTCGCCCGGTTGAATCTGCCGAGCGGCATCACCCTGGATCGGGCAGGGAATTTGTACATTGCCGACTATTACAATTTCCGCCTGCGCAAGCTGGTGCCGAATGCGCAGGCGGCCCCGCGTGCAACCAATGTTCCGGCCACGCATTATCAGGGAACGACGCTCGCCCCGGAATCGTTAGTCTCGGCCTTTGGGCAAAATCTGGCACCCGGCACCGATGCGGCGCAGTCGCTGCCACTGCCAGCCATCTTGCAAGGTACGCGCGTTTGGGTACGTGACAGCGAAGGCTACGAACATCCCGCCCCGCTCCTGTTTGTTTCCCCCACTCAGATCAATTACCAACTCCCGAAAGAGGTGAAGGTCGGCAGTGCGCAGATCATCATCGAGAATGAACAGGGCAGGCGCGCTGCTGGGGTAATCACGGTGCAACCGCTGTCCGCCGGAATCTTTTCCGCGAGTTCGGACGGCGTTGGGCCTGCGGCAGCCTCTCTGCTGCGGATCAAGGTGGACGGGACGCGCAGTTCCGAGCAATGCGCTCGCTATGACGCCGCGCGCCAACAATTTGTCACGATCCCGATTGATTTGGGGCCGGTAAGCGAGCAGGTATTTATCGAATTATATGGATCGGGCTTTCGCAATCGCAGTGAATTGGGCGAGGTGCAGGCGCGCATTGGCGGCGTTCCCGTGGAAGTTCTCTATGCCGGGGCGCAAGGGGCGTTTATCGGGCTGGATCAAGTGAATCTGCGCCTTCCTCGCAGCCTGGCCGGGCGCGGCGAAGTGGCGATTGAGCTCACGATTCGAGGCACGCCCACCAACCCGGTGAAAATCAACATTAAATAAATGGCTAGCGCCCGGGCTGTAATGCTATTGTCGGCGGCGAAATCCCGGGCGCAAAGTTATCGTCGTCACAGCCTTTTCCTCCGCTATGAAATACACCTCACGCTTTCTGTTCGCTAGTCTTTGGATTGTTGTTAGCAGCGCCATGATCTTGGCCTTCGCACCCGCTGGCCAGCACAAAACACGATCACGTCGCCTGCAACCGAAGGTACGTCGCCACACAGCGAAGAAACGTTCAGCGCCCGCCCCAACCGTACCAACTTCACTGGCGCAGACGCTCGCGCAAGAGCGGCGGGAAAAAGTTCGTTATGACAAGCCCGATGAAGCTGCGGCCTACTTTCGCCTGAAACGGCTGCCCGCAGGCGAGCAGCGACTGCCGATGAACAAGTACCTCAGCGCGCAGGCACAAATGGACGCCATGCCACAGTACGCGGCGGCCTCCAATCGCTATTTGCCCGCGCGGCAGGCAATGAAGCGAACGGCACAGGTCGAGGCGCTCAGCAGTTGGGCATTCCTGGGGCCGGGCAACGTCGGAGGTCGGACGCGCGCGTTGCTCATTCACCCCACGACGCCGAATGTGATGTACGCCGCCGGAGTCGCGGGCGGCGTGTGGCGCACGACAAATGGCGGGCAAAGCTGGGAACCGCTGACGGATTTGCTGGCTAACCTTGGCGTCGCCTGCCTCGCCTTTGATCCGAAAAATCCGCAGACGATTTATGCCGGGACAGGCGAGGGCTTTTTCAATCAGGACTCGTTGCAGGGCGCGGGCATCTTTCGCACGACCGACGGCGGCAACACGTGGCAACAATTGGCAGCGACGAATACGGCGGATTTCTATTACGTGAACGATTTCGTCGTCAGCCCGCATAACTCGCAGGTGTTGTACGCGGCAACGGATACAGGCGTGTGGCGCTCTACCGACGCGGGGCAGAGTTGGACACGCACGCAGGCAGCGCGCGAAGAGGAAATCGGCGGCTGTCTGGATTTGGCGATTCGCACCGATCAACCGACCGATGTGCTGTTCGCTGTCTTTGGGATGTTTCAGGGCGGCGCTATTTATCGCAACCTTGATGCCAGCGCAGATGGCGCGTGGGAAGTCGTCAGCAAACAGGAAACGATGTGGCGCGCCGCGCTGGCCATCGCGCCTTCTGATCAAAATGTGATTTATGCCGTCGTCGCAGGGGATACGCGACTGGAACAGAATGGCTTGCAGGCGGTGCTGCGTTCGACGAGCGGCGGCGCGGCGGGCAGTTGGACGGTGCAGGGCGCGGGCAATGATCCGAACCCGCTCAATCGGCGCATTCTGGCGAATCCGATCATTGCGTTTTTGGGCGAATGCGGGTTCGGACGTTCTGAACTTTACAGCCAGTCCTGGTACGATCTGGCGATAGCGGTTGATCCGGCGGATGCGAATCGGGTGTGGGTCGGCGGCACGGATTTGTTTCGCTCCGATGATGGCGGCAAAAACTGGGGACAGGCTTCGCACTGGTGGGCCGAAAAAGATGTGCCGCAATACAGTCACGCCGATCATCACAGCATCATTTTTCACCCCGGCTACAACGGCACGACGAACAAAACGCTGTTCGTCACCAACGATGGCGGCATCTTTCGCACCGACGATGCACGGGCGGGCGTCGCGACGGGGCCGCTGGCGGTTTGCAATCCGAGCAACAGCAAAGTGACGTGGACGGCGCTGAACAACAATTACGGCGTGACGCAGTTTTATCACGGGCTGCCTTTCCCCGATGGCAAAAGTTATTTCGGCGGTACGCAGGACAACGGCACCCTGCTCGGCACCGACGCGACGGGCGTCAATCGCTGGCGCGAAATCAACGGCGGCGATGGCGGCTATGTGGCTGTAGACTATCTGCATCCCAACATCCTCTATGCCGAATACACCGGCCTTTCGTTACGCAAATCCACGGATGGCGGCGCGACGTTCAGCAGTGCGATGGGCGGCTTCGATTATTTCCTGGGCGGCGACGGCGGGCTGTTCATCACACCGTTCACGATGGATCCGAGCAACCCGCGCGTTCTTTACACGGGCGGCATCGCCATCTGGCGAACAATGGATGCGGGGGCGCATTGGTTCATTGTCGGTGACAGCGTTGGCACGGGAAGCGGGCGGGTAAGTGCAATTGCCGTTGCGCCTACGGATTCCAATTATGTGCTGGTTGGGAAAAGCACGGGCCTCGTGCATCGCACCCAACGCGCACTGGCGATTCAAACCAGCACGCCCGTCTTCAATAACGCTGATCCTGATTGGCAGGTCGGATATTTCCTGTTCCATAACGGCGGTTTCATTTCATCGCTCGCCTTTGATCCCGCCGATAAAAATATCGCGTATGCCACCGTCTCCACTTTCGGCGTGAAGCACGTTTGGAAGAGTCTGGATGCCGGGGCGACGTGGAGTGCGATTGATGGCGAGGGCAACACCGGACTGCCGGACGTTCCGGCACATTGCATTGCGATTGATCCGAACAACGCTGCGCGATTGTTTGTCGGCACGGATTTGGGCGTGTTTGCCTCGACCGATGGAGGCGCGACGTGGGCCGTGGAAAACAACGGCTTTGCGAACACGATTGTCGAATCGCTAGCGATTCAGACCGTGCAGGGCACGAGTTATCTCTACGCCTTTACGCACGGGCGCGGTGCGTGGCGCGTGCCGCTCGGCGCGGTGAACTGCGAACGCCCGGAATTTGCCCCGGTCAAAAATTTCACCGCCGCCGGAGGCGAAGGCGTCGTGCAGATCACGAATGCCGCGCGCAGTTGTTCCATCACGGCCAGCACGTCGGCAGACTGGATACAAATTCTTTCTACGACCGCTGGCGAAGTGCGCTATCAGGTCAAACCGCAAACTCAATATAAAGCGCGCACCGGCACGATCACCATTGGCACGCGCAGCCATCAGGTCACGCAAGCCGTGCCGCCAGACACGACGCCACCGAAAATCACGATCACTTCTCCGGCCAGTGGCCTCGTGACGAATGCGGGGATAGTGAAGGTTACCTACACCGTCACGGATGATGATAAAGTCAGTTTTCTGCAAGCGGGCAAAGATTGTCAGCCCTTCTACATTGACCCGACGATGAATGTCTTGCCCAATCATGAATCCTATTTTGAGTTGGAACCGGGCATCAATACGTTTTGCATTTTGGTTAGTGATCCGGCAGGCAATCGCAGTACGGCTTCCATTCAAATCACCTCGCTGCCGGAATACTATGTCACGACGATTGCGGGCGTAACGGGCGGACAGGGCTATGACGGCGACGGCAAACCGGCGCGGCAAACCTCCTTCTACGGGCCGCAGAACGTGTCACTGGACAGCGCAGGCAATTTGTATATCGCGGATCGCGGGAATGGTCGCGTGCGGAAGCTCGATGCCAAAACCAATCGGGTGACAACAGTGGCAGGGAAAGGTTATCCGAACGGCGCTTTTTCCAGCGGCGATGGCGGCCCCGCGCTCGATGCCGTACTGGCTGGCCCGCAGGATGCGCGCGTAGATCAGGCGGGCAATCTGTACATTCTGGAAAGTGCCCGCATTCGCAAAGTCACGCCCGATGGCATCATCAACACGATTGCTGGTACGGGCGAAGCGGGCTACGGCGGCGATGGCGGCCCTGGCACCAGCGCGCGCATTGCCAACTGCTATGAACTGACACTCGATGCGTCGGGTAATGTGTATTTCGCCGACAGCGGAAACAACCGCATTCGCAAAATTGACGCGCGCACGGGCTTCATCACGACGGTTGTCGGCACGGGCGTAGCCGGTTACAGCGGCGACGGTGGGCTGGCTACGCAGGCGCAAATCAAATTTCCGCTCGCCGTTGCATTTGATCGCAGTAGCAATCTCTATTTCACCGACAGCAACAATTACGTCCGCAAAGTGCTGCGCGATACAGGCATCATCAGCACGATTGCAGGCAACGGGCAGTACAGCGCGTGCGAAGATTTCCTCGTCCCTGAAAACGTGCCCGCCTTGTCGGCCTCGCTCTACGGCATGGGGGGATTGGAGATTGACGCGGCCGGCAACATTTACGTCGCGGCGCAATGTCGTCTGCGGCGCATCAGCCCGGACGGCTTTGTCACCACGGTTGCCGGGCTGGGGCAGTATTTCCCTTCGATGACGGAGAACATTCCGGCCTTACGCGAAGTCACGCGCTACATCCACGCGATTGATGCGTCCGGCACGATTTATTACGCGGAGGAATGGGCCAATGCGATTCGCAAAATCTATCCGGTGAAATTCAAACCGGGAACGGTCACCGTCCAATTCACCTCGCCCACCGCCGCCGACCGCTACACAACAACAGAACCGCAAATTGCCTTGTCCGGCACGGCAATCAGCACGGCAGACGTGTTGCGCGTGCGTTGGCACAATGATCGCGGCGGAACGGGCATGGCAACGGGTACGGCGAATTGGACGATCCCCGAAATTGCGCTCTACAGCGGTGTGAATCGCATCACGGTTACTGCCGAAACCATTGCGGGCGACGGGGGCGAGGCAACGCTGACGGTGAATGTAACTCCGGCATATGTCGCGCATCGCCTGGCTGGACGCGGCACGCATCCCGCAGACTTTAGCGGCGATGGCGCGCGTGCGTTGGATGCAACCTTCGCCGCACCGACCAGCGTAGCAGTGGACAATGCGGGCAATGTATACATTGCAGATCGTAATAACTATCGCATCCGCAAAGTCGCTACTGACGGAACGATCAGCACGTATGCGGGAACGGGCGAAGTTGGCAGCGGCGGCGATGGCGGGCTAGCCGTCAATGCCGAGCTAAATCAACCGATGGGTGTCACCTGCGATGCCGCAGGCAATTTATTCATCGCTGACACCCTCAATCATCGCATTCGTAAAGTCACACCAACGGGCAGTATCAGCACGTATGCTGGCACAGGCCGCGACGATTTCGGCGGCGACGGCGGCCCGGCCACCGCTGCGTGGCTGAACTCTCCGCGCGGCCTGGCTGTAGACGAGAAAGGCAATTTGTTCATCGCTGACACCGGCAATCATCGCATCCGCAAAGTGGACGCGCGCACCGGGATCATGACGACCATTGCAGGCACAGGCAATCCCATCTTTTCCGGCGAAGGCGGACTGGCAACCGCTGTTTCACTCAACGTTCCGGCAGATGTGGCGGTGGATCGGCAGGGCAATGTTTATATTGCAGATCGCGGTAATAAGCGGGTGCGCAAAGTTGCGCCCGATGGGTACATCACAACCGTACTTGACGAAAGCTCAACGAATACCAGCGGGACAGGCGCTTTCAACCCGTTGGCCTCGTATGCGGGTGTGAAAACGGACTCGGCGGGCAATGTGTATGTGACGAATGAACTGTACCCACAGATCACCAGGCTCACCCCGGATGGCGAAGCTACGATCATTGCGGGCGGCACGAGCATCTTCCCCATACAGGATGGCAGCCCGGCGCTGGGCATTCGGATGCAACGTCCAATTGGTCTGGCACTGGATCGTGTGGGCAATGTGTATGTCGCTGACCCGGGCGCAGGCAACGTCTGGGTGATTTCGCCGTATCAACAAGCGGCGGCGGTCAACGGTGCCAGCTATACGCCGAATGCCGCCGTCGGTATGGAATCCATCGTCTCGCTTTTCGGTGTGAACCTCGCCACACAGGAAGCCGCTGCCCAGCAATTGCCCCTGCCGCTACAACTCGCGGGCACTTCTGTCAAGGTGCGCGACAGTCTGGGTGTCGAGCGCCTGGCACCGCTGTTTTATGTCAGTAAATTGCAGGTCAATTATCAAATCCCCGTCGGCACCGCAGCAGGCATGGCAACCATCCTCGTGACCACCGCGAGCGGCGCAATTTCGTCTGGTTCTGTTGATGTCAAGAGTACCTCTCCAGGATTGTTTGCGGCGGCTGCCAATGGTAGCGGCTGGGCCGCGGCAAACGTGCTGTATGTCAAAGGCGAGCAACGCTGGAGCGGGCAAACGGCAAGCTGTACGGCGCAGGGCTGTTCGCCCACGGTGATTGATGTAAGCAGTGCGGATGAAACATATCTGGAACTGTACGGAACCGGCGTGCGCTTTCACACCGGCCTGGCCAACGTCCGCGCCGTCATTGGCGGAGAATCGGTGCCTGTCTTGTATGCGGGGCCGCAATGCTGCTACGCGGGCGTAGATCAAATCAACCTCAAAATCCCGCGTTCGTTGCAAGGGCGTGGAGAGGTAGACATCGTGTTGATTGCGGACGAGAAAATTGCCAACACGGTCAAAATCAAGGTGAAGTAGCGAGGTCGAGGTGAATTCCAAATCGGTCAACGGGCGTGCAGGCTTCGCCACTCAACAACTCCCAACCCGTGCAAGAAGTTTTCCTTATTCCACAACAGTCAGCGTCCCACCGAGCCTGCGCCAATCTATGCGCCCTTGATGCCTGCTGCTCGTCCGGAGGTACTCACCTTTTCCTGTACGATTGGCGACGCTTCGTTCGCCCGCAAAAGCGGATTCCTGTCAGGCCAGTGACGCAGTGTGTGTGGTTCTTTCTGGACGCCGAGAGTTACCACGGCTGGCAATTACGCGCGCTGCTGGCCGACCAGCCATTTCTCGACCTGGCCTGGGCGCTCGAATCCACCTCATTTCCCCGAATTCATCACTTGCAGCAGCGCCACCCAATCATGTGCTGGCGACAGTGGGGGGAGACGCGCATCGCCCTGGGCATTGGCCGTTAGTAGCGGCGCAGCCTGGCGCTCGCCCGTCACCGGATCAAAGTACGTAACGCTGTAACGCCCCGCCACGCGTAATGCACGGATGGTGACCGCGCGCGGCTCTAGCACATAAATGACACGCAGCCGCTCGCCAATCCCGCTCATTTGCGGCGCGAACAAGGGGTCTTCTTTGGCATCCGTAAGCGGATCGGCCCATCCGACTTGACTGCTCATGGGGATGAACTGTGTCCAGGGCAAAGAGGTAAAGAACGCTTTGCCATAGCTCATCTGCTGTGAGCCGGGCAAGTGCATCGCCTCGTCCCACGCGATCACGCCATATCCGGTCGGCGGACTTTTCGCCGTTGGCGAGGGCCCATGCGGTTGGCCTTTGCGGTTGAGCTGCCAGATACCATTCGCGCCGTAGGTGTGTCCCGCTGCGCCGTTCATCAAACAAAGCCAGAACATCGCACGCGTCCATTCTGTGGGCAGTTTATCGCTCAGCATTTCATACGCCGCCTCGCCATTAATGACAGGCATTTTGGGTGTCGCCGCGAAGGAAGCACGCGCCGCGCGCACCGTCACGGGGACGGCATTGCGTTGCCCGTGCGGCGTTTGCAAAAAATCAAAGTCTAAGAGGTTCGCGTCATCCGTGACATGCCGCGCGTTGTATTGGTTGATGGCTGTGGGGTGAATTGTCAGGGGGCGACGGAACGGATCAGTCGCACGAATGTAACGCAACAGCGCCGTCCAGCCCGGCACCATTGTACGGTCATCGGTCGGAAAGTTGGGTGCCTGATACCAGGGCAGATTTGCCTCGCCCGCCGCGCACCAGACCACCGGCCACGCGCTGTAGCGTGCGATCAGATAGCGCCAGTGCGCCTGCATTTTCGCCTCGCCCATCATGGGCAGGAAGTAACCCCAGGCTCCGACTAGACAGACGGTGAACCCCTCATTCGCCAGATAGCGCAGGCGCGCGTCTGCGGCGTCGAAATAAGCCGGGCGGATGCGGGCATAATCGGCCTCCCACGGAAAGCCTGCCTCATTCGCCCCACGCGGATCGAAGGGAAACATATCAGGGTAGAGTCCCGCGACGATTTGAATGACATTGAAGCCTTTTTCCTTCCGATCCGCCGCGAGTTGCTGAAACTCGTCGGGAAAATGGAGGCGCTGGCAAAGCCCCATCCACCAGGTATCGCCGAGCCAGAAAAACGGCGTGCCATCGCGGTAGGCGAAATGCCGCTGGTCGGCGGCCACGCGCACCGGGCCGTGCAGAAAGAGTGGATTGCGCCCGTGATAAGGAATGACTTCGACCGCGCCTTTCACACTCTGTAATCCCGCATCCTCGGTATCATTGCAGATACTCCGCCAGTGGTGCAGGCCGCGGAGGGGAGAGGCGTAGCGGACTTTCCACGTCGTGCCGCCAGCCCAGAAGGCAGGCACGCGCTTGACCGTGTTATCCGGTGCAGTGAATTCGACGTCGAGCGTTACTTCGTTAAAGGGATCGGTGTGCGAGCGTTGCGCCACGAACGTGAGTTCGGTCGGAACATTCATTGGTGTGCGGGCGGGCGGGGCGGCAAGGGCCAGCCCAGTGCCAGCCCACAGGATGACGAGGAAGAGCATTGTTTTTCGCATAGGTTTCTCGTGGTACGGGACGAAATTCTGATCAGGTTAACCATACCTGTGCTACGGATCACTTATTCGACTCATCAAAGAGTTCAACGACCAAATAAAATCAGGGGATGTGCCTTCCCTTGATTTTCCACCGTCACTCTTTAGAAATGTAAAGAATGAAGTTTCCATTCCGGGTGCCTGTTCCAGTAAGGCAGGGAATCAACCCAGAAGGGCAAAGATACCTTGTGGAAGGCCGCTAAAACGTAATCCGTTACGTGTGCCCCCAGTGCCGGGGGGGCAGTGAATTATTTACGTGCAAAAGATATAGGGATAGCTTCCACCGTTTGAAAATGTGCTTCCAATCGGCACAAGGTATGGTTGAGCGACTCCTGAATATGCTTCCGCATCGCAGCCTCGGCGGATTCCGGTTTGCCTTTGACCAACACGTCAACCAGTTTCTGATGGCGATGTGGCGGCGGTTTCGTTGCCGCCGGACGTGGGACACACAGCCAGGTCGAGGCCAGCACTTGATTTTGTTCTATCGCGTTGCAAAGTTCCTGACAATGCGTGCCTTCAGCAATAGAGCGGTGCAACTTTTCATGCAGGCTCAAATACAGAAAACGATCCCCGTTGGTTTGTGCCGCCAAGGTATCTACGCGTACCGCCAGACGTTGCAACTCAGATCGTTCTTGTACTGTTGCCGCTATCGCAAAAATCCTGGCGGCCTGTACTTCCAGCGCCTCGCGCACGATGTAATGCCCTCGCACGCTGGCTTCGGTCGGCACCTTGACGCGAGTACCAGCACGTGGGCGGCTTTCGAGCAAGCCTTCTAATTCGAGGCGCTGCAAGGCCTCTCCGACAGGAACCATACTCATGCCCAGTTCGGCGGCAATCTTGCGCCGTGAGACGGCTTCGCCTAAGGGGAGGCTGCCCCGTAATATTCGTTCGCGTAAAGTAAGATAAGCCTCACTAGCCAGACTGTTTTTGCTTCGCTCTGCTTTCATCCCAGTTTCCTTTTATCTTCGCATTGCTACGTTTCAGCAATATCTGATATATCAATAATTCAGTTATTTATCGAAATAAACGATTATTTGCCGGGGAAAATATCGCAAACTGTTATAACAGATCAAGAGATGCTCTTGACAAGTACATCGGCAAACAACATGCTCACGGCATTGTTTCAGTTGTAGCATAACGTTGATTAGCAATCCACCTGCATTTCTGGCTCTCGCCATGATCGCCGCGAGACCTTCGAGAGGAGATCCAATGTATCGTTCGTTTCAACTTTCCAGCTGGCGTCGTCTTTTTGTGCCAACCCTTCTTTTGATTTGTTTCCTCGCCAATAGCAACGTTTGGGCACAAGTCACTACAGCGGATGTGGTCGGCACTGTGACTGACAACGCCGGTGCTGTGTTGCCCAACGCCAAAGTTACGGTGACGAATGTCGGAACCAACACGAGCCGCACTGTTACGACCGATGCGTCGGGCGAATATGTCATCAACCTATTGCCTATTGGCCAATACTCTGTCCGTGTGGAAGCCACTGGGTTCAAGATTTATACGGCCAGCAATCTGACGCTGGTGGCAGGCGACCGCACACGCGTGGATGCCAAGATGGAAGTCGGCGCGACAACGGAAACTGTAAATGTAACCGCCGAAGCGAATGTCTTGCAGACCGATAGTTCCACCGTGGGAACCGCTATTACCGGCAAACTCGTGCAGGAATTGCCCCTCAATGGGCGCAATTATGTGCAACTCGCATTACTTGCGCCAGGTGTGAGTCCGGGGCCGCCGAATGGCCTGGGAACGGGTACGCGGCCTGATGACCGCCGCTTGAATTCATCTTATTCGGTGAACGGGCAAGACCCGGTCGTCAACAACAACATGATTGACGGAATGGACAATAACGAACGCGTTATTGGCACTATCGGCGTGCGTCCTTCGATTGACGCAATTCAGGAATTCAAGGTGCAAACCAATTTGTATAGTGCCGAAGTCAGTCGCACGTCAGGCGGCGTGGTGAATATCATTACCAAATCCGGTACGAACAACTTTCACGGTTCGTTGTTTGAGTTTGTGCGCAATGACAAATTTGACGCGAATGGCAATTACAACTTCACGGGCGGCGCGACGTTGCCCAAAGCAAAATACCGCCAAAATCAATTCGGCGGCAGCCTCGGTGGGCCAATTCGCAAGGATAAGACCTTCTTCTTTGGCGACTATGAAGCCTTGCGTATTCGCCAGGGCATCGCGATCACGGCGGTGATTCCTACGGCAAAACAACGCGTCGGTGACTTTTCAGAAAACTGCACCGCAGGTTTTAATGCGCAAGGCATCTGCGCCAATGCCGCGCAGCAAATCAATTTTATTAATGCCGTAGGCAGTGCGCCTGCTGGAGCCGTCCCCTTCAATCGCCTTGACCAGGGCGTATACGCCGCGTTGCGCGATCCGATTGCCTTGAAGCTGGGAGCACTTTTGCCGCAACCGACTGGTAGCGGCATTAACGTGACGAATTACGCCTCATCCCCCGTGCGCACGCAGGACGCTTCGACTTTCGATACGCGCATTGACCATCGGCTGACCGACAAAATGAATATGTTCGGGCGTTATTCGTTCAATGATGTCACGACCGTACAGCCCACAGGCTTTCCCACTGTCAACGGCATCAACCCCGGCGGCTTATTCGCCTTCGCCGGGCCGAACGAATCGCGCGCGCAAAACATTCAACTCAATCTGGTGCGCACGATTCGCCCGAACCTGTTGCTCGAATTGCGCACCGGTTACACCCGTGTCGCCATCCAATCCAAGACCGTCAACGATGGCAAGAATTCGGCGAATGACCTGGGCTTTCCGTGTAACGCGGTGAGCTGCGTCAACATCGGCGATCAACAGACGTTTGGTTTGCCGCGCATGATTATTCAAGGCTTCAATGATCTGGGCGACGCGGTATTCGTGCCGCTGCTGAATTTCAGCAATACCTTTCAATACAACGGAGCGGTGACGTGGACGCGCGGCGCGCACAATATCAAGATGGGCGGCCAACTGATACGTCGTCAGTTTTCGTTTACGCAAAGCTCATCGGCGCGCGGCGCGTTCACTTTCAACGCGCACGCGAGCAATGCGCCTTCGCTGACCAATTTCGGGTTGACGAACTTTATCCTTGGCGCGCCCGTGACGATTGCGCGCGTGACCAGCCTTTACAAACCCGGCTATCGCACCTGGGAGACAGGCGCGTTTGTGCAGGACGATTGGCGCGTCAACAACTGGCTCACGCTAAATATCGGTTTGCGCTATGACGTATTCACCCCGAAGACCGAACAATACAATCGCGTGTCGAACTTCGACCCCGTCGCGGCGACGGCGATGATTGCGGGCGAGAATAGCAATGCCTCAGCCGGGATCAAGACCGATTACACGAACTTCGCGCCGCGTTTCGGTTTTGCAGCGACCCTGAAGTCCGGCACAGTATTGCGCGGCGGCATCGGCTGGAGCTTCTTCCCCGGCGATTACGCGTCGGGTGCTTTGCTGAAAAATCCGCCCTTCACAGCTGCGTTTACTTGTGGCACTTCGACGACGGGGAGTTTGACGAATACGGGTTGTCCGGCAGGTACGGGGACTTTGGCTCAAGGATCGCCGCGTCCAATCGAAGCCAGCGCCTTCCCGCGCGCAAATGGCACGATTGATCTAACGCGCATTATTCCTTCGACTTTCGTGGCGATGTCACCCGATTTCAAATCGGCTTATAACATTCAATTCAACCTCACGCTCGAAAAACAATTCGGCAACAACGTCGCCAGCATCGCCTATCTCGGTACGCAAGGCCGCCGTTTGGCGATGCAGTTGCCTGACATCAACCGCGCGCTGCCGAGCGGCACAGCGACACCGAATCCGCGCCCTTACGCAGTGAGCGCGCCGCGCGTTTCGACGATTACCTTTTTCGAGCCGCAAGGCAATGGGAGTTACAACGCCTTGCAGTTGAGCTACAACCGTCGTTTCTCGCAAGGCCTTAGCGCTACATCAGGCTTCACCTGGGCGCACGGCATAGACGAGATTACCGGCCTCGGCACGAGTACGGGCGGCTATGGCATGTTCGTCGGGCCGTACGCGCAAGCCATCGCCAATACCAAAAAATATGACCGTGCGACGAGCGATTTCAACATTAAGTACCGCTGGTCATTCGGCGCGAATTATGAATTGCCTTGGGGCAAGAATTTGAAAGGGTTTGCCGGACACGCGCTCGGCGGTTGGCAAGCGAACGGCACAGTAACGTGGCAGACGGGCTTGCCGTTCACGGTGACTGATCAACAAAGCGTCAGCGGCATCATTGGCGGCGGCGGCGAACGTCCGAACCGCGTCGCGCAAAACCTGCGTGTGTCGAATCCGACCGTCGGCATCGCCGGTCAGTTCCTCGACCCGGCGGCCTTTGCCCTGCCCGCGAATTTCACGTTAGGCAACTCGTCGCGCAATCAGGGCTACGGCCCGAATCAAAGCATCATCAACGCGTCAATCTTCAAGACCTTCAAGGTACACGAAGGCTGGAATTTGCAATTCCGCACGGAGATGTTCAACGTGCCGAACCATCCGGTCTTCGGCAATCCGAACGCTACGTTTGGCAATGCGAATTACGGCAAAATTACGAGTACGGCGGGTGTTTACACGCCGCGCCAGATTCAGTTCGCGCTCAAGTTGCAGTTCTAACGCCAGCGTTATAAACCAACACAGCCACCGGCATTCGTTGTCGGTGGCTGTGCGCGATTCTGGCACCTTCGCGTCATTACTGCTTACCTCAGCGCCGTTTAGCGGCAAAATGCGGGTCAAAATAAGGAAGACTTTTGAGATGATAAGCTTTCGCTACTTCATATTGGCGTTACTCGCAGTGACGCTTAGCAACTTGCTGCAACCAGGTAGCCTCATCGCCGCGCCTGTGCCTCAGAAACCGCGCGTTGTCGTAACCGCAGACCCCGAACTTGATGACTCGAACTCGCTCGTACGGTATCTGCTTTACAGCACCGATTTCCAGACCGAAGGAATCGTTTACACCAGCAGCGGCTTTCACTGGAAAGGCGACGGCACGGGCAAGAAATGGTTTATGCCGAATCGGGAGTACAGGCGTTTTGGGTTGAACCTCTGCCCTTGCGAGTCGTGGCGCTGGGATCCAAAAGAGCGTTTCATTGATGATGCTGTGGAAATTTACGAGAAGGTCTATCAGAACCTGCGCGTACACAATAAGGAGTATCCCACACCCGCCGAAATGAAGGCGAAGATCCGCTGGGGGAACGTAGAGTTCGACGGAGACATCTCGAAAGAAACGCCCGGTTCCGATTTGATTAAAGCGTTGCTACTGGATAACAGGCCAGAGCCGATCTATCTGCTCGCATGGGGCGGACAAAGCACTATCGCGCGGGCGCTGAAATCCATTCACGATCAGTACAAAAACACGCCGCAGTGGTCGGCCATTTATCAGAAGGTTACGCGCAAAGCCATTTTGTCGACCTCCGGCGATCAGGACGATACGGGCAAAAGCTACATTCAGCCGAACTGGCCTGACATTAAGACGCTGCCGATTGGTGGAGGCGGAGTGCCGTTAGCGTACAACGCGGTGGCTAGATCGAGCGCGGAGAATCTGGTTTATTACAGCGCGGAATGGACACGCAAAAATATTTCGAGCCGTGGCGCGTTCGGGGCTTTTTACCGCGTCTGGGGGGACGGCAAGCAGATGGTCAAAGATGACTTTCTCGATTATTTCGGCCTTTCAGGATTGACCGCTGAACAACTCAAGGCGAAGGGCTATATCGTCTGGACGCCGCCGCGAGAAAAAGGTTCGTTCATTGCCGAAGGCGATACGTTCACTTATTTGAATCTTTTGGATAACGGCTTGCTCGGCTACCAGGACGAAACCCTCGGCGGCTGGGCGGGAGATGGTGTGAACAGCAGAGCTTCGGTGCAATGGGTGACGCAAAACGCCGGACAGGGCAGCGCGCCTGCCTCACGACCCGTGTTGACAGGGCCGAACTTCACACCAGCTGCACAAAATGGGTTGGCAGCGCGGCTGCAATGGTCAGTGACGCCAAGGTTCGCTGAAGCCAATCACGAGCCGCGTGTGAGCGTACGCGGCAACACACGCATTTCTGCGCGTGCGGGTGAGACAATTAAATTGCAGGGCCTGGCTTCCGACCCTGACAAAAACGCAGTCGCCGTGAAATGGTGGCAGTGGAAAGAAGTAGACACGTATCCGGGACAAGTTACTTTTTCAAATCCCGCCGCGATGACGACGAGCGTGCAAATTCCAACTGATGCAATTGCGGGACAGACGATTCATTTGATCTTTGAGGGAACTGATAACGGAACGCCTGCGCTAACCCGGTATAAACGGGTTGTCATCACGGTGAAAAACGACGGATTTTAATCCGTCGTGCGGGGAGGCTAAGCGTGTTGACAGGCAGATCAGAGTCAATGCAGAACTTTTACGAACGGCTGGATCAAAAAAATCGGTGCAGGCACAGCAGGTGAAAGACTGTTTCGCGCAACACTGGCGGCGCTATGGGTCACAAAGAATTGCCAAACAATTAAAACTGGGCCGTTTTCTGGTGCGGCGCTTGATGCGAGAACCACAGTTACGCGCCATCCCGCTCCGCCGTTTTGCGCCGCGCACGACGAACTCGCAACACGGCGCAGGGATTTCGCCCGACTTGCTGAACGCGGCTGGCGGCACCGTGTCAACCAAAGGGCAAGTGCTGGTCGGAAACATTACCTACTTGCTTTTGCGCAGCGGCAAGTTTTGTTATCTGGCAACTTTTCAGGACAACTATACACGCCGCATTGTCGGATGGAGGGTGGCGGCGGACAGGACGGCGGAACTCGTCACCCGCGCCTTGGCGATGGCCTTGCGCCGCGGCTTGCTGGAGAAACATGCGATTGTCCACACCGACCGGAGCAGTCAATATGTGTCGCACCTTGATCGAGAGTTATTGCACTTACATAGGCTGCGACAATCAATGAGCGGCAAAGGCAACTGTTACGACAACGCGCAAGCGGAAAGTTTCTTTGCCCGCCTCAAGACAGAATTGGTTGAGGATGGAATTTTTGCATCAACTGCGCAAGCAGAAACGGAAACCTTCAGCTCCATTGAGGGCTAATACAATCGCGTCAGATTACATTCCGGTTTGGGGTAAAAGCCCGCTGGAATTCGAGCAGGAATCGGCAACGAACGACCAAAGGAAGAGCGTGAGTTTGGTGTCCGCTTCCACTTGACCACATCAATAAAAAGTGGCTTGTGTTTGCGGGGCGTCGTGACAACGAATTCGATGTGTACAAAATCGCGGCAACGGGCGGCGAGGAAATTCAACTCACGACTACGAAAGGCGTAGACGACGGCCCGGAATTCACGCCCGATGGCAGCTGGATTTACTTCAATTCGTTTCGTAGTGGCCGGATGCAAATCTGGCGAATGAAGCCCGATGGCAGCGAGCAAACGCAAATCACCAAGGACGAATTCAATAACTGGTTTCCGCACATTTCGCCGGATGGCAAATGGATTGTGTTCATCTCGTTCCCGCCGGACATCGCGCCCGGCGATCATCCGTTTTACAAGCGCGTCTATCTGCGTCTGCCGCCAAGAGAAGGCGGCAAGCCAAAAGTCATCGCCTATCTGTACGGCGGGCAAGGCACGATCAACGTTCCTTCGTGGTCGCCGGACAGCAAGAAGATCGCGTTCGTCAGTAACACGGATATGAAGTAATTGCCCTCATTTTCCGAACACCAATGGCGGCCAACTCGTTACTGAAAAATCTGATGCAGCGAAGAAAATTTCTGATAGAGATCGGTCAAGCTCCGCTTGGTTTTTCATTCGTCCAAAGTGAAACGTGGACGCAGATGAAGAACAGCTTCGCCACGTTAACGAGAGAGCGCCAGCGAGACAGGCTGATTACCAATCTGGAAAAACTGATTCCAGACTTGATGCAGGAGGCTGTCGTTCCTGGCCTTTCTATCGCGCTCATCCAAAACGGAAAACTATCTTGGCGCAAAGGATTTGGTGTAAAAGACACTACATCGAAAGATCTCGTAGATAACGACACGGTGTTTGAGGCCGCGTCCGTGAGCAAGACGGTGTTTGCTTATGCCGTTCTGAAGCTTTGTGAAAAAGGCGTCATTGGCCTCGATACGCCGTTGACCAAATATACGCCCAAACCTTTTCTCACAGGTGACGCGCGGCTGGAACAGATTACGGCTCGGCATGTGTTATCGCATACGACAGGCTTTCAGAATATTCGTTCGCGACGGGAACCGCTGAAAATTCATTTCACGCCCGGCGAGAAATATCTGTATTCGGGCGAGGGGTACTATTATTTGCAAGCAGTCGTAACGCAATTAACCGGGAAAGAAAATCCTTCACAATGCGTCAAGTACGAAGCCGGACTGGAAGTTTGCGCGACGGACATTGACTCGTATCTGAAACGAAACCTGCTCACGCCGTTTGCGATGAATGCCAGCGGTTATGGTTGGAACGACGCGCTTGCCAAACACGCGGCGCAACCGCACGACAGCGCGGGAAAACCATTTGCCAAAGCGAAACCCACGGCGACCGAGGTTGCGAGGTATGCCGCTATGGGTGGATTGCACACAACGCCGTCCGATTACGCAAAATACTTGCTCGAAATTCTGGTTCCCAAAAGAAGCGACGCCTTTCGGCTGAATAACAAAAGCCTGCAAGAAATGCTGCGTCCGCAAATCAAACTCGCCGAGGGCGAGAAAGTTGACGGAGCCGACGCCTGGGGATTGGGATGGGGCATACAACAGCGGAAAACCGGTGACGTGATTGTGCATTCCGGCGGGCAAGCCGGATTTCGTTCGCTGGTGATGGCATCGGTGCAACGCAAATCAGGGTTCATCATCCTGACCAACAGTGATAATGGCGGAACGGTGATCAACCATCAAGCTCTGATGGCAGCACTAAATCCGTTGCTCGCGGCTTGACGAGTTTGCCGCTAAGAATAGGAGCACCAACTTCAACTTTTGAGGAAATATGAAACACTCACTAACACTCATCGCTTTCGCTTTATGTTTCGTTTTGACGGCTGATCTGTCGGCACAACCACAGCGGCAACTCACACCCGAACAACAAGCGGCGCAGCAGGCGCAACAGGAGGCTACGCGCAAAGACCATCAGCGGATGCTGGATTTGCTCGGCATCAAAGCGTTGCGTCCCGGCGCAAGTGGCAGCAATCCGCAAGCGCCGAATTTCGCCAACTACGACGAAGCGAAGGTGCAACCTTATGGGCCATTGCCTGATCCCTTGGTGATGAAGAACGGCAAGAAAGTGACTTCGGCAAAAATGTGGAATCAACGCCGCGCCGAACTCTTTGAAGATTTCGACCGTGAAATGTATGGCCGCCTGCCCAAGGCTATGCCCAAAGTGAATTGGGAAGTGACCAGCACGACCAACGAAGAAAAATATGGTCACAAGGTCATCACCAAACAGCTCATCGGTCACGTAGACAATTCGTCTTATCCCTCCATCACCGTCAATATTCAACTGGCGCTGACGACGCCCGCGAATGCAAAAGAGCCTGTGCCAGTGATTGTCGAATACGGCTTCATCGGCCCGCGGCCCGGCGCTCTGCCTGTGAATCCGAACGCGCAGCCTCAATACACGCCGTGGCAACAACAGGTGTTGGAAAAAGGCTGGGGCTACGCGACGCTCGTGCCCGGCAGCATTCAGTCCGACAATGGCGCGGGGCTAACGCAAGGCATCATCGGCCTTGTGAACAAAGGCCAGCCGCGCAAGTCTGATGATTGGGGCGCATTGCGCGCGTGGGGCTGGGGACTGAGTCGCGCGATTGATTATTTCGAGACTGACAAGGCCGTAAACGCGAAGATGATCGCGTTGGAAGGGCATTCGCGTTACGGCAAAGCGACGATTGTGGCGATGGCTTATGAGCCACGTTTAGCGATTGCGTTCGTGAGTTCATCCGGCGCAGGCGGCGCGAAAATTCATCGCCGCAACAGCTATGGCGAAATGGTCGAAAACGTCGCCGCGCCCAGCGAATACCATTGGATGGCAGGCAATTATTTGAAATATGCCGGGCCACTCACGCCGAATGATTTGCCTGTGGACGCCCACGAACTCGTCGCGCTTTGTGCGCCGCGCCCTGTGTTTATCAGCGGCGGTTCTACGCTGGGCGGCGTCCCGCAAGGCGATGGCTGGGTGATTCAAAGGCATGTTTCTGCGGGCGTACACGCCGGGCCGGTCTACAAACTGCTCGGCAAAAAGCCGATGACAATCACGGAATTTCCGCCCGTCGAAAACATTTGTGGATGGCGATGTTTCTTTCCGTCAACACACGGCAGGGCATACGCCCGCGCCGAACTGGCCTACGTTTTTGACGTTCGCCAGTCGCTATTTCAAATAAGGCACGGCGTGTTCGTCGCCCGCTTGTTAGCAAAGGCTGCCTGGGCAACGCGCTCGTTGAAAATGACAGGGCGCACAGCCGAGACCATCCTTGCTGATGCGCGGAACAATCTTGCTCAAGCCACCGAAATTTTGACGCCCACGCCAATCGTGCTGCACGCATTGTTGAGCGATCTGTCATCCGATTGGACAACGAACGCAGAATCAGTAATGGCCGTGATTCAATCTTCTCGGTCAGGTTCAGCACCCGCTGAATTGTTTCGTCACGTAGTGTTGGAGGTAGCCGAACGCACTACGTCTGACACGCGCGTGCGAAAAGTGATGGAAGTTGCCGCCAGACACCCTGCCGCCCGCGAAGCGCAACTGTCGCGTGTTGCAGAGGTGCAGGATCAAGTGGCCGCGGCATTCAAGCAGCGTTGCAAAGACGAGGTCACGGCGTATGTTTTGGCAGGGCTAACCTTTTCGGCCTTGAGCCTTGCCTATCGCATTTGGTTTGCCAAAGGCAACAAAGACATCGCCACCGCAGTGCAACAAGTCTTCGCAAAATTCACAGCAATTCTGAGCAGCGCAGAATTGCAAGCTGACATCAACGCCGCCACCGCACGCAAAACGCGCAAGCAATTTATCGAGCTTGATTGAATGAAGCGACCTTCAGCCGATTATTCTCCGCGTTGCGTTCGATCATTTTATGAAACGGATCAAGCGCGGCGAGGGTTGGCTTTTGTGATGTGCGTATCGTCAGCGTTTGCTTGCCGCTGTGCAGCCGATATTTTTGCAGGTAAAGCGGCGATGTTTCTGCTGGTGATTTGTCAGACTCAGCAAACAACGCTACATCAAACCACATCTCCAATGGTTCTTCGGTTTCTTTACCGCTGCCGTCGGCGGTAAATTGTTTGGCGGTGACTTCCAGTGTTGTTTCGTAAGCGCCATCAACCTGCTTCACGTTTGCCGCGTCAAGTTGCAAATCATAAAGCACAATCCGCTCGAACAAATCTGTGATGAGTTGTTGATGGTCTGCGTCAGTGACAGCACGCAACGCATTCACCAAATCTTTTGACGTAGGGCAAGGCGAAGTTTGAAAGCCGAAATCGCGCTGAAAATTGCGCAATGCCTGATGGACTTTTTCTTTGCCGATGATGTCTTGCAGCGCGTAAAGCGCGTGCGGGCCTTTGGCTCTGAGGTAGCCGTGTCGTTCAGTCAGCATCACGGGGACTTCGGCTTCGTTCTCGTTGCTGCGGCCTTTGAGATAACCGTTCAGCATATTGCGCACGATGCGATACGCCAGTGTGGGCGAGGTTTCCTGAAACATCATCAGCGCGGAATAGTCGGCCATGTTTTCGGTCAGCAGCCAGCGGCCTTGCATCTGCGCACCCGCGATGCGTTCGCCCCACCACAGATGCGCGAGTTCGTGCAACAGGCCGTAATCCAAATTGCCTGCCGCGTGCAAATCGTTGACGAAGCCTACACCTTCGGAAAGTAACAACGTGCCGGAGTGAAACTTGCCCTCTGACCGGTAGTTCGGAAATTCGAGAATGCGCAGATAGGGAAAGGGGTACGGCGCAAATTCGGTCGAATACCGCGCCAGCCCGCGTTTGGCGGTTTCCATCATCGCGACGATGTTGGAGGAGTGTTGCGGGTCGTAATAAATCTCTACGGCAACATCGTTCCATCGGTCGCGGGCTACGGCGTAACGCGCGGAACAGAATGACAGGTTCGGCAAAATCGGCTGTTCGGCTTGGTATTGAAAATAGCGTCGCCCATCCTGTTGCCATTCTTTTTGCAGCGTGCCGGGCGCGACGGCGATTTGATCGGCGCTGGTGCTGAGCGTGACGGCAAACACTGTGCGGCTGTCAATGCCGAAGCCGAGCTTGTCGGCATACGCGGGGGCATCGAGTTTCGGTGCGCGCGGCGCGGGCGGCAAGCCATATTGGCGGCGTTCGGCATTGTCAGTGATGCGGCGGTTTTCGTTGTAACCGGGAATCGGCATTACGTCTATCGTGTCGAGATAGGTGCCATTGGCGACAAGCGTGTTGTCCGGTTCGCCTGCGACGAAGCCTGCGTTGCTGCGCGAGGCGTTCCAAGTCATTTTCACTGCGGCTTGGGGCTGCAGCGGCGCATTGAAACGAAAGACCCAGACGCCTTGCGCGCGGTCAGTTTGCGTGAGCGTAGCGCTTTCAATTTCGAGTTGCGTTATGCGCAAGGCAGGATTCACCGAGACGATGAATTCGCTGATCGGCGCTTGCTTGTGATTGCCCAGCACCGCACTGCCGCGCGATTCCAGGCGGCGTTCGTTGGGGAAAATGTCGAGCGCCATTTCGATACGGTCATACGACGGCGCAGGCGCGTTTTCGTAGCTTCTCCAATTCTTTTCGTAATCGGCTTTGCGTTGCAGTTGCGCGCGCGGCGATAAGTATTCATTGCGAATGTTCGTGTTGTAAAAAATCCATCCGCCAATGATGATGAATGCCACCGCCGCGAGCGCCGCGATTCGCCGAACGTTTGCGTTGCATCGCATTTGCGCTTCCTGCCTTCGTTTGCGCCACGATGCGCCGTTGCCGCGCGGATAAAACAGATGCCCGACGATGAGCAGCAAGACGCAAAACGTTCCCCAATACGCGATTAACGTGAACGCCGGTTTGCTGTAATGCCCGAAGCCGTTCATATCGGAATAAGCGACGGCGGGAATGCTGAAGCTATACAGCGGATGGTCATAACCCATCGGCGCGAGGCTGAGCAGCACGACGTATGCGCCCAGCGTCAGCAACAGCCCCAGCCATTTATTCGGCGCGATAGTTTGAATGACGACGGCCAGCACGCCGAGCATACAGAAATAAAATCCGTTGTAGAGAAACGCCCCTTGCGCATACAGCCCGAACTCAAAGTGAAAGTAACCCGTCGCCGCTTGCAACGCGATCAACGTGAGTACGGCTGCGAGCAATACGGCATGGATGACCAGACAGACCGCCACTGTTTTGGAAAGCAGCAGCACCCAATCAGGAAACGGAGCCGCGTGAACGATGGCGTCGAGGCGCGCGGCGCGTTCGCGGTGAATCAAATCAGCCGCATACCAAAGTGCGATCATCAAGATAAATTGCAACAACCCATAACGCAGAAACGGCAGCAATAAACTCGTCAGCGGATAAAACGGCGTTTCCAATCCAATGCGGCTGACGTTGCCTTGAAACTCTCCGACCATCGCCGCTGCGATGAGTGCCAGCACGATGTAAATCAGCGGGCTTTTAAAAATCGCCGACAACTCCATTTTGAATTGCGCGGTGAATTGCGCGCGCGGCCTGAATGACTGTGTCGCCGTAATGGGCTGAACGGCAGGCTGCGTTTTTCCTCCACGACGCCGCACGAAGTGAGCACGAAGAGCAGCCGCTATTTTCTTCGTGCTGTTTTGTGTGGTTTCGTGGACGAGTTGAAAGCGCAGCAAGGTTAGACACAAGGCCGTCAGCGAAACGATCAACCAAAGCAGGCGATTTTGCGGCAACAGTTCCAGCGGCAAGCGGATGTTGAGTTCGGTGGCAGTCCAATAACGTGTTGCTTCCAGCACGGTCAGCCGCGCCGTCGGATCAAGCGCCGCTGCCCACGCGCTGCTGTCGTTTTTAGCGGAAAGATTTAGAAAGACTTCGGCGACGAAGAACGCAATGGCGGCGGCAAAGGTCAGGGCGAACGAGCGCGTCAACGCGGCTACGGCAAAGAAAATGGCGCACAGGAAAAACGTGCCGGGCAGGATGAACAGGAAAAATACATAAGCCCACGGTAGCCACGAAAACGGCGCGATGCGCGTTTGATCAAGCCACGGCATCAACGTTCCCATCAACGCGCCCAGCAATCCGGCAAGTCCGATCAACAGGGCGGAACTCAGTGCGCCGAAAAATCTACCCAACAAAAATTGGCGCGGCGCAATCGGCGTGGCGAACACTAGAGCCGCCGTACCGTGTTCGAAATCGCGCGTAATCGCCGTCGTCACAAACGCCAGCATCGGCAGCATCCCCAACGCGAACAGCAACAACTCGACTTGCAAAATTCCATACGCGCCATTGATAGCGACTTGATTGCTGAGGTCGAGATGAATGCCCGTGCCGGTAATCGCCAAAAAGTGAATCAACGCGAATAGCAACAACGCGCCCAGAAAAAATGGCGAGCGCAGTTGATAGCGAAACTCGAACCGCATTACGTCAATCGGCGCGCGCATTCGTGTTACTCCAGATTGTCCTTGAGGTCGTTGGCGATTAGCGTGCTGAAATAAACGTCTTCGAGTTCAGGCGCAGCGGATTCCATTCCTTCAGGCTGCACGTCAGACAACACGCGAACTTCAGTCGCGCCGACTCTGAGCCGCGTGGACAGCACATTGTAACGTTCGCGCAACGCGGCGACGGCTGTGCGTGGGACGGTTTGCGCCCACAGTTTGCCTTGCAACTCGCGCATCATCTGCAACGGTTCGCCGACTTTCAGAATGCGCCCGCGCCCCATAATCGCTACGCGCTGGCATAGCTCGCGCACGTCATCTACGATATGCGTAGAAAGTATGACCACGGTTTCTTCGCCGACTTCCGCCAGTATGTTTTGAAAGCGCCGCCGTTCCGCCGGATCAAGCCCCGCTGTCGGCTCATCCACAATCAACAACGCCGGATTGCCGAGCAACGCCTGCGCAATGCCGTAACGTTGTTTCATCCCGCCGGAAAATTTATCTACGCTTTGGTGCCGCGCGTCCCACAGATTGGTCTTGACCAGCAAACTTTCTGCGACTTGCTGCTGCTGCGATCCGTGAATGCCTTTGAGCGCGGCGAGGTATTTGAGCATCGTCAGCGCCGACGTACGCGGATAAGCGCCGAACTCCTGCGGCAAATAACCGAGCGTCCGGCGCAGCGCGGTTTTGTCGCGCAATACGTCAATGCCGTTGAAGGTGATTGTTCCGCTATCAGGCTGCTGCAACGTCGCAATCGTGCGCATCAATGTAGACTTGCCCGCGCCATTCGGGCCGAGTAGTCCAAACATTCCTCGCGGCACATTGAGATGAACGCTTTGCAACGCCTGCACACCGCCGGGATAGGTTTTGGAAACTGCGGTCAAATTCAGCATGTATGTTTGACGAATGGTTTTATGATGCTCTCATCAATGATGAGAGCAAGAAGTTCAACCGGTAAACGAAACAACGCGGATTTCTATTAACACCAGTTGGACTATTTCGCTCAAGTCCCTCGCGCTCATCAAGTTTATCCTCAGATGTTCGCAATTGGGATGTGTGGATTCCATAGGCGGACACATGCCTTCATCTTCTTAGTTTCTACTTCTCGTTCAATTAGCATCAGTAAAAGGGTTGCCTCCTGCAATTACACTGGCACGCAAGTTGGAGATAGAAGCTGGATTTCCATTCAAATTACCGACGACTGAAACAGGAGAAAGACGATGAATACGCTTTGGCAAGACTTGCGCTACGGCGCGCGAATGTTGATGAAACAACCTGGCTTTACCTTGATTGCTGTGTTGACGCTGGCACTCGGCATCGGGGCGAATGGCGTGATTTTCAGCGTGGTCAATGCGCTTTTGCTGCGCCCATTGCCGGTTGACAACCCGCACGAACTTGCGGCGGTGTTCACCAGTGATTTCAGCAGCGGCGATTTCGGCGCTTCGTCTTATCCCGATTTTGCCGACTTTCGCGCACGCAATCAGAGTTTTGCGGAACTTGCCGCCTATGCGCCGCTACCGCTGAGTGCGAGCATTGATGACACGAATGAGCGCACGTTTGGCGAAATCGTCAGCGCGAATTACTTCACCGCGATGGGGCTGAAACCGACGCTCGACGAAGCCTGCCTGAAGAAGATCAGCAGCCCGGCGTGGCGGCGGTCGCTGTCATCAGTTATAAGTATATTGGCAAACTCGTTTCAGCGGCAATGCCAGCGTGATCGGGCGCAACGTGCGGCTTAACGGTTTGCCGTTCACCATCGTCGGTGTCGCGCCGGAACATTACGGGGGCTTGCTTCTGCGGGGCTTCGCGATGGATTGGTGGGTGCCGTTAATGATGACAGATCGGTTTACCCCGCAACAACTGACCAATCGCGGCAATCGCTGGCTGCTGATTACCGGACGCCTGAAGCCTACACTGTCACCGTTACACAAGCGCGCGCCGAATTCAGTACCGCCTGCCGCACAGCTTTATCGCCAATATCCGCAGGGCGCAGAAAACATTCGCAAAGAAGGGCGCAGCGTTTCCGTCCTGCCCGAAAGGAGTCGCGCGTGTTGCCCGCACGCGTACGCCGCTCGTGGATTCCTCAATATGGGGTTGTTGATGTCAGTTGTTGGTCTTGTTTTGCTTATTGCCTGTGCAAACGTCGCCAACCTGTTGCTGTCGCGTGCGGCGGCACGTCGCAAAGAGATTGCGATTCGTCTGGCGCTCGGCGCGGGACGCCTCCATTTGATTCGCCAGTTGCTGACTGAAAGCGTGCTGCTGGCCTTGCTGGGCGGCGGCGCAGGGTTGTTACTGGCGTGATGGGGAGCGGACGTGCTGATGCTTTTCAAACCACCTGTGCCAGTGCCGATTGAACTTGATCTGCACGTTGATTGGCGCGTATATGGTTTTCTATGCGGCCTGTCGTTGTTGACAGGCATCGTATTTGGACTGGCTCCGGCACTCGTTGCCGCGGCCTGAAGTGGTTGGTTCGCTCATGACGAAAAAGCCCTGCCAGCAGCGGGCGCGGGCGGTTGCGGGCGCGCTGGTCGTCGTGCAAGTTGCCGTGTCGGCGCTGTTATTGATTTGGTGCCGGATTGTTTTTTGCGCAGCCTGCAACACGCGGGCGCGATTGATCCGGGCTTCAGCCCGACAATGTGCTGGTACTGTCTATGGATTTGCAGCAGCAAGGCTATGACGAAGCGCACGGCAACAGTTCATCGCGCAAGCGCTCGAACGCACGCGCGCCTTGCCCGGCGTGATTTCAGTGAGTTTGGCGATTGAGTTGCCGTTGGGCTTAGGTGGCTGGCGCGCGGCGTCACGCTCGAAGGTTATACCGCGCGGCCTGGCGAAAGTACCGAAATCAATTCCAGCGTCGTCGCGCCTGATTATTTTGAAACGCCGCGCATTCCGTTGCAGCAAGGTCGCGCCTTTTACTGCGCAAGACCACGCCACCGCGCCCGGCGTCATCGTCATTACCGTAGCGCTGGCCCGTCGTTATTGGCCTCCGGTATCGCCGCTCGGCAAACGCATTCAGATGGGCGTGGTGCGCGACGGCGCCAATAATGCGCCTTACTTGACAGTCGTCGGCGTTGTGAAAGACGGCAAGTACAGCACGCTTGGCGAAGATCCGCTGCCATTTTTCTATTTGAACGCAGTGCAATACGTTTTATTACCTACGTTAGTCATTCGCACACAGGGCAATCCGGCGGAAGCGACGACGCTGGTACGCGACGCCATCGGTGCGCTTGATAAAAACCTGCCGCTCTATGACGTGAAAACCGCACGCCAGCATTTGGGCTTGGCGTTGTTACCTGCGCGCTTGGCGGGCAGCGTACTCGGCACGTTCGGACTGGAAGAGCGTTGCTGCTTGCGGTGGCAGGCATTTGCCGGCGTGATGGCTTACGCAGTGTCGCAACGGACGCGCGAAATCGGCGTTCGCATGGCGCTGGGCGCAGACGCGGCAGCGGTGCTGCGGTTGGTCATTCATCAAGGACTGCAACTCGTGCTGATCGGACTGGTGCTTGGCTTAGCAGCAGCTTTTGCAGCGTTGACGCGCTTGCTGAAGAGTTTACTCTTGTCAGCACGACCGGACCCGCTAACATTCGCGGGCATCGTGTTATTGCTAACGACGGTCGCATTGCTGGTACAGCCATTCCTGCCCGGCGCGCGACGAAAGTGGATCCGCTGATTGCGTTACGGCAGAATAAAGGACGCGGAAGGAGCAATCAAAGAGTACTATTCCATTCAGAAGCTGTTGGGGGCTATGCCAACGTTGGGTTTTGTGGAGTGTTTCGACGGAGGCGCCTGCCCCGCATTGCCTGCTAAATGCGCGCTTCGCGGGGTCTCTTTCATTCCAGGCAGCGACGTATGCTAAGACGGCCTCCTTAATTGATTTCATATTCGTATGATTGTGGTTTACCGTTGACAGCCCCACGACTCGTTAGGCGTGATTGTCGGCCAGGTGCGGCTTTCTCAACGTTTTTGGTGATGAATCATCCTTTTTATGACCCAGCCAGCAGCCGATAAAAGTCAGCAAAACAAAGCCGCCCGCCGTCACCAGGTTGGGATAAATGATTTGCCCCAGGTATCGTGGCTCCTTACCCGCTTCTCCTGCCCACCAAGTAGCAGCGGGCAGGAGAAAGGGCACGTAAAATAAGGGCATCCAAAAACAGCACGAAATCAAGGTCGCAACTTTTATCGCCAGTTCCGGTTCTTGTGATTGCCGCCAGAGCAGCCAAATGCCTGTTGCCGAAACGCCCGCTAAAAAGAACAGCAATAAGGCTCCATGAAACCGCGCATGGGGATGCCAGGCGGGATGAAGCAGATGATTAGGTGACCAATCCAAAACGAAGGAAGAGATCACACCAATGGTCAATACGCTCACGAATGATCTTGCAAGATAGTGTTTGTTCATTTTCAGTCTCTAGATCGGTTTTCACTTCCGTGTAGGGCCTACGCAGTACCGGCTTCAGCCGGAACAGGTGACATTCCTTCCGGCTGAAGCTGGTACTACGTACGCTTTATGAATGCAACTGAAATTCTGGTGGCAAAGTTGGTGATTCTCCTACAAAGACATAAACGAAAAATGACGTGTCTCATTAACGCTCATTTTGAGTGCGCGGAGCATAAAAGACATTTCGAGGAGCAACAATCAGCCAATACCGGCGGTGCCGCATGTCTTCAATGCCGAGAAGGCTGATCCGTTGACTGCCTTGCGGCAGAATTGAGCGGGGCTCATTTTCCGCAGTAATTGCAGTCCGGGCTAATACCAAACAGGGCATTGATGTCTTTGATTTCACCGCCTCATCGGCGAACGTAAACGTGCCGTGCGTTTTCATCTCTTCGGCGGCAATGCAAAAATGCGCCAAGCGCCGCACGGCAGAGCGCGCTGCCCACACTGATGCGCTTCACGCCGAGTTCGGATAAGGTTTGGCGAAGCCGAAGCGAACGCCTGAATAATCCCATCACGACATTCACCGGACGATCCAGCGAACGAACCACTGCTGCGATGTCCGCCTCGCTCGTTAGCCCAGGGGCGTAGAGTACGTCCGCACCTGCTTCCTGATAGGCTTGCAAGCATTGGATGGTGTCTTTCAAATCATGGCGTCCGACCAGATAATTTTCGGCCCGCGCAGTCAGCGTGAAAACAAACGGCAGCGCGCGCACCACTTCAGCCGCCGCGCGAATGCGTTCTGTCGCGTGTGCCAATTCGTAAATGAGCTGTGTCGGATCGTGCGACATGTCTTCGATAGAACAACCGACCAGCCCGGCGGCAGCGGCCAGTCGTACGGTTTCGGCGACGCTTTCCGGGCTGTCGCCAAAACCGTTTTCCAGATCGGCGCTGACGGGCAAATCCGTGGCGGCGACAATGTCCCGAACGTGTTGCAGCACTTCGTCGCGGGGAATCGAGTTGTCCGGTTTGCCAACCGAAAACGCATATCCGGCGCTGGTCGTTGCCAATGCCTGAAAGCCCAGATGCGCGAGCAGCCGAGCCGTGCCAACATCCCAGGGATTCGGGATGATGAAGGCTTCGTCCTGTTGATGCAGCGCGCGAAATCGCTCGCCTTTTTCTGCTTGTGATGTCATTTGTTTTCCTCGTAAAACCAAAGGGCCGTGCACACGCTCCGAGCAAATTCGCTAGTTCAGCAGCGAAAGCTTGAAAGCTCAGATCAATGCCGAGTGATGCTGGTATTCCGCGAAGAGTGTGCGCGCGGCACTGATAGCGTTGGGATCGCAGGCTTGTATGATTTCGACCATAACTTCAGCCGTTCAGTTTCAGTTCCCACGTTTCGCCCACCAAGTCGTGGCCGAAGCTGTGATGCTTTTCTGCTTTGACCAGTTGATACCCGGCCTTTTGATAAAGGTTGCGCGCGGCCAACAAAATGCTGTTCGTCCACAGCGTGATTTTTTTTGTAGCCCGCCTGCCGCGCAAACCGCGTGCATTCGTCCAATCCATCTGCGTTGTGTTGCAATTTACTCGGCCAAACGCCCGCGTTGTTGATGAGGCAATGCGAGTGCGGATAGCGCGCGAGCAATTCTTCAGCGAGTTGTCGCACACCCGCAATCGTTCCGAGATCGCCGACAACCAATTCAATGTTGGTCGAAGCGACGCCTTGTCGCAGCAAAGTCAGCGCCTGTTGCCCTTTGTTGGCATCACGGCTCACGATCACAACTTGCTTTTGCATTTGTAACAACGCTTCGGCAATCGCTAGGCCGATGCCTGAGTTACCGCCTGTGACAATGAAGGTTTTTTCTGAACTCAATGTACTTGTCCTCCTGAATCAAGTTTCAAACAGCGCAGTTTAGAGCGTGTACGAAAACCTGGATCGGTTTTCATTTCAGTGTATGGCGCATGTAGTACCGGCTTCAGCCGGAAGTTGAGCGAGCAATTCCTTCCGGCTGAAGCCGGTACTACATACGCCATACACTGAAGTGAAAACCGGTATAGTGCAGCACGTAAACGAGCTTGGGCGCAGTCCCACGGTGCGGCGCGAAGGAGCGAAATTTCGTGTGCGTGAGCAGCTGCGCGTAAATGCCTTCGCTGATAATCAGGCACTAAACCGTTCTCTCGTTTGTTTCAGAGATACCGCAACCACTCCTTGTCGTGGTGCGCGGCTTTATATTCGCCGTACCAGCGGCAGAGCGGATACAACGCCGCCACGACCGCCAGCCAAATCAGGTAAATCGCTGGCAGCCCTACGCCGCTGCCGGTTTTCGGTCGTCCGAAGTTGAAGCCAAAGACCAAGTCAGACCAGCCGAAGCCTTGTAAAAACACCATGCCGAACATCAGCACATGCAATAGGTAAAAATGCGGCAGGTAATAAAACAACGGCACGCGCCCGTACACCGAAAATATCCGTTGCAAGATTGTCGGGAATGTCTCTGCCCAGGCCAGCAACAAAAACATCGCGCCCAACGTCAGCAACGTAAACAACAACGAAGGCGGATATTTCGAGATATTAAAGAACGACAACACCGTGAACACCGCGTTGCGCTGCATCGCCCATTTCGCCGGGTCGCCGTAAACATTGAGGAAGCGCAACACAACAAACAATACCAGCGCGCCCGCTCCTAACTTCAGTAAGATGCTTTGCTGTTCAATAGCGGGGCGTTCAAATAGTTTTCCAGCCGCGTAACCAACCAGCAGAATCCCCAGCCACGGAATCAATGGATACGAAATGATAAGCAGCAGGTTGGGCGAAAGCGGTACGGGCGTGAGCACGAAGAGCGGCGACAAGATCGTTCGCCACAGTCCGCCGCTGCGTGGCAACCCTAGTGTCAGCAAATCGTGCATGAAGATGATGAGCAAACCAATGAGGCCAATCACGCGTGGAGAAAGTCTCAGCAGCAGCGCCAATACGATAAAGCTCAAACCGATGGCGGCGATGACCTGAAAAATAAACGTGCGAAATTTTAAATCGAACCAGATGGCGAAATTGACCACCGTGAATTCAAGCACAACCAGCCAGATGCCGCGCCGCAATAAAAACCGGCGTGTCACAGCCAAATCATTTTGCTTTTGCGCGGAAAGATATGCCGAAGTTCCTGCCAGAAAGACAAAGATCGGCGCACAGAAATACGTAATCCAGCGCGTGAAAAAGAGCGCGGGCGTCGTGGTCGTTAAATCGGTCGGGCTTTGTGTGATCGCTGTTACGTGCATCAGATCGCGCGTGTGATCTAACGCCATAATGACCATCACGACGCCGCGCACAAAATCAATTGTGTGGATTCGCTTCATAAAAAGTTCACGTTGCTTGACAGCTTCACTTGCGAAATTTACTGAACACCTAATCGGTGTCTTTGCGGTTGCAATAGCTAACATAACATTGCCTGGCGACATCGCCCGCAATCATCCGGTCGGTTTCGCCCTCGCCGCGAAATTCTTCAAAGTTTAGAGGATAGTAGAGGCCTGTTTGCGAAACTGCAACAAGCAGAAGGGGTGGATTTACGAGATACGCGCGGCCAACGTTACGAATAGGCGGGCGTCTTTTCACTGCCTGCCTGATGTTTTATACTGCCTCGGCTTTCTCCCGAAGCAGCGCGTCATCGGTGAACGCGCCAATCGTCCATAACCGCAAAGTCATTTCGTGAATTTCCGAGTTCGAGATCAGTATCGTGGAGTATGTGTGTGCTGTGTATGGGTCTGCCTTGTCCTGCTGGTTCCGGCCTCGGCGCAATACCGCTTTGACCATTGGACAGCGGACAATGGCCTGCCGCAAAACTCGGTGCGCGAAATCATTCAGACGCGCGATGGCTACTTGTGGCTGACGACATTTGA